>NZ_JBICSP010000004.1:0-252068 GCF_043197135.1 Actinoplanes sp. NPDC049265 | reverse complement strand
ACCGGGTCAACGCGGGCCAGTGGCACGTGCTCAACCTGCGTAACCGTGAGCAGATCATCGCCAGCTACCCGTACGGCGGAGACCGCAGTGACATCCCGCTGACCGGTGACTTCGACGGCGACGGGTACGACGACATCGCGCTGTACCGCAAGGGTGCGGGTCAGTGGCACATCATGAGCGTGCACCGCAATGTGCAGATCGCCGGCAGCCTGCCCTACGGCGGGGACCCGTCGGACCGGCCCGTGGTCGCCGACCTCAACGGTGACGGCACCACCGACATCGGTGTCTACCGGGTCAACGCGGGCCAGTGGCACGTGCTCAACCTGCGTAACCGTGAGCAGATCATCGCCAGCTACCCGTACGGCGGAGACCGCAGTGACATCCCGTTGACCGGTGACTTCGACGGCGACGGGTACGACGACATCGCGCTGTACCGCAAGGGTGCGGGTCAGTGGCACATCATGAGCACGCACCGCAACGTGCAGATCGCCGGCAGCCTGCCCTACGGCGGGGACCCGTCGGACCTTCCGATTTCCTGACCGGCTGACCGCATCCCCGGGCGGTGGTGGTCACGGCCGCCGCCGCCCGGGTGCCTTTCGCCGGAACAGCGATCAATGTCCGTCAAAAGGATTGGCCGAGGCAATTATTTACGCATGGCAATGATCCCTGGAAAAATCACCGAATTGACCTTGGGAAAGCGATCATTGGCAAATGTATGACTATTGCTAAAAGCGTTTTTCCAAGCCGTTCGGAGGCTTGACGGCCGACCCGTCGAATGCGAATTTCGAGGAGTCGTCAAAAGGGGGGGGCAAGGATGCGCCTGCTGTGGATCTCGGACAGCCCCTCCACGCCGTCGGGCTTCGCCACCGTCACCCGCGAGGTGTGCCGGCGGCTGCGTGACCGCGGGCACCGGATCGAGATCCTCGGCTGGCAGACACGGGGCGCCGCGACGTGGTGGGAAGGCCTCCCGGTGCATCCCGTACGGCACGATCAGTTCGGCGCCGACGTGCTGCTCGGCTACCTCATGCGGATCCGCCCGGACTACGTGGTGAGCCTGGCCGACGTGTGGTGGATGAGCTTCATGACCGACCCGCAGATCCAGTCCTACCTGGACATGTCCGGAACGCGATGGGTGCACTACTACCCCGTGGACGGCGCGGACCCGGCCGGACGCCTGGCGCCGGGATGGGCCGAGCTGCTCCGGTCGGCCGACGTCCCGATCGCGATGAGCCGCTGGGGCCAGGCGGTCTCGGCGGCCAGCGGAGTGCCGGCCGAGTACATCCCGCACGGTGTCGATCTCGACGTCTTCCGGCCGCCCGCCGACCGGGCCGGGGCCAAGGCGGCGCTCGGTTACACCGACCGGTTCGTGGTCCTTTCCGACGCCCGCAATCAGCCGCGAAAAATGTTGCCACGCACCCTCGATGTGCTGCGGTTGCTGGCCGGCGATCCGCGTTACGGCGACGTGATGTTCCACCTGCACTGCGACCCGCGTGATCCGGCGGCGGAAAGCGAACTCTACGCGTACAGCGTGCTCCATGATCTGGAATTGCTCGGTCTGCTCGATCGGGTGCGGTTCACCGCGGGCTTCGAGATGCGCGCCGACGGCGGCGTCACCATGACCGAGCTGAGCCGTCTCTACCAGGCGGCGGATGTGCACCTGCTCAGCTCGTACGGCGAGGGCTTCGGGTTGCCGACCCTGCAGGCGGCCGCGGCCGGCGTGGTGCCGATAGCCGTCGCCGCGTCGGCCAGCCGCGAACTGGTCGGCACCCACGGTGTCGCCGTCCCGGTGGAATCGACCATGCGCGACGAGTTCGGCCTGGTCCGTACCCTGCTCGACACCCGTGCCGCGGCCACCGCGATCGCCGCGCTGCACGAGGATCCGAGCGAGCTGGCCGATCGGTCCGCCCGGTCCCGTGCCTTCGCGCAGGGCTACAGCTGGGAGGATATCGCCGGCAGCTGGGAACGATGCCTGCGGGCGGCGCCGGCCCGGCGGCGGGCGGTGCGGTCCCGGACGTACGCCTTCGTTGCCGGCGCCGCGCCCGACCCGGCCGTACCGACACCGCTGCGCAGCGCCCTCGCACCCGCGGTGGCCGGGTTGCCGGAAGGCGCCAGCGTCGAGGTACGCGTGACCGAACGGCGGCACGGCGAGGCGGCCGGGCGGATCCGCGTGGCCGCGTTCACCGAGGGCGACGAACTCTCCATCCCGGTCCGGCTGCCACCGCTGCTGCCCGGGGCCCGGCGCGCGCACGTCGGATGGGTGCTGGCCGGCCCGGGCAGCCTCGCCGCGCTGGCGCCGCTGCAGACCGTCTTTCCCGGCACCCGGATCGCCGTGACCACGCCGGCGCTCGACATCACGACCGGTGAACGGCTCCCGCTCGAGGAACTGGTCGCCGCGCTGCCGTCGTACGCACTGGTGGCCGACCACGCCGCGGACGCCTGCCCGGGGCTGGACCTGGCCTGTGCGGTGGTGGGCGTCCCGTACCACGGGCCGAGCCCATGGTGGCCACCGGTGACCGGCGAGGTGGAACCGGACGATGTCAGCGCGTTGCGCCGGCTGCTGACCGATCAGGGGTTCTCCCGGTGGCGGCGGGACATCGCCCGGGCGGCGGCGGCCGACACGGTCCCGGCCGATGTCGTACGGCACTTCGAGGAGCTCGCGGCGCCGGCCCGCGAACAGGTCGGCGCGGTCCGATGAGCGCCGACGCGGGCGGGATCGAGATGTTCTTCGTACGGGCCGTACCCGGTCACACCGACGAGGCACTGGACGCGATCGCCGAACACACCGCCGCCCTGGGCGGCGTCGTCCTGCTCAGCACCGCCGGCGGCGGTCTGGTGGTCGGGCTGCCGCCCGGCCGCAAGGAGGCGTTGCAGGCGCACAGCCTGGTCGGCTTCGCCGGCGGCGTGAGTTTCGCCGACGACGCCCCCGGCCTCCGCGTCCTGCGTCAGCGGTTCGCCCTGAACGCGGCCCGCCAGCTGGCCGAGCGGGGCCGGACCGGCCTGACCGACGCGATCCGCCCCGGTACCGCCGCGAGCCCGGCCGAGACGCCGTGGAGCCGGCGCCTCACCGACCCACGTCACTTCCTCTCGTCCGACCGGCGGGAGTCCCCTGAGAACGCGGAAGGAAATCCGGCATGAGCGTCGGCCAAGACCTCCTCGATGTCCCGTTCCCGCAGATGGTTCAGAACCTGGCCTTCGCCATCGCGCGCGGCCAGCTCGCCCTGGACCGATCCTCGATCGAGACCACCCGTCAGCTGGCGCGGGAAAAGGTCAAGATCATCGAAGAGATCCACGAGACGATCACGCCGTCGTTCGAGTCGGTCAGCCTGACCGTCGACGACGGGCAGGGCGGCACTCGCAACGCCCAGGTGGTGATCACCGGCGCGAAGATCACCTCGGAGTCGACCGACCCGGTGGACTACACCCTGCTGCAGGCCGGGCTGTTCCCCACCTTCTACCAGTTCACCGAATCGGTGATCGAGGTCAAGATGTCGATCTCGCAGAAGACCTCGAGCTCGAGCGAGCTCGAAGCCGGCGCGTCGCTGTCCGTGCAGGGCGGCTTCGGCCCGGTCAGTGTGGCCTTCGCGGCGCACGTCAACTACAAGAACTCCAACACCTACTCCTACTCGGCCGAGGGGTCGAGCCTGCTGCGGACCACGCTCAAGCCGGTGCCGCCACCGAGCCGGCTGACGCCGCGCATCATCACCGTCAACACCCTGCCCATGCTGCAAGGTCAGCCGCCCGTCGTCACCACGGTCTGAGAGGGGCCCGCTGATGACCATCGGCCGCGATCTGCTCGATCTCCCGTTCGCCGAACTCGTCCGCAACCTGGCCGTCGCCATCGCCGACGGTCAGACCGCGCTCGACCGCAACTCCCTGGAAACGCTGAAAGCCCTGGCCGAGGTCCAGGTCGAAGTGCTCAGCGGGGTCACCGAGGTGATCGAGCCGACCATCACCCCGGTCACCGTTGCGGTGCCGGGCGGCGACGCGGGGACCGAGACGGTCCAGGTGACCGGGGCCCGGGTGCGGCCGTCCGGCGTCGAGCGCACCACCATGTCCATGCTGCAGGCCGGGCTGTTCCCGACCTTCTACCAGTTCACCGAGGCGTCGATCGAGGTGAAGATCGCGATCACGATGCACGAGGACTCGGCCAGCGACACCACCGGCTCGACCAGTGCGGCGGCCGGTTTCCTCGGGCTGCGGCCGTCGCGGGCGTACGTGTCCACCGTGGACTACCGGACGCAGAACACCTACAGCTACGACGCCAGCGGATCCAGCGTCCTGCGGGCGACGATGCGACCGGTGCCGCCGCCGAGCCGGCTGCAACCGGCGATCACCACGATCAACACGTTCACCGATCCGCCTACCGTCACGACGGTCTGAACCATGACCGATCCCACCCAGCAGGTCGCGGAACTGCTCTCCGTGCCGCTCGAGCAACTGCTCAGCGCTCTCGGCCGTGGCATCGGCGAGGCGCAGTCGGCCCTGGACCGGCACAGCATCGAGATTCAGCAGATGATCGACGACGACCCGGTGCTCGGCCAGTACGGTCTCACCGCCACCTGGTACCAAATCCCCAGCACCGAACTGGACCTGCGGATCGCCGTCGCGGTGGAACAGCCACCGGAGACCGGCGGCCCGGCGGTGCCGCGGATCTGGGCCCAGCCCGTCAACGCCCGGTACGCCAACCAGTTCGGCTACGACGTCCAAGCCAGCAGCAGCGTGCGGCTGACCGTCGTGCCGGTGCCGCCGCCGGCCGTGGTCACCGCGGTCCGGGCCGTCCACTCGGCCGAGGAGGTGGTGGCGGCCGTGCGGACGAGACTCGTCGATGACGACACCGGTGTCCGCGGCCGGGTCAGCGTCAACTTCAGCCCGCCCGAGCGATCCTGGATCGTCCTGCAGACCGAGGGCGAGGGCACATCGGCGCAGCGGCTCAAACTCCTGCGCGTGGATGACGAGACCCTGACCGTCACCCGCGAGGATCCGGCGGAGGGATGAGCGGATGAACTCTGCGTCGAAAGAAGATCCGAAGGGCGACCGGGGCGAGGATCCCACGCCCGAGGAGCTCAAACTGGAGCTCGCCCGGACCCAGGAACGCCTGGCCGCGACCGAACGGGAACGGGACGGCCTGGCCGAGCGACTGGACCGGCTGGTCGGCAAACAGGAGGAACTGCAGCAGGAGTTCTCCCGCCAGCAGGTCGAGCTGGGCCGGTTGCAGCAGGTGGAAGCGGGCTCGGACGAACTACGGCGGGACCGCGACGCGCTGCGTTCGGAACGCGACGAGGCCCGCGGCCGCGCCGACGATCTGCGACGGGAGATCGACGAAGTGCGCACCGCCATCCCGGAGCAGGTCCGTAGTCAGCTCGACGACACCATCGGGCAGGTCAACCAGGCGCACGCCGACGAGGTGGAGGCACTGCGGGCGGAACGCGAACAGCTCCGTGGCCGGATCACCGAGCTCGAGCAGGGCGCCGAAGACTCGGCGCCGCCGGCGATGACGACCACCGGCCTGGCCGGCCATTTCGCCGACGTGCTGGCCGACCTCGGCAACCGGCCGGCCACCGGTGGCCGTGCCTTCGCGGCCGCCCTGACCGGCCTGAACGTCGAGGCCAAGGGGCTGCTGCGGACCAACGAGCAGGGCGACGTGGAGATCATCGCCGCGCAGCCGGGAACCGCTCCGGCCGAGCAGCTGTCCACCGTCCAGATGGAGCTCAAGCTGCTGCCCCGGCTGCCCGAGACGCCACCGGGAACCTCGTGATGAGCGAAGGGACGCAACGGCTGTCGGCCGCGTTCGTCGAGCAGGCGGTCGCCCGCGGCGTGGCCGGCGAACTCGGCCGCAGCCTGGCGACCCGGCGTGACCTGTTGATCGATCAGGCCGGGGCGACCCGGTTCGAGGTCGAGCGGCTGCGGCGGGTGGTGGCCGGCCAGGCCGCGGAGATCGCCGACCTGCGGGACCGGCTGCGGCAGGCGCAGGAGGTCGCGCGGCGGTTGACCGTGCGGCAGCTGGTCGACGCGGTCACCCAGGCCGTCGTGTCCGGGTCGGCCGACCTCGACGGGTACGCGATCAACGACGCCCACGTGCGGGTACGGGCGGCGGTCGAGTTCGCCGGCGAGGCGGTCACCGTCGTCGCCGACCCGGGCGGGCTGCTCGACGCCGCGAGCCTGTCCTCCTTCGAGATCCGGCTGGCGCCGCTGCCCCCGGTGCCCGGCAGCACGGACTGACCCGTGGCGAACGCGGCCGAACAGCAGGAGGAGCGGCTCCGCGAGCGCCGTGAACGCGAACGTGCGGAGCAGCGCCGGGAGCAGAAGCTCGAGGAGTTGCGGGAGAAGGCGCTGGAGGAGGAGCGCGAGCGGGTCAAGGAGGAACAGCGCCGGGTCGACGCGCTGGAGGAGGCCCGCGCCGAGGCCGCCGGGGAACGACGCCGGGCCGACCGGCACGCGAACACGGTGGCTCGCATCCGGGCCCAGCGGCGGGCCGAACGGGACAGCCGCGAGCGGAACGCCGCCCGCCGAGCGGGACGGCTGGAGAGCACCCGCCGGGCGGCGGCGATCGCCGCCCGCGCGATGCGTGCGGCGCTGCTGTCGGCCACGGAACGGGCCGAGGAGGAGCGCGAGCGCCGTCGACGGGAGGAGTCGGCCGCGGAGCGGCGCGAGGTCCGCGATCAGACCGCCCGCGACGAGCGCCGCGAGCAGCTGCGCGACGAGCAGCGGGGGTCGGCCCGTCAGGAGGAGCGCAGGGAACAGGCGCGGGAGAGGCGTCGGGCGGAGGCGCGTGGGGAGGAGCGCCGGGAGCAGGCCCAGGGTGAGGTGCGGGAGAGGCGTCGGGCGGAGGCGCGTGGGGAGGAGCGCCGGGAACGGGTCCAGGATGAGGCGCGGGAGAGGCGGCGGGACGAGGCGCGCGAGGAGGAACGCCGGGAGCAGGCTCGCGGCGAGCGCCGGGACACGGCCCGGGAACAGCGGCGGCAGTCGGCGCGGGCCGGATCCGGGAGCGCGCCGACCCGGTTGCGCGTGCACGGGCCGCTGCTGCTGGACGAGGCGGATCAGCCGGTCCGGCTGCGTGCCGTGCACGTACCGGGCTTCGACCACGCCGTGCCCGGGCCGGACGGGGACTACGCTCCGGCCGTACCCGAACCGGATCTCGACCTTCTCGTCCGCTGGGGCGTCACGGCGGTGAGCGTGCCGATCGCGCTGGACCACGTCGTCGCGGCCGCACCGGTCCCGGACCCGGACCTCCGGCTGCCCGCGGGCGCCGCCCCGATACCCGCGGAAAGCGACCCGGCCGACGACGGCGCCGCCTACCTGGACGCGCTGGACGCGACCGTGCGGGCCGCCCAGGACCGGGGCCTGTACACCATCGTGCAGCTGGCGACCGTGCGGTCCGGCGGCGACGGGCAGCCGTTGTCGTTCGCCGACTTTCGCCGGTTGTGGCGCGTGGTCGGGCGACGCTGGAGCGACTCGCCCACGGTGCTCTTCGATCTGCTGCGTAACCCGGTCGCCGTCGTTCTCGAACAACCCGGCCCGGCCCGCCCGGACGTGGCCGCGCGACAGTTGCACACCTTCCTGCTGGCCATGCTGGGGGAGCTCCGGGCCGAACATCCGGCGGCGATCGCGATCGCCGGTTTTTTGACCGGTACGGCCGGCTCCCGGCCGCTCAGCTACACCGACGGACGGCCGGCGCCCGGCGTCATCACCGGCTTTCGCCCGGGTGCGCGACCCGAGATCCCGCCGGAGCTGACCACCCTGGCCCGGCGGGTGCCGGTGGCGGTGCTGGGCTGGGCCGCGGGCAACGAGTTCCCGAACGACGCCGTCGGCCGCCGGTTGGCCTCCTCCGGACTGCACTGGGTGGCCGAGGGCTGGCCCGCCGCCGGCACCCTGACGCCGGGGCGCGCCCCGGTCGCCACCGAGGCGGGCCGGGCGGTGCGAACAGCGCTGGCCCAGAGCGATGTTCCGGTCGCGACCGGCACCGGCCGGGACGGTCCGGTCCGCCCGGCGTTGCCGGCGGTGGCCGGGGGAGGCGGTGGTGTCGGGCCGATCAACCGGTTGCTCGCCCAGCTGCTTCTGGGGCAGGTCCCGCCGCTGCCGGCGAACATCGCGCCGGGACCGCCCGGTTCGGCGGAACGGGTCTACCTGCCCGGTGCCGTCACGCTGGAAGGGCGGCTACGCCCGCTGTCCGTCGCCGACCGGGAGCGGCGGATCACCGACCTCCGCACGCCGGTGCTGGCCGACTGGCAGCGGGCGCAGGGCGACGGTTCGCTGGCCATGCTGGGCCGGGTACGCGCGGCCGAGCGTACGGCCCGGGCCGCCGGGCCGCGCGTACCGGCCGACCTGACCGGCGCCGTTCCCCGGTTCTTCCGGCAGGATCTGGATCTGGCCGCGTCGTCCGGCGCCGCGCTCGGACAGGCTCTGCTCACCGGCGCGATCACGGTGGCCGACGCGGCCCGCGGCGCTCGGACGAGCAGCCAGGCGATCGTCGGCCTGCGCAAGGTGCAGGACATCATCCTGCGGTTGCGCGTCGCCCGGGCCGCGGCCACCGCGACCGGCGCCTCCCCGGAACTCGTGCTGGCGCTCTACCGGACCGAGGGAGCGCTGGCCCTGCCGCCGTCCGCGGTCAGCATCGACGCCGGTGTGCCCAGCGGCACCACCGACGCGGTGACCTCGCTGCGGCCCACGCCGGACATCAGCAACCTGGTCTGGCTGGCCGCGGCGGCGCCACTCGCCGCGCGTACCGACGCGTTCGTCATGGCGCTGGCCACCAACTCGTACCTGTTGCAGGTCGCCGGGCTGGACATCCTGGCCGGGGACACGCCGGGCGGGGTCGCCTACCGGGACTTCTCGTACCGGACCTGGAAGGCGGCCGGGGTCGACGACCTGGGCGCCGCCCTGGCCCGCGGGCTGGTGCTGCGGGACGCGGTGACCCTGCGCCGATTCACGCCGCCACCGCCGGCCGTGGCCGCGGTCGCCGCGCCGGTCAAGGATCCTGAGCGGTTCCTCGTGACGGTGCTGGGAGACGGGGTGCAGCTGCTCCGGACCTTCACCGGTACCGAGTGGCTGTTCGGGCCGGGTCCGCTGCCGGCCGGTGCGCCCGCCGTTCTCGACCTGCCGTTCGCGTACCTGCGCTACAACATCGGCACCGATCAGGTCCGGCTGCTGCTGGCCAGCGCGCTGATCGCCGCCGGCGGCACGAGCGGCAACCGGTGGCGGGCCCTGCGCACGCGGATCGCGGCGACGCCCGGGCTGCGTACCCAGCTGAACAATCTCGCCACGGCGGCGGGACCGGTGCGGACCGCGGCCGAGAAGGCCACGGCCGCGACGGCGGTCTGGACGCCGTTACGGCCGTGGTGCCTGACGCCCGGCAACCTCGATCTGTTGCTGGCCTTCGTCTACGAGGCGACCGGCGCCGAGTGGTCCTCGGGGTGGCAGCGGCCGCGCGCCAACGTCGCCCGGTTCCGGCTGCTGCACCACTATTACGGCCTGGTCGTCAATCCTTGAGCCAGACCTCGGTGGCGGAGGCCTGGCCCGGATCGAAGGCCAGCAACGGCAACGGATCCGTGGCCTTCGGTGGGCGATCGGTCGTCATCCAGGGACAGTCCAGACAGGACATGAGATCGAGGCCGTTCCGTACGGTCGACCGCGTCCGATGCCCGCCGCTGCACAGGTTGGTCCAGCCCGGCGGTCCCCACGGCTCGGGCTGTTCGGGGTGCCAGGCGAACGGGGGCTCGTGGATGAACACCTGCTCGCGGCCGTGGATTCGCCGGGCCAGGCGCAGCCCGAGGTCCTGGTCCTCGCCCGCGTGCCGGCCGCAGTACGCGAGGTCGAACCCGCCCGAGGCGATCAGCTCGTCCCGCCGCGCCGCGAACATCCCGGCGTAGCAGCTCTGGTAGAGGTGCCAGCGATTCACGCCGAGTTCGCGCGATCGGCCGGCGCCGGCCGGGGTGTGCACCAGTCGTGCGACGAGTTCCGGGTCGGTGCCGACCGCCGACAGGTCGCGATAGCGGTGATGGCCCCAGACGTAGGCGTCCTCGGCCAGCAACCGGCGACAGGCCGCGACGGTGTCCGCGGCCGGCACCACGTCGTCGTCCAGACCGATGATCCGGGCGCACGGTGACCGCCAGATGCCGATGTTGCGGCGTACCGCGACGTCGTGGTCCCCGATCGGGTAACGGGTGCTCGCGGGCCGCAGCAGCCGCACGGTGAGCCCGAACGCCGGCTGGTCGTCGGGCACCTCGTGGCCGATCAGGGTGACCAGATCGGGGCGGTCGTCGCCGGCCGCCAGGCCCATGAGCAGTCGTGACACCGTCGCCGCGCGACGGGCGGGCACCACCACGTCGATGTCGGTTGCGGCCACGGCGACCTCCTGGACCGAAGCTAATGCCGGCCCGCCGGCCCCGCCATCGGCCGGACGACCGGACTAACACTTAAGAGTGTTGACAGTTATTAACTCATCCATCAGTCTCGATGCATGAGAGCACTGCGCCCTTGGGCGGTGGCCGTCTCGGCCGTAACCGCCCTGCTGGCGGGGATGCTGACCGCCCCCGCCGCCTTCGCCGCCACCGCCACCGAAGCGACCGTGATGGTCGCCTGCAACGCCCCGGCCTGGGCCGAGGGCACCCCGTACGCCGTCGGCGCCCAGGTGACCTTCGGCGGCCGCCTCTACCGGGCCCGGGTCGCGCACACCCCGCCGCCCGGCGCCGGCTGGACCCCGGTCGCCGCCGCGTCGCTGTGGGAGGACCTCGGCGCCTGCGACAGCACCCCGCCGACCGACCCGCCCCCGACCGACCCGCCGCCCACCGACCCCCCGCCCACCACCGACGGCCTGTCGCACGCGCCCTACGTCGACATGGGAGCCTGGCCGACGCCGAGCCTCCCGGCCATGGTCGGCAGCGGCAGCCTCAAGCACGTGACGCTGGCGTTCATCACCGCCTCGGCCTGCAAGGCCATGTGGTTCAACGCCTACGACCCGCGGCAGGGCTGGGCCAAGGACCAGATCGACGCGGTACGCGCCCGCGGCGGCGACGTGAAGATCTCCTTCGGTGGCGCCACCGGCATCGAGCTCGCCCAGGCCTGCGGGAGCGTGTCGGCACTGCAGGCGGAGTATCAGGCCGTCGTCAGCGCGTACAACCTGAAGTACATCGACCTGGACATCGAGGGCAGCGCGACCGCCGATCCGACCTCGGTCAACCGCCGGTCGCAGGCCCTCGCCGCGCTGCAGCGCGCGAACCCGGGGCTGCGGGTCTCCTTCACGCTGCCGGTGCTGCCCGAGGGCCTGACCGCCGACGGGCTGGGCGTGGTCCGTTCGGCCCGCGACGCCGGGGTCAACGTCGACCTGGTCAACGTGATGGCGATGGACTACTACCGCAGTGGTGACTACGGCGACTTCGCGGTGGCCGCGGCCAACTCCACCTTCAACCAGATCAAGTCGCTCTACCCGGGCCGCACCGACGCGCAGGCGTGGAAGATGGTCGGCGTCACGCCGATGCTGGGCCAGAACGACGACGGCCACGTGTACGACCAGAACGACGCCCGGCAGCTGGTGTCCTTCGCCCAGGGACGGCACCTCGGCATGCTGAGCTTCTGGGAGCTGGGCCGGGACGCCAACGCCTGCAGCGGGCCGCTCTACCGGTGCACCAACATCGCGCAGCAGCCGTACGAGTTCAGCCGGATCTTCGCGGGCTACACCGGCTGATCAGGTCTTCGCGGGACCCGTCGACGCGCCGATCACCAGACGACCGGTGGCCAGCGTCGGCGGGACCGGGAAGCCGCCCAGGTGTTTGAGCAGGGCCTCGACGCCGAGGGCGCCCAGCTCGGTGCCGGGGGTGGTGACAGTGGTCAGATTGGGCGTGGACATCGCGGCCACGTTGGCCGTGCTGTACATCGACATCACCGAGATGTCGCCGGGTACCGACCGGCCGCGCTGGATGAGCTCGGCGGTCAGTCCCGGGGCGGGCAGTTCCTTCATGACGATCACGGCGGTGGTGTCCGGGTGGGCGGCGAGCAGGCGTCCGGCCGCCGCCCGGCCGTCGACCACGGTCTGGCCGCAGACCATGACGATCGGATCGAGGCCCCACTCGGCCATCAGCCGGCGGTACGCCGCCTCGGTGCGCACGTACGGGCCGTACCCGTACAGGTGGCCGTCCTCGGGATCGCCGTTGACCAGCACGATGCGCCGGTGGCCGAGCCCGGTCAGGTGGTCGAAGGCGAGCCTGACCGACTCGTCGAAGTCGATGTCCACGTACGGCAGCGTGGTGCTGTCCCCGGTCCGGCCGATCAGCGCGACCGGTACACCGAGCTTGCCCAAGGCCTCCACCCGCGGATCGTCGACCCGGACGTCCATCAGCACGACGCCGTCGACCAGACCCTGCTCGGCGAAGGTGGCGAGTTCCGGCCCGTCGTCGTCGACCGGCCACACCACGAGGTTGTGGTCGCGGTCGGAGGCGGCTCGCGCGGCGCCGATGATGAAGTGCCGCGCCGACGGCGACTCGTGCTCGTCGCTGAACGGGTAGGCCAGCGCGATGATCCGGGACCGGCGGCTGGCCAGGGCCCGGGCCACCGGGTTGCGGCGGAACTTGAGCTCGGCCATCGCCTGCTCGATGCGCTGGGTGGTGTCGGGGGTCAGCGGCTTGGTGTCGTTCAGGTAATACGACACGGTCGCGGAGGAAACGCCGGCCGCCCGGGCCACGTCGCGAATAGTCGCCGCCATGCACCGCAGCATACGACAGGGTTATCCGGTTAACCCCACCCTTGACAGGCAAGATTGTGACGGCGCACACTCCCACCACTGGTGATCCGGTTAACCACTTCGTCACAAAGGCGCCGGATCAGTCAACAAGGTTATCCGGTTCACCTTAAGGGGAAACAGTTGTCATGAAGCGCCTCGTGGCCGCGGCCGCGCTGCTGACCGTCGTACCGCTGACCCTCGCCGCGTGCGGTGGATCGGACGACGACGGCGGCGACGCCGGAGCGAAGGTCGACAGCCTGACCGTGCTCGACTACTACAACGACGAGCCCGCCAAGACCCAGATCGGCGACATGCTCAGCGCCTGCGGCACCTCCATCGGTGTCGCGAAAGTCGACCACCAGTCGATTCCCGGCCCGACCCTGATTCAGAAAGTGCTCCAGCAGGCGTCCTCGAAGACGATGCCGGACGTGCTGATGCTCGACAATCCCGACATCCAGCAGATCGCCGCCACCGGCGCGCTCGCCCCGCTCTCGGACTTCGGCCTCAACGCCGACGGTTTCGCCCCGGGCCCGGTCGCCGCGGCCACCTACCAGGGCAAGCTGTACGCGCTGCAGCCCGGCGCCAACACGATCGCCATCTTCTACAACAAGGACATCCTGTCCGCGGCCGGCGTGCAGCCCCCCACGACCTGGGACGAGCTGAAGACCGCGGCCAAGAAGCTGACCAAGGGCAGCCAGTACGGCTTCGCGTTCAACGCCACCGCCGACTACGAGGGCGCCTGGCAGTTCCTGCCGCCGATGTGGACCAACGGCGGCGACGAGACCCAGCTCAAGACGCCGCAGGTGGCTCAGGCGCTGCAGCTGTGGAAGGACCTGGTCGCCGACGGCTCGGCCTCCAAGAGCGTCGTCAACTGGACCCAGGCCGACGTCAACGACCAGTTCATCGCCAAGAAGGCGGCGATGATGCTGAACGGCCCGTGGCAGATCCCGACCATCGAGAAGTCGAAGGTCGACTACGGCGTGGTGCCGTTCCCGGTCAACCAGGCCGGCCAGACGTCGACCGCGCCCCTCGGCGGTGAGGCGTGGTCGGTGCCGCTGACCGCGAGCGAGGCCAAGATGAAGAAGGCGGCCGAGCTGGTCGCGTGCATGAACACCGACGACAACCAGCTCAAGCGGGCCAAGGAGGGCGGCATCGTGCCGACCAAGCTGGCCCTGGCCGACAAGTACAAGGCCGAGAACCCGACGATGGTCGGCTTCGTCGACCCGGTCGCCAAGGCCCGGTCCCGCACCGGCAAGCTCGGCGAGAAGTGGCCCGACCAGGCGAAGATCATCTACACCGGCGTGCAGCAGGTGCTGACCGGGCAGGCCGCCCCGGCCGACGCGATGGCCAAGGCGGGCGCGAGCTGATGCGGAAGGAGGCGATCGCCAAGGTTCTGTTCGTCGTACCGGCCGCCTTGGCGATCGTGTTCCTGTTCGGCTATCCGGTCGTCAAGAACGCGGTGATGAGCTTCCAGGACTACGGTCTGCGGACGTTCTTCACCGGCCAGGCCGACTGGATCGGGTTCGACAACTACGTGGCCGTGACCGGGGAGCACGTGTTCGGTAAGGCGGTCGTCAACACCGCCCTGTTCACCCTCGGCTCGCTGGTCGGGCAGTTCGTCATCGGCATGCTGCTGGCGCTGTTCTTCAAGAAGAACTTCCCGCTCAACGGAGTGCTGCGGGCCCTGTTTCTGCTGCCCTGGCTGCTGCCGCTGATCGTCGGCAGCGTGGCCTGGCGGGCCATCCTCGAACAGGACAGCGGCGTCGCCAACGCGCTGCTGCAGGGCCTGGGCATCGTCGACACGCCGGTGCCCTGGCTCACCTCGCCCAGCGTGGCCCTGATCTCGGTCATCCTGGTCAACATCTGGCTGGGCATCCCGTTCAACCTGACCCTGCTCTACAGCGGGCTGCAGGACATCCCGGACGAGCTCTACGAGGCCGGGGCGATCGACGGCGCCAACGGCTGGAAGGCGTTCTGGTATATCACCTGGCCGCAGCTGCGGGCCGTCGTCAGCATCACGCTGATGCTCGGCGTGATCTACACGCTCAAGGTGCTGGACATCATCCTCGGCCTGACCAAGGGCGGGCCGGCCGACGCCACCCAGACCATCGCGCTGCAGTCGTACCAGCACTCGTTCGTCACGTTCAAGTTCGGGCAGGGCGCGGCGCTGAGCAACATCCTGATCGTCGTCTCGCTGATGTTCGCGGTCGTCTACCTGCGCGTCAACCGGCGCCGAATCGACGAGTAGGGGGAGTGATGGTCAGGAGAAGGATCCGTACCGCGGTCGCGATCGTGCTGCTCGCCCTGATGCTCTTCCCGGTCTACTGGATGCTGAACATCTCGCTGTCTCCCTCCGGAGGAGCACTGCCGGACTCGTTCTTCCCCACCCATCCGAGCCTTGACGGGTACGCCACGGCGATCCGTGACCAGGGCGCCAATCTGGTCACCAGTCTGATCGTGGCGTTCGGAACGGTGCTCGTGACGCTGGTGATCGCCGCGCCGGCCGCGTACGCCCTGGCGCAGTTCCGCTTCCGGTGGATCAACTGGGCGCTGCTGACCATCCTGATCTGCCAGATGATCCCGGGCATCGTGATCGCCAACGCGCTCTACACGCTGTTCGAGAGCATGGGGCTGCTGAACAGCATCCCGGGACTGATCATCGCCAACACGACCAACGCGATCCCGTTCGGCGTACTCATCATGAGATCGTTCATGCTGAGCATCCCGTCGTCGATCGTCGAGGCGGCGCGGGTCGACGGCGCCGGACTGGTTCGCGCCTTCGTGTCGATCGTGGTGCCGATCAGTCGCAACTCGCTGATCACGGTCGGGCTGTTCGCCTTCCTGTTCGCGTGGAGCGACTTCCTCTTCGCGCTGACCATGTCGACCAAGGGCACCATCACGCCGGTGACCCTGGGCATCTTCACCTATCTGGGCGCGCACGTGTCCAACTGGAACGCGGTCATGGCCAGCGCCATGCTCGCCTCCATCCCGGCGATCATCCTGCTGGTCATCGCCCAGCGCTACATCGCCGCCGGGGCCACCGGCGGCTCGGTCAAATAGCCCAGTGGTTTGGGTTTTGGTTTGGGGTTTTGGGGTTTTGGGGTTTTGGGGCGCAACCCATTGCGCACGTGGAGCGAAGCGACCCTCGGCGGGAGCGACGGTCTGTATCACCCACCCCGCTACGACATGAATGTCAAAGGTTCTTGAGAAGGCTGTCCGCGACACCTACGAACACGAAGGATGCACCGTGACCGACAACACCCTGCGCGTCCTGGTCTGGGGCGAGAACCGCCACGAGCAGATCGAGCAGCACGTCCGGGACATCTACCCGGAGGGCATGCACACGACGATCGCGGCGGGCATCGCGGAGAACCTAGGCGACACGGCCCGGGTGTCGACGACCACATTGGACGAACCGGAGCACGGGCTGTCCGCCGAGGTGCTGGCCGACACCGACGTGCTCGTCTGGTGGGGACACGCGGCCCACGACGAGGTGTCCGACGAGGTGGTCGACCGGGTCCACCGGCACGTGCTGTCGGGGCTGGGCCTGGTCGTGCTGCATTCGGGTCACTGGTCCAAGATCTTCGGCAAGCTGATGGGTACGAGCTGCACCCTGCGCTGGCGCAGCGAGCAGGATCGGGAACTCGTGTGGACGGTCAACCCGACGCACCCGATCGCGCGCGGCGTACCCCACCCGATCGTCATCGACCAGCAGGAGATGTACGGCGAGTTCTTCGACATCCCGGCCCCGGACGAGCTGATCTTTCTCTCCACCTTCAGTGGCGGTGAGGTGTTCCGGTCGGGCTGCACGTTCCGCCGCGGCCACGGCAAGATCTTCTTCTTCTCGCCCGGCGACCAGGACTATCCGGTCTACCACCACAGGGACGTGCGCCGGGTGATCGCGAACGGCGTCCAGTGGGTGCGCACCGATCTGCCCGCGCGCAAGATTCCCACCCTGCTGCGGTACGAGACCGGCGACTTCTTCACCGGCCACGGCTACACCGGTCCGATCGATGCCTGAGGTCGTACGCCTGATCCAGGTCGGCGCCGGCTCGATGGGCCGGGCCTGGCTGGACGCGATCCGGGCCGATCCCGGCGTCGAGCTGGCCGGCCTGGTCGACCTCGACGCCGAGGTGGCCCGGCGTGCGGCGGCCGACCACGGTTTCACCGGGGGTTCGGCGGCCGAATCCGGCGTCGACCGGGGGGCCGCGACCGGCCACGGACCCGCTGAGGTCGTGATCGGCACCGATCTGGCCGCGGTCATCGCCGCGGCCCGGCCGGACGCGTTGGTCAACGTGACAGTGCCGGAGGCGCACCGGGCGACCACTGTCACGGCGCTGGAGGCAGGCCTGCCGGTGCTGTGCGAGAAGCCGATGGCGCCCACGGTCGCGGAGGCCCGGGCCATGGTCGACGCGGCCGAGCGGACCGGGCGGCTGCTGATGGTGTCGCAGTCCCGGCGTTACTCACCGCAGGTCGCGGCGTTCCGGCGGCTGATCGCCCGGATCGGCCCGATCGGCACGCTGAACTGCCAGTTCTTCAAGGCGCCGCACTTCGGCGGGTTCCGCGAGGAGATGGCCGAACCGCTGCTGCTGGACATGGCGATCCACCAGTTCGACCTGGCCCGGCTGCTCACCGGGGCCGACCCGCTGACCGTCGGGTGCGACAGCTACAACCCGCCGTGGAGCTGGTTCGCCGGCAACGCGGCCGCCGAGGCCACGTTCGTGCTGGCCGGCGGGATCCGGTTCACGTTCAGCGGCAGCTGGTGCGCGCCGGGCCAGGAGACGTCGTGGAACGGGTCGTGGCGGGTGGCCGGCGAGCACGGCACCGTGACGTGGGACGGCGACAACGCGCCGGTGGCGGAGCTGGCCGACGGCAGCACCGCGGTGGCCGAGCTCGGGGGCGAGCCGGAGGGGATCGCGGGTTCGCTGGCCGAGTTCACCCGTTGCGTCCGCGCCGGTGACCGGCCGGACTCGGCCGCCGCCCGCAACATCGTCAGCCTGGCCATGGTCGAGGCGGCGGTCCGCTCGGCGGCCGAGGGGCGGCCGGTCGCGATCGCGGACGTCCTGACCCCGACGACGGATATGTGATTATTGCTCGTCTTGGTACTTTTTGCGGCTTAGGCTCGGGAAGAAATCCGTCCGAGCTTTCGCCGCGAGGTGCGCCGCATGTCCGCACGACGTACTCGGCGCCGGTTCTTCGCGGCGGTCGCCGTGCTGATCCTGCTGAGCCTGACGTGCGTGGTGGGACTGCCGGGATCGGCCGCGGCCGCCGGTGGATACGCGCTGTCGGTGTACGGCGGCACCGGATCGGCCGGCGCCCCGGTGGCCGGGCCGGTCGGCGCGAGCCCGATCGCCCACCCGGCCGCGATGACCAGGGACGCGAGCGGCACCGTGTGGGCGTTCGTCACCACGGGCTGCCGAGTGGTCAAGGTGACGACGGCCGGGACCCTGTCGGTGGTGGCCGGCAACGGGACCTGTGGGGCCGGTGTGGCCGGCAGCGCGCTCGCGTCACCGCTCTCCAGCACGGTCAAGTCGCTGGCCGTGGACAGCGGCGGCAATCTGTTCATCGGCGACAACGGCGCCGCGAAGATCTTCAAGGTGACGCCGGGCGGGACGCTGTCGGTGTTCGCCGGCAACGGCACCACCGTCGCGCCGGTCAACGGCGCCGCCACCTCGTCGGCGGTGCAGGCGGACAGCATGGCCGTCGACGGCTCCGACAATCTCTACGTCGGGTACATCAGCCGCTCGTACATCCTGAAGATCACCGCGGCCGGCGCGCTGACCCGGTGGGGCGGCACCGGCACGCCCGGCAACACCGGCACCGGACTGATCTCGCTGGCCCCGGTCAACCAGCCGGTCAGCCTGGCCGTCGACTCGTTCGGCAACGTGTACATCGGCGACGCCGGCAACCGCCGCGTCTACAAGGTGGTCCTGGGAACCCTGATCGTCTCCCCGTTCGCGGGTAACGGCACGCTCAACCCCCCGGTGCCGGGCAGCGCCACGTCGCCGGTGCCGTCCCCGAACGCGATGGCGGTCGACAGCACCGACACGCTCTTCGTCTACGAGGGCCTCAGCCACGAGGTGCTGTCGTTCAGCGGCCTGGGCGGCACGCCCACGCTGGTCGCGGGCAACGGATCCACCGGTACGCCCAACCCGGGCCTGGCCACCGGCTCGCCGCTGGGCAACTCGACCGCGCTGGTCGCCCCGGCCGCCGGCACGCTGCTGCTCGGCGACGCCGACAACAACTACCTGCTCCGTCTGGCGCCGCAGACGGTGCCGGGCGCGCCGACCGGGCTGGCCGCCACGCCCGGTCCGGGCAGCGCCACCCTGACGTTCAGCCCGCCGGCCAACGACGGCGGCAGCGCCGTCACCGGCTACGAGGTGACCACCAACGGCCTGACCTGGTCGTCGCTGGCCACCACCGGGGGCGGCACGAAGACCGGTACGGTCACCGGGCTGATCAACGGCGTCACCTACACGGTGCAGGTGCGCGCGGTGAACGCCATCGGGAACGGCGCGGCCGGCGGCAGCACGACGGTGACCCCGGCGACGACGCCCGGTGCGCCCACCGGCGTCGTCGCCACCGCCGGGAACACGGTGATCAACCTGGCCTTCCAGGGACCGGTCAGCGACGGCGGCAGTGCGCTCACCGGGTACGACTCGTCGATCGACAACGGCACCAGCTGGCAGCCGCTGACCGTCACCGGCACACTGCTGGCCCAGACGGCCACACTGAGCGGGCTGACCAACGCGACCGCATACACCGTGATCTTGCGGGCGCGCAACGCGATCGGCACCGGACCGGCCTCGGCCGGAGTGAGCGCCACCCCGCGCGGCTCACCCAACGCGCCGGCCGGGCTCACCGCCACGCCCGGCAACGGCATGCTGAGCCTGTCGTTCACCACGCCCGGCGACGGCGGCTACCCGATCCTCGCCTACCAGGTGTCCACCGATGACGGCGGCAACTGGGCGGTCCTGCCGGTGACCACCTCGGGTACGACCAACACCGCGACGGTCACCGGGCTGGCCAACGGTTCCGCCTATCAACTGCGGGTCCGGGCGGTGAACCTGGCCGGGGCCGGTGCCTCCAGCGCGGCCGTGCCGGTCGCGTTGGACGCGCTGGTGCCGGATACGCCGACCGGGCTGACCGCGGTGGCCGGCAGCACCACCGTCGCCCTGAACTTCCAGCCGCCCGCGTCCACCGGCGGCTCACCGATCACCGGCTACGAGGTGTCCACCGACAATGGCACGTCGTGGGGGCCGATCACGGTCACCGACGCGTTGCTGGCCAAGGCCGCGACCGTCACCGGGCTGGTCAACGGGACCACATACACGATCCGGCTGCGGGCGGTCAACGCGGTCGGGGCGGGACCGGCGGGCGCCGGCGTGACCGCCACACCGGTCGGGACTCCGTACCCGCCAACGGGTTTGACCGCGACCGCCGGCAACGGCCAGGCCGCACTCACCTTCACCACTCCCGGCACCGGCGGCTACCCGATCCTGAGCTACCAGGCCTCCACCGACAACGGCAGCACCTGGCTGCCGCTGACCGTCGCCACCGCGGGCACCACCAACAGCGCCACGGTGACCGGGCTCAGCAACGGGACGAGCTACCAGATCCGGGTGCGCGCGGTCAATCTCGCCGGCGGCGGCGCGGCCAGCACGGCCGTCACGGTCACCCCACCGGTGCTGCCGCCGGACGCCCCGGGCGGCCCGATCCTGGTCGCCGGCAACGAATCCCTGTCGGTGACGTTCACGCCGCCGGCCGCCTCCGGACCGAGCGCGGTCACCGGGTACGAGGTATCGGCCGACGACGGCGCGACCTGGTCGCCGTTCACCACGACGGCGGGCCTCGGCACCCGGAGCGGCACGGTCGCCGGGCTGACCAACGGAACCTCGTACGCCGTGCGGGTCCGCGCGCTGAACACCGCCGGGCCCGGGCCGGCCTCCACCGCCGCCAGTGCGATCCCGCGCGGCGCTCCCTACGCGCCCGCCGGGCTCGCGGCCACACCCGGCGACCGGCAGGCGACCGTCACCTTCACCACGCCGGCCGACGGCGGTTACCCGCTCTTCGGTTACCAGGTGTCCACCGACGACGGCGCGACCTGGGCCGGGCTGACCGTGACCACCTCCGGGACCGTCAACACCGGCACCGTCACGGGGCTGAGCAACGGCGTCACGTACGCGATCCGGGTCCGGGCCGTGAACCTGGGCGGCGCCGGCGCACCCAGCGCGGGCACCGCCGTGAGCCTGGCCGCGCTGCCCCCGGACGCCCCGACCGGGCTGATCGCGACGCCCGGCAACACCACTGTCGATCTCGCCTTCCAGCCGCCCGCCAACACCGGCGGCGGCCCGATCACCGGCTACCAGGTGTCGACCGACGACGGTGCCACCTGGGCCGCCATCGACACTACGGCCGCGCTGCTGGCCCGCACCGCGACCGTCACCGGGCTGACCAACGGTGTCACCTACGCCGTGCGGCTGCGGGCGGTCACCGCGGCCGGGGCCGGTGCCGCCGGCGCCGCCGCGAGCGCCACCCCGCGCGGCGCGCCCTACGCCCCGGGCGGACTCAACGCGGTCCGCGGCAACGGGCAGGCGGTGCTGACGTTCACCACCCCGGCCGACGGCGGGTATGCGATCACCGGCTACCAGGTGTCGACCGACGACGGTGCGACCTGGGCCACGCTGCCCGGCAACCGGGTCGTCACCGGGCTGACCAACGGTGTGGCGTACCCGATCCGGGTCCGCGCCACCAACCTGGCCGGCGCCGGCCAACCCAGCGCGGCCGTGACCGTGACCCCGGCGACCGTGCCCGGCGCGCCGACTTCGGTGGCCGCCGCCGCGGGCAACACCGAGGCCACCGTGGCCTACAACCCGCCCGCCTCGGACGGCGGCGCGGCCGTCACCGGCTACCAGGTGTCGGCCGACGACGGCATGACCTGGGCGCCGATGCCGGCCAACCGGGTCGTCACCGGGCTGACCAACGGGACCGCCTACCGGATCCGGGTGCGGGCGGTCAACGCGATCGGGGCCGGCTCGGCCAGCGCCGCGGCGACCGTCACGCCGGTGGCGGACACGCCCGACGCGCCGACCGGGCTGACCGCCACGCGCGGCGACCGCAGTGCCGTGCTGTCCTTCACGCCGCCGGTCAACCAGGGTGTCGGGCCGGTCACCGGCTACCAGGTGTCGGTCGACGACGGCGTGCACTGGGCCACGCTGGCCGCCGACCGCACCGTCACGGGGCTGAGCAACGGGGTCGCGTACACCGTGCGCGTGCGGGCCCTCAACTCGGCCGGCGCCGGCCCGGCCGGCCCGAGCGTCACCGTCACCCCGGCCACCACACCGACCGCACCGAGCGGGCTGAGCGTGGCCGCCGGCGACGGCCAGGCGGTGCTGTCCTTCACCGCGCCGGCCGACAACGGCGGCGACCCGATCACCTCGTACCAGGCCTCCACCGACGACGGCGCGAGCTGGGCCGCGCTGCCCGCCGACCGGACGGTCACCGGCCTGACCAACGGCACGACCTACGACTTCCGGGTACGCGCGGTCAACGGCGCCGGCCCGGGCGCCGCCAGTTCGTCCGTGCCGGCCACCCCGGCCCGGGTTCCCGGCGCACCCACCGGTCTCACCGCGACTCCCGGCGACAACCAGGCCGTGCTGGCCTTCACCGCACCCGGCGACGACGGCGGCGCGCCCGTCACCGGCTACCAGGTGTCGGTCGACGACGGCGCGACCTGGGCCGCCCTGCCCGCCGACCGGACCGTGACCGGGCTGACCAACGGCACCACCTACACCGTGCGGGTGCGGGCGCTCAACCGGGTCGGCGCCGGTCCGGCCGGCGACAACACCAGCGTCACCCCCGACGACGGACTGCCCGACGCCCCCACCGACCTGCACGTCGTCCGGGGGGACGCGTCGGTCACGGTGACGTTCACGCCCGGCGGGGGCGGCCCGACCGGCTACCAGGTGTCGACCGACGGGGGAACGACGTGGGCCCCGCTCGCCGCCGACGGGGTGGTCACCGGCCTGACCAACGGCACCGGCTACACCGTGGCCGTCCGGGCGGTCAACGCGGCCGGCGCCGGCCCGGCCACGCCCGGCGTCACGGTGACGCCCGCGACCGTGCCGGACGGGCCGTCCGGGCTGGTCGCCACGGCCGGTGACGGCCGCGCGACGCTGTCCTGGACGCCGCCCGGCGACGACGGCGGCGACCCGATCACCGGCTACCAGGTGTCCACCGACGACGGCGCGACCTGGGCCGCCCTGCCGGCGAACCGCGCCGTCACCGGGCTGAGCAACGGCACCACGTACGCCGTGCGGATCCGGGCGGTCAACGGCGTCGGACCCGGTGCCGCGACCGCGAGCGTGCCCGTGACCCCGGCGACCACGGCGGACGCACCGACCGGGCTCGGCGTCACCCGCGGCGACCGCAGCGCCACGCTGACCTTCACCGCGCCCGCCGACACCGGCGGCCGCCCGGTCACCGGCTACCAGGTGTCCACCGACGACGGCGCGAGCTGGGCCACGCTGCCGGCCGACCGGGTCGTGACCGGGCTGACCAACGGCGTCACCTACACGGTGCGGGTGCGGGCGGTGACGGCCGCCGGGCCCGGCGCCGCCGGCGACAGCGCCCTGGTCACCCCGGCCACCACGCCGGACGCCCCGGGCAACCTGGCCGCGTCGGCCGGCGACGCGCGGGCGGTGCTGATGTTCACCGACCCGGCCGACGGCGGCGACCAGATCACCGGCTACCAGGTGTCGCTGAACGACGGTGCGACCTGGGCCTCGCTGGCCGCCGACCGGACCGTGACCGGGCTGGCCAACGGCACCACGTACACGATGCGTGTCCGCGCGGTCAACGGGATCGGCCCGGGTCCCGCCTCCGGCAACGCCACCGCGACACCGATGGACGGCCTGCCCGGCGCCCCGACCGGCCTGACCGCGACCCGTGGCAACGCCGCCGTGACCCTGGACTTCACGGCACCGGCGGGCCCGGTCACCGGCTACGACGTGTCCACCGACGGCGGCGCCACCTGGACCGCGCTGGCCGCCGACCGGATCGTCACCGGGCTGGCCAACGGGACGGCGTACACGTTCCGGGTGCGGGCCCGCAACGCCACCGGTCCCGGACCGGCCAGCGGGCCGGCCACCGAGACCCCGGCCACCGTCCCCGGTGCGCCGGGAGGGCTCACCGCGACCGCCGGGGACCGCAGCGCCAACCTGGCCTTCAGTGGGCCCGGCGACGACGGCGGCGACCCGATCAGCGGGTACGAGGTGTCGCTGGACGACGGCGCCGGCTGGACCGCGCTGCCGGGCAACCGGACGGTCACCGGGCTGACCAACGGCCGCGCCTACACCGTCCGGGTACGCGCCGTGAACTCCGTCGGCGCCGGTCCCGCCTCCGGCAGTGCCACTGTCACCCCGGCGCCGGGAACGCCGGGCGCGCCGACCGGGCTGACCGCGACCCGGGGCGACGCGAGCGTCACGCTGGCCTTCACGCCGCCGGCCGGCCCGGTCACCGGCTACGAGGTGACCACCGACGACGGGGCGACCTGGGCCCCTCTGGCCGCCGGCGGCACCGTGACTTCGCTGGCCAACGGGACGGCGTACACCTTTCGGGTCCGTGCCCGGAACAACGCCGGGCCCGGGCCGGCCAGCGCCCAGGCCACCGCCGTGCCGGCCGGCGCCGCGTCCGCCCCGGCCGGGCTGGGCGCCACCCCGGCCGACTCCGCCGCCCACCTCACCTTCACCCGGCCCGCCGACGACGGCGGAACCCCGATCGCCGGGTACGAGGTGTCGGTCGACGACGGCACGAGCTGGGCCCCGCTGACCGTCGCCGGTACGAGCAGCCTCACCGCCACGGTCACCGGGCTGGACAACGGGACCTCGTATCCGATCCGGGTCCGCGCGACCACCGACGTCGGCCCCGGCGCGCCCAGCGATGCCGCCCCCGTCACGCCGGTGACCACGCCCGGGCCTCCCACCGGCCTCAACGCCTCGGCCGGCGACGCCCGCGCCACCCTCATCTTCACCGCACCCGCCACCGACGGCGGCACCCCGGTGACTGGCTACCAGGTGTCGCTGGACGACGGTGCGACCTGGGCGCCCCTGGCGGCCGACCGGGTGATCCCCGGTCTGACCAACGGCACCACCTACACCGTGCGGGTACGCGCGGTGAACGCCGCCGGCCCGGGCCCCGCCTCCGAGAGCGTGTCGGCGACCCCGGTCAGCGGCCTGCCCGGCGCCCCGACCGGCCTGACCGCCACCGGTGGCGACGCCTCCGCGACGCTGTCCTTCACTCCGCCGCCGGGGCCGGTCTCCGGCTTCGAGGTGTCCACCGACGACGGCTGGAACTGGGCCCCGCTCGCCGCCGACCGCCACGTGCTCGGGCTGACCAACGGCACCACCTACACCGTCCGGGTACGGGCCCTGAACGCCACCGGCGCCGGCCCCGCCTCGGGCAGCGCGACAGTGACACCGGCCGCCGTCCCGGGCCGGCCGGCCGGGCTTCGGGCCGTGTCCGGTGACGGCTCGGCGGCACTCAGCTTCACCGCCCCGGACGCCGGCGGCAGCCCGATCACCGGGTACGACGTGTCCCTCGACGACGGTGCCACCTGGGCTTCCCTGGCCGCCGACCGGGTGGTCACCGGCCTGGCCAACGGCACGACCTACGCGGTGCGGGTGCGGGCGGTCAACGGGGTCGGCGCCGGACCGGCCAGCGCGCGGGCCACTGTCACGCCGGCCGCCGTGCCCGGAGCGCCGACCGACCTGGCCGCGGTGGCCGGTGACCGGTCGGCCACCCTCAGCTTCACCGCCCCGGACGCCGGCGGCAGTCCGATCACCGGGTACGACGTGTCCCTCGACGACGGTGCGACCTGGGCCGTTCTGCCGGCCGACCGTGTCGTCACCGGCCTGACCAACGGCGCCACCTACAGGGTCCGGGTGCGGGCCCGCACCGATGCCGGCACCGGCCCGCCGTCGTCTCCGGCGACCGTGACGCCGCTGGCCGTGCCGGGTGCGCCGACCGGGCTCACCGTCACGCCCGGCGACACCCGGCTGACGCTCGCCTTCACCGCGCCCGCCGCGACCGGCGGCTCGCCGATCACCGGCTACCAGGTGTCCACCGACGACGGTGGGAGCTGGGCTTCGCTGGCGGCCGACCGGGTGGTCACCGGCCTGATCAACGGCACCACGTACGCGGTCCGGGTGCGGGCGGTGAACCAGGTCGGGGCCGGGCCGGCCAGTCTCGCCGGTGCGGGCACGCCCCGAACCGTCCCGGGTGCTCCGGCCAACCTGGTCGTCACGCCCGGCAACGCCGCGCTCGGTCTCGATTTCACCGCGCCCGGTGCGGACGGCGGCGCGGCGATCACCGGCTACCAGGTGTCGCTGGACAACGGCGCCACCTGGGCCGGCCTGCCCGCCGGCCGGGTAGTGACCGGGCTGGTCAACGGGACCACGTACGCGGTGCGGGTGCGGGCGGTGAACGCGGCCGGGGCCGGGGCGGCCAGTGCTTCCGCGACCGGGACCCCGGTCGACGGGTTGCCCGGCCCGCCGACCGGCCTGCGGGTCAGCCGGGGCAACGGGTCGGTCACGGTCTCGTTCGACCCGGGCGGCGGGCCGGTCACCGGCTACCAGGTGTCGACCGACGACGGCGTGACCTGGGCCGCCCTGGCCGCCGACCGGACGGTCAGCGGCCTGACCAACGGGGTCACCTACCGGGTCCGGGTCCGGGCGGTCAACGACACCGGCGCCTCCCCGGCGACCGCCGCCGTCGCTGTCACTCCGGCCACGACGCCGGGCGCGCCCACCGCGGTGACGGCCGCGCGCGGCGACCGCGGTGCCACTGTCACGTTCACGCCGCCGGCCGGCGACGGCGGGGACCCGATCACCGGGTACGAGGTGTCCACCGACGGCGGGGCCAGCTGGTCGGCGCTGGACGGGGACGGGCGGGTCACCGGGCTGACCAACGGGACGGCGTACGCCATCAAGGTGCGCGCCCGCAACGACGTCGGCGCCGGGCCGGCCAGCGTGCCCGTGGCCGTGACCCCGGCCGGCCCGCCCGCCGCGCCCACCGGCCTGGCCGCCGCCCCCGGCAACGGATCGGCCACCCTGACCTTCACCGCGCCGGACGCCAACGGCAGCCCGATCACCGGCTACCAGGTGTCGACCGACGACGGCGTGACCTGGGCCGCCCTGCCCGCCAACCGCATCGTCACCGGCCTGACCAACGGCACCACCTACGCGATCCGGGTCCGCGCGGTCAACGCCATCGGCGCCGGCGCCTCGAGCCGCGTCACCGTGACCCCGGCCGGCGGGCAACCCGACCGGCCCGGCGTGCCCGGCGACGTGACGGTGACCCGGGGCAACGCCTCGATCGTGGTCGCCCACAGCGCCGCGAGTGGTCCGGTGACCGGCTACCAGGTGTCGACCGACGACGGCGCCACCTGGGCCGCGCTGCCCGCCGACGGCCGGGTCACCGGGCTGACCAACGGTGTCACCTACGCCGTGCGGGTCCGGGCGCTGAGCGCGGATGGGCCGGGACCGGCCAGCGCGGCCCGGCCGGTGACGCCGGCGACGGTGCCGGACGCGCCGACCGCCGTACGGGCCGCGGCCGGTGACGCGTCGGCCGGCATCACGTTCACCGCCCCGGCGTCCACCGGCGGGTCGGCCGTCACGCGGTACGACGTGTCCCTCGACGACGGCGCGACCTGGGCTCCGCTGCCCGCCGACGGGGTGGTCACCGGGCTGACCAACGGCAGCACCTACGCCGTACGCGTCCGGGCCGTCAACGACGTCGGCGCCGGCCCGGCCAGCACCTCGGCGACGGTGACCCCGGTCCTGGGCCGGCCGGGCGCGCCGTCCGGCCTGACCGTGGCCCGCGGTGACGGGTCGCTGACGGTCACGTTCACCCCGGCCGGCGGCGACCCGACCGGCTACCAGGTATCGGTCGACGGCGGTGCGACCTGGACGGCCCTGCGCGCCGACGGGGTGGTCGCCGGGCTGACCAACGGCACCACCTACGTCGTCGCGGTGCGGGCGGTCAACGCCTCCGGCCCCGGACCGGCCACTCCCGGCGTGACGGTGACGCCGGCGACCGTTCCGGCCGCGCCGACCGGCATCGTCGTCGTCTACCGGGGCACCGCCGCCACCGTCACCTTCACCGCTCCGGCGTCCACCGGTGGCGCCGCGATCACCGGCTACCAGGTCTCCCTGGACGACGGCGCGACGTGGCGGCCGCTGCCCGTCACCGGGACCGACCGGCTGACCGGGACGGTGACCGGGCTGACGGCCGGGGCGGATTACACCGTGCGGGTACGCGCGGTCAACGACGCCGGCGCGGGCCCGGGCAGCGACGACTACGCGGTCGGGCGCACGCCCGCCGCCCCGACCGGCGTGCGGGTGGCACGGGACGGGAGCACGGCCACGGTGACGTTCACGCCGCCGGAGGACGAGACCGTCACCGGGTACGAGGTGTCGTTCGACGACGGCGCGACGTGGGCCACGCTCGACGGAAGTGGCCTGGTGACCGATCTGTCGGACACGGCGACCTACGTCGTGCGGGTGCGGGCGGTCAACGACTTCGGCGCGGGTACGCCGAGCGAGGCCGTGGTCTCCGCCCTGACCCCGGCCCCGGCGACGGGTCTGGTCGCCACCGGGGGAGTGGCGTCGATCGTGGTCGGCTGGACCGCCCCGGCCGACAGCCCGGTGCCGGTCACTAGCTACCGGGTCGTCGCCGATCCGGGCCCGGCGACGTGCACGGCCGACGCCGCCACCACGTCCTGCCTGCTCGGGGCTACGGCCGGCGTGACGTACACGATCCATGTGGTGACCGTGGCCGGCGACCGGTCGACGACCTCGGCCGAGTCGGTCACCGCGACCGCCGCCGCGCCGACGGTCCCGGGCACACCGCCGGCCGCGACGCCAACCCTGACCACCGACCGCGGCCCGATCACCCGGGCCGAGCCGGGCGACCGGTTCGTGGTCGAGGGCGACGGGTATGCCGCGTTCTCGAGCGTGACGATCGTCGTCTACTCCACGCCGCGCATCCTGGCCCGTACGGTCGCCGACATCGACGGCCACATCGCCCAGGCCGTCACCCTGCCCACGGATCTCGCCGCCGGCCGGCACACGCTGATCGCCACCGGCGTCGATCCGCGCGGCGCCGTGCTCGCTCAGAGCCTCGCCTTCACGGTGGCCGCCGCCGCGCCGACGCCGGCGCCCACGAGCCCGTCGCCCAGCGCCTCGACCGGCTCGCCGGCCACCACCCCCGCCCCGGGCCCGGCCGCGGGTGGAGGGGGCGACGGCTGGATGCCGAAGACCGGTCAGAACGTCGCGCTCGTAGCCCTGGCCGGTCTGCTCCTGATCGCCGCCGGCGGCACCCTCCTGCTGATCCGCCGACGCTGATCTTCAACACGGACAGTATCTGTCCGAGGATCGGCGAGCCGCTTCAGAAGACGTTGCTTCCCATGGTGATGGCTTATTTAGACAGGAGTCGGAGCGCTCCCATGACTATCACTCACAGTGATCTGAACTCATCCGAACGGACGGGATCGCCTCGGGTGAACGGGGGATTCGTGATCTTCCCTCGATCCGGCTCCGGCGTCGGCCCGTACGGGCAGGCAACGAAGCGCGGGTTACGCCCCGATGGCACAACCCCCCAACGCCGCGCTCCACACAGGAGGAGTTCAGACTCCATGGCAAACTCCACGCGCCGGACGATCCTCGGCCTCGGCATCGCGGCCGTCACGATCACGATGGGCGCCGTGACCTACACGGCCTCCGCCGCCGAGCAGACGCGGCCGCCGCGTCCGGTCGCCGGCCGGCCGACCCCCGGGCGGCCGGCACCGAGCCGCCCGGCTCCGGGGCGGCCGACGCCGACGCCGGTCGCCTCCGCGCCCGCCAACCTCACCCCCGACCCGGCCCTGGGTGAGCGCCCGCTCTTCAGCGCCCGTGTGGTGGACGGGGTGCAGACCTACACGTGCTCCGGCGGCCAGTACGGCGGGGCGTCCGTCCCCGAGGCCGACCTGGTCGGTGCCCGCGGCCTGGAGATCCACCACTTCAAGGGCCCGAGCTGGCAGTCCGAGGAGGATGACTCGCTGGTCACGGCCAAGGCGATCGCCAACTCGCCGGTCACCGGCTCGATCCCGCAGCTGCTGCTCGAGGTGACCAGCCACAGCGGCCCGGCCGACGGCATCATGGCCAAGGTCAAGCACATCCAGCGGCTCAACACGTCGGGCGGCACCCCGGACCTGACCGACGAGTGCACCGACGGCGACACCGACGACCGCGACTACCGGGCCACCTACGTGTTCTGGGGCTGATCGGGGGCGGGCCGCCTCGCCGGAAGTGACGGCGGGGCGGCCGCGCGGTAGCGGACACGTCCGGTCCTGCACGTGGGTCAGGCTCGTCGTTTGCTCTGAGCGCTTGACACGCACGCGCTCCTTATCGATTATCAATACATCGAGAATCGATAAGGAGGCGCCGTGAGGTTGATTCGTGGACTGCTCCGGCTCATGGCCGCGGGCGACATCCTGGCCGTCGCCGCCATCGTGCTGCAGCTCGACGGGCCGGGCACCCGCCGCTTCGAGGTTGCGCCGTCGGCCCTGCCGGTCGGCCAGCCGTCGACCGGTCTGCGGATCCAGGCCGTCAGCGTGACCGTCGAGCACCCCACCACCGGCCAGACGCTGCTCGACCTGCTCGCCGGCCCGCTGCCGTTCGCCCTGGCCACCCTGCCGATGATCTGGTACGCGCTACGCCTGCTCGACCGGATCGCCGACGCGCAGCCGTTCACCGAGGCCGTCGCGGCCGGACTGCGCCGCCTGGGCGTGATCGTGCTGATCGCCGCCGGGGCGTCCGAGGTGGTCCGGGCGGCCGGCCTCTTCCTGCTGGAGTCCACGGTGGTCCCGCCCGGCGAGCGGATGGTCCTGCTCGACTTCACCTTCAGCGCGTGGTGGGTGGTGCTCGCGCTGGTGCTGTTCGCGTTCGCTCAGATCATCGGGTACGGGCGGCAGCTGCGCGCCGAACTCGACGAGGTCATCTGATGCCGCCGGAGGAACAGCACCGCGTCGTCCTACACCTGGACGCGCTGCTCGCCGAGCGCGGCCTCACCCTGACCGAGCTGGCCGACCGGGTCGGCCTGACCCTGGCCAACCTGTCCATCCTCAAGAACGGCCGGGCCAAGGCCATCCGGTTCAGCACGCTCACCGCCCTGTGCGACGTGCTCGCCTGCCAGCCCGGCGACCTGCTCGAGGTCACCGGGCGGCTCACCCGGCGGTGACGGGCGTGCCGGTCGCCCGGCCCGACGTCAGTGGGCGGTGATGGGCGTGCCGGTCGCCCGGCGCGATGTCACTCGCCGGTGAAGACGGGGGTACGACGCCGCAGGCTGGCCTCGATCCCCTCGGCGCTGTCCCGGGTCGCCCAGAGCACCTTCTGCTCGGCCAGTTCGTGGTCCAGGGCCGCGCGGACCCGGGCCGCGAGATCGCCGCGCAGGGTGGCCCGGACCGACCGGACGGCCAGCGGGGCCGACGCGGCGATCTGTGCGGCCAGGGCGTGTGCGGTCGCCCGCAGGGTGCCGGGTTCGGCCAGGCGGTCGGCCAGTCCGAGGCGTACGGCCTCCTCGCCGCCCACTCGGCGGGCGGTCAGCAACAGGTCGGCCGCCGCCTGCCGGCCCACGATCGCGGGCAGCGTGACGCTCAGCCCGAAACCCTGGTGGAAGCCGAGCCGGACGAAGTTGGCCACGAACCGGGTCGACGGCTCGGCCACCCGGAAGTCAGCCGCACAGGCCAGCCCCAGCCCGCCACCGACGGCGCTGCCCTGCACCGCGGCGACGATCGGGGTGCGTACCTCGAAAAGCCGTATCGCGCTGCGGTAGAGACCCTCCGCGGCGGCGGCCCGGTCGCGGACGAAGTCGCCGGTGCCGAGGTCCGCGCCGGCACAGAAGTGCTTGCCCTCCGAGGCCAGGACGATCACCCGGCAGCCGGGGTCGTCGTCGAGTTCGGCGGCGGCGCCGGCGATCCGGGCCAGCAGCGCCTCGTCGACGTGGTTGGCCGGCGGACGCCGCATCTCCAGCCGGGCCACGCCGTCGGCCACGGTCACCGACAGATCCGCGGGCGCGGCCGGATCGCGGGTGAAGAAGACGCGGCGGAAGCCCTCGTCCTGGGTGCGGTGCGTCTCGCGGTAGCCGCGGCGGGCGTACCAGGCGAGGTTCTCGGTCATCGCCTCGTTGGTGTAGAGCCGCAGTTCGGCGTACCCACCGGAAACCGCCTCCTGGTCGGCCAGCGCGAGCAACCGCCGGCCGACGCCCGTGCCCTGCGCGCCCGGGTCCACCGCGACCGTCTCCACGTGCAGGTAGCCGTCCTCCGGGACGAGGACGAGCACCCCGGCGATCCGGCCGTCGATCTCGGCCACCCGGCAGTGCCCACGCCCGATCGGTACGGCGTAGTCGACGCCCATCGGCATCGGCTCCCGCCCGATCCGCGGGACGTACTTCTCGAACGCCCGCCGCACGACGTCCAGGACGGCGGCGGTGTCGGCGGGCTCGGCGGGGCGCAGATGTACTACGGGCATGTAGCCATTAAAGGCGGCCCGGTCAGCGGTCGTAGTGATACGGGCGTCGCGAGCGATAGGCCGGCCGCCGGTTCCGCAGGTCCCGCCGCACCATCCAGACACCGAACCCGACCAGGACGACCAGCGCGCCGATGATCACCGGCAGGCTCACCCAGGGCTTGTCCGGCCGGGTCTGGGCCACCGGGTTCAGCGCCGCCGGTGGACTCGACGCCGCCGACGGATCCGGTGCGGCCGGAAGCTCCTTGTAGTCGACCAGCCCGCTGCTCTCCAGCAGCGTCAGGTGGGTCATGACGAACTGGTTGGCCTGCTGCGCGAGCTTGCGTACGACGTCGTTGCGGGTGCTCGTGCGGACCGTCGCGATGGCCGGGAAGATCTTGCCGTGCGCGGCCCGCAGCCGGTCGACGTAGATCTGGTCGAACTCCTTGCCCTCGGGCGCCTCGCGCATCTCGGCCAGCCACCCCTGCTGGTCGGCGTTGGGCTTGTCGGGCAGCTTGACCTTCAGCTTCTTGGCCGCGTCGCGGGCGAACGCGTCCAGCCGCCGGTGCTGGTCGGCGATGTCCCGGCCGATCTCGCGGACGCGCGGGTTCTTGGACTTCTCGACCGCCATCTCGCCCGCCGGGATCTCCCACAGCCCCGCCAGCCGCACCTTGACGACCAGGTCGCGGTCGGCCGCGGAGATCGCACCCCGGTTGGTGTCGTCCTGCAACTCGCCCGGCGGCACCGGCACGCCCGGCTCGGCGGCGTCGGCCGCCCGCCCCGGCTCGAGCAGGAGCAACGCCACTGCCGCGAGCGCGGGCCCCCACAGACGACCCCAGCGACGCATAAGATCTCCTCCCGCCAGCGGCACACCGACACGCCTGTCCGGCCGGTGATACGCACCACAGCATCGAAGAGATCAACGTTGCGAGAAATTCTCGCGGCCGAGCGTCACCCGAGGTTGGTGACCGCGGCTCGCAGCAGGGGCCAGAATCGGTCGACGTCGAGGCCGACCGCGACCTCGGTGGCGGCCGGGCGGCCGGTGCGGTGGTGCAGGTCGACCACCGTCGCCCCGCGGGTGTACGCGCCGGCCAGCTCGACCGCGACCGGAGCGGTGACGGTCCGGACCAGCGACGGGTCGATCACGGCGGCCACCGCGATCGGATCGTGGACGGGCGGGTGCGGTATCCCGAAGGTCCGCAGGTAGGCGCCCGCGAAGAACACCATCAGATCGGCGCAGACGTCGCCGAGCCGGGTGCCGATGGCGCGGAACCCGGCGATGACCTCGGGCGTGGCCAGGGCCTGATGGGTGACGTTGAGGCCGACCATGGTGACCGGGAGCCCGGAGCGCAGCACGACGTCGGCCGCCTCCGGGTCGGTGACGATGTTGAACTCGCCGTACGGTGTGGTGTTGCCCCGCGCGGTCGAGCCGCCCATGAGCACGATCCGGCGCAGGTTCCGCCGCGCCGCCGGATGCGTCCGCAGCAGCATCGCCACGTTGGTCAGCGGGCCGGTCGGGATCAGCGTGACCGGCTCGGGGGAGTCGGCGATCAGCCCCCGCATCAGCTCGACCGCGTGCTCGCCGGCCACCGGCGCCACCGGCACGTCCAGGTCGGGCCCGTCCAGCCCCGACTCGCCGTGGATGTCGGCCGCGACGTCCAGCTCGCCGACCAGCGGCCGGTCGCAGCCCGCGGCCACCGGCACGGCCGAGGCCCCGGCCAGGGCGAGCATCCGTTGCGCGTTGCGGGTGGTCTTGTCGAGGGTCTGGTTGCCGGCCACGGTCGTCACCCCGAGCAGCCGCAGCCGTGGGTCACCGGCCGCCAGCAGCAGCGCCAGCGCGTCGTCATGTCCGGGGTCGCAGTCGATGATCACCGGCACCGTCACCACTCGACGATAATCACCGGCGGGGTGAGCGGGCCCATCTTCCCCGCATTCGGGAGCGGCCGATGTTCGACTCGGATCTGTTCGACGTGGCGCCCTACGCCGGCTTCGATCCCGGGCCGGTGGTCCGCCGGACCAGGTGCAGCTGGACCGACGCGGGCTGGCGGTCCCTGCTGGTGCAGCACTTCACGCACGCGCCCGCGGCCGACGAGCTGATCCTCCCGGCGGTCGCCGACCTGCACCTGGTGCTGGTCACCGGGGGCGAGGCGACGATGGAGACCTCGATGGCGCGGGGCTGGCGGCGCCGGCGCTGGACCCCGGGGCACCTGGAGGCGATGCCGCCGCACCGGGCGACCCGGCACCGGTACCGGGGCGCGCGGTCGCTGCGGACGGTGCAGGTGCATCTGCCCGGCGTCACGCTGGCGCGGGCGGCGGCCGAGCTGGAGGTGCGCCCGGCCGACCCGGAGGTGCTGCCGGCGGCGGCCGGGCCGCTGGTCGCCGAGATGATCCGTACGCTCGGCAGCGCCCCTCCGGCCGGTGACCTCTACGCCGAGTCGGCGGCCGCGTTCCTCGCCGCGCATCTGGTCGCCGGGAACGCGGCCGAGCGCCGGCTGCCGGCCGAGGACGCACGGGTCCGCCGGGCGCTCGTGGTAATGCGCGAACGCCTGGCCGAGCCGCTGACCCTGGCCGAGCTGGCCGGCGAGGTGCACCTGAGCGTCTACCACTTCGTCCGGGTGTTCCGGGACGCGGTCGGCGAGACGCCGCACCGGCACCTGACCCGGATGCGGATCGAGGAGGCGCGGCGGCTGCTCGACGGGACCGGGCTGACCGTGGCCGCGGTGGCCGAGCGGTGCGGGTTCGCCGGCCCGGAGGCGTTCTCGGCGGCGTTCCGGCGGCACACCGGGGTGCGTCCGTCGGCGTACCGCAATTCCTGACCGGCCGGAGCGCAAGCGTACGCATGGGCTCACGATCTTGATCTGCCTAACGTCGGCCGGGTGACCCACTCCTATTCCGTGACCGCCGCCTCCGCCGCGTCGCCCGAGCGGGTCTTCGACGTCCTGACCCACGGCGCGACCTGGCCGTCGTGGTCGCCGATCGACGAGTTCAAGCCGGCCGGCGGTGGCGACCCGGACGGGCCGCAGGGCGTCGGCGCCGTCCGGCTGTTCCGCACCGGACGCCAGGTCAGCCGCGAACCGATCGTCGAGCTGGTGCCGGCCCGCCGTTTCGTCTACGTCAACGAGTCGCCGCCGTGGCGCCACTACCGCGGTGTCGTCGATCTCGCGCCCTCGGCCGCCGGTGGCACGCTGATCACGTGGTCCGGCACCTTCACGCCGCTGACCCGGGGCACCGGCTGGTTCTGGCGGCTCTTCCTGACCGCCTTCATGCGGCGGATGGCCAACGGACTCGCGGCGTACGCGGCCGGTCCCCGGCCGGGATGACGGTCGCCCGGGCAGGGTCCACCATGGACTTCCGAGGGCCGGCCGAGGTTGCCCCGGAACGGTCGTTTGCGCCCGGTGGTTATCGTCGGCCCCCGGCCGGGGCATCGACCATGTACTCTCCCCGGTCGAGTTGTTGATCACACGGGGGCCGCAGCGATGAGCAAGAAAGTCCGGAAGACGCCGGTGTGGGCGGTTGTCCTCATCGTGTTCGGCTCGTTGCTGACTGTGGGTGGCGGTGGCGGCGCGGTCGCCAGTCAGGCCCTGGCCGCCCGTTATGCCGGCGCGGTGCAGACTCAGGACCTGTTCGGCGAGGCGGTCACCGAGGAGGAAGCCAAGAGCGACATCAAGGGTCCGCTCAACTTCCTGCTCGTCGGCATCGACCCGCGTAAACCCGAGACGCCGCCGCTGGCCGACTCCATCATGGTCGTGCACATTCCGGCGACGCTCGACGCGGCGTACATCTTCTCGATCCCGCGCGACACCTACGTCGAGATCCCGGCCTTCGCCAAGTCCGGCACCGGCGCCCAGCGCGGCAAGATCAACGGCGCGATGTCGATCGGCTCGCAGGTCCGGGGCAAGCCGCTGCCCAGCGCCGCGCAGGGTTTCGAGCTGCTCAGCAAGACGGTGTCGAAGCTGACCGGGATCAAGAAGTTCGACGCCGGCGCGATCATCAACTTCGACGGCTTCAAGCGGGTCGTCGACGCGATGGGCGGCATCGACCTCTACGTCGACGAGCGCACGGTCTCCGAGCACCTGGCGCCGGACGGCAAGGGGCGCCCGTACCATCCGCAGTTCCGCGGCGACGAACACCCGTACACCGGCCCGAAGAAGACCTACGAGATCGGCAACCATCACTTCAAGGGCTGGGAGGCCCTGGACTTCGCCCGGCAACGTTACGGCCTCAAAGGCACCGACTACGGCCGCCAGCGGCACCAGCAGCAGGTGATGAAGGCGATCGCCAAGAAGGCCGGCAGCAGCGACGTGATCACCAACCCGGTCAAGCTGGACAAGGTGCTGACCGCGGCGGGCAAGTCGCTGACCTTCAACGGCCGCGGCAAGACGGTCCTCGACTACGCCTTGGCGATGAAGGGCCTGCGCCCCGACAACATCACCACCATCAAGCTGGTGGGCGGCCGCTACCCGGTCAGCGGAACCTACCTGGGCGAAAAACTGGTACCCGCCACCGACGACCTGTTCGAGGCCATCCGCACCGAGAAGATCGACGAATTCCTGCTCCTGAACCCGGAATTCCTGAACACCAACGCGGCGGCCAAGAAAGGGTCGGACTGATCGGAGTCGGCATTCCGCGCCGGTCGGGAACACGACTGGGCGGAACGCTCGCCCCGCACCGGCGTGCACCTTGTATTCCGACGGAATACGGAATGCGCGTGGGCGGGGGACGGCATGGATCGGCTGACATCGGGGCAGGCGTTACCGGCGGGTGAGCGGCTCGTCGCCCCGGCGGGCTTCCTGGAACTCGTCGTGCAGGGCGACGGCAACGTGGTGCTCTACCGGGTCCAGACCGCTCAGGTGCTGTGGGCCAGCAACACCTTCGGGCAGGCGGTGACCCGGTTGGTGCTGCGGTCCGACGGCAACCTGGTCGCCGAGACCGCGCACGGGGTCGCGTTGTGGGAATCCCGGACCGCCGGGCATCCGGGTGCCCGGCTCGTCCTGCAGAACGACGGCAATCTGGTGATCTACGACGCGGGTGGCACCGCCCGGTGGGCGACGAACACGGTGCGGAACTTCAACCTGCCGACGCTGCGGACCGAGGACGACCGCGGATACTCCTATGTGGAGACCTCCGAGCGGTGGAAGCTGCTGTGCCAGGGGCTGCCGTGCTTTACGGCGTTGCAGTGGCCGGGCTACGCGACGACCGTTGTCGAGGACGTCATCGACGGCGAGCCGGTGGTCATCCAGCTGTGGCGCGGGTGGTGCCAGAAGTTCCTCGGCAACCCCGTCTTCCCCGGCGGCATCGGCGCCGAGGTCGGCATCTATCGGCGCGTACCCGGCAAGACCCGGCCCGCGTCGCTGGACTTCCTACCCGCGCCGCTGGACTCCTTCTACTCCGGCGCGATCGCCGGCCTGAGCGACACACAGCTGTGGTGGCCCGCGCCCGATCTCGGGGCAGAGCTCGAGTTCTCGCTGATCAACCCGGTGACGAAGGAGGTCGCCTTCCGTGCCGGCCCGCAGCGCGGCTACTGGCTGACCAGGTGGATGAACGAGGACGCCTACCTCAAGTACACCGCCGACCAGGGGTTCCGGATCCCGTTCCTTCCCGACGCGTACATCCTGGAATACAAGGTCAACGGCCGGGTCCGGCGCTGGCCCAACCAGTCCTCCGCGCCGTCGGCGAGCGGCAGCACCATGCGACCGGACCAGGTCCTGAACAGCAACGGCACCCTGTTGTCGGTCAACGGCCGGTTCCGCCTCACCTACCAGGACGACACCAACCTGGTGCTGTACCGGACAACCGACGACAAGCCGCTCTGGGCGACGGGCGTCCGCCCCGGCGGCGTGGGCGCGTGCATCATGCAGGCCGACGGAAACCTGGTGCTGTACAACGCGACCGGCAAGGCCGTGTGGGCGAGCAACACCAACGGCAACCCCGGCAGCCGGCTGACCGTACGCGACGACGGCGACGTGGTCGTCACCCGCCGGGACGGCGCGGTCATCTGGAGCAGCGACCGACGCTGATCCGGTGGTCAGCCGACCGGCGGCGCCCAGCCCGGTCGCGGGATGAGGCAGAACGGGTGGCCGGCCGGGTCGGCGAACACGTGATCGCCGGGCAGCCGGGTCGCTCCCAGGGCGGTTGCTGTGTCGCGCGGTCACCAGCTCGGCCATCACGGTGACGGTGCCGAGCGCATGTCCTCAGGAGCGAACTTTCACACTGAGAGTCGCGGAACCGGCTTCAGGGCGGCCGGCTGCTCCCGCGCGACCGGAGCCGCCAGACTGAGCGCCGTCACCGCGGAGCCGAACGTGCGCAGCAGCAGCCGTGGCCGCAGCGACGGGTCGTCGGCCCGGGCGGTCAGCAGCGACCGCATGTCGTCCGGCAGCTCCGCCGCCAGGCCCGCCGGGGTGACCCCGCGGCAGTAGGCGTTGAGATGCTCGAACGTCACACGGGCGTAGAAGACCGCGTCGGTCGTGCCGACGTGCAGGCGGCGGGCGACGTCCGCGACGAAGTCGGCGCAGCGGCCCGGCGCCGCGTCGGCCGGCGTGGCCGCGAGGCCGGTCGGCAGCTGAGTGACGAGCTCACGGAACGTCGATGGCGGGACGTACGGGCGGAGTGCTTCCAGCACAGCCGTCATGACGCGGCCGGCCTGGCTGCGGCCGTACAGATGGGCACGGATCCGGATCTGGGTCAACGGGTCGTCACGCTGCATGATCACCGGTTTTCTGTTGTCCACGTGGGACACTCACCATTTCCGGTAATCGGACCGCTAAACCATGGCTTGGGCCACATTCAGTCCTCGGTGTCAGCCGCCCAGCCGGACGGGGCCGGGAGTCCGGCCGCGCGGCGGGCCATGACGGCCGCGCCGATCAGGGCGGCCCGGGCGCCGAAGACCGAACGCCCCACCGGCGGCGGTTCCCGCCAGACCAGCGCGGCCCCGAGGTGCTGCCGGACCGGGTCGAGGAACAGGTCACCGGCGTCGGCCAGGCCACCGCCGAGCACGATGCGGGCCGGGTCGAGGGTCAGCGTCAGGGTGGCCAGGGCCGTGCCCAGCGCGGCGGTGGCGTCGTCCCAGACCTGGCGGGCCACCGGATCCGTGCCGATGGTGGCGGCGATGGTGCGGCTGTCCGCGCCCGGGGTGCCGCCGCGGCGGGCGTAGCGGCGGGCCAGGCCGCCGGCCGAGGCGTACACCTCGAGACAGCCGCGCTGGCCGCAGCTGCACCGCTCACCGCCGGGGTAGACCGGCATGTGACCGACCTCGCCGGCCGCGCGGGTGGCCCCGGCCAGCGGGACGCCGCCGACGACGACCGCGGCCGCGATGCCGGTGCCCAGCGGCAGCAGCAGGAAGTCGTCGAGGCCGCCGGCCATGGCCTCGGCGATCCCGGCGGCGCGCACGTCGTGCCCGACGGCCACCGGCAGCCCGAGGTCGGCGGCGATCAACGCCCGCAGCGGGACGTCGCGGAAGCGCAGGTTGGCGGCGTACTTCACGACGCCCTCGTCCTCGTCGACGATGCCGGGCGTGACCACGCCGATCGCCTGGGCCGCCCGGGTTTCCCCGGCCGCGCTCAGTGTGTGGAGACGGGCGCACAGGGCCCGGACCGCGCCGACCGGGTCGTCGTCGGCACTGGAGGGTGCGGTCAGCGAATGCCGGATCCGGCCCGCGTCGTCGACCACGGCGCCCTTGATCGTGGTGCCGCCGACGTCGACCGCGAGGACTGTCACGCGACGACCACGGCGAGAGCGACGTCGAAATCGCGCGTCAGTGGAAAGAGCGGTCGTTCCACCTTCTCGTACGGCAGCCGGGCGAGGTGCTGGTCGACGCCGCCCGGTGTGAGCGCGAGCATCCAGTCGCCGGCCGCCTCGAAGAGCTCCGGTTCCAGATAGCCGATCTTGACCGTCACGATCTCGGCGGCGCGCACGTCGACACCGAGCCGCCGGTAGGACTCGAGCAGCCGGTACTGCATGCGGCGGGAGGTGAGAAAGACGCTGAGACCCTTGACGCGTACGCTCACGCAGCGCCCGCCGTCCGGATCGTCGGCGACCGCCTCCAGGGTGCCGACCAGCTCGACCGGCCCGGGGTCGCGGCGGTCGATCCGTCCACCGGCCGTCACCCGCACCGGTGAGCCGACCGGCCGCCCGGCGACCGCGGCGACGGCCTCGGGGTCGACCAGGGAGGCGAAGACGGCACGCCGCTCGGAGGCCCGGGCCAGCATTCGGGACAACGCGTAGGTGACGTCGTCGGCCCCGCCCGCGCCGGGGTTGTCGCCCGAGTCGCTGATGAAGAACGGCCGCTTCGCCGACGCCTCGGCCGCGTCCAGGCACTCGTCCATCGACCCGGTCGGCGCGACGAAGGAGAACCGCTCGCGCGCCGCCCAGAACAACTCCGCCAGCTCGAGAGCAGCGTCGGCGACCGGCGAAGAAGACCCGGTGGGCGAGGCCGCGGCGGGTGAGTCGGGGGTAGGCGTGGCCGCGGTGGGCGGCTCGGGGGAGTCGTAGCCGGTGACGACGACGGCGGCGCGGCAGCGGGGCTGGTCGGCCCAGGCGAAGCCGATCCAGATGGCCGCGTCGACGATGCCGGGGCGGGACTCGATCTCGGGGATGCGGGCGTACAGGCCGCGGGCCGGTTCCTCGCGGGTGCTGGTCTGCTCGCCGGGCAGCAGGATCGGGACGTGGACCAGGGCCTTGCGCGGGCGTTCGCCCCGGCGCAGCGCCTCGGCCAGGTTGCGGGCGGCGCGCTCGCGGGTCTCCCACACGTCCACGTGCGGCGCGGTGCGATAGCAGGTCAGCAGGTCGCAGGCGTCGAACAGGACCCGGGACACGTTGCCGTGCAGGTCCATCGCCGCCGAGATCATCGGCTCGGGGCCGAGCACCGAGCGGATGGCGGTGGCCAGGTCACCCTCGGCGTCGTCGATCGTGTCGCCGGCCACGCTCATCGCGCCGTGGAAGTCGAGGAGCATGCCGTCGAGCGGGCCGGCCGCGGCGAGGCCGTCCACGATCTCGGTCTTCCAGGCGCGATAGGCCGCCGGATCCACGGCTCCGCCGGGAAGCGCTCGGGCGTGCACCAGCGGGATCCACTCGATGCCGGCGGCCCACGGCGCCGTGAGCCAGTCGTACCGGGCCAGTAACGCGTCGCCCCGGGTGACCTCGAAGTCCTCGGCCGTGCTCAGGTGCGGCGAGAACGTGCTGGACTCGATGTGGATGCCGCCGACGGCGACGCGCATGTGGTCTCCTCGATCTCGACCGGGTCGTGGAACACGACTTACGACGTTCGGGCGTCGGCGGCCGTGCGCAGCAGCTGACCCAGGCCGACCAGGGCCGCGTCGGGGCCGGCGACACTGGCCTCGATGGACAGGGACTCGGTCATCGACGGCAGGCAGCGCTCGTAGAGCACGCCCTTGGTCGCCGCGACGTAGACGCCCAGGCTGGACAGGGCGCCGCCGATGACGACGGCGTCGGGGTTGAGGAAGTTGACCAGGCCGCTGAGGGCCACTCCGAGCAGCCGGCCGGCCTGGCGGACCGCTGTCACCACGGCGGGATCGCCGTCGGCCACCGCGACCATGATGTCGGGCAGGCCGGGGGCGGAGAGTTCGCGGGCCAGGGCGGCGCCGCTGGCCACCGTCTCGAGGCAGCCGCGGCTGCCGCAGGAGCACTGCCGCTCGCCGCTGTCGGCCACCCGCACGTGGGTGACGTCGCCGCTCAGGCCACCGCCGCCGCGGTAGATCTGCCCGTCGCTGACCAGGCACGCGCCGATGCCGGTGCCGGCCTTGACGTAGATCATGTCGCGGGCGGCGAGGGACCGGGTGACGTACTCCCCGATGCCCGCGGCCTTGGCGTCGTTGTCGACCAGCACCGGGCCGGCGAAGCCGTCGAACACCGTGGAGAGGTGCCGGGCCGGGTCGAGGCCGCTCCAGCCGGGCATGCGGGCCGGGCCGACCACCCGCCCGCCGGGAAACTCCACCGGACCGGGCAGCGCGACGCCGACGCCGAGCAGCGGCTGCCCGGGCGCGTCGGCCGCCTGCAGCCGGGTGAACGTCTCCTTGAAGGCGCCGAAGACCTGCTCGGGGCCGGCGGCGATGTCGATCGGCACCTCTTCGGCGCGGCGGAGCACGCCGGCGGGGGAGAGCAGCCCGACCCGGGCGTGCCGGCCGCCGAGCTCGGCGACGGCCAGCACCCCGTCGGTCGCGCGCAGGCGCAGGATGCGGGGCCGGCGCCCGCCGGTGGACCGGCCGACGCCCTCCTCCAGCAGCACGCCCTCCTCGATCAGCCGGCGCACCACCGCGGTGACCGTGGACGGCGCCACCCGCAGCGCCTCGACCAGGTCGCTGCGGGAGGTGGCCGCGCCGCTGGACAGCAGGCCGAGGGTCTGCTCGCGCAGCGTGGCGGGGATCGAGGGTTGCACGGGCCTCTCCTGGTTCCGGGGCCGATCTTGCGATTCAGTCTGCCCGGCGAGAAGTTCGGTCGAAGCTTCGGCCGACTTCGAACGTAGCACGGCGAAAGTAACCGAACTAAGCCCCTAGTTTTCGTTGACCTGAAACTTTTGCGGGTTTAGGTTCACGGCCATGAAGAGCAGAGTTGTGCTGGCCGCGGCCGGTGCTGTCGCCCTCGTCAGCGGGCTCGGGGCCTGCGGCGGCGGTGACACGGCCAAGAACGGCCAGGGGGCGAACAAAGACTCGGCGACGGTGGCGCTGCGTACCCCGAACTGGATCCTGCCGATCTCGGCGCCCGGCTTCACCCAGGGCGAGAACGCGATCTTCGGCCAGGCCCTCTACAAGTCGCTGTACTCGTACAAGCTGGACGGCACGGCCGAGTTCAACATCGACCCGCAGCGGTCCCTGGCCGAGCCGCCCAAGGTCAGCGACGGCGGCAAGACGCTGACCATCACGCTCAAGGACGCCAAGTGGTCCGACGGCACCCCGCTGACCACCAAGGACATCCAGTTCTGGTACGACCTGGTCAGCAACAACAAGGACAAGTGGGCGTCCTACCGCGAGGGCAGCCTGCCCGACAACCTCGCCAAGTGGACGGTCACCGACGGCAAGACGTTCTCGCTGACCACGACCAAGGCGTACAACACGGCCTGGTTCGTCGACAACCAGCTCAACCGGATCACGCCGCTGCCGCGGCACGCCTGGGACGCCGACGGGCAGGCGGCCCAGCCGGACGGCGCCAAGAAGGTCTTCGCGACCCTGACCGCGGCGTCCAAGGACCCCAAGACGTACGACTCCAACCCGCTGTGGAAGGTCAACAGCGGGCCGTGGAAGCTCGAGAAGTACGTGCCCAACGGCGAGGTCACGCTGGCCCGGCAGGACGCGTACACCGGCGCCGACAAGGCGAAGCTGTCCAAGATCGTGCTGCGGCCGTTCACCGGTGACGACGCCGAGTTCAACGTGTTGCGGGCCGGCCAGATCGACTACGGGTACGTGCCGGCGGCCAACGTGTCGCAGAAGTCGTACCTGGAGTCCAAGGGCTACAAGGTCGCACCGTGGTACGGCTGGTCCATCACCTACCTGCAGCTCAACTACAACAACCCGAAGACCGGGGTGCTGTTCAAGCAGCCGTACCTGCGCCAGGCCATGCAGATGCTGATCGACCAGCCGTCCATCAGCAAGGCCATCTGGTCGGACACCGCCGCGCCGACCTGCGGCCCGGTCCCGCCCAAGCCGGGCACCACCGACAGCACCGGCTGCGTCTACAAGTTCGACCCGGCCGCCGCCAAGCAGCTGCTGGAGAGCCACGGCTGGAAGGTCACCCCGGACGGGCAGACCACCTGCCAGACGGCGGCCCAGTGCGGCACCGGCGTCGCCGCCGGCCAGCCGCTGACCTTCACTGTCACCAGCCAGACCGGCTTCGCCGCCACCACCAAGATGTTCGCCGAGATCAAGTCGCAGATGGCCAAGCTCGGCATCACGCTGACCATCAAGGAGGTACCGGACTCGGTCGCGGTCACCCCGGCCTGCAAGCCCTCCGAGGCCAGCTGCTCGTGGGACATGTCGTTCTTCGGTTCGCAGGGCAGCTGGTATTACCCGGCCTTCGCCAGCGGCGAGCGGCTGTTCGCCACCGGCGCCCCGGTCAACCTGGGCAGCTACAGCAACCCGGAGGCGGACCGGCTGATCGACGCCACCCAGTTCGCCACCGGCGACGGCGCGAGCTCGCTGAAGGAGTACAACGACTTCCTGGCCAAGGACCTGCCGGTGCTGTGGATGCCCAACCCGGTCTACCAGACCTCGGCGTACCGCTCGGGTCTGCAGGGGGTCGAGCCACAGGACCCGATGAACTACATGTACTTCCAGGACTGGTCCTGGAAGTAGCCATGGTCCGCTACCTGGTCACCCGCGTGGGACAGGCGCTCATCGTGATCGTGCTGGTCACGGTGATCGCCTTCGTCCTGCTGCACCTGCTGCCCGGCGGGGCGGCGCGGGCCACGCTCGGCAAGGAGGCGACGCTGGACCAGCTGGCGGCGTTCAACCACGACATGGGGTACGACCGGCCGTGGTACGTGCAGTACGCGCTCTACCTGCGGCGGCTGGTGACCGGGGACTTCGGGTACTCGTACCAGCTGAACCAGTCGGTGCTGGAGGCGATCGAGCAGCGGCTGCCCAAGACCATGGTGCTGTCGCTGCTGTCCACCGTGCTGGCCGTCGTGGTCGCCATCCCGCTGGGCGTGGTGCAAGCCGTACGCCGCAACCGCTGGCCCGACTACGCCATCACGTCGCTGTCGCTGCTGGCCTACGCCACCCCGATCTTCTTCATGGGTCTGCTGATGATCATCCTGTTCTCGCAGGTGTGGCCGGTGCTGCCCCCGGAGGCGCCGCAGGGCTTCACGGTCGGTGAGATGTTCGCCGACCCGGCCGGGCTGGTGCTGCCGGTGGTCACCCTGGCCGTCGTCACCGTCGCGGTCTATTCGCGATACGTGCGCTCGTCGATGGTCGACAACCTCAACGAGAACTACGTGCGTACGGCGCGCAGCAAAGGCCTCCCCGAATGGCGGGTGGTTCTCGTGCACACCCTGCGCAACGGCCTCTTCCCGGTCATCGGCCTGCTCGGCATGTACCTGCCCGCCCTGTTCAGCGGCGCGCTGGTGGTCGAGTCGCTGTTCAACTTCCCCGGCATGGGCCAGCTGTTCTGGCAGGCGGCGCTGAAACGGGACTACCCGATCCTGCTCGGCGTCACGGTCGTCATCACCATCGCCACGGTGGTCGGGGCCATGCTGGCCGACCTGCTCTACGCCGCCGCCGACCCCCGGGTCCGGCTGCGGGGGACCTCCACATGAGCACGCTCACCTCGTTCCGGCGCGGCGCCGGCGTCTTCGTGGAGAACCGGCTCGCCCTGGTCGGCGCCGGCATCTTCGTGCTGCTGGCCGCGGTCTGCTTCCTCGGCCCGCTGGTCTACCACACCGACCAGGTGCACACCGACCTCGCCTCGGTGCACCTGCCGCCCGGCGCGGGGCATCCGCTCGGCACCGACGGCGTCGGCTACGACCAGCTCGGCCGCATGATGCTCGGCGGACAGACGTCGATCATCGTCGGGCTGGCGGCCGGGCTGCTCGCCACCGCGGCCGGCACGCTCTGGGGCGCGGTGGCCGGGTTCGCCGGCGGTTGGGTCGACTCGGCCATGATGCGGGTGGTCGACGCGATGATGTCGATCCCCGCCCTGTTCCTGTTCATGCTGCTGGCCGCGATCGTCACCCCGAGCGTGCCGATGCTGATCGTGATCATCGGCGCCTTCGCCTGGCTGGGCCCGGCCCGGCTGGTCCGCGGCGAGGCGCTGAGCCTGCGGTCCCGCGAGTACGTGCAGGCGATGCGCGGCATGGGCGGGACCGGCGGCCGGGCCGTGCGGCGGCACATCGTGCCCAACGCCATCGGCACGGTCATCGTCAACGCCACCTTCCAGGTCGCCGACGCGATCCTCTATGTGGCGTACCTGTCCTTCCTCGGCCTGGGCGTGCCGCCGCCGGCGGCCAACTGGGGCGGGATGCTCTCCGACGGCCTGGCCGACACCTACAGCGGCCACTGGTGGCTGCTCTACCCACCGGGCATCGCCATCATCCTCATCGTGCTCGCCTTCAACTTCATCGGCGACGGCCTGCGCGACGCCTTCGAGGTCCGCCTGCGCCGGCGCTGAAAGGAACCCCCAGTGAGTACGCCTCTGCTTCAGCTGCGCGACCTCGACACCGGCATCAGCCTGCGCCGCGGCACCGTGCACGCCCTCGCCGGCGTCAGCCTCGACGTCAGGCCGGGCGAAACCCTGGGCGTGGTCGGCGAATCGGGCAGCGGCAAGACGATGACCGCACTGTCCATCATGGGCCTGCTGCCGCACGGCGGCCGGGTCACCGGCGGCGAGATCGTCTTCGAGGGACGGGACCTGCGCACCCTTCCGGCCGACGAGGTTCGCCGCATCCGCGGCGTACGCATGGGCATGGTCTTTCAAGATCCGTTGACCTCGCTCAACCCGACCATGCGCATCGGCGCCCAGGTCGCCGAGCCGCTGCGGGTGCACAACAAGGTCGGCAAGGCCGAGGCCCGGGTACGCGCGATCGACATGCTGCGCCGCGTCGGCATGCCGCGGCCCGACAAGATCGCCGACAACTACCCGCACGAGCTCTCCGGCGGCATGCGGCAGCGGGTGGCGATCGCGATGGCCCTGGTCTGCTCGCCGCGCCTGCTGATCGCCGACGAGCCCACCACCGCGCTCGACGTCACCACCCAGCGGCAGATCCTCGAGCTGATCGACGACCTGCGCGAGGAGTTCGGGATGGCGGTCATCCTGGTCACCCACGACCTGGGCGTGATCGCCGGCCGCGCCGACCGGGTCGCGGTCATGTACGCCGGCCGGGTGGTCGAGACCGCCGCCACCCGCGAGCTGTTCCGCGCACCCCGGCACCGCTACACCGAGGCCCTGCTGGAGGCGCTGCCCGAGGCGGCACACGGCGAACGCCTCTACAGCATCCCCGGTCTGCCGCCCGATCTGTCCCAGCCGCTGACCGGTTGCCCGTTCGCCCCGCGCTGCCGGCATGCCACCGACGAGTGCCGCTCCGGCGACATCCCGCCGACCGGAACCGATCACCGGTTCGCCTGCCTGCACCCGGCGCCGCCGCGGACCCGCGTGACGATCCAGGAAACCCCGCGGGCGGTGCGGGAGTTCGACGCTGAGCCCGTCCTGGCCGTCCACGACCTGGTCAAGAACTATCCCGTACGCCGGGGCGCGGGCCACGTCAGCGCGGTTGCCGGCGTCTCGTTCGAGGTCGCTCCGGGTGAGACCTTCGGCCTGGTCGGCGAGTCCGGCTGCGGCAAGTCCACGGTCGGCCGCCTCGCCGTCGGTCTCGAGCAGCCCACCGACGGCAAGATCGTTCTCGAGGGTACGGATACAGCCGGCCTGACCGGCCGCGAGCGCCGTCGCATGCATCGCCAGGTGCAGCTGATGTTCCAGGACAGCTATGCCGCCATGAACCCGCGGATGCGCGTCGACGCCATCCTGGCCGAGCCCCTCGAGATCCAGAAGGTCGGCGACCGGCGGGCCCGGATCAGCACCCTGCTCGACCAGGTCGGCCTGTCCCCGGGCGTGCTGGAGCGCTACCCGCACGAGTTCTCCGGCGGTCAGCTGCAGCGCATCGGCCTGGCCCGATCCCTGGCCCTGCACCCCCGCCTGATCGTCGGCGACGAGCCGGTCAGCGCGCTCGACGTGTCGATCCAGGCCCAGGTTCTCAACCTGATGCGGGACCTGCAGCGCGAGCTCGGCCTGGCCTACGTGTTCATCAGCCACGACCTGGCCGTCGTCGACTACATGGCCGACCGGATCGGCGTGATGTACCTCGGCAAGCTGGTCGAGGTCGGCCCGGCTCGCGACGTGGTGCGCGCCGCCCGGCACCCGTACACCCAGGCCCTGATCGACGCCGTCCCGACCGTCGACGCCCCGTCCCGCGAGCGCGTCGTCATCGAGGGCGAGCTGCCCAGCGCCATCGACCCGCCGACCGGCTGCCGGTTCCGCACCCGCTGCCCGCGCGCCGCCGACATCTGCACGACCGAGCCGGCCCTGACCGGGACGCCGCACCAGGTCGCCTGCCACTTCCCGCTCCGCCCGGCCTGACCCGCCGGCGCCCGCCTCCGGTCCCGGCCGGGCCCTTCCCTCCGCCGGCCCTTCCTGTGTCGGACCTGTGTCGATCTAGTTTCAAAATCGTGTTCAACGTTCTTGACGATTGTCGGACAATCATGCAACGCTCCCTGTGCGCAAATGAAGCTGGTTGTGCGCACTGCGCACAGCTGACCCCCGGGTCGCCGAGCCACAACGTTGAACCAACAGCAGCTTTCATGTCCGAGAGGACGTCAGCCATGACATATGCGTCCGACCCATTACGCTCACGAGCCCATGTCCGGTGGCTCGCCCCGGCCCTCGGTGTCGTTCTCGCCGGCGCGCTCGTCGCGTGCGGCGGCAACAGCGACAGCAACAGCGGAGGCGGTGGTTCCGGCGGCGGCACGGTCAAGATCGGCCTGGCCATCGGGAAGACCGGTTACCTGGCCGCCGTGGACAACCCGTTCGGCAACGGCGTCAACCTCGCCGTCGACTACCTGAACAAGAACGGCGGCGTCAACGGCAAGAAGTTCGAGGTCGTCACCCAGGACATGCAGTCCAACGCGGCCAAGGCCGTACCGGTCACCAACCAGCTGATCAACCAGCAGAAGGTCAGCGTGATCATCGGCGGTTCGACGTCGGCCGCGACCGCCGCCGACGCCCCGATCATCGAGCCGCGCAAGGTGCCGATGATCGCCGCCTCGGTCCTGCCGCCGAACAGCAAGTGGATCTTCTCCACGCTGCAGCCGGTGTCCAAGACCAACCAGATCGACCTCGACTACGTGAAGTCGCTCAAGGTGACCAAGGTGGCCGTGCTGTACTCGCAGACCCCGTACGGGCAGGGCGCGGCGGCCGCGATGGGCGCCGCGGCCAAGGCCGGCGGTCTGACCGTGGTGGCCTCGGAGGCGGTCGAGACCAGCGCCACCGACGTCACCCCGCAGCTGTCCAAGGCCAAGGCCCAGGGCGCGCAGGCGATCATCGACGTGCTGTCCGGGCCGGTGCACATCGTCGAGGCCAAGGGCGCGGCCACGCTCAATCTCGACATCCCGATCGTCATGGGCACCGACGAGGTGGCCACCTTCGAGCCGGCCGCACAGGCGTACCCGAAGGCGTTCCTGACCGCGATCGCACCGCAGATCTCGCCCAAGAACAACGACCCGCAGATCAAGGCGGCCAACGAGAAGTTCCTGCCGATCTATCAGGCCGCCTACGCCGACAAGCCGGGCATCGGCAACGCCGGGCGCGGCTGGGACTCGGTGATGATCCTGGCCGAGGCCATCAAGGCCAGCGGCGCCACCACCGGTGAGGAGCTCCGGGCCGCCCTGGCCAAGGTCAACTACACCGGCACCATGTCGGCCTACAAGTTCTCCGAGAGCGACCTCACCGGGCAGGGCAGCACGCCCAACCCGCTGGGCATCGTGAAGATGAACGCCGGCAAGCTCGACGTCGTCTACACCCCCGCGGCCTCATGACGACGACGGCCCCCGTGCTCGAGGTGCAGGACGTGGGCGTGCGCTACGGCAACGTCCACGCCCTGTCCCCGTTGAGCTTCTCGGTCGGGCCGGCCGAGCTGGTCCTGGTCCTGGGCACGAACGGAGCGGGCAAGACCAGCCTGGTGAACGCGATCGCCGGGCTGGTCCCGGTGGCCGGGGGAGAGGTGCGGGTCGAGGGGGTACGCGTCACCAAGGTGCCCGCGTACCGCCGCGTCCGCCGCGGGGTGTCCCTGGTGCCCGAGGGCCGCGGCCCGCTGCCGGGGGTGAGCGTCGCCGACAACCTGATCCTGGGCTGGCGGGCCCGGCGGCGCGGCGACTACCGGCAGCACCTGGCCCGCGCCATCGACCTGTTCCCGATTCTCGGCAAGCGGCTCGACCAGGACTGCTCGACCCTCTCCGGCGGCGAGATGCAGATGCTGGCCATCGCCCGGGCGCTGCTCAGCGACCCGTCCGTGCTGCTGCTCGACGAGCCTTCGCTGGGCCTGGCCCCGCAGCCGGTCGGGCAGGTCTACGAGGCGCTCGGGCGGCTGGCGGCCGACGGCCTGTCGATGATCGTGGTCGAGCAGAAGGCCGTGCCGCTGCCGGTCACCCCGGCCCTGACCCTGGTCCTGCACCACGGTGAGGAACTGGAACGACGGGAGAACGGCCGGCCCTCGGACGCCGAACTGGCCGACCTCTACCTGGGAGGAGGCGACGGGCATGCGCGTTGACGTCCGGCAGCTCGCCCGCACTTACGCCGCGCCGCTGATCGTGGCGATCATCCTGCTCGTGTTCTTCGCGGGCAACGACTCATTCTGGATCTACAACCTGACCCTGGTCGCGATCTACGCGATCATCGTGGTCGGGTTGAACGTCTTCGTCGGCTACGTCGGCCTGGTCACCTTCGCGCAGACCGCGTTCATGGCGGTGGGCGGGTACAGCCTGGCCATCCTGACCGTACGGCACGTCTGGAACCCATGGCTGGCCCTGCTGGCCGGGATCGTGCTGTCCATGGTGGCGGCGACCATCGTCGGTGTGCCGTTGCTGCGGTTGCGCGGGCATTACCTGACGATGGCCACGTTCGCCCTGGCCCTCGGGACGTTCGGCTACCTGACCGGCGCGACCGGGTTCACCGGGGGCAGTGTCGGCATCTCCGGCGTACCCCCGCTGGCGATCGGGTCCTTCTCTCTGGCCGACCCGCGGCAGGCCTTCGTGGGGTGCTGGATCCTGGTCGCGGTGGCGACGTGGATCGGCGTGCGCGTGCGTGACTCGCACATCGGCCGCGCGTGGCAGACCATCTCCAGCCGGGAGGAGGCCGGCGCCAGCCTCGGACTGCGGGTTCAGCGCTACAAGGTGCTGGCGTTCATCCTGGCCGCGGTGTTCGGGGCGGTCGGCGGCGCCCTGTACGTCGGGTTCACCACGTACGTCAGCCCGGACCTGTACGACTCGTCGATCGGCGTGAACCTGTTCGTGATGCTGTTCCTCGGCGGGCGCGGCCGTACCCTGGCCCCGATCGTCGGCGCGGCCGTGATCCTCCTGGTGCCGCAGGAGTTCGCCGCCCTCGCCGACTACCAGACCATCCTCTTCGACATCGTGCTGCTGCTGATCATCCTGTTCCGGCCGGGCGGTCTGCTCGACCCGCCGCACTGGCTGCAACGCCTGGGCCGCGGCGGCGGTGACCGGCCGGCCACCGCGCCGCCGGGCGCCCCGGATCCCACCGGCACGCCCGAGCCGGTCGGAGCGGACCGGTGACCGGGCTCGCCGCGACCGCGGTCAGCAAGCGCTACGGCGGCGTGCACGCCCTGCGCGACGTCAACCTGAGCATCCCCGAGCGGGCGATCGTCGGCCTGATCGGCCCGAACGGCGCGGGCAAGTCGACACTGCTCAAGTCGCTGGCCGGGTTCGTCCTCCCGGACGCCGGGCGGATCATGCTGGGCGAGACCGACCTGACCGGGCTCAACCCGTCCCGGATCGCCCGGTCCCGGCTGGTCACCACGTTCCAGCACGCCACCCCGATCGCCGGGCTCGGCGTACTCGACAACGTGCTCGTCGGCATGACCGAGAAGCACACCGGCGGCCTGCTCGCGGCGCTGTTCGGCACGCCCGGCTACCGGGCCAGCGAGCGCGCGCAACGTGAGCGCGCCCGCGGCCTGCTGCGGTCCTTCGGGCTGGAACAGCTGGCCGGGCTGGACGCCGGCGGCCTCAGCTTCGGGCAGCTCCGGTTGCTGGAGATCGCCCGCGCGGTGGCCGCCGAACCGCTGGTCCTGCTGCTCGACGAGCCCGCCGCCGGCCTGAACCGGCTGGAGATCGACCGGATGACCGAGGCCATCCGGAGCCTGCGCGACGAACACGGCATGAGCGTGCTGGTGGTCGACCACGACGTGCCGTTCGTCTTCGGCATCTCCGACCGCATCACCGCGATGAACTTCGGCCGGGTGATCGCCGAGGGCACCCCGGACGAGATCGAGGCGAACGAGGCGGTCCGGTCCGCGTACCTGAGCCTGGACGGAGAGAACTCATGACCGTTCTCATCATCGGCATCGCCACCGGCAGCGTGTACGCCCTGGTGGCCATCGGCTACTCGCTGATCTACCGGACCACCGGGATCGTGAACTTCGCCCAGGGCGGCTTCGTCATGGTCGGCGGGATGGCGACGTGGTGGCTGACCCAGCACCACCTGAGCTATCCGCTGGCCGCGATCGGCGGGGTGCTCATCGCGGCCGCGGTCGGCGGGGTGCTCTGGGTCGCCCTGGTGTCCCCGCTGTGGCGCCGCAACAGCCCGGCCGTCGTGGTCATCCTGGCCACCCTGGTCTTCGGTGACCTGGTCGCCAACGTGGTGGCCAAGGGCATCAGCGCCGACCCGCAGACGCTGCCGCGGTGGATCTCCGGTTTCCGGGTTCCGGTCGGCGGCAGCAGCATCGACGGGCAGTACGTCATCGTCATCGCCGTGGCCCTGGTGTCGATCGTGTCGATCGCGGCGGCCCTGCAGCGGTCGAACATCGGCCGGGCCATGCGGGCCTGCGCGGCCAACACCCAGACGAGCCAGCTGCTCGGCATCGCACCCCGCCGGGTCGGTGCGGCCGCGATGATCTTCACCGCGGGGCTGGCCGGGCTGGCCGGTGTGGTCTTCACCCCGGTGCAGTACACCGACTACGCCTCGGCGCTGACCTTCGGCATCTACGGTTTCGTGGCCGCGACCATCGGCAGCTTCGGCGACCTGTGGGGGTCGATGCTGGGCGGTCTGCTGCTGGGCGTGGTCACCCAGCTGACCGGCCGGTACATCAGCACCAACTACACCCTGGTGATCGCGTTCGGCATCCTGCTGGTACTGCTGATCTTCAGGCCGCAGGGTCTGCTCGGACGAAGGAGCGCGGCCGCCCATGCCACCTGAGCGCGAGATCAATCCCCGGGACCGGGTCGTCTCGCTCGAACGTGGCCTGGCCGTGCTGCTCGCGCTCGGGCAGGGCGAGACGATGAGCCTGCGCGAGGTCGCGGAGAGCGCCGGGGTGAGCCGGGCCGCGGCCCGCCGGTCGCTGATCACCCTGATGAGCCTGGGGTACGTGGGCGAGCGCTCCGACGGCTGCTACGAGATCCGGCCCCGGGTGTTCGAGTTCGGGTACGCCTACCTGGGCCGTCAGCCACTGACCGCGGTGGGTACGCCGTACCTGCTGGAACTGGTCGGCCAGATGGACGAGTTCGCCTCCATCGCCGTGCTCGACGACGCCGACATCGTGCACATCGTCCGCGAGACCCCGGCCAACCGGCTCATCTCGGTCGACATCAACGTCGGCAGCCGCTACCCGGCCTTCTCCACCGCCCAGGGCCGGGTGCTGCTGGCCGACCTGTCGCCCGAGCACTGGAAGGCCGAGCAGAGCCTGCTGGAGTTCAAGCGGTACACCCCGCACACCCTGGAGACCATGGACGAGCTGGAGAAACAGCTCGACGCGGTCCGCAAGAACGGCTACGCCGTGAACGACCAGCAGATGTCCAGCGGGGTCCGGTCGGTCGCCGTGCCGATCCGCGACCAGAACGGATCGGCGGTGGCGGCGCTCGGCGCGATCGTCAACGCCGCCAGCTGGACCCTCAAGGCGATCCGGTCCGAGCTGGTGCCCGAGCTGCGCCTGTTCGCCGAGCGGATGAGCCACGACCTGCGCGCCGCCCCGATCCAGCACCGCACCACCCGCAACGGCTTCACCCGCTAGATCGTGTCGCGTGGGCCACGCCGCAGCACCGGCCGGCCCACGAACACGACCTCACCGCAGAAGGGGACATCACCGTGCCCGACGCCATCGACCAGGTCCTTCACGGAGCCGTCGACCTGCACTGCCACTCCGGCCCGTCACCGATGCCCCGGCGGATCGACCACGTCGAGGCCGCCCGCCAGGCCGAGGCGGCCGGGTTCCGCGCCATCCTGGTCAAGTGCCACTACCACAGCACCGTCTTCGACGTGCTGGCGATGAGGAACGAGCTCGCGCCGATCAGCACCCAGGTCTTCGGCGGCGTGGCCCTGAACAGCCAGGTCGGCGGGCTCAACCCGCACGCCGTCGACCTGAACCTCAAGATGGGCGGCCGGATGATCTGGTTCCCGACCATCTCGTCGGGGGCGCACCTGGACAACTCCGAACGCGACCCGCACGTGCGGGAGCACTTCGTGCCGCGCGGGATCCGGCAGAGCGACCTGGTCGACATCCTCGACGACCGGGGTGAGCTGCGGCCCGAGGTGCCCGAGATCCTCGACCTGGCCAAGGAGGCCGGTGCCCTGGTCAGTGCCGGGCACATGGCGCCCGACCGTACCCTCGCGATGCTGACCGAGGCCCACCGGCGTGGGTTGACCCGTCTGATCGTCAGCCACCCCAACTACGTGCTGAACGCCGGCACCGGTGACGTGCAGAAGTTCGTCGCCCTGGGCGCGGTGATCGAGCACTGCGTGATCATGTACGACGACGAGGAACGGTTCTTCCCGTTCCAGACCCTGCTCGACTGGATCGACCTGATCGGACCGGAGCACACCTCGCTCGGCTCCGACCTCGGGCAGGTGGGCAACCCGCTGCCGATGGACGCGTTCCGGCGGGTGGTCGGCCGGCTGCTCGACAGCGGGATCAGCGAGCGAGACGTACGGACCATGATCGTCGACAATCCGACCCGGCTGCTGGGCCTGGATTCGTGACCTCGCTGCGTTCGGTGCAGCCGCGGTACGCGGTGACCACCGGCGACCTCGACCACCTGACCGCCGCCCAGGCCCGCGACTACGTCCGGGGCGTGGAACGGGCCGGCTTCGGCATGCTCTGGCTGGCCGAGGTGCTCGGTCGCGAGGCGTTCACCACCGCCCAGCTCGCCCTGGCCGCCACCTCGACGATGATGATCGGCAACGGCGTGGCCCGGGCGCTGGAACGGGAGCCCAAGAACGCGGCGGCGGCCCAGGCCGGCCTGTGTGAGGCGTACCCCGGCCGGTACGTGCTCGGCCTCGGGGTCAGCGGGGCGGTCCGCGATCGGGGCGTCGGTCCGGTTCCGTTCATGGCCGGCTATCTCGACGAGATCGACCGCAACCTGGCCCGGACCGGGCACACGACGCCGGCCTGGCGGGTGCTCGGCGCGTACTCCGAGGGGCTGACCCGGCTGGCCGCCCGCCGTGCCGACGGCCTGCTGACCTTCCTGGTCACGCCCGAGCACACGGCGTGGGCCCGTTCGGTGCTCGGGCCGGAACCGTTCCTGGCCGTCGCCCAGTGGGTGGTGCCGTCCACCGACCGCGACGAGGTCCGGGCCGTCGCCCGCCGGGCGCTGCGGTACTACCTGGGACTCCCGCACCAGCTCAACAAGCTGCGCCGGCTCGGGTTCACCGACGACGATCTGGCCCCGCCCGGGTCGGACCGGCTGATCGACACGCTGGTCGCCTCGGGGCCGCCGGACCGGATCGAGGCGCACCTGCGGCAGCACTTCGACGCCGGCGCCGACCAGGTGGCGATCTCCCTGCTCGGGCCGGCGCCGGCGGACAAGGCCGCGAGCTACCGCGACCTGGCCGTGGCCCTGGGTCAGGCGGTCTGACCGGCGCGGCCGACCGGGGCGAGCTGGAGGACCGCCGGCCCGCCCTGGAAGACCCGAGTTGCCGCCGGCCCGCCCTGGAAGACCGGAGTTGCCGCCGGCCCGCCCGGGAGGGCCGCGGTCGTGCCGCCGCCCCGCTGCGCGGACCGTTCGCCGGCGTAGCCGGCGGCGGTCACGGCAATCCCCGCGCGCATCTATCGAAGTCCCTGAATGAGGTCCTAGAATCGAGCCATCGATTTTAACGTTTCAATCAGGGGGAGCGGATGCGCCGGAGAACGTTGTTGCAGGCTGGGCTGCTGCCGGTCGGACTGATGCACCTGCCCGCCGGCGACGTCACGGACTGGCGCTCGTACGTGGTCGCGCCGGCCCGGCGCACTGTCGCGCCGGCCCGGGTCCTCGCCACCACCGGCGACGTGCGGAACCCGGACGGGCTGCTGCGCGCCGGGGGAGCACGGACCGTGCTCACCGGACGGAAACCGCCCGAGCCTCCGGCCTGGCCGGCCGGCACCACGGCCACCGCATCGTCGTACCACCCGCCCAACAGCGGCAACGACGGCCAGCCGCGGACCTACGGGCCGGACAACGCGATCGACGGCCACCTGGGCACCTTCTGGAACGACGCCGAACCGGCCACCTACCCGGCCGTCCTGACCGTCACCGCGCCCAGCGCCCTGACCCTGCCCGGGGTCACCGTGCGATCCAACGCCGACGGGGTGCCGGTCGACTTCACCGTCGAGGCCGGCGACGGCACCACCTGGCGGCCGGTCGGCACGGTCACCGGCAACGCCGCCGTCCAGGTGCCGGTGCCGTTCGCCGCCCCGGTCACGGCCACCGCCTTCCGGATCGTCATCACCCGCACCCAGGACTCCGCCCGCGGCCAGTTCGCCCGAGTCAACGAGCTGTGGCCGGGACTGGTGGCCGCCGACGAGACGCCGAGCGTGACCGTCGACTTCGGGAAGGTCGTGGTCGGCTGGCCGCGGCTGCGGTTCGCGGCCGCGTCGGACACCAGTCCCGGCGTGCTGCTGGCCTTCTCGGAGACCACGCAGTTCCTCACCGACCGCTCCGACTTCGACCGGCAGGACTTCGCCGGTGGGCCCGGCACGGACGCGTTCACCGTGCCCGCCGCGGGCGCCGACTGGACCGACGAGCTGCACGGATTCCGCTACCTGAAGGTCAGCCTCGACCCGGCGACGAGCGGCCGGGTCGCCATCGACTCGGTGCTGCTCGAGTTCAGCGCGTTCCTCGGCACGCCGGACACCTACGAGGGCTGGTTCGTCTGCTCGGACGACGAGCTGAACCGCTACTGGTACGCCGCCTCGTACACCAACGAACTGACCCTCGACACGTTCCGCGCGGCCGACTGCGACCCGCGCGGCGCCGCCAGCCCGTCCCTGGAGGGCAAGCTCGTCCTGCACGACGGCCCGAAACGCGACCGGGATCCGTACGTGGGCGACCTCGCCGTCTCCGGCCGTACCCTCTACCTGACCCACCCGGCCGCGGCCGAGGCCTCGCGCAACGTGCTCGCCGACCTGGCCGACCACCAGCGGGCCGACGGCTGGATCCCGCCCGCCTCGATCAACGGCTACACGCTCAGGCTGTTCGACTACCCGCTCTGGTGGGTGATCACGAGCTGGGACTACGTGCTCTACACCGGCGACGTGGACTACGCGCGGGCGTACTGGCCGCACCTGGTCAAGGTCCTCGACGGCTGGTACCCGAGCGTGACCGACGCGAACGGGCTGCTCAGCCGCGGTATGAACGCGACCGGCGACTACGGCGACTACGCGTTCCTGCCGCGGTCCGGCGCCATCACCTACTACAACGCCAACTACGTGCAGGCGCTCGGCGACGCGGCCCGGCTGGCCCGGCTGCTCGGGCACACCGCCGACGCGGAGCGCTGGACCACCCGGGCCGGAAGTGTCGCCGCCGCGGTCAACGCCCGGCTGTGGGACGCGGCGGCCGGCGCCTACCTCGACTCGGCGGCCGGCCCGGTGCGGCACGGGCAGGACGGCAACGCGATCGCGGTCACGGCCGGGGTCGCCGACCCGGCCCGGGCCGGCTCGGCGCTGTCCTATCTGGATGCTTCGAACCGGCTCCCGTACGGGAACGCGTTCATGGACAACGACACCCTGCCCGGCGTCGGCGGAGCGTCCGAGCGGGTGTACGCGTTCACCTCGTACCCGGAGATCGTGGCCCGCTTCCGCACCGGCCGGGCCGAGTCCGCGATCGACCAGATCAAGCGGACCTACGGCTGGATGCACACCCACGACCCCGGCCTGACCCAGTGGGAGGGCATCGGTCCCGGCGGTACGCCGTACGAAGGCTCCTACACCAGCATGGCGCACGGCTGGTCCACCGGCGTGCTGCCGGCCCTGACCAACGAGCTGCTCGGCGTCACCCCGACCGGCCCCGGCTTCACCACCTGGGCCGTCACACCGCGTCCGGGCACGGTGACCTGGGCCCGCGGGCGGGTTCCGACGCCGCACGGCCCGATCACCGTCGAGTGGCGCAGCACGCCGTCGTTCACGCTCAAGGTGACCGCTCCGGAGGGCACTACCGGCACCGTCACCCTGCCGACCCAGGATCCGGCGGCCCGCGCGTACCTGAACGGCCGGCCGATCACCACCGACCGGCGTTGACCCGTCCGCGACCCCGATCCAGTGGTAGCCCCGGGCGGTATCCGGGCCCCGGACACCGCCGGGGCTACCACCGGGTTTCAGGCGTCGGGCAGCTCGCGCAGGCGGGGGACCGGGGACGCCAGGACGAAGAGCACGCCCGTGACCGCGCCGACCGCGCCGATCCACAGTGCCGCGTGCACCCCGATCAGCTCACCCAGCACCCCGCCGAGCAGGGCGCCGATCGGCCGTACGCCGTAGTTGACCGTACGCTGCGCACCCTTGACCAGGGCGAGCCGCGACAACGGGGTGGCCGCCGTCTGCAGCGAACCGACGGTGATGTCCAGGATCATCACGCCCATCGAGGAGAGGAAATCGGCGATGAGCAGCATGGTGATCGCCGTCGGGCGGGAGCCGTCGGCCAGCGGGACCAGCACCAGCGGGAGCGGGAAGGCCACGTATCCGAGCACGGCGACCGGGCCAATGCCGAACCGGCGGGTGAGCGGTCCGGTGATCGCGGCGCCGGCCAGCCCGCCGACCGACGCGATGCCGAGGAGCAGGCCGAGCAGGCCGGGGGAGAGGCCCAGCACGGTCGTCACGTAGAGGATCAGCAGCGCGTGGAAGACGTAGTTGAACAGGTTGAGCACGCTGACCCCGAGCAGCAGCTGCCGCAGCACCGCCGACCGGGCGATGAAGGCGAGGCCCGAGCCGATCCGCAAGCGGCCGCCGGCCGGGGCGGAACCGGCCGTCTCGGGCGGGGCGATCCGGCTCAGCAGCAGAGCCGATCCGAGGTACGAGACCACGTCGGCCACCAGCGCGAACGGTGCCGTGAGCAGTTGGACCAGCATGCCGCCGACGCTCGGACCGGCCATGAAGGACATCGCCCGGGCGCCGTTGGTCAGCGAGTTCGCGGCGATGTAATCGGGCCGCCGGACCACCGAAGCGAACAGGCTGCCGTCGGCGACCTCGTAGAAGACGGTGAGCGTGCCGACGGCGAAGGACAGCGCACAGAGGTGCCACAACCGCAGCACGCCGGCGAACGCGAGCACCGGCACCACGGCCAGCAGCGCGGCCCGGCCGAGGTCGGCCCCGATCATGACCCTGCGCTTGTACGGCTGCCGGTCCACCCATGCTCCGGCCAACAGCGAGAAGAAGAGGTTCGGGATCAGCGCGGCGGCGGTCAGGTAGCCCATCTCGGCCGGGCCGGCACCGATGGTCAGCACGGCCAGCAGCGGGATGGCGATCAGCGAGATCTGGTCACCGATCAGCGAGACGACGTGCGCGGACCAGTATCGCCGGAACACGCGGTCGCGGAGCAGCGGTGCCGGTCGGGCCGCGGCGGTCACGGCACCTCCGGCCCCGGCGTCGGTATCGCCAGCTGCACGACCATGACCGGCCGCGAGCCCTCGGCCCGGCCGGTCCGGTCGCGGTACGGCTCCAGCAGCTCCTCGACCCGCCGGGTGAGGGCGGTCAGCTGGCCGGCGGTCACGTAGATCAGGTCGTCGCCGAAACCGGCGGCCGCGCGCCATTCGGCCGAGTCCTCGCCGCGGGTCGCGAGATAGGCCTCGGCCCGGCGGACGTACTGCCCGAGGATCGCCGCGTTGAGCTGATCGGTCGCGGCCCGCGTCTCCGGGTCGTCCGAGTCGTCGGTCCACGAGGTGCTGTTCGCGGTGGCCCGCCACGGGCGTTCCCGCCCGTCGGCCGCCGGTGCCCGCTCGGCCAGCCCGTACTTGGCCAGCTGGCGCAGGTGGAACGAGCAGTTGGGGACGTTCTCGTCGAGGGCGGCGGCGCACTGGGTGGCGGTCATCGGCCCGTTGCGCCGCAACATCCCGATCAGGCTGAGCCGCAACGGATGAGCGTAGGCGCGCAGGGCACGCGGATCGGCGAGCCGGATCGCCTCGGTCCGGGAAGACACACCCTAGAGAATGCTTTATAAAGAGTTCTTTAGCAACGCCGTGTGATGATGGACCGGTGTCTGGCGTGCTGATCGTCGAGGACGATGACCGGATCCGGCTCTCGCTGCTGATGGCCCTCGAAGAGGAGGGCTACACCGCCACCGGCGCGGCGACCGCCGAGGAAGGGCTGATCACCCAGGCGAGGCATCCGTCCGATGTGGTGCTGATCGATTTGATGCTGCCCGGCGTGGACGGCTTCGAGTGCATCCGGCGGCTGCGCGACGACGGCGACGTGCCGATCGTGGTGATCAGCGCGCGCGACGACAAGGACGACATCGTGGCCGCGCTGGAGGCGGGCGCGGACGACTACCTGGTCAAGCCGGTGTCGATCAAGGAGCTGACGGCGCGGCTGCGGGCCCTGCGCCGGCGGCTGGGCCCGTCCGGCCGCGCCGACCAGCTGACCGTGCTGCGCTTCGGCGACCTCGAGGTGGTGCCCGAGGCCGGTGAGGTACGCGTCGGGGGCCGCCCGGTCGCGCTCACCCGCACCGAGTTCCAGCTGCTGTGCGAGCTCGCCGGGCACCCCGGCCGGGTGCTGTCCCGTCAGCAGCTGCTGCAACGGGTCTGGCAGTACGACGGCGGCGACGAGCGCCTGGTCGACGTGCACGTGGGCCGGCTGCGACAGAAGATCGAGACCGATTCGGGTACGCCCCGGCACCTGGTCACCGTGCGCGGCCTGGGCTACAAACTCCAGCGCTGAGCGGTCACCTCGACGCGCGCGCCCAGGGCGGTGTCGAGGTCGTCGTACGTGGTGAAGGCCGTGTCCAGGCGCATGGTGTGCAGCACCGTCCGCACGAAGCGGGACGGCGCCACCAACGCGAAGGTGCCGTGCTGCTCCCGGGTGCGCTGATGCGCGCGGACCAGCAGCCCGAGCGCCGGGCTGTCGATCAGGTGGACGCCGTGCAGGTCGACGATCACGTGGCCGCCGTGCTCGGCCGCGGTCATCAGCTCGTGCCGCAGCACGGCGGCCGCGTCGGCGTCCAGGTCACCCATCGGGGTGATCACGACGGCGCGCGGGTCGATGTGGTGGCGTACCGAATAGGTCATCGCGGCGTCCCCTTCCGATCGCCGGTGGTGGATCGCCGGTCCGCGCTCAGGCCGGCCGCCGTCACGGCCGCGCCCGCGAAGGCGACCTGCAGAACGATCTCGGCCGCGCCGACCCGGGGACCGTCCGCACCGGACAGCCGGGCCACGATGGTGCCGAGGACGGCGGCGCCGACCCCGGCGGCCATCGCCACCCAGGCGGGCAGGCCGCGACCGGCCGGAGTGATCAGCCGCCCGCCGAGGCCGATGGCCGCCCCCACGAGCACGGCGGCGATCAGACTGGTGGCCGTCATACGCTCCAGAGTGCGCGGCGAGGCTGGCAAACCCTTACCAGCCCCATGACAGTTCCATGACAAAACGGAGCGGGCATCATGGTCAGCGTGAGGCGGATGGGTTTGCGGGCACGGGTCACCGCCGCGTTCGCCGTGGGCGCCCTGCTGCTGTCGGCGTGCGTGACGCTGGTCTCGTACGAGCTGGCCCGCCGCAACCTGCTGGCCGAGCGCGAGCGCACCGCGATCCGGGCCACCTACTACGACGCCGCCGTGGTCAAGGCCGAGCTGGCCGGGCGGTCCCCCGACATCCGCGAGATCCTCCGCTCGCTGGACACCGGCGCCGACCGGTTCGTGCTGCTCTACCGCGACGGCACCTGGTTCGCCCGCAGCGCCGACGCCTCGGCCGGGGCGGCGGTGCCGGCCGAACTGCAGCGGATGGCGCTCGGTGGCGAGGCCGGCGCCCAGCGGATCCGCCGCGGCGGGCAGCTTGCGCTGGTCGTGGCCGTGCCGCTCGCGCCGACGGCGGTGTTCTACGAGATGGTGTCGCTGGACGAGCTCAGCCGGACACTGCGGACGCTGGCCCTGGTGCTGATCGCGGTGGCCGTCATGGTGGCCGCCGGGGGAGCCGCGGTCGGCTGGTACGTGACCCGGCACGCCATGCGGCCGCTGGACGCGGTGGCGCGTACCGCCCGCGACCTGGCCGACGGCGACCTGACCGCCCGGCTCGACCCCGAGCTCGAACCCGACCTGGCCCAGCTGTCGGCCTCGTTCAACCGGATGGCCGACGAGCTGAACCGGCGGATGGAACGGGACCGCCGGTTCGCCGCCGACGTCAGCCACGAGCTGCGCTCCCCGCTGCAGACGCTGTCCGCTGCGGCCAGCGTGGTCGACCGGCGGCGGGAGGGCCTGGACCCGCGGGCGGCGGCCGCGCTGGGGCTGATCACCGAGGAGATCGCCCGGTTCCAGTCGCTGGTCGACGACCTGCTCGAGCTGGCCCGCGGCGACCGCCCGGTGAGCCGAGAACCGACCGGCATCCGGGCGGTGGCGGCGGCCGTGCTGCGCGCCCACGACCTCGGCGAGGAGCTGATCGAGGTGCTGCCCGGTACGCCCCGCACATGGCTGATCGACCGCCGGCGGGTCGAGCAGGCCCTGGAAAATCTGGTGGCGAACGCGATCCGCTACGGCGGTGGGCTGGTCGCGCTCCGGATCGGGCCGTTCTTCCTGGAGGTCGACGACAACGGCCCCGGGGTAGCCGAGGAGGATCGGGAGACGATCTTCAACCGTTTCGTACGCGGACCCGCCGCGAATTCGCGCGGCGGCACCGCCGGCACCGGGCTCGGACTGTCCATCGTGGCCCAACACGCGGCCGCGCACGGCGGCCGGGCGAGCGTCACCGACCGCCCCGGCGGCGGCGCCCGGTTCCGCGTCGACCTGGACGGGTGCCCGCCATGAGACGGGCCGTGGCCGCCGTCGCCCTCGCCGTGGCCGCCGCGCTGACCGGGTGCGGGGTGGCCGCCCAGGACGCGCCGCACGCCGTCGAGCTGCCCCGCCGCGCCCTGACCACGAGCGATCCGGTGTCCACGTCGGCGGCCCGGCCCGGCGAGGTGGCCGAGGTGCTGTGCCTGGTCCGGGACGGCAGCCTGGTCGAGGTGGTCCGGCGCATCGCCGGCACCCCGCGCCCGCAGGAGCAGCTCGACCACCTGCTGGCCGGCCCGGCCGACGCCGAACGCAACGCGGGCCTGTCCACCGCCACGACCGGCATGACGCTGACCGTGTCGTTCCCGTCCACCCCCGGCGCGGCCGAGGTCGAGGTCACCGAGGCGAACGAGGACACCGCCCGCAGCGACGAGACCCTGCCGTACGGTCAGGTCGTCTGCACCCTGACCTCCCGCCTCGACGTGGTCTCGGTGCTGTTCACCAAGGGCGGCGAGACGCTGGAGGTGCCGCGGGCGGACGGTTCGCTGTCCCGCGGCCCGCTGTTCGGCAGCGACTACGCCGGTCTGGTCGTCCCGCGCTGACCTCGGCCGTGGTGGCGGTCGTCCTGGTGCGGTGACCGGTGTCAGACGGTGATCACGACCTTGCCGATCGTCCGCCGGCTCTCGACGAGTTCGTGGGCGGCTCTCATCGTGTCCACGGTCAGGCCGTCGAGCACCGTCGTGGTGATCGGTCGCAGCCGGCCCGCGCCCAGTTCGGCCAGGATCCGGCCCTGGCCGATCCGGCTGAAGACGTTCTCGGCGTGCAGGGACAGCGACTTGGCGGCCAGCGGTCCGACGTCGAGGGCGCCGTCCAGGTCGACGGCGGCCAGATGCCCGAACGGTCGCAGGATCTCGGCGATCCAGTCGACGTTGGCGGCGGTCCCGGACGTGGACAACACCAGGTCGACCTGGTCGACGCCGGCGGCACGGAGCTGGCCGGGCACGTCACCGGTGTGGTCGACGACCACGTCCGCCCCCATGGCCCCAGCCCAGGATGATCCGCCCGCCCGGTTCGGCGCTGCGGAGTCCCCGGATCATCGCCTCGCCCGGGTTGATACCCACGGCGCGGACCCCGACGAGCAGATCTGAGTCCCGCAGGCGCGGTTCCGCCGTGTCGACGAGCTCGATGGCGAACGCGTCGAGGGAGTGGGCCTTCTGGTACGCGAGGGCTTTCATCAGTCCTGCTTCACGGCGTGAAGGGCGGAGAGCAGTCCGCCGACCTGCATCAGCCGGCCGCCGTCGGGCAACGACCCGGCGTCCACCGGCGCGAAGCCGATCTGGTCGGCCACCGCACGGAAGCCCGCTTTCGCGTCCACGTCGTCGCCGGCGTAGAAGAGCAGCTGGCGGCCGTCAGCGTGCCGCGGGTCGGGCACGATGTACCGGGCGAACAGTGTGTTGAAGGCCTTGACCACGCGTGCGCCGGGAGCGTGGCGGGCGACGAACTCGCTTCCGGTCTCCGTACCGAGATCGACGTGGTTGCTCGGATCCGGGCCGGTCATCTGATTGGTGGTGTCGACCAGGATCCGGCCGTCCCAGGCGGGCAGGCCGGCCAGCGCGGCCGGGATGTCCGGCCACCTGACCGCGAGGAACACCATCGCGGCCGCGGCCGCCTCGGCGGTTGTTCCGGCGGTGGCCCGGGGGCCGAGCCGGGCCACCGTGTCGCTCAGCGCGTCGGGGCCGCGCCGGGCGCTCAGGACGACACGATGCCCGGCCCGCACGAGATGTCCGGCGATGCCTTGCCCGACCGTGCCCGCCCCGACGATTCCGAAGTCCACCGACGACCTCCTCGTTTTAATGTCGTACAACATCAAAAATAATGATGGTGATCGACACTATTGCTTGTCAAGCTGGAGGCCACGTCTCGTCGAGGAGGGGCCGAGTGCCACGCATCACCCAGGAGCAGAAGAAGCTGAACCGCGAGCGGATCGTCCAGGCGGCGAGCGAAGGCTTCCGGCGGCACGGCGTCGACGGGATCGGCATCGAGGAACTGATGAAGACCGCCGGGATGACACACGGCGGCTTCTACAATCACTTCCCGTCGAAAGAAGACCTCGCCCTCGAGGTCTACCGGCAAGGCTTCGCCGACTCGCTCGACGCGCTCGCCGCCATCCGGGCGGCGCACCCCCGGTCGGCCCGGGCCGCCCTGCAGGACATGGTCGACCGCTACGTCTCGGCCGCCCACCGCGACCACCCCGAGACCGGCTGCGCCTCGGCCGCCCTGGCCGTCGACGCCGGCCGCCACGGTGCCGCCTCGCAGGCCGAGTACCGGCGGGGGCTCGACGGCTACCTCAGCGCCATCACGGAGATGGTGCTCGACCACGCCCGCCAGGCCGGCACCGAACCGACCGCGGCCGAAGCCCGGGAACGGGCGCTGGGGCTGTTCTGCCAGATGGTCGGCGCGCTGGTGGTCGCGCGGGCCGTCGCCGAGGCCGACCCGGTCCTGTCCGACGAAGTCCTGAGCGCCAACCGCGGACAGCTCAGACCGAGGTGAAGGCTTCGAAGGCGGCGGACGCGGGTAGGTCTCGCTCATGCTCGCATTGCTTCGTACGGCATCGTCTGTCTCACCGGTGTCTCCGACGACATCAAGGTTGTCCTCGACCTGACCGCGTGAAGCGCGACGTCAACCCTGCTGCGCCCCGCCGTCTGGATCAATGCGGCTACTGTGGCCGGGTGCTCCGCCGAACAGCTGCCGTCCTGAAGCGGGGCGTCCGGCACTCCCTGACGCGCTATCTCGCCCTCGCGGGCCTCGGGTTCGCCGTCGACGTGGGGTTGCTGGCACTGTTGCACCGGTTCACCCCACTGCCGTCGGCGGCCGTGGTCAGCATCGCGTTCTGGCTGACGTACGCGCTGAATTTCGTCCTCAACCGCCGCCTGGCCTTCCACGCCGAGCGCGGTCCGATCGGACGCCAGCTGGTCCGGTTCCTGCCGCAGGTGCTGCTCGACTTCGTCCTCACCCTGAGCGCGGTGCTGGCGTTCCAGGCGCTCGGGCTGGCGCTGCCGGTGGCCCGCATCGTGGCCGCGGGGGCCAACCTCACCCTCAACTACGTGCTCTACCGATGGTGGACCTTCCGGGGTACGCGCAAGACGTCACCGGAAGTTCACCCGCGCCCGTCGTTCACGGCCCACCACGCGGAGCCCCTGCCCCACTCCGAGCCCGCCGCCCGCCGCTGAACCCCAGTGGTAGCCCAGCGCGGATAGCGCCCAGGGCTACCACTGAGGGGTGGGGGACGCGGTGCGGCGGCGGTAGAGGACGTGCCAGAGGGCGGCGGCGAACAGGATCGCGGCCAGGACCGAACCGTCGAGGCGGCCGCCGAACACGCCCAGCAGCACCGACGCCGCCACCGCGGGCAGGCCCCAGCCGAGCAGCCAGCCGACCGAGGCGTCGCCGCGGGCGCCGAGCAGGCTCACCACCAGGAAGTAGGTGGCCGCACCGCCGCACAGCACCCAGCGGTTGGCCGTCGGCACCGGCTCCCCGTTGTGCCCGGCGGGCACGCCCAGACCGGCCGCGACCAGCACGATCGCCCCGGTCATGAGGTAGTGCGCGGGCATCGTCAGCCGCAGCGGCAGCATCCGGACCGACGCCGCGCCTGCCCCGTACCGCAGCGTCAGCCACCACAGCGCGACCAACAGGCCGAAGCCGGCCACCAAGGTCACGATCAGCCCGTGCCCCCAGTCGGGCACGTCGGCCGCGGCGTCGACCAGCTGCGCCATCGCCTCACCGAGCACGATGATCACGAACAGGCCGAGCCGCTCACCCAGGTGCGGCCGGTCGGGGGCGGCCGCCCGCAGCACCTGCGCCGGCGGGGGTTCGTGCCAGCCGGCGCCTCGTGCAACAACTCGGCGAGCCGGGCCACGGCCACGACGATGACCAGATCGAAGAACAGCTCCAGCCAGGTGGCATGGCGTTCCTCGACGGCAGGTGACGGCATGATCAGGAACTTAGCGTGTCACCAGACGCGGGTACGCCCTCTGCCTGCGGTCAGCGCCGCGATCGGACCGGGGGCGGCCGGTGCGCCGGCCGCACGACGCTCGCCGGTCAGGTCGACGTCGATGACCGCCGGGCTGCCGTCCGGTTCCTCGAAGTCGGCGTCGGCGAAACGGACCCGGGGCAGGTCACGGCCGCCGACCACGCCGACCCGGGCCTCGCCGAAGCCGGCCGGAAGGTCGGTCTCCAGCCAGACCTCGTCGCCGTCCTCGACCACCGACACGGCCGCCTGCTCCAGGACGTGACCGTCGGTCTCGCCGGCGAACGGCCGGGCCCCGGCGGCGTACACGTTGTCGCGCGCCCAGACCGCCTGCAGCACCGGGATGAAGCGCTGGTGGTCGCCGGGCGGCTGGGCGTCGAGGCGGGCCCGGTACTCCTCGAACGACGCCGGGTACTCGTCGTAGTGGGCCAGGCCGTACCCGCGTACGCCGCGCGGCTGGGCGGTCGGACCGTACGCCGCGTCGGGGTCCCCGCCGAGGAAGACGTTGCCGACGAAGCGGTTGTCGCCGCCCCGGATGAACGCGTAGCCGGCGACCTGGGTGCTGTGCGGGAGGTGGTAGGGGGTGGCCCGGTCCATCACCGGCTCGTCGAGCAGCGTGCCGGCGAACAGGTTGCCGACGAACGCGCCGCCCTGGCTGAACGACTCGAACGAGACGCGCGAGGCCAGCACGTTGTGGTCGACCAGGTAGGGGCCGTGGCTGACCTCGACGAACAGGTCCCGGTGGTTGCGGTAGTAGACGTTGCGGCTGATCCGGGTGCCCTGGGTCTGCCAGTCCAGCCAGGTGCCGAGCGAGCAGTCGTGGATGCGGTTGTGCCGGATCACCACGTCGACCGCGGCGTGCAGCTTGATGCCGCCGATCTCGTACCCGTAGAACTCCCGCTTGAGCGCGATGTTGTAGATGTGGTTGTCCTCGATCGTGGAGAAGACACAGCCGAGGTGCCCGACGATCGCGTTCTGCCCGCAGTCGTAGATGGTGTTGCGCCGGATCACGTGCGAGCCGATGTGCTCGCGGTCCCAGCCGATCTGCCGGGCCGCGAAGACCGATTCGAGCTGGTACTGGTAGCCGGGCTTGTCGCCGCGCTCGGTGGCGTAGTTGTGCCCGGTGGAGGCTTCCTTGCCGATCGAGACGGCCGAGCACTTGGCGTCGTGGATGACGTTGTCCTCGATGATCCAGCCCTTGGCCCAGTTGGGGCCGATCAGGCCGGGCTGGTCGGCCGTCGGTGGCGTCCATGGGCTGGCCGCCTGGGCCAGCTCGAAGCCACGCACGGTGATGTAGTCCAGGTGCGGTACCAGCGGGTAGAACACCGACCGGCGCACGTTGATCTCGACCAGTTCGGCGTTCGGGTCGGCGCCCTGGAAGTTGGCCCAGACGGTGGTGGTGCCGGCGCCGACCGTGGCCGACCAGACCAGCCGGGTCTGCTCCGGATCACGGATCTCGTCGGGTACGCCGGTCCAGTGGTCCAGGACCTCGGTGCGCAGCGGCGGATCGTCGAGCTCGGCCCGGCTCGCCACCTCGAAGAAGCTGCGCCCGTTGAGGTAGACGTCGCCCAGGTGCTTGCGGGGTGTGCCCTCGGGATGGACGACCCAGTCCCCGGCGACCTCTTCGGCGAACGGGTTGAAGTCGCCGAACAGGGTGTTGGGCACCTCGGCCCGCCACACCGTCCCGCCCTCGTTCGCCCAGCCGGTGATCCGCTCCGACCCCTTGATCACCACGTGCTCGCCGTGGGCGGCGGTGTAGGTGATCCGCCGGTTGTCACTGAGCCCGCCGTGCCGCGGCGTCACCCATTCCCGGTACTCCCCGGCGTGCACGACGACGGTGTCGCCGGGCCGGGCGGCAGCCGCCGCGCGGTTGATGCTGCGGAAAGGCTCCTTCGACGACCCGTCGGCGTCGTCGGAGCCGGTGGTGGCCACGTGGAACTCGAACGTCATGGCGGCAACGTAATCAGCCGAAACATTCAGTGTCAACGCCTGAAACTTCCAGGAATTTTCCGGACCAGCAGTCGCCGGCCTTGCGCCACACCCCAGGGGTGGAGCGGAATGATCGGCCCGGCCCTCTTCTGCGGTCGCACATGGGTGCGTATCGTTCGATATGTTTCGATATCTGTCCCCATGGAGGAACGATGCGGGTACGCAAGTTCGCCCTGGCCGGCGCCGCCGCCACGCTGGCCACCACCCTCTCGCTCGTCGGTGCGACCTACGCGGGCGCGGCTACCGTCGCCGCCCCGACCGCCCCCCACGCGGTCGCTGAGCCGCCGGTCATCAGCGCCGACGTACCGATGGCCCATCTGGAGCAGCTGATGAGCTTCGCCCGGGCCGGCAACAACACCCGGGTCATCGGCAGCACCGGCTTCACCTCCACGGTCAGCTACATCCAGGCCCAGCTCGACGCGCTCGGGTGGACGACGACGGTGCAGAACTTCACCGTCCGCGGCAAGCAGGCGTCCAACGTCATCGCCGAATGGCCGTACGGCGACGCCACCCAGGTGGTGATGGCCGGCGCTCACTCCGACTCGGTGGCGGCCGGCCCGGGCATGAACGACAACGGCTCCGGTGTGGCCGCGCTGCTCGCTAACGCCTCCGCGATCGCCGGCGCCGACCTGCGCCCGGCCAAGCGGATCCGATTCGGCTTCTGGGGCGCCGAGGAACAGGGCGACGTCGGCTCCGCCTACTACGTGTCACACCTGCCCGGCGGGGAGGCCGACAAGATCGACGCCTACCTGAACTTCGACATGGTCGGCAACAAGCCGGAGAACGGCCGGGCGGTCGGCTGGAGCCTCTACGCCGAGGGGCAGTCGAACGGCCTGAACACCACGTTCCAGGCCTACTTCGCCGCCCAGGGCGTGACCGTCAACCCCTCGCTCGACACCGACGACCGCTCCGACCACGCCGCTTTCAAGCAGGCCGGGGTCGAGGTCACCGGCGTCAGCTCGGTGCGCAGCCTCAACGAGCTGGGCGCCTGCTACCACCGGGCCTGCGACGACCTGACCGACGTCGACAGCGGCAGCATGGCGCTGGCGTCGAACGCGATCGCCGACGCGGTGTGGACGCTCGCCGGCTGAGGCCGTACGGACGGGCGGACCTGCCCCACCGAAACCGGCCGGAAGCCGTATCGTCAGGGCCTCCACATCAGGGACGGGGGACCCAGGTGCGATTCGGTGTCACCGGTCATCGGATTCTGCCGCCGCGGATCGCCGCGTTCGCGGCCGACCGGTGGCGTCGTGAGCTGCCCGCCGGCGCCGGGCTGCACGGCGTGTCGAGCCTGGCCGACGGCGCCGACCAGCTGTTCGCCGAGCACGTGCTGGCCGCCGCGGGCACGCTGCACGTGGTGCTGCCGTGCGAGGGCTATGCCGGGTCGCTGATCTCGGACGACAGCCGGACGCGGTTCGAGCAGCTGCGCCGGGCGGCCGGGTCGGTGGTCACGATGCCGTTCGCCGAGCCGTCGGAGCAGGCGTTTCTAGCCGCGGGCAAGGCCATGGTCGACGCCTGCGACCATCTGTTCGCGGTCTGGGACGGGCGGCCCGCCCGCGGCCCGGGCGGGACGGCGGATGTCGTCGCGTACGCCCGCAGCCGCGGCCGCCCGGTCACGATCCTGTGGCTGGACGGTGTGCTCCGGGACTGACCGCCGGCGGCACGACCAGGTCGATGAAGATCGCCCGGGCCTGGTCGGCGTGGCCGAGGCCCTGGTGGGCGCGGGCCTGCTCGTAGCGGTCGCCGATCTCCTGGGCCAGGGCCATCGCCTCGTCGTGCAGGCGGCGGGACCCGGCCGGCTCGCCCGCCGCGTGCAGCACCCGGCCCAGGTCGTTGAGGGCCTCGGCCTCGCTGGCCCGGTCGCCGATGCGCCGGTGCAGCACGATGGCCTGCCGCAGATGGCCGGCGGCCTCGTCGAGCCGGCCGGCCCGGACCAGGATCGCCGCCAGGTCGGTGCGGACGTAAGCCTCGGCGGTGCGGTCACCGGCCTGCCGTACGGTGGCCAGGTTGTCCTCCAGGCGGGCGGCGATCGGCTCGGGCGCGTCGGTGCGATGCGGCAGCCGGGCCAGCAGCGACAACACGTACGCCTCACTGAAGCCGGCGCCCAGCCGCGCGTAGATCTCGCAGGCCGGCCTCAGCCGCTCCTCGGCGTCGAGGTAGTGACCGAGCCGTTCGTCCACCAGGCCCAGCCGGACCAGCGCGTCGGCCTCCCCGGCCTCGTCCTTGACCTCCCGGAACAGATCGAGGGCCTGCTGGTAACGGTCGGCCGCGGTGCGGTAGTCGCCGCGCCGCCAGTGCACGCTGCCGAGGTTGCGCAGGGCCACCGCCTGCGCGGCGTGCTCGCCCAGGTCGGCGTAGAGCGCCAGCGCCTGCCGATAGGTCTCGGCCGCGCGTTCCAGGTGGCCCTGCCGGCGGTGCAGCCGGCCCAGGTTGGCCAGGGCGCCGGCCTGGGCCAGCCGGTCGTCGGCCGAGCGGGCGGCGGTGACCGCGGACGCGGTGACGGTGACCGCCTCGGCGACCGGTCCGCCCGCGTCGAGGTAGCGGAACAGGGTGTCGGCGAGCGCGACGGCGTGCCCGTACCAGCCGTGGGCGGCGCCGTATGTGCAGGTCGCGGCCAGGTTGGGGCGTTCCGACTCGATCCAGCGGCGGGCCGCGTCGGTGTCGCCGGCGGCCGTGCCGTCCTCGGGGTACAGCGCGCCCATGGCCGCGGTCGCGCCGGCCAGGTAGTGGTCGAAGAGGCGGGTCACGGCGGCTTCGCGGTCCGGTTCCGGGTCGTGCGTCTCGGCCAGTTCCGCCGCGTACGCCCGGAGCAGATCGTGCATGCCGTACCGTCCGCCCGCACCGGCGTGCACCAGGCTGGCCCGCACCAGCACGCCGAGCAGTCGCCGCGCCTCGCCGACGCTGGTCCCGGTCAGGGCGGCCACCGCGTCGAGGTGCGCGCTGACGCCCGGGTGCAGGCCGAGCAGCCGGAACATCTTGGCCGCGCCGGCCGGGAGGTTTTGGTAGGACCAGGAGAACACCGCCCGCACCTCGGCCCGCGGGTCGCCGGCGTCCAGCAGGTCGAGCCGGTCCTGATGGTCGCCGAGCTCGGCGACCAGCTCGGCCAGGGGCACGTCGGCCCGGTCGGCGGCCAGCTCGGCGGCGATCCGCAGGGCCAGCGGCAGCCGGGCGCACGCGTCGGCCAGCTCGGTCGCCGCCTCGACTTCCTGGTCGACCCGGGCCCCGATCAGCCGGCGCAGCAGCCCGAGCGCGTCGTCCAGCGGCAGCAGGTCGAGGTTGACCCGTTCGGCGCCGTGCACCGCGACCAGCCCGGGCAGCGAGTCCCGGCTGGTGATCAGGACCAGGCAGGAGCCGGTGCCGGGCAGCAGCGGCCGGACCTGCTCGACCGAGGAGGCGTTGTCCAGCAGCACCAGGATCCGCCGGTCGGTCAGCTCGGAGCGGTAGCGCGCGGCGCGCTCGTCGACGGCCGGCGCGATCTCGGGCCCGGGCACGCCCAGCGCGGCCAGGAAGCCGGCCAGCGCGTCGGCCGCCGCGACCGGCTGTTCGGCGTCGTAGCCGCGCAGGTTGACGTAGAGCTGGCCGTCCGGGAAGGCGTCGCGGACGCGGTGCGCCCACCGGACCGCCAGCGCCGACTTGCCCACGCCGGGGGTGCCGGAGAGCAGCGCGACGGTCAGCGGTGGTTCGCCGCCGTCCGGCGGCGCGAGCTGGCGGTCGAGGGCGGCGAGTTCGGCCGTACGCCCGGTGAAGGCGCGGACGTCGGCCGGCAGCTGGCCCGGTATCGGCGCCGCGGGGGGCTGACCGGCGCCGGGGCGGGTCTCGGGCGCGGGCGCGGCCAGGGCCGGGTCGGCGGCGATGATCCGCTCGTGCAGCTTCCGCAGCGTCGGACCGGGATCGCTGCCGAGTTCGTCGGCGAGGTCGCGGCGGATCCGGCGGAACCGCTCGTCGGCGTCGGCCTGCCGGCCCGCGCGGTAGAGGGCGAGCATGGACTGCTCGGCCAGCCGCTCGTCGAGCGGGTGCGCGTCGGTGGCGGCGGCCAGCATCGGCAGCAGCTCGCCGTGCCGGCCCAGCCGCAGCAGCACGTCGTTGCGGTCGAGTTCGGCGGCGAAGCGTTCGCCCAGCAGCATCCGGCGGGTGGCGCCCAGCCAGGTGGTGTCCAGCCCGGCCAGCGGTTCGCCGCGCCACAGCCCGAGGGCCTCGGTGATCAGGTCGGCCGCGGTCAGGTCGGATTCCGCCTCGCGGGCCCGGGCGACCAGCCGGCGGAACCGGTGCAGGTCGACCGACTGCGGGTCGGCGGTCAGCTGGTAGCCGCCGGGGCGGCGCTGGATTTCGACGTCGCCGGGGGCCAGCGCGCCGCGCAGCCGGGACAGGTAGCTGTAGAGCGTGTTCGCCACCCGCTGGGGCGTGTCCTCACCCCAGACCCGGTCGATCAGCTGGTCGACCGGGACCGGCCGGCCGGCCTCGACGAGCAGTACGCCCAACACGTACCGCTGCCGGGCGTGCCCCAGGTCGACGGGCCGCCCGTCGATCCTTGCCTCCACCGCGCCGAGCACTCCGAAATCCGCCGCCAACTGCCCGCTGCACATCCTCTCCCCGTCACCGGCCACCAGGGGATTCAAGATTCCCTCAAGGCCGGATACGAGTCTCCCACGCTTCGTTCAAGGTCCGCCCGTGAGTATTGACCTCGTTGCACGGCAGGCAGGTCCTCCTCCCGGTTGCGTACGGGGGAACCGGGCGGACGACCTGCCCCCGGGCACTTGATGAGCTGGGCCCCGCGAGTTGGGGCCCAGCATCTTTTTTTCTCCGGTCGTGCAACCCTTCGGCGGGACGGCACCGTTCCACCTCCGTCATGAGGAGGCAGCCGATTGAAAGCCGACGACGAGCAGGCGTTCCGCGAGTTCGTGACGTCACAGATGGCGTCCTTGCGGAAACTCGCCTACGTGACCTGCGGGGACTGGCACGCGGCGGAGGACGCCGTGGCCAACACGCTGGTCAAGCTTTACCCACGCTGGCGCAAGCTGGAACGACCGGATCTGTACGCCAAGACCATGGTCCTGCGGGCCGCGATCGACGAGAAGCGCCGTCCGTGGCGGCGGGAACGGTCGGCCGGCGACGCCCTGCCCGACACCGCGGTGAGCGACGCCAGCGGGGTGACCGCCGAGCGGATGCGCCTGCGGTCCGCGCTCGCGGCGGTGCCCGCCCGCCAGCGGGCCGCCGTGGTCCTGCGGCACTACCTGGGACTCAGCCTGGAGGACACGGCCGGGATCCTGGGCTGCACCGTGGGCACGGCCAAGAGCCAGGCGTCACGCGGGCTGGCCAAGCTGCGCGCACTGCTGGCGGCCGAGGGCATCAATCTCACCGGGGAGACGATCGAGGAGTGGACCCATGCAGCTGCGTGAATTCGTGGACACCGTGACCGCCGGCGAGCCGCCGCTGACGCACAGCGCGGACGACATCGTCGCGGCGGGCCGCCGGGCCGAGCGGCGCCGCCGGGCCGCGCTGGCCTCGGCCGGCGCCGCCGGGCTGGTGGTGATCGCGGTGGCCGGTGCCTTCGCCCTGCCGGCGCTGGCCGGCCGGGACGCGACCGGGCCGGCCACGGGCGGTGCGGCGCCCGCGGCGGTTGCTCCGGCGCCGGCCGCCTTCGACTTCACCTTCCAGGGGTACGAGGTGGGCAAGTTCCAGGTCAAGGATCCGGTCGTGGTGTCCACCGCGTACCAGATGTCGTCGATCTACATGGATGGGCGGTACACCAACGACGAGTCGGTGGGCGACGTCAGCGCCGCCGAGCTGGCCGCCAACCGCTCCCGGCCCAGGCTGAACGCCTTCCTGACCGTCTACCGGCCCGGTGCGTTCGACCCCAAGGGCATCGAGAAGGGCACCGAGCTGACCGTGGCCGGTCACCGGGCGGTGCGGGCGACGACCCAGGTCTACTCCGACCCGCCGGACGTCCCGGGCGGCGACAAGCTGCTGGCCTGGGAGTACGCCGACAACGCCTGGGCCACCGTGACGTCGCACTCCAACGACGCCGAGGAGCCCTCCTTCGCCGACCTGGGCACGCTGGTCCCAGGCCTGAAGCAGGGCCCGGCGCGGCCGGCCACGCTGCCGTTCACCGTGGGTCACGTGCCCCTCGGGTACCAGGCGGTGCAGGTCAGTTCGCACGCGTCGATCGGGCTGGGCGGCATCAACCTGGCCCGCGACGGCGTCTACGGTGCCGTCGAGTACGGCCGCGAGGCGCCGCCGGCCACCGGCCTGACCAAACCCTGGGAGCAGGGTGAGCAGGGACGGCCCAGCGGCACCTTCATGATCACGGTCCTGCCCGGCGAGAAGTCCAACTCACCGGCCGAGGCCGGGAAGACCCGGTGCTTCAAGTGGCACGCGTGCAACATCTGGAGTGCCGACGGCAAGGTGGTGATCGAGGTCGCCGCCGGCGGTGCCGGCACGCCGTCGAGGACCTCGACCCCGTCCCGCGGTGACCTGACGGACGCCGAACTGACGAAGATCGCCAAGTCGGTCAAGCTGGCCGATCTGACGAACGACCGCGGCTGGACGCCGGCCACCCGGGCCGTACGTCCGTAACCGAACCGCCCGGGAACGGCGGCGCCACGGGTGACGCGGCGCCGCCGTTCCGTGTCACATCAGGGCAGCAGCGGCCGGGCGGTCCGGCGCGACAGCTTCGCGGCGGGCGCCGGCTCGGTCGTGACCGGCGGTGCCGTGGCCCCGGCGGGCGGCAGCGATCCGTTGGCCAGCGGCAGCGTGAGGGCGCTGCGGGCCAGGTCCAGTTCGACCGTGGCCCCCGAGGTCGACGGCGACGAGTACTCGTTGTCGCTCTGTTGCAGGATCAGCCCGAGGACGTGCCCGGAGCGCACGATCTGGTCGGTGGCCTGCAACGGCACTGTCACGTCGTACCAGCGGCCGGGCTGGAGCGGCGTACGGAAGGACAGCGACACGCGGTGGGCCGCGTCCCGCCAGCCGCGGGTCAGGACCGCGTGGTCGCTGGTCACCACGTCCTCGGCGGCATCCAGATAGCACGCGTCGTCGGCGGCGGTCGACGCACCCCAGCACGACTCGGTGCCCAGCGTGGTGATGCCCTCCTCCGGGCCGAGGTAGTTGACCCGGGCGGCGGTGCCGTAGTCGACCAGCCGGGCCGTGAGCTCGGTGGTCGGCTGGTCCACCCGCACCCGCAGCGTCGCCGCCGGGATGCCGGAGATCCGCAGGTCACGCCGGAGGGGGGCGGACAGGAAGGCCACCCGGCCGGGCACCGGCGTGTTCGGGGTGGCGGTCGCCTCGGCCTCGGACAGGTTCGGGTTGTCGGTCCAGGTGCGCTTACCGCGGCTGGGTGACGCGCCGAGCGTACCCGTCATACCGTCGCCCTGACCGAGACCGACCCGCACCGGCCGGGCCCCCACGGCCGGCCAGCTCGGCTGGTCCACCCACGTGCCCGGCGCCGTCTCGATGCTGGCCCGCGGCTCCCGGTCGATGCCGTTGTGCAGCCCCTGCAGGTAGAAGTCGAACCAGCGGTGCAACGTCTCGACCCATGCGGCCCGGCGGAAGTCGAACGGATCGACGTGGCTCATCTGCGACAGCCAGATCTTGCGCGGCACTCGCAGCTGGTTCCACCACAGCGCGAACTCCGAGGTCGGGACGTTGGTGTCGTTGAGCCCGTGTACGACGAAGACGCTGGCCCGGACCTTGCTCGCGGCCGGGCGGTAGTCGCGCTCGGCCCAGAACCGGTTGTAGTCGCCGGTCTCGTCGTCACTGCCGGTGGCGAGCTCCTCCAGGTTGGCCGCGCAGGCCCCCTCGGGACGGCCGCTGACCACCTCGCTGAGGAACGTCGCGTAGCCCGGCGAGCGCAGCACACCGTTGTAGCGGGTGTAGTCGTACCAGCTGGAGATGCCGGCGATGGGCACGATCGTGGCCAGCCCGTCGACGCCGGTCGCGGCCACGCCGTTGGCGATCGAGCCGTCCCAGGACTTGCCGATCATGCCGACCTTGCCGGTGGTCCAGCGGGTCGCCACGGCCGGGGACCCATCGGCGTACGAGGCCCGCGCCCGCCCGTTGAGCCAGTCGATGACCGCCTTGGCCCCGAGCACCTCCTCCCGCCCGCCGACGTCCTCGCACCCGGTCGAACGGTTGGTTCCCGGCAGGTCGACGGCCACGAAGGCGTACCCGCGGGGCACGAAGTAGTTGTCGTAGAAGAGCGGCTCCTTGGTGATCGTGCCGCTCGCGTCGTACTCCTTGAGCTCGCCCTCGTTGCCGCGCCCGCAGCAGGAATAGTAGGGAGAAGCTTCCATGACCACGGGTACGCGCAGGTGAGCGGCTGCCGTCTCCCGCGGCCGGACCAGATCCACCGCGACCTTGTCGGGCGTGCCGTCGTGGTCGCCGTCGAGCGAGGTCTGCACCCAGACGCTCTCGCGGATGGCGTTCTCGTAGGAGTAGACGGGCACCGTGCCGGTGCCGCGGACGTGCGGAACCCCGGGTGCCGCCTGGGCGGGAGCAGCCAATAAGGCCGCGGTGACCGCCGCCCCCGCGACAGCGGCAAGGATGGATTTCATCATGGTCTTCGATGTAAGAGCAGTGCGCCGCCGACCGCAATGACTAGACACCGTCGACTTTGATCGGTCCGTGTCATTCGCCCTCGCGCGCGTCTCGCAGCACCAGCAGGATGTATTCGACGCCGAGCGTGAGGACGGCCAGCACGACCGCGACCAAGAGCGCACGCAGCGCACTCGCTTCGAGCCAGGCGACGCCCGGCGAGGGTGCGTCGACACTGGCCGCCCACCGCTGCACCGCGCCGCCCGGGCAGGACGAGGAGCAGCCCACGCCGGCCTGGGCGCCCGCCCCGAGCAGGCCGGCGACGACACCCACTAGGCAGGCTGTAGGGGCCAGCAGAGCGAACCACAACCGGAACCGCCGGGTGCCGCGCCACCACGAGAGGACCCACGTCGCCAGGATGAGGATCGACGGGAGCCAGTCGGTCAGCGTCGGCTCCACCGGCTGATGATATCGGCGCGGCGCTCGCCGAAGCTTGATGCGGCCCACCGGCGGAGGAATAGTCGACGCCATGGATCTCAGGGTGATCGCCGTGCCGGGCCACGGTGCCGAGGACGTCGTCGTGGCCCCCGGCGGTGTGGTGTACACGGGCACCGAGGACGGCGTGATCCATCGGATCGACCCCGACGGACGGCCGGCCGCCGTCGCCGACACCGGTGGCCGGCCGCTGGGCATCGAACTCCTGCCCGATGGCCGCCTGCTGGTCTGCGATGCCCGCCGCGGCCTGCTGGCCGTCGAGCCGTCCAGCGGGGCGATCGAGGAGCTGGCCGGCGGCATGCGCTTCTGCAACAACGCCGCGGTGGCCGCCGACGGCACGATCTACTTCTCGGACTCCTCCACCGTCCACCCGATCGACGAGTGGAAGGCGGAGATGGTCGAGGTGACACGCACCGGCCGTCTGCTCCGCCGCACCCCCGACGGCGCCGTCACCGTCCTGCGTGACGGCCTGGCCTTCGCCAACGGCGTCGCTCTGGCCGGCGACGAGTCCTTCGTGGCGGTGGCCGAGACAGCGGTACGCGCCGTCGCCCGGCACTGGCTCACCGGCCGCGACGACTACCTGGTCGAGAACCTGCCCGGCTACCCCGACAACATCGCCCGCGGCAGCGACGGCCTGATCTGGGTGACGATCGCCAGCCCGACCGACCCGGTGGTGGAACGCATCCAGCGCGGCCCGATGTGGATCCGCCGCCAGATCACCAAGATCCCCGAGGCGCTCCAGCCGGCGCCCAAACGCACGGTCCGCGTCCAGGCGTACGACGACGCCGGCCGTCTGGTCCACGACCGCACCGGCGACAGTCTCCACTTCCACATGGTCACCGGCGTCCGGGAGCACGACGGCCGCATCTGGATGGGCAGCCTGCACGAGTCGGCCATCGCCGTCCTCACCCCTTGAGAAGCCCCGTTTCCCGGGCCGGCGTTCGAGAACATCCACAGTGGTGCTGACCCCACCTGAAGTCTGCGGTCTTCAGGATGGTGGCGGGTACCGCGCGGAAAATAGCGTTCTCGCATGACCAGACGCATCTTCTCGTTATGCATGATCGGCACTCTCGTCGTCCTCGCCGCCGTCGCGCCGGCCGCCGCCGCTCAGCCCGCTACCGCTGGCGGGCGCGGTGAGGTCGTCGCCGTCAACGCTCTCCGATCGCTCGAGCGGGTCGCCGACGTGCGCGCCGAGCTGGCCGGCGCCGGGTTCGGCACCGATTCCGTCCGGTTCGGCGTGGACACCTTCCAGGTCGTCTACCGCACCGTCGATCCGGCCGGGCGGCCCACCGTCGCCAGCGGGTTGCTGTCCCTGCCGCGCGGGGGCGGCAAGGCTCTGCGCGCGGTCGTCTACACGCACGGCACCGAGATCAACCGGCTCGACGCGCCGTCGATGTGGCGGGACGGCTGGGGGGCCGGCCCCAACCTGACGTACGCCTCCGCCGGTTTCGCCGCGATCGCGCCGGACTATCTCGGGCTGGGTCTCGGGCCGGGCACCCACCCCTTCCTCGATCTTCCGTCCGAGACCAGCGCCTCGCTCGACATGCTGCGGGCGGCTCGCCGTCTCGTCGCCGACGGGGGCCGCACGCTGGACCGCGGCGTCCTGCTGACCGGCTTTTCGCAGGGCGCCAGTGCCGCCACGGCTTTGGGCCGCCACCTGCTGGCGGGCGGCGACCCGTGGTTCCGGCTGAGGGCGCTGGCCCCGATCTCCGGCGCCTACGACTTCCGCCGGGTCGAGCTGCCCGCCCTGCTCGGCGGCACGGTGCCCCGACCGTACAACGTGGGCTACCTGTCCTACCTGGTCGTGGCCTGGAACAGGTTGCACGGCCTGTACGCCACACCGGGCGAGATCTTCGCCGCGCCCTACGCCGCGACCGTCGAGAAGCTCTTCGACGGGTTGCACGCCGGGCCTGACCTGGCCTCGGGCCTGCCGGCCACCCCGCCGGAGCTGTTCACGCCGCGCGGCCTGGCCCTGCTCCGCCACCCGACCGGTCCGTTCGCGGCTGCCCTGGCCGTGCACGACGCCTCGTGCGGCGGGTTCGCCGGCCGGGTGCCGGTGCGGCTGTTCGTGTCCCGGGCCGACGAGCAGGTGCCGGCGGCGAGCAGCGACCACTGCCGGCGGGAGCTGGCCGGGGCGGGCATCGACGCGCCGATCGTGGATGTGCCGGTCCCGCCGGATGCCGAGACGGCCCACCTGACCAGCAACATCACCGGGACCGCGCAGGCCGTCGCCTGGTTCACCGGCCTGGCCTGAATCGCGGACCGCCGAGGCGGAGCCCGCTCGTTCCGACCTCGGGCGAAGTGAGACCGTTGAGGCGGCGCGGGCGGGCGCCGGCTTCGGCCGAGGGGACCGCTCGGGTCGCTGTCCGGTTCATCGATCTCGATTGAACCGGGTCAGCGGCTGGTCGGAGGTGGTGCCAGCGGTGGCCTGGGCGTAACGTCCGGTGGACCGGTCGGGAATGGAAGGACACGGTGACCGCGATCTTTGGTATGCCGCCGGGGTCCTTCTCGGATCTCGAGGTGATGTCGCAGCTCGGGCGGGGTGCCGAGACCGTCGTCTACCGTGTTCGCCGGCACGGCGGTGAGTACACGCTCAAACTGCTGTCGACCGCCGACCCGGAACAGGCGCTGACCGACGTGCGGCGGGAGGCCGCCCTGCTGGGCAGCGTCGGCCATCCGTTGCTGCCGCGGATCTTCGAGGTCGGGCGTACCACCGCGGGGCCCTATCTGATTCTGGAGTACATCGACGGGCGGCCGTTGTCGCAGACGCTGCGGCGCGGCCGGCTCGACGAGGAGCAGACCGTGCGGCTGGCGATCGACCTGGTCGGGCCGCTGACCGCCGCGCACCGGGCGGGGCTGGTGCACCGCGACGTCAAGCCCGACAACGTGATCATGGAACCGGACGGCACCGCACGGTTGATCGACTTCGGACTGGCGGCGCGCGGCGGGACGCAGGACGACCGCGTCGCGGGGACGCCACGGTACAGCCCGCCGGAGCAGACCGGCATGCTGAAACGGCCGGTCGACGGGCGCTCCGACCTGTACGCGCTGGGCGCGCTGCTGCACGAGGCGGTGACCGGCCAGCCGCCGTACGTGGCCGAGGACGCCGGTGAGCTGATCCGGCTGCACGCCACCGCGCCGATCCCACACGCGCACGGCGCGTCCCCGACGCTCGCCTCGATCATCGTCACGTTGCTGGCCAAGGACCCGGACGACCGCTACCAGAGCGGCGAGAGCCTGGAGGCCGACCTGCGCCGCCTGGCCGCCGACCCGGGTGCGCGGTTCACGGTGACCGCCGGTCGGCGCGCCACCCCGTCGGGCCGCCCGGACCGGATGGTCGGCCGCGACCAGGAGATGGTCGACCTGGCCAACCGCTGGTTGAAGGCCCGGGCCGGAGCCGGCGGCGCGGCCGTGGTGGAGGGGCCGGCCGGTGCGGGCAAGACCCGGCTGGTACGCGAGCTGACCACCGCCGTGGCCAAAGACGGCGACCTGGTCCTCTACGGCAAGTGCGTCGCCGACGACCCGGTGCCGCTGGCCCCGCTGCGCGGTGCGGTCGAACGGTTCCTCCGGACCGTCGAGCGGCTCCCCGAACCCGAGCGGGCCGAGGCGGTCGGCCGGCTGCGCCAGGCGGCCGGGCGAGGCGGCCCGCTCCTGCGGACCCTGTCACCGCTGCTGGCCGACCTGGTCCACGCACCCGAGATCACCGAGCTCAACCGGCACGAGCAGTTCGTCAGCGCGGTCGCCGCGTTCCTGATCGGGCTGGCCGACGAGTTCCAGGCCGCCGTCCTGCACATCGACGACGTGCAGTGGCTGGACGGGCCGACCCGCCGGGTGCTGCAGCTGATGACCAGCCGGCTCACCGGCACCCCGCTGCTGGTCATCGCCACCAGCCGGGACGACGCGGAAAGCCTGGCCGGGCTGGACCGGTTCGGCACCGACATGGACGCCACGCTCGACACCCGGATCAGCCTCGGACCGCTCGCCCAGGAGGCCGTGACCGAACTGATCGCCGAGCACCTGGGCGCCGTCCGGCTGCCCGAGGAGCAGGTGGTGGAGCTGGCCGTCCGGGCCGGGGGCAACCCGTTCACGATCGGCGAGTACGTGCGGGCCGTGCTGGACGCCGGGCTGGTCACGCCGACCTGGGACGGCTGGCTGCTGGACCGGGTCGGGCTGGACCGCATCGAGCTGTCCGGCGACGACGCCGTCGACCTGGTTCTGCAGCGCATCGACGGGCTCGGCCCGGACAGCCGCGGGCTGCTGGCGGCGGGCGCGGCGGGCGGCCGGTGGTTCTCCACCGACCTGGTGGCCTCGGTCTGCTCGGTCGACCCGCGCCGGGCCCGCGGACTGCTGGCCGAGGCCGAGTCCCGCCGGCTGGTGACCAGCGCCGGGCCGGACGGCTACCGGTTCCCGCACGACCGCATCCGTGAGGCGCTGCTGGTCGGGGTGGACGCCGCCGCGCTGCGGCGGCTGCACCAGCGGATCGCCGAGCTCCTGGACGCGGCCGGCGACCCGCGCTACGTCTACGCGACCGCCCGGCACTACGCGCTGGGCGAGACCGGCTCCCGGCCGCAGCGGGTCTACCTGACCGGGTTCGCGGCCGGCCGGCTGGCGCTGACCGAGCACGCGCCGGCCGAGGCCCGCGAGTTCCTGGAGGCGGCGGCCCGGGCCGCCCAGGACGCCCGGATCACCCCGACCTCCGAGTTCCTGTTCGCGCTGGGCACCAGTTGTGCCCGGACCGGGCGGTTCGACGACGCCCTGCAGCACCTCGACCACGCGTTGAGCATCGAGCCCGACCGGGTCCGCCGGGCCGAGATGCTGGCCCACGTGGCGCAGGTGCACAACCACGCGTGGAGCCCGGACCGCGCCTTCGACGCGGTCTGCCTGGGGCTGGCCGAGCTGGGCACGCGGTTGCCGCGCAGCCGGGTCGGGCTGGGCCTGACCACGCTGGCCTCGGTGGTGCTGGGGCTGCTGGCCGGGCGTACGAAGATCGGGTTCGGCACCGCGCAGGGCCGGCAGCGGGAGCGTTACCGGCTGCAGGCGATCCTGTTCGACATCGCCACGTTCGCGCTGTCGATGCGGATGCGCCGGGCCATGCGCGCGCTGATCAGCCTGCGCGCGCTCTATCCGATCAACCGGCTCGGCCCGGGCCGGGAGTACGCGCAGCACATGGCCGGCCTGGGCGTGATCGCCGACGTGGCCGGCCGGCCGGGGCTGGCGACCCGGCTGTACGACCGGGCCGCCACCGTCGCCGCCGGTGTCGGTGACCCGGAACTGGCCGGCTACGTCGAGTGGAAGCGTGGCGCCGGCAGTCACATGGGTGGCCGCGACGACGATGGGCACGTCTGGGGCCGGGCCCTCACCGACCACGAGCGGTGGCTGGAGCTGGGCGACTACCTGACCGGCGTGTCGACCGTGTGCATGCAGTACTTCAAACGTGGCCGTACCGCCGACGCCGAGGCCTGGTACCAGCGGGCCCGGGCCCGGCTCGGCCCGGAGGCGGAGGCCGAGGGCGCGGCGATCCGGGCGGTGGCGGCGGTCATCGCCGCGCAACGCGACCGGCCGGGGGACGCCGCGACGCACATCGAGGCGCTGGGCCGGTTCCTGCGGGCCAACCCGGACAACCCCATGCAACTGATCAATCTGTACGGTGCCCGGCTGGTCGCCCTGGTCGAGCAGGGCCGGCTGGGCGAGCAGTTCGACCGGCTGACGGCCGAGTTCGCCGGTCTCGGCATCAAGCCCCGGGCGATGGTCCCGGAGCAGCGGGTCTACTTCGTCTACGAGGCGCTGGGCCGGTTGGCCCGGTGCCGTCGGGCCGCCGCGGTCCCGGCGGCCGAGTCGGTCGCCCGGGCGACGCCCTCGCCTGTGGCCGAGGCGGCCGAGGCGGTCGACCGGCTGCGGACGATGGCCGACAGCAAGCCGATGCGGGCGTTCTACCAGGTCGCCCGGGCCGATCTGGACGTCCTCGGCGGCCGGCCGGAGGAAGCCCTGCGGGCCCTGGCCGACGTCGAGGTGCGGCTGCTGCCGCTGGACGCGCCGTTGATCGAGTACGAGGCGGCCCGGGTCCGGGCCCGCGCGCTGACCGCCTTGGACCAGCCGGCCGCGGCGGCCCATCAGGCCCTGGTGGCCCGGACGATCGCCGCCGAGCAGCAGTGGCCGCAGCGCGTCCGGTGGGTCGCCGACGAGTTCGGTGCCGGCGCGGACGCCCCGGCCGAGCCCGGCCCGCCCGGGGCCCGCCAGGACTCCGGTGACCGGGCCGAGCCCGGTGCGGCCCGTTACCGCCGCCGGCTCGAGGCGTTGCAGCAGGTCAGCCTGGCCTCGGCGACGATTCTGGACCCGCGCGGGCTGGCCCGGGTCGCGCTCGACGAGACGTTGCGGATCCTCGGCGCGGAACGCGCGTACCTCTTCCTCCTCGATCTCGATCTGAACCAGCTGGTGCCGCTGGTCGGGCAGGACGCCGAGGGCAACGACATCCGGCAGCTGACCGGGTACAGCTCCACACTGGTCGACCGGGTCCGGCACTCGGGCGAACCGCTGGTGGTGACCGGCAGCGAGGAGGGCGTGGCGCTCGGGTCACAGAGCGTGCGGGTGCACGGCCTGCGCAGCATCCTGATCGCGCCGCTGAAGTTCGACGGGCACCTGCGCGGCGTCGTCTACCTCGACAGCCGGGTCGCGAAGGGCGTGTTCACGAGCGACGACGTCGACATCCTCAAGGCCATCACCAACCATGTGGCGGTGTCGCTGGAGACCGCGCGGGCGGCCCAGCTCGAGGTGGCGGTGCAGGCCGCCCGGCGGCAGCGGGACGTGGCCGAGACGCTGCGGGCGGCGATGGCCGACCAGAGCTCGTCGCTGGACCCGGACGAGGTGATGCGCCGCCTGCTGACCAGCCTGACCCAGACGCTCGGCGGCGACTCGGCGGCGCTGCTGACGTTCGCCGGGGACGAGACGTTCGTGGTGGCGGCCACGCACGGCGCCGCCGCTGAGGCCGGGACGGTGCTGCACTCCGTACCCTTCGAACTGCTCGAACTGGCCGGGCCCAGGCTGGGGCGGATGTCGCTGGGCGGGCTGCTCGGGGCGGCGCGGATCTGGTGGGCGATTCCGGTGGCCGAGCGCGGTGCGCCGGTGGGTGTGCTGCTGGTCGGGGCCGGGCGGGACGACGAGATGACCGACGCCCGGACGCAGATCGCGGCCGCCCTGGCCGAGCAGGGCATGACGGCGTACGAGAACGCCCGGCTGTTCAGCCAGGTGCGGCGGCTGGCCACGGTGGACGGTCTGACCGGGCTGTTCAACCGCAACCATTTCTTCAGCGAGGCGGAACGGCAGCTGGACCAGAGCCGGCGCCGGGGCCGGGCGATCGCCGCGATCATGGTCGACATCGATCACTTCAAGCGGATCAACGACACGTACGGCCACCCGGTCGGCGACGAGGTCATCCGGATGGTCGCCGACCGGCTCGGTGCCGCGGCGCACCCCGACGACGTGATCGGCCGTTACGGCGGTGAGGAGTTCGCGATCGTGACACCGCATCCGGCGTACGCGTCCGACCTGGCCGAACGCCTGCGCCACGTGGTCGCCGACGATCCGGTGCCGACGGCCGCGGGCGACCTGCCGGTGACGATCAGCGTCGGCCTGGCCCACCTCGTCGACTCGGACGGCGACCTGCGCCCGGTGCTGGCCCGCGCCGACGGTGCCCTCTACGAGGCCAAGCAGGCCGGCCGTAACCGGGTCCGGACGGCCGCCTGAGTCCCGGCCCGGCTCAGCTTCCGGAGATCGCGCCGCCGACCTCGGTGCGGGACGAGACGCCGAGTTTGCGCAGGATGTTGGAGACGTGCACGGCGGCCGTCCGGGGGGAGATGTAGAGGCGGCGGGCCAGCTCGGTGTTGGTCAGCCCGTCGCTGATCAGCACCGCCACCTCGCGTTCGCGCGGGGTCAGCGCGGCCGGCCCGGTGACCGCGGCCGGCGTTCCGGCCGGGGCCAGGCCGAGCCGGGCGCGGACCTCGTCGAGTGCGGCCACCCGCCACCCGGCCCAGTCGGCCAGCAGGGCCTCGGCCGCCTCGACCTGGGCGGTGGCCTCGGCCCGCCGGTCGGCCGCGAGCAGGCAGCGGGCGGCGCCGACCCGGACCGTGCCGCGGGTCGCCGGTCCGAGGATGTGCGCCTCGGTGATCGACAGGTAGCCGGTCAGCGCCTCGGCGGGCCGGCCGTGCGCCTCGGCCACCTGCGCCTCGACCAGCGTCCGGTAGCTGTCGTAGACCTCGGCGTCGAGCAGGGTGGCGGCCATCGCGTCGAGCCGGTCGACCGGCAGGCCGAGGGCCAGCGCGGCCGAGATCAGGTCGTGGGCCTGTTCGCCGCTGCGCCACGGCTGCTCGGTCAGGGCTTCGAGGAACTCGCCCAGGGCGGCTTCGGCCCGGGGCCGGTCGGAGCGGCGGCAGGCGACGTTGAAGGTCAGGCCGGGCAGGGTCGGGGCCGGGTTGTTGGGCACGGTGGCCAGGTCGGCGATCAGGTCCTCGACCCGGTCGAGTTCGCCCGCCTCGAGGCAGAGGCCGGCCAGGAACACGCCGTGGTAGTCGGCCCAGCGGCCCCGGCGCAGGTAGCCGCGGTCCTGCTGGCGGCCCTCCTCGAGGGCGGCGATGGCGCCGCGCAGGTCGCCGGCCCGGATCGCGAGCCGGGCCCGGCCCTGGAAGTAGGTGGCCACCGCCAGCGTCTCGAAGCCGGCCCGTTCGGCGTCGACGCGCATCCGTTCCAGGATCTCGGCGTGCTCGGCCGGGTCGGCCGGCGGCTCGCCGTGCACCAGCGTGTTGAGGGCCCGGGCGGCCAGCACCCACTCGCCCGCCCGCTCGGCCTCGTCGACCAGCCCGGAGAGGATCTTGCGGCCCTCGGCGGCGTCCTGCGGACGCTCGGTGAGCGTCGAGCCCTTCTCGACCAGGGCGGTCAGCCGGACGCTGGGCAGGTCGAGCTGCTCGGCCAGGGCCAGGGCGCGGTCCGACCAGAGCAGCGCGGCGTCGAGGTCGTCGCGCAGGTAGGACGACTGCGCGATGGCGGTCATGGCCCGGGCCTGGTCGGCGCCGGGCGGCAGCTGGGCGATCAGTTCCTCGATGTCGTGGGTCAGGGCGACCATCTCGGCGAACTCGCGGGACTCCCAGGCGATGCGGACCAGCTGGTAGAGCGAGCGGGCCCGGTCGGTGGTGGTGGACGCGAGGTCGCGCCAGCGCCGGCCGTAGCGCAGGGCGTCGTCGAGCAGGCCGGCCAGCCAGGCCGCGCGGGCGGCGCCGGCCAGCAGGTCGGTGTCCTCGGGCACCTCGTCCAGGTCCATCTCGGCCAGTTGCAGGGCCTGGTAGGCGGAGCCGATGGAGAGGTAGAGCTGGGTGCCGGCGCGGGCGGCGGTGACCAGGTCGTCGTAGCGGCCGGCGCCACGGGCGTGGTGGGCGACCATGGCCGGGTCGGATCCGCCCTCGCTCAGCAGTACGTCGAGGGCCGTCTCGTGCAGCCGCCGGCGCTGGCGGGCCAGCATCTGGTCGGCGATCGCCTCGCGTACCAGCGCGTGCCGGAACGCGAACTCGTCGTCGCCGGACTCGACCAGCACGCCGCGGGTGACCAGGTCGCGCAGCACGGCGATGAGCTCGTCCTCGCCGGCCCCGGTGACGCCGGCCAGCAGATCGAACGGGACGCGCTGGCCGAGCACGGCGGCGGCCTCGACGATCCGGTGGCTGACCGGCTCGAGCTCGTCGACCTGGCGGCGCAGCACGTCGGCCAGCCGCCACGGCAGCGGTTCCGCGACCAGCGCCTCGAGGTCGTGGGCGGACGTGGCCCGCAGCAGCTCCTCGAGGAAGAACGGGTTGCCGCCGGTGCGGTGGTGCAGGGCCGCGGCGGCGCGCATCGGTGCCAGGGTGCCGGTGGCCGCGGCCAGCATCGCGGCGGTCTCGGCCGGGGTCAGGCGGTCCAGGCGTACGTGGGTGACGGTGTGCCGGCGTTCCATCCGGGCCAGCAGCCCGGCCACCGGGTGGCGGTGGGTCACCTCGTCGGGCCGGTAGGTGCCGATCAGCAGCCGGGCGCCGGGCTGGTCGGCGATCCGTTCGAACAGTGCCGCGCTCTCCGAGTCGGCCCAGTGCAGGTCCTCGAAGACCAGGATGGCGGGGGCGTCGCCGATCAGGTCGGCCAGCAGGGTCAGGCCGGTGTGCAACCGTTCGACCGGGCTGCGCCGGGCGTCGGCCAGGGCCGCGAGCTGGCTTTCGTCCACCTCGGACCGTCCGTCGATGGCGTCGAGCAACACTTCGTACGGCCGGGACAGCGACCCGGGTTCGGCCTGGCCGACCAGCACCACGGTGTCGGCCGGCACGGTGGCCAGCAGTTCGCGCACCAGCCGGGTCTTGCCGATGCCGGGCTCGCCGGCGATCAGGGCGACGGCCGGTTCCCGGGCCGAGGCGAGCCGCGCCAGCCGGCGTAGCTCGCCCTGCCGTCCGATCATCACCGGGCCGGCACCGCCGCGGATGGTTCGCACGAGGCCAGGTTACCGGTGGGCCGCCGTTGGGCGGTCGTCACTCGGCCGGGGCGCCGAGCCCTGCGGGCGTCGCGGGCGCGGGCCAGCAGGCGCCAGCGGTCGGCCTCGTCGACCAGGTCGCGGTGCCGGTCGCCGGCCAGCGTCAGCATCAGGTCCGGGTGGGTCATCATGGCACTTCTCCTCTGTCCGCCGTTGATGTCCCAATCCTCGGCCGGCGGGGGAGTCGCCACATCGGAACCGCCTACGTATCTTGCCTGGTCAGAGTGCTTTAGGCGGGGCGCTCAGGCGGTCTAGGCATACCTATGCGGAGCCTTGACTGAATCGACATCGGTCTCTACCTTGCGAAGGGTGTCCGGAATGTTTCCGGAAGTTTCGGGGAGGCCGCATGCCCACCGTCGCGCCGCTGCTCGCCCTCACGCTGATCGCGCCACTGCCCGCGGTCCCCGCCACACCCACCGGCCACCCCGGTCCCACCGGCGGTTACGTCGCCTTTCGGGACGGGCCCGGCCACTTCCCGGTGGTCGCCGGCCGGCGGGCCGCCCCGATCGTGGTCAGCACCGCCGACCACGCCGGCGTCATCCGGGTCACCGACGACCTGCGGTCGGACCTCGGCCAGGTCAGCGGTGTGCGGCCGGCCGTCGCCTACGACCGGGTGCCGGCCGGCGCCGAGCCCGTCATCATCGGCACGCTGGGCCGGAGCCCGCTGATCGACCGGATCGTCGCCCGCGGCCGGCTCGACGTCCGGGACCTGCGCGGCAAGTGGGAGACCACTATCGAGCAGGTGGTGACCGACCCGCTGCCGGGCGTAGGCCGGGCCCTGGTGATCGCCGGCAGCGACCAGCGCGGCACCATCTATGGCGCCTACGACCTGTCCCGTGCGATCGGGGTCTCGCCCTGGTCGTTCTGGGACGACGTACCGGCCGCCCGGCACGACGCGATCTACGTACGGCCGGGCCGGCACACCCAGGGCACCCCGGCCGTGAGGTACCGCGGGTTCTTCATCAACGACGAGAACCCGGCCACCGGCACCTGGGCGCCGCGCTACTTCGGACCGGGCAAGGAGCCGGGCCACCCGGGCGGGCTCAACGCGGCCTACTACGCCAAGGTGTTCGAGACCATGCTGCGGCTCAAGGCCAACTATCTGTGGCCGGCCGTCTGGGGCCGCGCGTTCGCCGAGGACGACCCGCTCAACCACGCCACCGCCACGCTGTACGGGGTGGTGATGGGCACCTCGCACGAGGCGCCGATGATGCGCGGCATCGAGGAGTGGAACCGGCATCCGAGCGGCACCGGCGAGTGGAGCTTCGTCCGCAACGCCGCCGCGATCAAGGCGTACTGGCGGGACGGTGCGCGGCGCATGAAGGACGAGAACATCGAGGGCGTCATCACCCTCGGCATGCGTGGCAACGGCGACGTCAGCCTGCCCGACGGCGACGGCATCGAGCTCATGTCGTCCATCATCGACAGTCAACGGCAGATCCTGCGGGAGACCGGGCTGATCGACCGGCCCCAGGTGCAGACCCTCTACAAGGAGGTGCAGCGTTACTGGGACCAGGGCTACCGGCCGCCGGACGACGTGACAGTGGTCTTCTGCGACGACAACTGGGGCAACCTGCGCAAGCTGCCGGACGCGTCGCTGCCCGCGCGCGGTGGCGGCTACGGGATGTACTACCACTTCGACTACGTCGGGGCCGGCCGCAACTACAAGTGGGCCGACACGGTCAACCTGACCAACAACTGGGAGCAACTGCACCGGGCGTACACCTCGGGGGTCGACCGCCTGTGGATGGTCAACGTCGGCGACCTCAAGAACGAGGAGGCGCCGACCCAGTTCTTCCTGGACTACGCCTGGAATCCGGCCGCGGTCCCGGTCACCGGCATCGAGAGCTGGCTCCGGGCGTACGCCGCGGAGAATTTTGGTCCTGCTCTTGCTCCGGTGGTGGCCGATCTGCTGCACGAGTACGCCACGCTGCAGTCCCGCCGCAAGCCCGAACTGCTGAACCGGCGGATCACCGGGGAACCGCCGGAGGTCGTCTTCGATGATCAGGGCAACCCGTTCAGCCTGACCGCCTACCGCGAGATGGATCGGGTGACCGGGCAGTGGCAGGCGCTGGCGGCCCGGGCCGACCGGGTGCGCGGGCTGGTCCCGGCGGCCCGCCAGGACGCCTTCTACCAGCTGGTCTATTACCAGATCAAGGACACGGCGCTGGTGTACGCGTTGCGCCAGGCCCAGTTCACCAACATCGAGTACGCCGAGCAGGGCCGCGCCGCCACCAACGCGCAGGCCGCCCGGGCCGAGGCGCTGTTCGCCCAGGACCAGGCGATGAGCGACTACTACAACACCCGGCTGGCCGGCGGGAAGTGGGCGGGCTGGCAGACCCAACCCAAGATCGGGTACGGCGACGTCGAACGCTACGGCCCCAACGCGCCGTGGCAGCAGCCGGAACTGAACAACGTGGCCCTGCCCGACGCGATCTACCCCCACCTGAAACGGATCACCGTGCCCGCCGCGGCCGCCCTGGGCGTGGCCCTCGACGGCGGCGACCGGACCACCCTGCCGTCGTTCAGCCCGTGGCAGGCGCAGCCCGCGCAGTACATCGACGTCTACAACAAGGGCACGACCCCCTTCGCCTACCGCATCGTCCCGGGGCAGCCCTGGGTGCACGTCACACCGTCCTCGGGCCGGGTCACCGACCAGGTCCGGGCCACTGTCACCGTCGACTGGCTCCGGGCTCCGCGCGGCCTGACCACCGTGCCGCTCACCGTGACCGGCGCCGGTTCGCCGGTCGTGGTGCGGGCGCCGGTCAACCATCCGTCGCTCCGGCCGTCCGGGTTCCTCGAGGCCAACGGCTACGTGGCCGTGGAGGCCGACCACTACAGCGGCAAGGCCGGCGACTGGCAGCTGCTGCCCGGCATCGGCCGCACCGGAAACGGTCTGACGCCACTGTCGAAGGGACGCCTCGACTACACGATGACCCTGACCTCGGCCGGGCCGGTGAAGGTGGCGGCCTACCTGTCGCCGCGCAACAACACCCTGCCGACGCCCGGGCTGCGTTACGCGGTCTCCATCGACGGCGCCGCACCGCAGGTCGTCGACATCATCGGGGCGACCGGATCGAACGACACCACGATGAACAACCAGTGGGCCCGCAACACCTCGGACAACATCAACGTCACCCGGACCACGCACACCGTCGACCGGCCGGGCCGGCACACGCTGACCTTCTGGGCGGTCGACCCGAGCGTGATCGTGCAGCGGCTGGTCGTCGAGACCGCGCCCCAGCCGTACAGCTACTTCGGGCCGCCCGAGAGCAGGCGTGCACCTCGACCCGGGCGGTGACGCGGCCTTGGCCGCGGCCGTCCCGCGATCACTGTCGCGTCAGGGGCGGACGGCCCTGGCGTGGAAGACCTGGCTGCCGAAGGGCACGTCGGCGGAGGTGCGCGCGATGCGGCCGGCGCACAGCCCGCGGGCGGCCAGGTCCTGGGCGATGAGCGGGACGGCGTCGATGGTGGCCGGCGGCCAGTCGTGCATCAGGATGATCCCGCCGGGCTGCAGGGTGTGCGCGGCCGCCGCGATCTCCTCGGCCGTGGTGCCGGCCCAGTCGCGCGAGTCGACCGTCCACAACACCTCGAGCACGCCGATGCGGGCGGCGTCCGCGCGGACCTGGTCGTCGGTCTCGCCGTAGGGCGGCCGGAACAGGGCCGGCTCGCGACCGGTGAGGTCTCGCAGCACCCACTGCGTGCTGGCGATCTCCTGGAACGTCGCGGGCTCGCCGGCCTGGGGCAGGTGCGGATGGGTGAACGTGTGGTTGCCCATCCACATGCCGGCCCGGACCTCGCGGCGGACCTGCTGCGGCCGGTCGAGCGAGTTGTTGCCCTGGTTGAAGAACGTGGCCCGCAGGTGGTTGGCCCCGAGGGCGGCGAGCAGCTGGTCGGTGGTCGCGCTGGGCCCGTCGTCGTACGTCAGCCCGACGTACCCGGCCCGGCACTGCTTCCTCGGCTCGGCTTGCGCGGCGCCGGCCAGGCTCAGGACGACGAGGGTGCAGACCGCGAGCAGGGCGGTCACCCGGACACGGAAACGGCGTTCGCTCATGACTCCGCCAATCGAAATGTTCCGGAAGTGGAAACCTCTCCGTAACACTAGAAAGGGCAGCGACAGGCGTCAATGCGTTGAAACTTCCGAGACTCCTGACAGCCTCCGCACAGGGCCGGCGGGAATGCTGACCGGGTGCGGATCCGAGCGGCGTTGCTGATCCTGACCCTGGTGCTGGCCGGCACCGTCGCCGGGGAACGGCCGGTGGCCGGGGCGCTGCCACGGGCCTACAACGGGCTCGCGGCGACGCCGCCGATGGGCTGGAACGACTACAACGCGTACGGCCTGGAGGTGACCGAGGCGCTGATCGAGCGGACCGCCGACGCGATGGTCGCGAACGGCATGCGCGACGCCGGCTACGCGTACGTGACAATCGACGACGGCTGGATGGCGGCCGGCCGGGACGCGGCCGGCAACCTGCGGCCCGACCCGGCCCGCTTCCCGCACGGCATCGCCGCGGTGGCCGGCTACGTGCACGCCCGCGGCCTGAAGCTCGGCCTCTACGCCGACGCCGGCCTGCGTACCTGCGGCGGCCTCGCCGGCAGTCTCGGGCACGAGCGGGCCGACGCCGCGCTGTTCGCCGCCTGGGGCGTGGACTACCTCAAGTACGACAACTGCTACGCCGGGCCGGGCTGTGATCAGGTCGACTGTCCCGGCGGCCGGGCGGCGCCGGCCCGCGAGCGGTACGCCGCCATGCGCGACGCCCTGCTGGCCACCGGCCGGCCGATCGTGTTCAGCCTGTGCGCCTGGGGCACCGAGGACGTGGCCCGCTGGGGCGCCGGCTACGGCAACCTCTGGCGGACCACCGGTGACATCTCGCCCACGTACGCCAGCATGCTCTCGATCTTCCGGCAGACCGTCGGCCTGGATTCCCGGGCCGGTCCGGGCGGCTGGAACGACCCCGACATGCTGCAGGTCGGCAACGGGATGACCGCCGTCGAGGACCGCGCCGAGCTGACCCTCTGGGCCGCCCTCGGCGCGCCGCTGATCGCCGGCACCGACCTGGTCCGGGCCGGCCCGGACACGCTGGCCCTGCTGACCAACCGGGCGGTCATCGCCGTCGACCAGGACCCGCTCGGCCGGGTCGCCCGGGAGGTCTCGGCCGCCGGTGGCCGGCACGTGCTGGCCCGGCCGCTGTCCGGCGGCGACGTGGCCGTGGTGCTGTTCAACGAGACCGGCACCACGGCCACCATCGGCACCACCGCCGAGGCGGTCGGCGCGTCCCCCGGCCCGCACCGCCTGACCGACCTCTGGGCGGGCACGTCCACCACGACCGGCGGCGACATCGAGGCCACGGTGCCGCCGCACGGCGCCCTGCTCTACCGGGTCGCGGCCTGACCGCGCGGGCACCGCCGGACCTCCCGGTCGCAGGGGCGGTGCCGCCGGGGGGATCGGACCCGGTCAGGCCAGGGGGCAGGTGCTGCGGTACTCCTCGATCGCGCTGCCCGAGGGGCCGGGGCAGAGGAACTGGTCGTAGCGGGTGTCGTCGTCGACGAAACGCTTCAGCCAGGACACCGTCTGCTTGGCGGTCGGGGTGTTGACGGTGTTGGGGAAGGAGTGGCCGGCGTTGTTCAGTTCCAGGTACGACTTCTCGGTCGCGGCCGGGATGCTGTTGTAGAAGAGGATCGCGTGGCTGTCCGGCGGCGCCGTGGTGTCGGCCTCGCCGCCGATGATCGCCGTGGGTACCCGTACGGTGCTCCAGGACTTGGTCGTGTGCCACGGGGCCAGCGGCACGGCGGCCTGCAGGGACGGCCGGGTGCGCGCGGCCTCGAGGCTGCCCCCGCCGCCCATCGAGTGGCCGGCCACCGCGAGCCGGGACGCGTCGACCCGGGTGCGGACCGTGCTGCTGCCGGTCAGGTAGTCGAGCGCGGCCAGCAGCTGGCGGCCGCGGGCGGCCGGTTGGTCCAGCGGCGACAGGGTCTCGATGCCGATCACGACGAAGCCGTGCGAGGCGATCCTCGGCCCGAGCCAGGCGAGGCTGGACCAGCGGGCGGTGAAGCCGGGGGAGATCGCCACCGCACCGAAGGTGCCCTGGCTGGTGTCGGTGGGGTAATAGACCACGCCGCCGCCGAAGGTGCTCTGGGCGGGGACGGTGACCTGGGCGACCGCGAACGGCCCGCGGGCCGCCTCGAGGATCGCGTCGGTGGGTGCGGGACCGCGCTCGTACGGGTTGACCGCGAGCGCGTGGGCGGGGGCGGCGCCGATGGCCGTGCCGATGATCAGGGCCAGGGCGACGGCGGGGGTTGCCATCCAGCGACGGAGGCGGGTGGAGGTGTGCACGCCGAACTCTCCTTCGTACCGACTCAGAGATCGACTGTTGCCAATCTCTGAGTCGGTACGATACCGGTCGGTAACCGGCCCGTATACATCCTGTAACAATCAGCGCGTTCTGGGCCTCTGGGCCGGCACGGGCGGCGAAGGCGCCAAATTCTGGCTCAGCGTGCTCGGGCGAGGATGCGCCCCGGGAATCAGGTGCAGTCGGTGAGGTTCAGCGCGGTGGCCGACGAGGCGACCGAGCCGCCGCTCGCGCTGTTGTAGATGTACCACTTGTCGCTGCCGCCGGTGTTGTTGGCGCAGAGCAGGTAGCTGCTGCCCTTGTTGATGAAGGCGAGCTGCGTCTTGTCCGACAGCGTGATGTTCTGGTTGGCGGTGCCGTTGGTGAGCGTGACGACACCCGAGCCGGCCGTGCCGTCGTTGGTTCCGCTGGCGGTGTTGGGGTACGTGTTGTTGTTGCTGGTGTAGAACTGTTCCACCGCGCTGATCGCGCCCCGCACGTCGGACTGCGCCGACTTGTCCGCCGCGCCCTTGCGGTAGTTCAGGTAGACGGGTACGGCGATCGCGACGAGCACGCCGATGATCACCACAACGACCAGCAGTTCGATGAGGGTGAAGCCCTCGTCGTCCTTCTTGGTGCGGAGCCGCTGGATGGTCTGCTGCATGAGGTCCTCCGTGTCGGTGCGGCAGCCCGGGGTTTGGCCGCCGTGCCGCCACTGATCGGTTCCCGGACCGCGGACTTGAGCCGAAGGTTTGGCTCTACCGGCGGGGCCGTGCAGAATTCATCGACGCCGATGCTGTTTCGCGGGGGGCTGCTGTGTCGTTCAACGGGTTCATCTCCTACAGCCACGCGGCCGACGGGCGGCTCGCGCCGGCCGTTCAGCGTGGCCTCCACCGGCTGGCCAAGCCGTGGCACCGGCGCCGCGCCCTGTGGATCTTCCGGGACCAGACCGGCCTCTCGGTCACCCCGGGGCTGTGGACCTCCATCCAGAAGGCCCTGGACAACTCCGAGTACTTCGTCCTGATGGCGTCCCCGGAGGCGGCCCGGTCCCCATGGGTGAACCGTGAGATAGAACACTGGGTGGCCAACAAGCCCCTGGAACGCATCCTGCCGGTGGTCACCGACGGTGAGTGGCGCTGGGACCCGGCCGCCCGCGACTTCGACCCGGAGTCCAACTCGGTGCCGCCGGCGCTGCGCGGGGTGTTCGCCGAGGAACCGCTGTACCTCGACCTCCGCTGGGCCCGCGACGACCAGCACCTGAGCCTGCGGCACTCCCGCTTCCGGGACGCGATCGCCCAGCTGGCCGCGCCGATGCACGGGGTCAGCAAGGACGATCTTGAGGGCGAGGACGTACGCCAGCACCGGCGTGGCCGACGGCTGCGGCTGTCCGCGGCGGCGTCACTGGTGGTGCTGACCCTGCTGGCCACCGCGACCGGGCTGTCCGCGATGCAGAACGCCGCCCGGGCCAACGCGTCCGCCGTCGAGGCCCGCCGCCAGCAGCAGGAGGCGACGGCCCAGCGCGGGCACGCCGCCCGGTTCGCCGACGAGGCCCAGCGGCAGGAAGAACTGGTCCACGAGAAGGAGGCGCGGGTCCGGTCGGCCGCGGCCGAGGCGGTGCGGCAGGAGCAGGCCGCGAAGGCCCAGAAGGCCCTGGCCGACAAGGCCTCCGGCGAGGTCAAGGTGCAGCTGGACAAGGCCGGCAAAGCGGCGGACCAGGCCCGGCGGCAGCAGGCGCTGGCCGAGCGGCAAGCCAAGCTGGCCGACGAGTCCGCCACCGCGATGCACGCTCAGGAGAAACGGGCCAAGGAGATGGAGCAACTGGCCCGCGAGCAGGAGAAGGCAGCCGGTGAGGCGGGCGCCGAGGCGGCGAAACAGCGGGCGATCGCCGAGGAGCAGCAGAAGCTGGCCGCCCAGGCCCGGGAGATGGCCGCCGCGCAGGAAGCGATCGCCCGCGAGCAGGAGAAGAAGGCGAAAGAGGCCGCCGCCGAGGCGGAGCGTCAGCAGCGCGTCGCGATCAGCCGCCGGCTGGTCAACGAGGGCAAGGCCATCGTCAGCGACGACTCGCGGACGGCGTTCAAACTGGGCATCGCCGCGCAGCGGATCAACCCGTCGCCCGAGATCAAACGCGAGGTGACCGGCCTGGTCACCTCCACCCGGCGGATCACCGGCCTCGACGACGTCTTCGAGACCAAGTACGGCCCGGACGGCCTGCTCGTGACCGCCGCCACCGGGCCGGCGATCACGCTGTGGAACGTGGGCGTGCCGGCCAAGCCGATCCGGGTGGCCACCATCGAGACCGGCGGCAGCTTCCCCCGGCTGGCCCTGACCCGGGACGGCAAGACGCTGGCGGTGGTCTGGGACGAGGGCGGCGGCCTGTGGAACGTGTCCGACCCGGCCCGCCCGGTCCACACCGCGAACCTGCCCGGGGACCGGCACTACGCGGCCGTCGAGTTCAGCCCGAACGGTCGCGTCCTGGCCACCGGCGACCGCTCCATGCCCGGGCCGGACGGGCTCGCCGCCTACGCCACCCTGTGGGACGTCAGCGACCACGAACGGCCGGCGGAGCTGTCCCGGCTGCGCGGCAACGGTGACGGCTGGCACCCGGCGGTGGACGTGTCGTTCAGCCGGGACGGGCGGACCCTCGCCGCTTCGTACCTCTCGGCCGTCGTCTGGGACGTCAGCGACCCGCGCGATCCGGTCAAGCGCAGTCAGATCGACCCGCTCTCACCGTCGTTCGGCCTGGCGTTCAACCCGGCCGAGCCGGTGCTGGCGATCGGCGACCAGAGCGGGACGATCACCGTGTACGACATGAACGATCCGGCCGCCCCGCGGGCGTGGTACACCATCCGCAGCGGCAGCCAGAGCAACCTGTCGCTGGCGTACAGCCTGGACGGGCGATATCTGGCGGCCGGCTTCGTCAACGGCACCACGATGGTCTGGGACACCACCGCGGGCGACCATCACGAACTGGCCACCATGGTGGGCCGGGTCAGCGTCACCTCGGTCGACTTCAGCCGGGACAACCACACCCTGGCCACGGTCGAGTCGGCGGAAACCGCGGTGCTGTGGAGCCTGGACGACTTCGCCGCCCCCGAGCGGCGCGTCGACCAGGTGGCCCACGACCGTGGCCTGCTGCTGAACGCGTTCTCACCGGACGGCCGTACGCTGGTGACCGCCGGCGGCGACGGCCGGGCGGTGTTCTGGAACGTGCCGGCCGGCCCCGGCGGATATCCGGCGCCCACAGCCGACATCGCCCTGCAGAACGGCGAACCGGCCGACCTGGTGACGATCAGCTCCGACGTGCGCACAATGGTGTCGGGCAACCAGGACAGCCGGCGGGTCATCCTGCGCGACACCACCAACCCGGCCGCGTCGGCGCCGTTCGCGTCCATGACCCTGCAGTTCCGCCCCGAGGTCCTGCTGCTCAGCGCCGACGGCCGCCGCCTGGCCATGGCCGGCGACAACCAGCTGCAACTGTGGGACCTGAGCAACCACGCCGTCGTGCGCCGCCTCGCCGTCGTTGCTCTCGACATCGGCCGGACGCCGCGGCTCGCCCTTAGCCCCGACGGCGGGCGGCTGGCCGTCACCTCGGGCAAGAACGTCCACCTCTACGACCTCAGCAACCCGGCCACCCCCGTGAAGGTCGCGACCCTGTCCGGCCACGCCGACGACACGATGGCCGTGGCCTTCGCACCGGACGGCCGCACCCTGGCCACCGGCGGCGAGGACCGGACGGTGATCCTCTTCGACGTCTCCGACCCCACCGACCCGCAACGCCTCGCCACCCTGAACGGCCACGTCGAGGGCGTCTCGAAGCTCCTCTTCAGCCCCGACGGCACCACCCTGGCCGTCGGCGAGTTCTCCCGGTGGGTGACGCTGTGGGACGTGGCCGTGCTCAACCGGCCGGTCCGGCTCTCCCGCGTCGCCAGCGCGCACCTGTGGGGGCCGGGCGCGATCGCCTTCAACCCCGGCGGGACGACGCTGGCTCTCGGCCGGGACGCGAACTCGCTGGGCTACCTCGGGCTGTGGGACCTGACCGAGCTCAGCCGCCTCCGCACCGACCCGGCCACCTTCGGTTGCACCCTGGCCGGCCGGGGCCTCACCTCCGCCGAGTGGGCGAGACTGATCCCCGAGATTCAATACCAGCCCACCTGCACCGGCTGACCGGTGGTCTTGCTTGCGGCGGCTGGCTGGCGGCCCTTCCGGCACCGGCTGGCCGGAGTCTCACCTGTAGCGGCTGGCCGGTGGTCTTGCTTGCGGCGGCTGGCCGGTGGTCTCATTTTCGGCGGCTGGTCGGCGGCCCTTCCGGCACCGGCTGGCCGGAGTCTCACCTGCAGCGGCTGGCCGGGGGTCCTTCCTTCCGGCACCGGCTGGCCGACGGCCGGTCAGCCGGTCATCGTGCCGGTGGAGAGGAACACGACGTGCCGGCCGATATTGACGGCGTGGTCGGCGTACCGCTCGAAGTAACGACCCAGCAGCGCGCCGTCGACCGCCGCCTCGACCCCCAACGGCCAGTCCGGGCGCAGCATGGCGGCGAAGAGCTCATGGTGCAGCCGGTCCATCGCGTCGTCGTCGCCGTCGAGCTGGGCGGCCAGTTTCGCGTCCCGGTCGGACAGGGCCGTGACCAGCTTGCCGGACAACTCGTCGGCCACCGTCGTCATGCTGCGGAACAGGTGGGTCAGCTCCGCCGCGGCCGCGGCGGCCGGATAGCGCCGAAGCGTGGCCCGGGCGATGTGCACGGCCAGGTCACCCATCCGGTCGAGGTCGGCGGCGACCTGGAACGCGGTCAGCGCCATCCGCAGATCGGTGTCCACCGGGCGGCGCAGGGCGACGAGCTCGTAGACCCGGTCGTCGACGACGCGGTGCAGCACATCGATCTCGGCGTCGCGCAGGGTCACCTGGGTCGCCAGCGTGGGATCGGCGGTGAGCAGCGCGACGCCGGCCTGCCGCATCGCTTCCCGGACGGCCTTGGCCATGGTGACCAGCGAGCTGCTGACCGCAGCGAACTCGTCGTGGAGGTCCGCACGCATGAGCACTCCCCGCCCTCGGCCACCGCGGGACCCCCGGCTCGCGTTTCAGCCGGACCCTGCCTACCGGAGCAATCCTACGCGGAGCGGCGGTGGTTCATGACACGAGTCACCCAGTTCGAGCCGCGGGCCGTCCACAGTGGCTGGCCGCGTTGTTCAGCCGGGTCGGGTCCGACACTTACGGTGGGTAGTTGCGATCGTGGTCCCCAACCGCTGTTCTCGCCTACCTGCGCTCGGGAACGGTGGTCGTAGCCTCTGCGGGCTATGCGGTCGGCCCAGACCAAGCGGCAGCTGCTATAGCAGAGAAGCCATGAACTGTAATCGCTCCGGGACATCAGACTCGGGAAGCGTCAGCCACTCGGCCTCTTCCTGAACCCGAACCGCAAGCCACAGGCATTGAACGCAGCGACGAATCTCCCGGACCGGCAGGAAATTTCAATCAGGGTGGACCGTAGCCGAGTCTCTGCCGGCTCGATCTGACTCATACTGAACTCGGGGCGACGGTTCGGTGACCCGTGGCGAGAACTCCCCGGAAACATCGACATCAAGGCGCGAGCATTCGGTGAATACATTGATTGCCGCATGATAGGAGCGGAAGGCGTGAATCCAGCCCTCACGGTCCGAGTCGTCCAGAAGTCCTCGCGCGAACCACTCAAGACGCCAAACTGCCCGGTTTAGGAGCCGACCAGCCTCTACCACGGGTCTGCCGCCAACGAGATTGACCGTCTCAAACGACACGCTTCGCGCCATGTTCGCCTCGGCCATTTGCTCTAGACCAGCGTCGCGCCCCAGAGGCGGAGCCTGATCATCGAGCCCAACCGATGCGGCCACACGCTCCGCCAGATCGCGCAGGCGTTTAACGTCGGCCAAATAGGTGCCATAGGCCTGCAGCTTGCGTTCTCGCCATTCCCGGGCGAGGTTCCAGTGTTCTCTCTTCCTTTCCACCGTAAGCGTCATCATGATGGAAAGACAACCTCCGACAATTACACCGGCCAGTGCCATGATCGGCGCCAAATAGGTCATCCAATACCTCCGCCCGAGGTAATCAGTTTCTCATCCTATATCCGACATCAGTATCTCGGCGCAAGTGAGTGTCGTTGATCCGGCTCGACGCATCATTGTTGAAACCTGCAACAGTCATGATCCAGTGCGTTCATCGGCATTTCCGAAAGCGTGGGGCTCAGCCCGATCCCCTTCCCTCGAATGCCGTTGATGCGGGCCGTGCCGCTGTTCGGTAGGCATCGCGATCAGGGCGAAGTCGTTGCGGTTGGCGAGAGCCGCGCGGTCGTCAGCAAGGCTTCGAATCGCAGGTGCCCAAGGCCGAGGGTGGGCGACTCGGTCGGCGTAGGTGACCGGCGTACGTAGTCGGCGGGCGAAGCACCAGCGTAGCGGGAAGCCCGGCGGGGCTTCGGGAGGTCAACGGTGGGCTGGTAGTGCTCGGGCGGCGTCTGCCTGCCCTTTGTCGATGAAGCGCGTCTCATCACCTTGGTTCTGGAAGACGATCAGTCGTTCGTTAGATGGCTGTCCTCCCCTGAAGCGGTCGCTCCACTCCCGGCAGATCGGTGCCGCCGCCATAACAGCGGCTTGGACCGGTTCTCGTCCGTAAAGCTGGATGAGACGCCGATGCCGCCGATTGGCGGCGAGGATGTCCGGCAAGTGAGCAAGGGTCGGTTGAACGTCCTGCTGTCGAGTGCCGAGCCAGCGCTGGTGCCGCAGGCAGACGACACCTTCGTGGGTTGTCCAGACCTGGGGCCGCGCGGGACCGCGTCGGGTGGCGCCGCGTCGGGTCGCGCAGTGATCGCAGGCGAACCGGATCCGGTTTGTGCGGCCAGCGCCAACCCCAATCGGTGGAACCAGGCCGCGGCCGACCGGCGATCTGCATCCTCGCGAGGTCGGCGGGCGTGCAAAGTTCCAGCATGGCGTAGCGCAGATGAGGAAGACCCTCCGGACCGCCTGACACGGTCCGTAAGTCCGATGGTTCCAGGGTTGCGGGCCTTTAATCTGGGGGTTGGCTGCAATCCCGGTGCTGCACAGACGGGCGATCGGGCAGCGTCGACCGGGAGTTTCCGCTGCTCGCGCCCGTACCAAACATCCGCATCGCGGCGTCGGGTCAGTTCCTGACCTACCAGCGCTGCCGAGCATGCCTTATCGGCGGCAGATCAGTGCGTCGGATCCGGCCCGCCAACGTTGGACACGGGAGGACGAGGCGGGAAAACATCGATGTTGAGCGCCTGGGCAGACTGAAGTCGTTCCCGACTTCGATGCATGGACGTTGCTGGCGTGGAGGTCATTGGGGCCAGGGAGCTTCTTGGCCCACTGTTTCTCGACGCCGCCGACCGACTCTCACCCAGTCGCGTTGCTGGGTTCGCCGTGCGCTGTCGGCGGCAGCAGGTTTTGTCGCTGAAACGCGTGGCGGAAGCGGCAACGACACGTGTAGAAAGCGGCATGGGATCCCGGTGCGTCGGCGGATGACCACCCGAAGAGCTGATCAAGCTGCGGTTTTATCGTTCTAGGCTGCGGCAATGTCTGCTCGAGTTGCCGTGCTGATCGCCGTGCCGTTCGCGGTGCTCGCGTTCGTGTTACGGCTCGGCGGCGTGCTGTGGTGGCAACCCGTCACCTGGCGGTTGGGGATGGTACCCGGAATGCTGGCCTTCCTCGGCGCGTTCGCCGCCAGCATCGGCATCCCCTTGGCCGCGTATCTGCTGGCGACTCGGGCTGCCCGACGCAAACCGGCCACGTGGCAACTCGATACCACTAACCGCCGATTCTTCGCGCCCGTATCGCCTGCCAGCGCGGGGCCACGCGCGATCCTGCTGGGCTGGATCGCGGGTGCGGCCATCCCCACCGAGCGAATGCCGGGCCACAACGCCATGCGCATCGCCCACCTCGGCGTCGTGACCACGATCGGCACCGTCGTATCAGCGCTGCTCCTTTTGGCAGCCATGCTGATCCTGTTGCTGAACCGGCCGTCACTGAGCCTCGACCCCTGCGGCCTCACCCTGTACCGGCTCGTGGGCCGTACCTCGATCCCATGGACCAACCTCGTTCCCAGCGGACCACGAGTGCCCGGCGAACGCAACCCCGCGGCGTTGAAGCTTCTCCTGCGCCGGCCCGGTGAGGCGCCGCCGCAGCAACACCGGCTACCGGTGCGTGCCCTACACATCGACACCGCATACCTCGCCACCACGATTCGCCACTACACCAGCGACGCCAGTCACCGCCCATCCATCGGGACGGTCGAAGAACTTGCAGCGCTGAAACCCAATTCGGGCAGTTGACGGTCCCTCATTTGCATGCGCGTAAAGACAGCGCGGCTCCACAGTATGATCGCACACTATGCGGCATGAGAGTGCGGCTCGCAGCGCAAGATCGTCCCGTTGCGTTGGCGTGGATCGCGGCCAGATGAGGGGCGCCCTTCTTTGCACGAAGGCGGGCCCTGTGGCGGCTGAGTCTGTGTGCGGTGGTGAGAATCGTCGCTCTTTCTGGGTGATCGTTTAGTGTGATGGTTCGGGTGGCGTGCGGAACAATTTTTGGTATGCGGCAGCTTCAGTTGTTCACGTCGGCGGGATTGGCCGCCATGCGTGATCGGGCTGCGTCGCGTCGCTATTCTGTCGGGGGCGAGGAATTTCGCCGGGCGCATGCTCGTCATCGGGTCTGGGGCTTGTCGCAGAGGCATGCCACGAAGCTGCGCCGGTTGCGGTCTGGAGCAGACGCAGATCGGTCGCCGCGGGTGCCGGACCCAGCGCCGCCGGCTCGACACCGGGCGGCGGTGGGGTCGCCGGTCCTGACCCATACGGCCGAGGCACACGTCGGGGCGCCGATAGGAATGGGGCCGTCGGAGCAATCGGCCGCGGCCGGCGACGCGCCGACCGTGGCAACCGCCGCCGTGACTGATCCGGCGGCCACAACCAGCGTCCCTGTGACCGACCCGGCGGTCGCGCCCCACCTTGCCGTGACTGATCCGGCGGCCACAACCAGCGTCCCCGTGACCGACCCGGCGGTCGCGCCCCACCTTGCCGTGACTGATCCGGCGGCTGCGCCTCACGTCGCCGTGACCGATCCGGCGGCTGCGCCTCACGTCGCCGTGACCGATCCGGCGGCTGCGCCTAGCGTTGCTGGGGCTGGACCCGCAGTGCCGGACGTCGCCGTGCCGGATCCAGCGACCTCACCTGCGACGTTCGCAATATCCGGCGGCAACGGAAATGTCTTGCCCGCCCGCACAGGGCGAACCCCCTCCGGCCTGTATCGGAGAAAAGCTGTTTCGTGTATCCGGAACCGCGTCAAACGTCGAACTGGACCCGTCCGAAATTACAGAAGCGATCTGACAACCGGAATCCGCCGGCCGGCTTCGGGCGGCGTGTATTGCTGTCATCGCCGGCAATTGCTGAAACCGGGAAGGAGCGAAGTCCGCCTCATCACGGCTCGCGGCGAAAGCGACTCACATCGGCATGAGCGCGCAGCCGGCGATACGGGCCGACGCTACGCCGCGTGACCGGTCTCGGCGTTCTGTCGCGCACGGACGGCGGCCGATGAGAAAGCGTGATCATGCGACGCTATTCTGCGCCTGTGGCATTCGCCTCTGGTGAATATGAGCGCTTGCTGACCTACTACCGGGCTCGCGTCGATGCCTTTGCCGGCGTGGATGCGCGGTACGGAGAACGCTGGCGGAGGTGGTGCCGGACGCTGCGGTCCGTTGGCGGGTCCCTTGTTGTTCCACCTCGTGAACCGGAGCCGGACCTTGAGGCTCTTCTTGCCGAAGGGGTGGCTCTGACCTCGCCCGTTCAACTGTCGCCGGGAGAGCCTGGCGATTGTCACAGCAACGTCGCCGCACGCTGGATCGACGGGACGATTGCAAGGATCGGCACGGGTTGCGCACTCTCGGGCGACGACCTGTGGCGCCAGCACTCGTGGGGGCTGAACTCCAGCGACGAGCTGGTGGAAACTAGCGACCAGCGGCACGCCTACGTAGGCATCACAGTTGCAGCCGGACCGGCGAGTATGCAGTTCGCCGGCAGCAACGCCCCGGATCACCTCAAGACGGTGTTGCGGCGCGGCCCGCGAGCCGCTGAGCTGGCCCGTATGATCCACGAGCTGGCGGGGCTGAGCTCGCGGCAGTGACGGCCGACGGTGTCCGACCGTCAGCGTCCGAATCTGGCAGCGCATGGACGACCGATATCCCAGCGCTCGCGGACCGCGGCAGATCAGTACTTGTGAACTGCTGCCATTCAGCCGAGGTAGTGCGGATATTCCAACGCTCTGGATGAGTCGGACCGGGTGGCCGATCCTTCGTCGGGTCGGAGTGCTCCGTCGGCGCGAGCAAGGCTTCTGTAGCCGAGGTGCGACTGCGGGCCGCGGCCGGCGGACCGGCTCCACGCCCGGCGATGCCGCAAGTCTGCGTCGCCGTGGGAACCAGTGCTACTCGACCTGCGTCTGTTCGCCGGGGCGATCACGTTCGTAGCGCCGGATCGGATGCCCGGTCGGGTGGTCCGGGCCAGGCTAGAGCCGTGACCACGAACGTTCACGATGTTGGGACCCCAGTGCTTTTGGCTGACGGGTGGGCGGCTTGCCATGGATATTCGGTTCTGTGAGTGTCTTGGTGGCGCCTACGATTCGATGGTGGGCTTCTCATTTGCTGTTCGTCCGCCCCGAGTCGAGGATGTCGCCGAGATGGCATGGGTGCATGTTCGGTGCTGGCAGGAGACATATCGGGGGCTGATGACGGATGCGGTGCTCGATGATCCGGGCTTCTCGGCTGCTCGAGAGCGGTTCTGGACAGCTGCTTTGACCGATAAGCGATACCGGGAGAACCGAATGGCTGTGGCCGAGCGGGATGGCCAGTTGATCGGGGTTGCGATGTCGGGTCCGCCGCTGGACGTTGCGGCGCAGTGGGCAAGGCAGCTGTATTTGCTCTACGTAGTTGCCGCTGAGCACGGTACGGATGCTGGACGCGCTTTGTTGCAGGCCGTCATGGACCCTGCAGAGTCGGCGGCGCTGTGGGTTGCCGATCCCAACCCTCGCGCGCAAACGTTCTACCGCAAGCATGGTTTCATTGCCGACGGGACGACCCAGGTCGAGGACGGCGTGCGGGAGATTCGCATGGTTCGCGCGGTGCAGACACCGACGACGGTGCGGTAAATAAGAAGATTGAAGGGTCCGGGTTCAGGCTGCCCGGGTGGCGGGCCGGCCCCCAGCGTCGGTGGCGTTCGCCGCGTATGCGGGCGCGTTCGCGGCGCTCTTGCGGCGGTGTACAACGCCCCAGAGTTGGTCATCGACGACCGAGAGGCAGCCGTGGAACTGCCGGACACCGTGCAGCTTGTGATAGTTCGCGGGCAGCCGATGTGGGCGTCCCTCGGGTGCCCAGCCGGAACCGGCCGCCCGGCCGCCAGCCCCGAAGGCGTGTCAACCAACACCGTGAACGTTCGTGGTTCACGGCACTACAACTAGCCGGCCAGCACGTGGGCCTCGGCGCGGCCGCTCGGTGCGCCCGATTTGCGGACGGCCAGCAGGTCGGGGCGGCCGTCGTCGTTCCAGTCGGTGGTGGCGAACGCGTACTTGTCGTCGGTGGCGCCGAGCGCCGTGCCGGACTGCAGCAGGTAACGCTGGAAGGTGGTGGCGCCGCTGAGGACGCGCAGCTCGGTCTTGCGTGACCGGTGGACCGCGACCAGGTCGAGGCGGCCGTCGGTGTTCCAGTCGGCGACCGAGAAGGCGTACGTGTCGTCGGCCGCTCCCAGCGCCGTCGGCGTCTCTAGCAGGAAGTGCTGGAAGTTGGAGGAGCCGTCGATGATGCGTACGTTCGTCCGGGCCGACCGCTCGACCACCACCAGGTCGAGGCGGCCGTCGGTGTTCCAGTCGCCGACGGCGAAATCGTAGCGTTTGTCGGTGGCGGCGAGGACGGTCGCCGTTTGCAGCAGGTAGCGCTGGAAGCTGGAGGCGCCGTCGATCACATTTACCTCGGTCCGCCCGCTCGCCGTGCCCGAGCGCTGGGTCACGATCAGGTCGGGGCGGCCGTCGGCGTTCCAGTCGGCCACCGCGAACGCGTACCGGTCGTCGGTCGCGCCCAGCACGGTGCCCGTCCGCAGCAACGGCCGCTGGAAGTTCATCGCCGCGGTCGGCAGCGTCGAACGCCCGTCGAAGATCGAGACGGTGGTGCCGCCGGTGACTGTGCCCGAGCGCTGCACCACGAACAGGTCGGGGCGCTGGTCGCCGTTCCAGTCGGCCAGCAGGAAGTCGTGCCGGGCGTCGGCCGGGCCCTGGCTGGTCGCCGACGTGAACAGGGAATGCTGGAACGGGCCCCGGGCGGCCTTGCGGGACGGCGTACCCGTCGCCGTGCCTTTGCCGGTGGCCAGCGCGGCCGCCACGTGCGGCCACAGCGTGGTCACCAGCAACTGGGCGTCGTGCACCTCGGGCGTGTACGCCCCCGGATAGGCCGACCGCTGGACCCGCTGGCAGATCTGGCCGATGTCACCGACCCGCCAGGTGCCACCCGGATGCTTGCTGACCATCGACGACAGGAAGGCGTTGGTGGCGAACCGGGGGTCGACGAGCTGGCCGGGCCGCCCCCAGCCCTGCGACGGGCGCTGCTGGAACAACCCGAGGCTGTCCTTGTCGACCGCGGTGGTGTAGTTGTGCAGCGTGCTCTCGGTGATCGCGGTGGCGACGGCGATCACCGCGGCCCGCTGTTCCATGCCGCGGTTCTGCACGTTGCTGACGATCGCCCGTGCGCAGGAGACGCTGTAGCCGGTCAGTGACGAGCCGAGGCGTACGCCGGTCATCAGCGGGCGCAGCCGGCCGGCGATCTCGGTGTCAGCGGGGGCGACGCCGTCGGGCTGGCAGGGCGCCGAGGGGATTCGGGTCTGCGGGTCGGCCAGGGCGACACCCGGCGCGAAGAAGAGCCCAGCCACCACCGCGGCCGCGACGACACCCGTCGCGCCCCACCACCTACACGTCATTGCTCAGCCTCCCCGCTGAGAAGAACCTGCCATATGTCCTTTCGGGAGGGAAGACGCCCTTCGCTGGCAAGAAGCTGACAGTCAGCCGAATCGGGACAGTACGTCCGGGTCGGCGAACGTGACGTTGGCGCGGATCAGCCCGCCCGCCACCGTGAAGACCTGCAGCGAATGCGGCCGGCCGTCGACGTGTGCGGCCAGCGCCGGGCTGCCGTTGGCACGCACCGGGCGTAGCCGCCAGTTTGTGCCGCGCATCGCGAACACGCGCTCCATGAACGCCCGGTAGTGGTCCGCCCCGGCCAGCCACAGCGGCACCGGCGGCATCTCCAGCACGACGTCGTCGGCCAGCAGCCGGGTCAGCCCGGGCACGTCGCCGGCCTCGAACGCCGCCGCGTACCGCTCGACCACCGCGCGTTCGCCCGGGTCGGCGGGTTCGCTCAGCTCCTCCAGCACCGGTCCGGCCGACCGCAGCGTGGCCCGGGCCCGTTGCAGGCTGCTGTTCACCGACGCGACGCTGCTGTCCAGGATCTGCGCCACCTCGGCGGCCGGCAGCCGGAGCACCTCGCGCAGCACCAGCGCCGCCCGCTGCCGGGCGGGCAGCAGCTGCAGCGCCGCGACCAGGGCCAGCCGCAGGCCGGCGCGCTGCTGGGCGGCGTCGGCCGGGTCGCCCAGCCGGTCGTCCGGGAACGGCTGCAGCCAGGGGATGTCGAGGCTCGGGGTCAGCGGGGCGTCCGGGTCGTCGCCGGCCGCGCCCAGCCCGCTCGGCAACGGCCGCCGGGCCCGGCCCTCGAGCGCGGTCAGGCAGGCGTTGGTGGCGATGCGATGCAGCCAGGTACGCACGGAGGCGCGCCGGTGGTCGTACTGGTCGGCCGCCCGCCAGGCCCGCAGCATCGTCTCCTGCACCAGGTCTTCGGCCTCGTCGAGCGAGCCGAGCATCCGGTAGCAGTGCGCCAGCAGGTCGCCGCGGTACGCCTCGTGCCGCTGGTGGAGATCCTCGGACACGCGGGCGAGCGTACGCCGATGAGTTCCGGCCGTACTGCCGGTATGTGGTGGTGACCGCCTTTCCGACCCGAAGGAGAACACCATGGGCGACGTCATCGTCATTCAGTTCAGCACCCTCGACGGCGTGGTCTCCGACCCCGACGGAAGCCTCGGCACCGGCTACGGCGGCTGGGCCTTCCGCTACGGGACGGGCCCGGTCAGCGACGACAAGTTCCGCCTCGGCGCGCGGATGGAACAGGGCGTGCAGCTCTACGGCCGGCGTACGTGGGAGCACTTCGCCGAGCGCTGGCCGGCCCGGGACACCGATTACGCCAAACTGATGAACACCGTGCCCAAGCGGGTCGCCACCCGCACCGGCATCGACGCGGCGGCCTGGTCGAACTCGGCGGCGATCGACGGCGACCCGATCGCCTGGGTCACCGAGGAACGCACCCGGCGCGACATCGTGGTGATCGGCAGCCTGAGCCTGGTCCACGCCCTGGCCGCCGCCGACCTGGTCGACGAGTACCGGCTGATCACGTTCCCGCTGGTCACCGGCGAGGGCGACCGGCTCTTCGCGGCCGGCGTCCCGGCCGACCTCCGCTTCACCCTGATCGAGCCGATCGACCCGGCGACCCTGACGGTCCTGCGTCGCGCGTAGTTTGACGCGCGATGACATCCCACGAGCGGGTTTCCGACGAGCAGCTGGCCGAGCAGCTCTCCTACTACTCGCGCCGGGCCGGCGAGTACAACGACTGGTGGCTCCGGCGTGGGGCCTTCGACCAGGGCGAGTCCGAGAACGCGGTCTGGTTCCACGAGTCCGGGGTCGCCCTCGACGCGCTGGCCGCCCTCGATCTGGGTGACGACGTGCTCGAGCTGGCCCCGGGCACCGGCAACTGGAGCGTCCACCTCGCGCCCCGGGCCACCCGGCTGACCCTGGTCGACGGCTCGGTCGAGATGCTCGCGCACAACCCGGCCGCCGGTCAGCCGCATGTGCGGACCGAGATCGCCGACCTGTTCACCTGGGACTCGGCCGAGCGGTTCGACAGCGTGGTCTTCGCCTTCTGGATCTCGCACGTGCCGCGCGAGCGGCTGGCGTCGTTCTTCGCCCGGGTCGGCTCGTGGCTGCGGCCGGGTGGGGCGGTGTTCTTCGTCGACGACCTGCCCCGGGCGGTGACCTCACCGCACGTCGCCGGGGTGGCCGGGCAGACCATGACGCGGCGGTTGAACAGCGGCGACACCGCGACCATCGTGAAGAACTTCTTCACCGCCGGTGAGCTCACCGGCGCGGCCGCCGCGGCCGGGATCACGATGAGCGTTCACGAGACCGGCCGCCTGTTCCAGTACGGAGCGACTGTCACCGCAGCTGGTCGCGGCGCTGGGTGAGGTATGCGGTCTCGGCGCTGTTTCCAGCCAGGGCGATGGCCCGGTCGTACGCCGCACCGGCCTCGTCGTCGCGGCCGAGCCGGCGCAACAGCTCGGCCCGGGTGGCGTGGAAATGCCGGTAGCCGGTCAGCGGAAGGTCGTCGATCAGGGCCAGGGCCGCCGCCGGCCCGTCCCGTTCGCCGACGGCGATGGCCCGGTTGAGCCGCACGATCGGTGACGGGTCGAGGGTGGCGAGCTGGTCGTAGAGGGCGACGATCTGCGCCCACCCGGTCTGCCGGACGTCGGCGGCGTCGGTGTGCACGGCGTTGATCGCGGCCAGGATCTGATAGCGGCCGGGCGCCTCGCCGGCGGCCAGCCGGGCGCGGACCAGGGCGTGGCCCTCGGCGATCAGGGTCCGGTCCCAGGCGCCGCGGTCCTGGTCGCCCAGGGTGATCAGCTCGCCGGTGGCCGACAGCCGGGCGGTCCGCCGGGCCTCGGTCAGCAGCATCAGGGCCAGCAGCCCGGCCACCTCGCCGTCGGCCGGCATCAGTTCGCGGACCAGCCGGGTCAGCCGGATCGCCTCGGCGGTCAGGTCGGCGCGGACCGCCTCCCGGCCGGGGTCCGAGGTCAGGTAGCCCTCGTTGAAGATCAGGTAGAGGACGGCCAGCACCCCGGTGATCCGGCCGGGGAGGTCCTCGTGCGCGGGCACGCGGTACGGGATCCGGGCCGCCTTGATCTTGTCCTTGGCCCGGGTGATCCGCCGGCCCATCGCCGGTTCCTGCACCAGGAAGGCGCGGGCGATCTCGGCCACGGTCAGCCCGCCGACCATCCGCAGGGTCAGCGCCACCCGGGTCTCCATGGCCAGCGCGGGGTGGCAGCAGGTGAAGATCAGCCGCAGCCGGTCGTCGGTGATCGCGCCGACCGGCTCCGGGTCGTCGTCCGGCGTCATCATCGCCTCCCGTTGCTTCTCCGCGCGCTTGGCCTCGCGCCGGAGCCGGTCGATGGCCTTGCGGTTGGCGGTGGTGGTGAGCCAGGCGGCCGGATTCGGGGGTACGCCGTCGGCCGGCCACCGTTCGACGGCGGTGGCGAACGCCTCGGCCGCCATCTCCTCGGCGATGTCGAGGTCGCCGTAGCGCCGGGCCAGCGTCGCCACCAGCCGGGCCCACTCCGCACGGTGGACCCGGACGATCACGTCGTCGGCAGCGGTCACGCCACCCCGCCGAACGGCCGGAGCTCGAGCCGGCGGTTGCACGCCTTCGACCCCTGCGCGCACAGCCGCAGCGCCACGTCCAGGTCGGGCGCCTGGATCACCCAGAAGCCGGCGATGAACTCCTTGGACTCCAGGTAGGGCCCGTCGGTGAGCACCGGTTCGCCGCCGCGGTTGTCGACCACGGTGGCGGTGTCGGGCCCGGCCAGCCCGCCGGCGAAGACCCAGTGGCCGTCGGCCCGGAGCTGGTCGTTGTACGCGTCGATGGCCGCCATCTCCTCGTCGTCGCCGGGGGTGGGCGGCCGGGTGTCGAGCACGGACATCAGGTAGTGCGCCATGGGATTCGTCTCCTGCGGTCGTGGGCGGACTCTGACCTTTCTACGAAGACCACGGACCGGTTCCGACACACCGCGCCGGGACTTCCGGAATTTATCTACCCCGGCAGGGCGGCGGCGATCGCGGCGTGGCCCTGGGCGTTCGGGTGGTCGCCGTCGGCGGCCAGCAGCCCGGTCGGGTCGGCCGAGCCGTCCGCCCCCTTGAGCGCGGCGCGGGTGGACACGTAGGTCGCCCAGGACGCGCGGGCGGCCGCGGCCAGGTGCTCGTTGAGCACGGTGGTGGCCTCGGTGGCCTCGGCGGTCTCGGCCGCGTCGTAGTCGGTGCGGGCGACGGCGCCGTCCTCGACGACGTTCCAGTAGCCCAGGACGAGCACCCGCACCTGGCCGCCGTCGAGGTCGTGCAGCCGCCGCACCATGGCGGTGACCTGGGACTGCACGTCGCCGGCGATGGTCCGGTAGGCGGCCGGGGCGCCGCCCGGGAAGGCCTGCGCGGCGTCGTTGGCCCCGACCATGATCAGGACGGTCGAGGCCTGTCGCACGGCCGACTGGGCCGTCGGGGTGTCCAGCAGCCGGGCCACGTCGGTGGTGGTGGCCCCGCCGGCGGCCAGGTTGACGGAGCGGGCGCCGAGGTGCCGCGCGTACAGGTCGGGAAAGGGGCGGCAGCCGCAGGCGTTGCCGGCCGGGACCGAGTCGCCCAGGGTGACCACGACGGCCGCCGGGACCGCGGTCGCGGGCGGCGGGGCACAGGCGCCGAGCAGCGCCGTCGCCAGCATCAGGGCCGGCCCGCGGCGGCGCACGTCAGCGTTCCGGACGGCTCAGCCAGGTGGAGAGCCAGTCGAAGGCGGGTGCTTCCATCGCCTCCCAGGTTGCCAGGTTGTGGCCGCCGCCGGCCATCCGTGTCGTGGTCACCGTCATGGGCGCGCGGGCCAGCCGGGCCAGGGCCGCGGTGTCCCGGGACGAGTTCCGGTCGGCGGGGGAGGAGGCGAGATAGAGCGCGACGGCGGGTACGGGCAGGTGGGTGAGCCGCCAGCAGTCGTTGTACGTGGTGCGTTCGGAGCCGTCGCCGACCTTGATGCCCGGGGTGGCGTAACTGGACAGGCCGGCCGCCGCCCGGTACTGCCCCGGGTGGCGGAGCAGCAGGTCGGTGGCGCAGTAGCCGCCGGCCGAGTAGCCGATCAGGCCCCAGCTGCCGGGAGTCGTGCGTACCCGCAGACGGGTCTTGGCGAAGGCCGGCACGTCGACGGTCAGGAAGGTCTCGGCCTGCGGACCGCCGCTGAGGTTGGTGCATTCGGTGTCCAGGCTGGTGCGGGTGGTCTGCCACGGGAACAGCACGATGGTCGGCGCCATCCGCCCGGCCGTGATCTCGGTGTCCAGGGTCTTGGCCACGTGCAGCCGTTTCAGCCACTGCAGCGGGGACGCCGGGTAGCCGTGCAGCGCTTCGACGACCGGATAGCTGGTGCGGGTCGCGGTGTCGTAGCCCGGTGGCAGGTAGGCGTACATCGGCAGGGTGAGCCCGCTGGCGTGGCCGGGCACGGTGAGGTCGAGGATCCGGCCGCCGCCCGGGGTGGTCGTGGCCGTCACCGGCGCCGCCTCGGCCGACGAGCCGGTCAGCGTGGCCCACGTCGGGTAGGCGTCCACCTGCCGGTTCAGCCAGACCAGGGCGGTTGCGGCGGCGGACAGGAGGCAGAGGGCCAGGGCCAGGGCGCGAACCAGACGAGTACGGACGAGCCCGGCGCCGACCGGTGCCGTGACGGCGACCGCCGCGACCACGATCTCGAGGGCGAGGCTGTCAGGCGGCACCACGACGTCCCTTCGCGTGGTGGGCCGGCAGCCGGTGGACCGGCGGACTGGTCATGGCCAGCGGCGCCGGCGTCTGCCCGGCCGCCCAGGCCAGCGCCTCCCGGGCGGTGAACCGGCGGCGGCTGGTGGCGATGCCGGCGGCCACGCGGCACGCGGGTCCACGGCCGACCTCGGCCACCGCGACGAACCGGCCCGGAGCGGCGGTGAGCACGCGCTCGGCCAGGGCGGCGCTCGCCGCCGGCGCGACCAGCGCCCAGCCGTGCCCGCTGACCCGCAGGTCGTGCGGCAGGGCGGTGGCGACCGCGTCGACCGCCTCCGGACCGGTCGCGGGCAGATAGACGACGACCGAGTCCCGGGCCGCCGGTGGCCGCGCGGGCGGGGGGCCGAGCACCACGATCACCGGGTAGCGCAGCGACGGATGGGTCAGGTAGCCGTCTGGCGGCACCACCTGCGGCGCCCGGCCCAGACGCCGGGCCGGCCAGGCCGGATCGGGCCAGGCGAACGGACCGGGACCGCGGGCCACGAGCCAGCCGTCCCAGCCGCCGGCAGCCGGCCGGGTGACGGTGGGCGGGGGATCGGCCGACGCCGCCAACGCTGCCCAGGACGGATAGAACTGCTCGTGCCGATTCGCCACCAGGCCGGCCGTGACCAGCAACAACGCCTCGGTGAGGAGGATGCCGAGCGGGCGTAGCGGATATCTCAGGCGGCCGCCGCGCGACCACAACAGGACCGTCGCGGCGAGCACCGCCACCGTGCCGGCCGCCGCGAGCAGGATCAGCGGCGTACCCGTCAGAGCCATGCCGGCGAGCGTGCCAACCTGTTGATGAGACACCCATGAGAACGAATTTCATCGTTCTCTCATCGACCCGCTCCTACCGTCCGGGACGTGTCCGAACCCGACCTCGCACCGAGCTGGCGGTCCCGGCCGCCGCTGTCACAGGCCGCGATCTCCCGGATGACCCAGCTGGCCGGCCTCTTCGACCTGCTCTCGGTGCTGGTCCCGCCGCACCGGTGGCGGGTCGAGGCGCTGGCCGAGTTCCTGCCCACGGCCGGGATCGTCTCCGCTCGCGCCGCCATCGCGGTCGCCGGCGTGCTGCTCATCTATCTGGGCGCGGGCCTGCGGCGCGGCAAGCACCGGGCCTGGCAGGTGGCGGTGGGCGTGGCCGCCGCCGGGGTGGTCCTGCACCTCGCGAAGGGGCTCGACCTGGGGGCCGCCGTCGTCTCGCTGGCCCTGCTGAGCACGCTGATCGCCACCCGCCACCGGTTCCACGCCCGCGCCGACCGGCGTAGCCGCTGGCGCGCGCTGGGTGCGCTGCTCGGCTTCGGCTGGGCCGGGTTCCTGCTCGGGTTCGTGGAGATCGCCATCCGGCAGAACCGCCTGATCGGATCGCCCGGGATCGGCGCCTGGGCCGAGCACGCGGCGCTCGGCCTGATCGGGGTGGACGGCCCGGTCCACTTCGCCTACCCGATCGGCGGCGAGGCGGTCAGCCTGACCACCGGCGCGTTCGGGTTGATGGCGGCCGCGGCGGCCGTCGTGCTCCTGCTGCGGCCGGGGTCACGACGGCCGGGGCGGACCGCGGTCGCCGACCGGCGGCTCCGGGCGTTGCTCGAGCACGACGAGGACTCGCTGGGCTACTTCGCGCTGCGCGAGGACAAGTCGCTGATCTGGGCGCCGTCCGGGGCCGCGGTGATCGCGTACCGGGTGATCAACGGGGTCAGCCTGGCCGCCGGCGACCCGATCGGGCCGGAGTCGGCGTGGCCCGAGGCGATCGGGGCGTGGCTGGCCGACTGCCGGGCCTACGGCTGGACCCCGGCCGTGCTGGGCTGCGGGAACGCGGCCGGGCGGGCGTACCGGAAACGGGGTCTGGATGTGATCGAGCTGGGCGACGAGGCCGTCCTCGACACGGACGCGTTCGCGCTCGACGGGCGGGCGATGCGGGGCGTACGGCAGGCGGTCAACCGGGCGCGGCGGGCCGGCTACCGGGTCGAGGCGGCCCGGCAACGCGACCTGGCGCCCGCGGTGCTGGCCGGGGTACGCCACGCCGCCGACCAGTTCCGCGACGGCTCGGTCGAGCGCGGCTTCTCGATGGCGCTGTCCCGGCTGGGCGACCCCCGCGACGGCGACTGCGTGATGGTGATCGCCCGCGACGGCGACGACCGGATCCGCGGCGTGCTGCAGTTCGTGCCGTGGGGGAGCGACGGGCTGTCGCTGGACCTGATGCGCGGCGACCGCACGGCCGGCAACGGGCTCACCGAGCTGATGGTCACCGGGGCCGTGGACGCCGCGCGGGAGCTGGGCGTACGCCGCCTGTCGTTGAACTTCGCCGTGCTCCGCTCGGTGTTCGCCCGGGCCGAGGAGCTCGGTGCCGGCCCCGGTGTGCGCGTGCTGGCCCGGACCCTCCGGTCCGCCTCCCGGCTGTGGCAGATCGAGTCGCTGTACCGGGCCAACGCCAAGTACCAGCCGCGCTGGCAGCCCCGCTACCTGTGCTTCCCGGTGGCCCGCGACCTGCCCCGGATCGCGGTGGCGGCGCTGTCGGCGGAACTGTGGTCAGGCGTCCGGATCGAGCCGATAGCCGGCCCCGCGGATGGTGCGGATGGTGTCCCGGCCGAACGGGCGGTCGACCTTGTCCCGTAGATACTTCACGTACACGTCGACCACGTTCGACCCGCCGTCGTAGGCGAAGTCCCAGACGTGCTCGATCAGGTACGAGCGGCTCAGCGTCTCGCCGGCCCGGCGCATCAGCTCGTGCAGCAGCGCGAACTCCTTGGCCGACAACGGGATCCGGGTGCCGCCCCGGTGCACGGTCCGGGCCGCCGGGTCCAGGACCAGGTCGCCGGCGGTCAGCTCGGCCGGGCGCTGGGCCGGTTCGCGGCGGGTCAGCGCCCGGACCCGGGCCAGCAGCTCGTCGAACGCGAAGGGCTTGGTGAGATAGTCGTCGGCGCCCGCGTCGAGCCCGCGGACCCGGTCGTTGACGCCGTCCCGGGCGGTCAGCATCAGCACCGGCGCCCAGCGGCCCTCGGCGCGGATCCGCCGGCACACCTCGAACCCGTCCGGCGGCGGGATCATCGCGTCCAGCACGACGACGTCGAAGCCGGTCTCGGTGATCGCCCAGATCGCGTCCGCGCCGGTGGCGACCGTGTCGACGGCGTACCCGGCCCGCCGCAGTCCGCGCTCGAGCATCGCCGCCATGGCCGGATCATCCTCGACGACCAGCACCCTCACCGTTTCAGCCTAGGGCGCGCGTTGATGTCGGTGGCCGCCACGACCCGGGCCAGGTCGGCCCGCAGCAGCTGCAACTCGGCCCGCAGCTCCTCGGCCACCGCGCCGGCCCGGCGGGACTGGTCCAGGTGGAACAACGCGAGCTCGGCGGCGATGCGTTCGGCGCGGCGCGCGGCCAGCAGGACGGCGGCCAGCTCGACCACAATGAGTACGCACAGAGCGGCGACCAGATCGGCCACCGCCGGCGCCCGGCCGTCGCGCACCAGCACCGTCACCGCCACCAGGAGCGCCACCGAGGTCACGGCGGCCAGGTGGGAGCCTGACCCCAGCACCCGGCCGGCCCGGTCGGCGGCACGCTCACCCGGGCGCAACCGGCCACCGGTGCGTACCCCCGGATGCACGTCCCAGCTGGTGCTCATGCCGGCCATGGTGGCCGATCCATCATGAGAGGATCGTGAGGGTGCCGGCTCTGCCTCGTTCCCTGCGTGCCCGCCTGACCCTGGTCTTCGGCGTCGGCACCTCGGTGGTGCTGCTGGTCTCGCTGACCCTGCTCTACGCCGCCCTGCACCGCCAGCTCGACGGCGCGGTGAACGCCGACCTGGCCGGCCGCAGCGCCGACCTGGCCGCCAGCGTCCGGGCCCACGACCTGACGGCCGTCCGCGGCGACCCGATGGCCCAGCTCTTCGCGGCCGACGGCACGCCCGTGCAGAGTTCGGCCGCGCTGGCCGGCCGGCGCCTGCTCAGCCCGGCCGAGGTCCGGGCCGTGCACCGGACCAAGGTCACCGACGCGAGAGTGACCCTGCGCCCCGGCGACGCACCCACGCCGGTCCGGTTGCGGTCCCACCCGGTCGGCGGAGGCCAGATCCTGACCGTCGGGCAGCCCCTGGACGCGATCGACCGGGCCGGCAGCCGCCAGCTGATCGTGCTGGCCGTGGCCACGCCGCTGCTGATCGCCATCCTGATCGCCATCGGCCATCGGCTGCTGCGGGCCGCGCTGCGCCCGGTCGACATGCTGACCAGCGAGGCGGCGGCCATCTCGACAGTCGATCCGGGCCGCCGTCTGCCCCCGGTGCCCGGCGACGACGAGATCGCCCGGCTCGCCGCCACCCTCGACGCGATGCTGTCCCGGCTGGCGGTGGCGTTCGCCCGGGAGCGCGCGTTCGTCGACGACGCCAGCCATGAGCTGCGTACCCCCATCGCGGTTCTGCGGGGCGAGATCGACCTGGCGCTGACCGCGATCGACGACCCGGCCGAGGTGCGGCAGTCGCTGCTCGCCGCGCAAAGTCAGGTGGCCCGGTTGAACCGCCTGGCCGAGGACCTGCTCCTGCTGGCCCGGGAACGCGCCGGGTCGCTGGCGGTGTACCGCGAGCCGGTCGACCTGGCCGACCTGGCCCGCGCCGAGGTGCGCACGCTGGCCCCGATCAACGGCCTGTCCTTCGAGGTACGCGGCGAGCCCGTGATCACCGAGGCCGACGCCGGCCGCCTGCGCCAGGTGCTGGCCAACCTGGCCGCCAACAGTGCCGCCGCGGGCGCCACCGAGGTCCGCGTCACGGTCGCCGCCGCGCAGGAGTCGGCCACTGTCGAGTGGGCCGACAATGGCCCCGGCTTTCCGTCCGGCCTGATCGACTCCGCCTTCGAACGCTTCGTCCGCGGCGACGCCTCGCGTACCGCCCCCACCGGCGCCGGCCTGGGCCTGTCCATCGTCCGAGCCGTCGCCGCGGCCCACTCCGGCTCGGCCGATCTGCGCAACGGCCCGCCCCTCGGCGGCGCCGTGGTCACCGTCCGCCTCCCGGCGACCTGACCTGCCCATCGCGCCAAATTAAGAAAATCAAGATCGAGTTCTTGAAAATCAAGGTTGGTACGCGTAGAACTTTAAATATGACCGACGGTGCCATGGACTGGCAGGAACTCACGAACCTCACACGGGGCCGGCCCTTCGCCGTCGAGCGGGTGCGTCTGGCCGACACCGGGGTCGCCATCGAGGGGCGGTTCGAGCTTCCCCAGCTGGCCCAGCTCAACGTCGAAGATCAGGTGTTCGTGACGGCGTTCGTGCGCTGCCACGGGTCGATCAAGCAGATGGAACGGATCTTCGGGGTGAGCTATCCGACGATCAAGTCGCGGCTCAACCGGATCGCCGAGGTCCTCGACTTCGTCGACGTCGATCCGGCACCCTCGCAGTCCGAGGTGATCGATCGGCTGCGCCGGGGCGAGATCACCGCGCAGCAGGCGGTGGCCGAGCTGGAGGGCCGGTCATGATCCCGCAGCTGCTGACCGTGCGCGTCAAGCACCCCGACGGCCGCCCGATCCGCATCTGGCTGCCGGTCCTCCCGCTCGTCCTGCTGTTCCTGCCGCTCGTGCTCCTGGCCGCCCTGGCAGCGGTCGTGGCCTGCGCCATCTATCGCGTCAACGTGCTGCGGGCCGCGGTCACGGGGTGGCGGGTGGCGTGCGCGCTCCCCGGCACCCGGATCGACGTCGAGCAGGGCCGCACGGCCGTGCTCGTGGCCATCAGATAGCCGCGCTCCGCGGCACCCGCATTCAGCGGCGAACAGGGCCGAGTGGCCGTGCTCGTCGCCATCACCAGAAATCCCACCAGGCAGTCGCCGCCAGGCGGTTGCCATCAGACAGTCGCCGCCAGGCGGTTGCCACCAGACAGTCGCCGCCAGGCGGTTGCCACCAGACAGTCGCCGCCAGGCGGTTGCCGCCAGGTGGTTGCCGCCAAATGGTCGCCGCCAGGCGGTTGCCGTTGGGCAGTCGCCGTCAGACAGGAGAGATTCCGATGGGCGAACCACGCAAGGACATCCTCGAGATGCTCGCCGAAGGCAAGATCACCGCCGACGAGGCCGACCAGCTCATCGCCGCGCTCGAACCGGGCCCGCCCCCGGCGACCGGCGTCGAGGCCCGGCCGAAGGGCAAGGTCAAATATCTGCGGGTGGAGGTGAAGTCACTTGAGAACGGCGAGGAAGGCCGGGTCAACGTGCGGGTGCCGCTCCAGCTGCTGCGGGCCGGCGTCCAGCTCGCCGCCCTGATCCCGCCGCAGGCGCTGGGTGCCGCCAACGCCGAGTTGAGCCGCTCCGGCGTTCCGTTCGACCTGACCCAGATCAAGCCCGAGCAGCTCGAGGCACTGGTGGAGCACCTCGACGAGGTCACCGTAGAGGTCGACCAGCCCGACGCCAAGGTCCGCGTCTTCTGCGAGTAGCCCCACCGCGCCGCTGACACCGCATTGTGTTTACGCCGGCATCGTCCTGCAGGTAGCAGCGCTCCGCGGACGGTGTCTCAACAGTGGTAGCCCACCGCGCCATCGGGCCGGCGGATGCCGCCTGGGCTACCACTGAGCTTTCGCGCCGCCGGGCCCGCCTGCGGCGTACCTCGAAAAATCACCGTGACGCCACATGGCACCGCTATGCCCTTGCAGTGGTGCCATGATGGTGCCATAGTGGTGTCGCAACGGCAGCAGGACAGGGAGAATCGAAACATGGAAAAGCACGCCACGGCGATCCGGGTCAGCGGGTTGCGAAAGTCCTACAAGAACGTGCCGGTGCTCACGGGGGTCGAATTCGAGGTGGCGCGGGGCAGCATTTTCGCGCTGCTCGGGTCGAACGGCGCCGGCAAGACCACGATCATTCGAATACTTTCCACGCTGCTTCCGCCGGACGAGGGCGCGGCGGAGGTGAACGGTTTCGACGTGCGCGCCGACGCGGCCCAGGTGCGTGGGTCGATCAGCCTCACCGGGCAGTTCGCGGCGGTCGACGAGATCCTCACCGGCCGCGAGAACATGGTCATGATCGGTCGGTTGCGGAGGGTCGACAACCCCGGCCGGGTCGCCGACGAGCTGCTCGGACGCTTCGGTCTGGCCGAGGCCGCGGGTCGTCGGGTGGCCACCTACTCCGGTGGCATGCGCCGCCGCCTCGACATCGCGATGAGCCTGATCGGCGACCCGCCGGTCATCTTCCTCGACGAGCCGACCACGGGACTGGACCCGGAGGGGCGCATCGAGGTGTGGCAGGTCATCCAGAAGCTCGCGCACAGCGGCACGACGATTCTGCTCACCACCCAATACCTGGACGAGGCCGAGAAACTCGCCGACCGGATCGCCATTCTGCACGACGGCACGATCATCGTTTCCGGCACTCTGGCCGAGCTCAGAGAACTGCTTCCGCCGGCCACGGTGGAATACGTGGAACGGCAGCCGACCCTCGAAGAGATCTTCCTGGCGATTGTGGGGCAACGATGAACGACGTCAAGGTCATGCTCGGCCGTTCGGTGAAGCACGTGACCCGGAGCATGGACACCATCATCACGGTCACGATCATGCCGATCGCGTTCCTGCTGCTGTTCCGGTACGTCTTCGGCGGGGCCATCCAGACCGGCTCCGACAACTACACCAACTACCTGATGCCCGGCATCCTGCTGATCGCGATCGCCAGCGGCATCGCGTACACCGCCTTCCGTCTGTTCATGGATCTGAAGAGCGGCATCTTCGAACGCTTCCACTCGATGCCGATCGCCCGGTCGGCGGTGCTGTGGGGTCACGTGCTGACGTCGCTGGTGTCGAACGGCATCTCGGTGGTCGTCATCATGCTGGCCGGTGTCGTGATGGGTTTCCGCTCGTCCGCCGGTGTGCTCTCGTGGCTGGCCGTGGCCGGCATCCTCACGTTGTTCACGCTGGCCCTGACCTGGCTGGCGGTGATCCCCGGGCTGACCGCCTCGACCGTCGACGGCGCGTCCGCCTTCTCCTACCCGCTCATCTTCCTGCCGTTCGTCAGCTCGGCCTTCGTGCCGACCGCGTCGATGCCCGGCCCGGTCCGCGCGTTCGCCGAGAACCAGCCGGTGACCGCCATCGTCGACGCTATCCGGTCCCTGTTCGAGCGGCAGCCGGTCGGCAACGACATCTGGATCGCCCTCGCCTGGTGCGTGGGCATCCTGATCGTCGCCTACGCCTTCGCCATGGCGGCCTACCGCCGCAAGATCGCCTGACCGCCTGATGCCCCGCCGGCCTCGCGAACACCGATTGCCGTAGCAGGTTCGCCATAGCAAGTTGCTACAGCAAATCGGAGGGCTGTCTGGGTCACCGCGCACCTGGCGAATTACATGGCGACCAAGCGCGGACTCAGCGACGGGGCTCAGCGCCGGGGCTCAGTGGTGGGGCTCGGCTTCGATCGGGAAAGCGGCCCAGATGTGTTTGGCCTCCTCGGTGGCGTACCAGCCGACCTCGAGCGCGAAGGCCTGGGCCAGCCGCAGCCCGCGACCCCCGGCGTTGATCGGCCGCGTCTCGGCCAGCTCCGGAAAGGAGGTCAGGTCGTGGTCGGCGACGTCCAGGACGAATTCCTCCCTGGTACGCAGCAGCCGGACCGTGGTCGGCGGCAGCCCGTGCCGGATGGCGTTGGTCGCGAGTTCGGTGGCGACCAGCACCATCCGTTCCGGGATGTCGTCGAGCTTCTCGGCCGGCACCACGGTGTGCTCGTTCAACGTCTTGATCAGGCCGGCCCGCAGTTCCCGGAGTTGTGAGCCGGAGTGCAGCATCCAGACGTTGAGCTCTTCCGCGTTCAGCGGTGGCGGCGAGGTACGTAGTTGGGTCACCGACGCACTATGCCCAGATTGCCGCTCCGCCTCACCAACGGAGTCTTCGATGTCCCGGCGACCAGGTACGGATGAGGGCGCCGACGTCCACCCCTACGATCCCGCGGTGATCTCGATCCGAAGGTCAAGAAGCAGGTGCGCGACCTCGAGGAGCTGCGCGACTTCCCCAAAGGGCGAGTATTGGACGCCGCCGGCCGGCGCGCCGTCCACAGTGGCCGGAATCGACCTCACCGACACGGACGCGACCGGGGTCAAGCGGCTGCTCGGCCGGGTGCGTACCGCCGCGGGCACGTCGCTGATCATCACCGGCACGCTCGACGCGACCGGGCTGAACGACGATCCCACGATGCTCGGCAGCCTGGCCAAGAAGCACCTGCCGGTCGGGGATCTCAGCGCGGTGCCGTTCCGGGCCACGCTCGACGCCAAGGACCGCATCGCCGGCATCGACCTGACCATGCCGGAGAACGCCGGCACCTGGTCGGTCAAGGTGCAGGACTACGGCGTCGTGCGGAAGCAGGTCCCGCCCGACCCGAGCCAGGTCCGAAAGCCCTCGGCGGCGGTGCTCAAGCTGCTGTCCGGCCGCGGCGTCCCAGTCTGACCGGCCCGGTCCGGCGGCGCCGGATGACCGGTGCCGGTCAGGGCGGCCCGACCAGGGTGAGCACCGACTCCAGCGGGTCGAACCCGGTCGGCAGCCCGGGCGTCCGCCACGACCCGGCCGGCTCCAGCGGCGGCAGCCACTCTGCCCGGAACATGCCGATCGCCAGGTCCAGATCTTGCAGGTACGGCCGCAGCTCGTCGCTGATCGGCGTACGCAGATGCTCGGCCCACAGCCGTACCCGCAAGTCCCGCACGTCGTTGCCGGTGGTGACCACGGCCGTGGTCAGCTCGGTGTCGACGCCGGCCATGGACCGGCTGAAGAAGTTGGCCGAGCCGACTGCGGCGAACCGGTCGTCGACGATGACCACCTTGGCGTGCACGGTCAGGTGCTCCACCCGCCACAGCCCGATGTTGCGGCGCAGCCGTTGCGGCAGCGGGTCGATGACCTTCTTCTGCAGGTCGGCGTTGACCGTGCCGTTGATCAGGGGCGCCGACTCGGCCGGGTCGCGGGTGCCCGAGCCGACCAGGATCACCTTCACCCCGCGGGCCGCCGCCGCCCGCAGGTACGGGTACAGCTCGAAGCGGTGGTCGCCGCCCGGATACTCGCGGAAGTACTGGTCCTCGATGTAGATGTAGCGTTCCGCGGCACCGAGCGCCTGGACCAGGGTCAGGTAGATCTCGTGCAGGCCGTCCGGGGACACGTCGCTGTAGTGCCGGCGTTCCCACGGCAGCAGCGAGTCGATGTACCAGGGCCCGACCGACCGCAGCACCTGGCACGCCGAGCCGGGCGCCGGCTGCGCGACCTGCGGCGGGGGCGGGGCGATCTCGGCCGGCAGGCCCGCCGGGTTGAGTACGGGCAGGCCCTTCACCGACGGCCACAGATACCGCCGCCGGGGCAGGTTCACCGCGCCGATCCAGCGCATCCGCATCGCCCGCCAGACGTCGGTGGTGGCCGGCCCGCGGATGATCGTTCCCGCGTCGTGCCAGCCCCACCGGCCGCCGCGTACGGCCAGCCGCCGGTGCGGGGTCTCGTCGACCCGGCTGGCGGCGTAGTCGATGCCGCCCACCGCGGCGGTGAGCTCGGTGCCCCGCCGGACCAGGGTGATCTTCTGGTGGTTGGAGCCGACGCCGGAGCCGGACCAGTCGAGCAGCACCCGGTCGGCCAGGGGCGGCGGATCGGTCCGCCGGTCGCCGTCCCGGCGCCAGCGCCGCAGCCGGTGGGCCGAGCTGACGTTCTGGTGGAACGGCCCGATCGTCGGCCGCGTGATGCTGCTGCTGACCACCGCACCGGCCAGGATCAACCGTACGTCCACGCCGTCGGCGGCCAGCCCGGCCAGCAGGTCGCCGAGCGCCTGGTAGCCGGGCTCGCCGGGCCGTTTCCCGGTCAGATCCATGTCCGGTTCCAACTGCAGACCGCAGATGTACGCGGCGTCGCCCGGCCCGAGCGACGTCAGCAGGTCGCGCATCCGTCGCATCCAAACGCGCCCGTCGACGACGAACTCGACTGTCGAGTTCTCGCAGTGTGGCTCGGCCGCCGGTGACAGATAGCGGGCGACAAGATCGTCGATCGATGCCATGGCCAAGACCATAGGTTGTCGGGGCGCCCGGGTGGGAGCCCCAGCCGCTCCGCGAGCTACAAATGAGCGGTGACGGTCGACCTGGGAGCTGATCACCGGCGGGTGGCTCGGGCGGTCTTCGACAGCCGTGCCGCCGGCTGGCACTCGATCGACCTGCAGGTGCTGTCGATCGCCGGGGTGGCCGAGCGGGTCGAGTTGCCGGGTGTCGGCGCGCAGCTGATCGACCTGCAGGTGGCCGGCACCCGGGCGGTGGCCAGCCGGCGCCGGCACGGCTGGGCCGAGGGCCTGGTCGGGCCCGGGTCGCTGTCCACCACCGCCCCGCACACCGCCAGCCACCTGCGCTGGAGCGCTCCGGCCGGTGACCGGCGGATCACCCAGATCCGGCTGCTCATCCCCGACCGGACGATGACCCGGGTGGCCGAGGAGGTGTGGGGCGCCGCGGACGCCGTACGCCCTCCGGACGCGCTCGGCTTCGACGACGACGTCCTGCGCTCGCTGCTGACCCGCCTGCACGGTGCCGCCCGGGCCGGGGTCACCGACCAGTACGCCGCGACGGCCGCCGAGTTCATCGCCGTGCACCTGCTGACCGGCCACGGGACGGCGCCCGAGCCGGCCCCGGCGCTCCGCGACGACGCCCGTGTCGCCCGGGTGATCGACCTGCTGCACGCCAAGGCGCACACCGCGGTGTCCCTGGCCGAGCTGGCGGCCGCGGCCGGTCTGAGCCGGTTCCACCTGTTGCGCCTGTTCAAGCAGCACACGGGGGAGACGCCGGCCCAGTTCCACCTGCGCCTGCGGCTGGACCGGGCGCGGCGGCTGCTGCGGACCGGCACGGCCAGCGTGTCGGAGATCGCGGTGCGGTGCGGGTTCGCCGACTCGTCGCATTTCGCGCGCGCGTTCCGCCGCGCGACCGGCGTCTCCCCGACGTCCTACCGGGCGGGCTGACCGCCCGGTATCCAAGACCCGGCCGCAAAATCCCGGGGGAAGGGCCGGGGGAAAGGGCCTACTGGTCGCTGACCACGGAGTAGGCGACCTCGCGGGCGGCGTCGTGCTCGGCCAGCCGGGCCACCAGCGACCGGCGGATGTCGGTCCAGGTGTCCGAGCCCAACGGCAGGCGCAGCGGCGTGCGCCCCGACTCGACCAGGTCGATCATCGCGGCGGCGATCCGGGCCGGGTCGTTCGGCAGCGGGAACTCACCACCGGCGAGGGCCCGCCGGACCGCGCCGGCCGGAGTCCGCTCGTACTCCGGCATGATTTTCGCGGTGTCGAGGGCGCTCCCGAAACCGGTCGGCGTCGCGCCCGGCTCGACGATCGTCAGGCCGATGCCGAACGGGGCGATCTCCTGGGCCACCGTCTCGCAGAAGCCCTCGATGCCCCACTTCGAGGCGTGGTAGTAGCCGAAGCTGGGGTAGGTCGTCTGGCCGCCGGCCGTGGACACCTGCAGGATGCGCCCGCGGCCCTGGGCGCGCAGGTGCGGCAGCGCGGCCCGGATGACGTGGATGGAACCGAGCAGGTTGGTGTCGACGACCCGGCGGATCTGCTCCTCGGACGCCTCCTCGACCGAGGCGAAGACGCCGTATCCGGCGTTGTTGACCACCACGTCGATGGGGCCGAGCGCCGCGAACGCCTCGTCGACGACCCGGCCGGCCTCGCCGGGTTCGGTGACGTCGAGCCGCGCGACCCAGAGCCGGTCGCCGTACTTGCCGCGGAGGTCGTCCAGGGCGTCCGGCCGGCGCAGGGTCGCCGCGACCCGGTCACCCCGGTCGAGCAGCTGCTCGGTCAGCAGCCGCCCGAAACCGGAGGACGTGCCGGTGATGAACCATGTCGCTGTCATGCCTCGAACGTAACGACGTGACCGGCGCCCGTCCGGCCCCTGATTGCCCTGGCGATCGCCGGATGTTGCGGTCAGGGGGCGGGTACGCCGGCGAACGTCGGTGGCACGGACAGCCACGTCGCCCGGTCGAACGGCCAGAAGACGGTGAAGGCGCGGCCCACGACCGAGTCGGCCGGGATGGTCGCCCCCTGGATGTCGTGGCCGGTCCGCCAGTGTTCGAGGGAGTCGGCCGACGCCTCGCGGTGGTCGCCCATCACCCAGATCCGGTGGTCGGGGACGGTGATGTCGAAGGGCTCGCTCGCGGCCTGGTTGGGCACTCCGTCGGCGTCCCGGTAGAGGTACGGCTCGTCGAGGGCGTGGCCGTTGACCATGATGCGCTGCTGGGCGTCGCAGCACTGCACGTGGTCGCCGCCGACGCCGATGATGCGCTTGATGAAGTCCTCGCCCTCGTCGCCGCTCTGCCACTCGCGCGGCGCCTCGAAGACGATGATCTCGCCCCGCTCGGGGTCGCGGAAGTCGTAGACGAGTTTGTTGACCAGCAACTTGTCGTCGACGTTGAGCGTGTGCTCCATCGAGGGGGAGGGGATGAAGAAGGTCTGCACCACGAACGTCCGCACCACGACGGCGACGAGGATCGCCACGCCGACGAGGATCGGGAGCTCGCGCCAGAAGGAACCGCGGCGTTTCTCGGTCTTCTCGTCGGTCACGCCCGGAGCCTACGCGCCCGGTGCACGGCTCCACATCGGTGAGTGCCGGTCACAGCCGTTGCGCGAGCGCGGTGATGGTCGTCCGGACCAGTTCCCGGTCGAGCGGCTCGTGCTCCCAGGCCTGGTGCATGGGCCAGCCCTCGATCAGCGCGTCGATGGCCCGGCTCGCCCGTTCGGAGAAGTGGGTGGTGAGGCTGGTGCGGCTGCGACCCAGCCACTGCCGGCAGGTCTCGGCGACGGCCTTGTTGTGGTTGGCGTACGAGTACATCTCGTGCAGCAGCGTCAGCTCGCGCGGCGTCGCGTACTCGTCCCCGCAGATCAGGTCGGTGACCGCAGCGCACGCCGCCGCCTGGTCGGGTGCCTCGGTCAGGGCCCGGCCGTACCGCTCGGACATCAGGTCGGCGAGCCGCTGGAACGCCTGCTCGATGATTCCGTCGAGGCCGTCGAAGTGATAGGTCAGAGATCCGAGGGGTACGCCGGCCTCGGCGGCGATGCGCCGATGGGTGGTCCCGTGCACGCCCCGGCCGGCGATCACGGTCAGGGCGGCGTCCAGGATCCGCTCCTTACGCAGAGGGTCGTTGGCCACCCGCCGCGTACCGCCCATGTGATCCTCCTCGCTCCCGCCGCCGGATCCATTCTAGGAGCGCCCCCAAAGTGTGTACGTTCGTACGCACTAGAGGGGGAAGCCCATGGACAGTGCCATCGACCGCCGCCGCCTCGCGCTCCACGCGTTGTTCTTCCTGCCCGGCCTGAACATCGCGTCCTGGGTGACCCGCACTCCCGACATCCGTGATCAGCTCGGCGCCTCCACCGCCGAGATGGGCCTGGTGCTGTTCGGGCTGTCGGCCGGTTCGATGATCGGCATCCTGAGCTCGGCCAGGCTGGTCGCCCGGTTCGGCACCCGGCTGGTGACCACCGCCGGCAGCCTCGGTGCCGCGCTCAGCACCCCGCTGATCGGCCTGGGCGCCGCGCTCTCGCACAGCCCGCTGGTCGCGGCCGGGCTGCTCCTCTTCGGCCTGGGCATCGGCGCCAACGAGGTCGCCCTCAATATCGAGGGCGCCGACGTCGAACGGATCCTGGCCCGGCCGGTGCTGCCGACCATGCACGGCTTCTTCAGCCTGGGCACAGTCGTCGGCGCCACGGGCGGCATGATCCTGACCGCGGTGACCTTCCCGGCGGCCTGGCACCTGCTGGTGGTCGGCCTGGTCAGCCTCCCGGTGGTGCTGCTGGCGGTGCGCCACCTGCCGTCCGGCCTCGGTCTCGGCCGCGGGCCGGCGGCCGGGCCGGAGAGCCGGGGGAGCGGTCGGCTCTGGCGCGATCCCCGCCTGCTGGTCATCGGCGCCATCGTGCTCGCGATGGCCCTGGCCGAGGGGGCCGCCGGTGACTGGCTGCCGCTGATCATGGTCGACGGTCACGGCTTCGCCCCGGCCTGGGGCTCGGCCGTCTTCGTGGTGTTCGCCGCGGCCATGACACTGGGCCGGTTCACCGGCAACGGGCTGCTGGAGCGGTACGGCCGGGAGAAAGTGTTGTCCGCCGGCGCGGTCATCGGCGGCGTCGGCGTCCTGCTCGTGGTCCTCGTCGACAGCCAGGTCGTGGCGTTCGCCGCGGTCCTGCTCTGGGGCCTCGGCGCCGCCCTCGGCTTCCCGGTGGCGTTGTCCGCGGCGGGCGACTCCGGTGACCGTCCGGCCGCCCGGATCTCGCTGGTCGCCACCGTCGGCTACGGAGCCTTCCTGGTCGGCCCGCCGGCGCTCGGGTTCCTGGGCGACCACTACGGCCTGCGTCGCGCCATGATCGTCGTCCTGGTCCTGCTGACCGTCGCCGCCGCCCTGGCCGCGATGCTCGCCCGCCGGGCGGAAACACTCGATACAGTCCGGTGACCGTCGTTCCGGGTCGGCGGCGACGCCGGCTGGCTGCCGGTGCACGACACGCCGGCCCATCCGAGCGGGCACAACACGTACGCCGGCGCGGCCGAGGGCGTGCTCACCGTTCTGGCCGGGCCGCGCGCCCGGGAGCCGTACACCATCGGCAGCCCGACCGCTCCCGGCGTGACCCGCATCTACGCCGACTGGCACCAGCCGAGCCGGGACAACGTCGACGCGCGGGTGTGGTCGGGAATCCACACCCGCAACTCCGACCTCGCCGGCATCCGGCTGGGCTCGGACGTCAGCCGCTACGTGCTCGCCCACGCGGACACGCTGCTGCGCTGACCGCCGGGCCTCAGTGCCGGTGCGCCGCCTCGTGCGCGGCCACGATCTTCGGCCACGACTTCGGTTCCGCGGGGTTACCCAGGGCGGTGACCCCGCGGGCTGGGCGGCCCGGCGTGTAGAGCCAGGCCTGGAAGAAGGCGTCCAGGTCGTGGCCGTAGATCTGCTCGGCCAGCGCCTGGAACTCCGGCGTCGTACCCGTGCGGTAGCGGTGCGACGCCGCCCACTCCTTCAGGATCGCGAAGAAGTCCCGGTCACCGACCAGCACGCGGAGGTAGTGCAGGGTCAGGGCGCCACGGTCGTAGACGGCGTCGTCGAACAACCGGTCCGCGCCCGGGTCGCCCGGCCGCACCAGCCAGAACGGGTCGTCGGCGGGGTGGACGTCGGAGTAGACGTAGTCGGCGATCTCCGCGGCCGTGCCCTCGCCCTGATCCTCCGACCACAGCCACTGCGCGTACGACGCGAAGCCCTCGTTGAGCCAGATGTCGCGCCACTGACCGACCGACACCGCGTCGCCGAACCACTGGTGGGCCAGCTCGTGCACGATCAGCGAGTTGTTCGAGCCGCGGGCGAACGAGCCGCCGTCGTACACCGGCCGGGTCTGGTTCTCCAGCGCGAAGCCCTGGTCGCCGGCGCCGGTGACCACGCCGCCGCGCGCGCCGAACGGGTACGGCCCGAACAGGCCGGCCTCCCAATCCAGGATTTCGTCGGTGCGCTCGACGCTGGTCCGCGCGGCCTGGGCGGTCGCCGGATCGAGGCGCCGGTTGTACGCGGTGACGATCGGGCTGCCGTCGGCCGAGGTGTCCTGATAGGTGTCGAAGTCCCCGACGGCCAGGAAGGCCAGGTACGTGGCCTGCGGCCGGTCCTGCCGCCAGGACCACCGGTTCCAGCCGCCGATCACGGGCTGGGCCCATCGGGTCGGCACGCCGTTGGAGAGCGCCTCGAGCCCGTCCGGCACCAGGACGGAGACGTCGAAGGTGGCCTTGTCGGTCGGGTGGTCGTTGCTCGGGTACCACCACCACGCGCTCTCCGGCTCGTTCACGGCCAGCGCGCCGTCCGGGGTCCGGTTCCACGAGGTGAATCCCGAGGCGACCACGTTCGACGGCACGTCGTCGTAGTCGACCACGACGGTGATCGGCGAACCCCGCGTGATCGTGCGGGCGGGGGTGACGACGAGCTCGTGGTCACCCTGCCGGTGGTAGGTGGCGGGGCGGTTGTTGACCCGTACCGAGGTGGCCTGCAGTACGAAGTCGAGGTCGAAGGCGGACAGGTCCTGGGTGGCGGTGGCCAGAATGGTGGTGGTGCCGGTCAGCCGGTCCGAGTCCGGGTAGTAGCGCAGCCGGATGTCGTAGTGCTCGACGTCGTACCCACCGTTGCCGTAGTCCGGGTAGTAGACGTCGCCCGCGCCGGGGCTGCCGGGCGCCGGTGCCGCCTGGGCGCCGGTCTGGAGGCCGAGGGTGGCGACGAGGACGGCCGCCGTCACGGTCATGGCTCTGCGGAGCACGTGTGTCTCCCTTCTCTGCGGCCGCCCGGTCATCGGGGGCCGACCGCGGGAACCCTATCGACAGATCTACAACAATCGATTACAAACCGTTCTTGACGGGTACGCCGTTCCGAGGCGATTCCGCGCGCTGCTTTCTCACTTCGCGCCGGTCGGCGGCCGGCCGATCTAGGTTGCGTGCATGTTCGCTGTGCTCTTCGACCGGTTCGGCGGTCCCGAGGTACTTCAGATGGGTACGGCCGAGACGCCCGCGCCCGGCCCCGGTCAGATCCGGGTGCGCGTACGCGCGGCCGGAGTCTCACCGGTCGACGCGGGTCTCCGCGCCGGTGGCACGCCGATGAGCGCCCGGCTGGCCCTGCCGCACATCCCCGGCGTGGACGCGGCCGGGACCGTCGACGCGGCCGGTGCCGGCGTGACCGGTGTGGCCGTGGGCGACGAGGTCTTCGGCTCGGTCGACGTCGCGCGGCTCGGCGGCGCCAGTGCCGAGTTCGCGGTGCTCCAGCTGTGGGCGCCCAAGCCCGCCGGGATGCCGTGGGAGCAGGCCGGTGCGGCCGGGACCAGCGTCGAGACGGCCACCCGCGCGCTCGACCGGCTCGACCCGGCGCCGGGCACGACGCTGCTGATCGACGGCGCCGCCGGTGGCGTGGGCAGCGTGGCCGTCCAGCTGGCGGTGGCCCGTGGCGTCCGGGTCCTCGGCACCGCCCGCCCGGAGAACCACGGCTTCCTGGCCGGCCTCGGTGCGACACCGATCACGTACGGGCCGGGCCTGGCGAACCGGGTCGCCGGTGTGGACCGGGCCCTGGACGTCGCCGGCGCCGGGTCCCTGCGGGAGTTGGTCGCGCTGACCGGCGATCCGGCGGCGGTGCTGACGCTGTCCGACTTCACCGCCGCCGAGCACGGCGTGCGCCTGTCGATGGGCCGGCTGGCCGGTGAGCCGGACGGCGGTCACGGGCTGCACGCCGCGGCCGGCCTGTTCACCGAGGGTCGGTTCCGGGTCCCGGTCGAGGCCTCCTGTCCGCTGCCGAAGGCCGCCGACGCGCACACGGCGATCGAGCGCGGATCCCGCCGCGGCAAGATCGTGCTCACCGTGGACTGACGATCAGCCCCGGCGCCGGGTTGGCCACCTGCTGGAAGATGACCGAGGTGCGGAAGTTGGTGACCTCGCGGCGCTTGCTGAGCCGGTCGAGCAGGAAGCCGTGCATCGCGTCGAGGTCGGGTACCCCGATGTGCAGCAGGAAATCGTCCCCGCCGGCCAGCACGAAGACGTTCAGGACCTCGGGCATCCGCGTCGCGGCGGCCTTGAACTTGTCGATCACGTCCCGGTCGAGCGGCCGCACCTGCACCGAGATCATCGCCTGCACGCCCCGGTTGAGGGCGACCGGGTCGATGTCGGCGTGATAGCCCCGGATCACGCCGCGCCGGGTCAGCGAGCGGACCCGTTCGAGGCAGGTCGACGGCGAGACCCCGATCAGCCGGGCCAGCTCACGGTTGGAGAGCCGCGCATCTGACTGGAGTTCGCCGATGATTCGCGCGTCAAGTTCGTCCATTGGGTCATCCTGCCATCGAATTCCGTTCAAACGTTCGACTGAGACCCATGATCACCGAACGTCTGCCTACCTTTTCGGGCATGACAGAACATCGGTTGGGACTGTGGCAGGGGACGGCGACAGTGCTCGGGGGCGTGCTCGGGCCGGGCATGCTGGTGCTGCCACACCTGGCGGCGGAGGCGGCCGGGCCCGGGTCGGTGCTCGCCTGGGCCGGGCTGATCGTGGTCAGCGTCCCGGTGGCGTTCACCTTCGCGCTGCTCGGGCTGCGGCATCCCGGCGCGGGCGGGGTCGCGCACTTCGCCGGGACGGGGGTGGGGCGGTGGGCGTACGCGGCGGTCGGATGGTGGTTCTTCACCGCGGTGCCGGTCGGCATCCTGGCCGGGGCGCTGGCCGGCGGCCTGTACGCGGCCGACGCGTTCGGCTGGGACGGCCGGGCCGCGACCGCCGTCGCCGGGGTGCTGCTGGCGGCGGCGTTCGGCGCCAACGCGGCCGGGTTGCGGACCAGCGGCCGAGTGCAGGTGGTGCTGGTCGGCCTGCTGGTCGCGGTGCTGACCACGGCGATCGCGGCCAGCCTGCCCGAGGTCCGGGCCGACCGCTTCGCGCCGTTCCTGCCACACGGGCTCGGCGGGGTCGGCAGTGCCGTCGGGGTGCTCGTCTTCGCGTTCGTCGGGTGGGAGGCGGCCAGCCACCTGTCGGCCGAGTTCGCGGGGCGGCGGCTGCTGACCGCGACCGGGCTGACCCTGGTGGCGATCACCGTGATCTACCTCGGGGTGGCGGTGGCCGGGGTCGGCTCGGGCGCGGCGTCGTCGCCCGTACCCCTGACCGCCATGATGGCCACCCGCATCGGCGCCGCCGCCGAACCGGTGACCGGGGTGGCCGCCCTGGTCCTGACCTTCGGCGCGATCAACACCTACCTGGCCGGCGCTTCGCGGCTCGGTGCCGCGCTGGCCGGCGAGCGCCTGCTGCCGCGCCGGATCAGCTCACCCGGGCGCGCTCTGGTTCTGCTGGGTACGGCGACCGCCCTCGTCGCCGTACCCACGCTCCTGTTCCCGATCGGCCTGGACCCGCTGCTCCGGGCGACCTCCGCCTGCCTGGCCCCGGTCATGTTCGTCGGCACCCTGGCCGCCGTCCGGTTGCTGCCGGCCGGCCGGTCCCGGGCCGTCGCGGTGGCCGGCAGTGCCCTCACCGGGGCGACACTGCTGCTCAGCGGCGCCTACCTGATCGTGCCGGCGGCCATCGTCCTGACCGGTTTCGCCGCCCGCGCGGCCCATTCCACGATGATCACGTGGTCCCCCGTCCAGCGAACACGCGGATCCGCGTCAACAACCAGCCGACCCGCCTGACGGGCTGGGCGCCGGCTTGGCGACTTTCAGTGGTAGCCCCGGGCGGTATCCGGGGCCCGAATACCGCCCGGGGCTACCACTGTGTTCGCGGCTGGGCGCCGGACGGTGACCCGCTCGGGCCGGGCATCCCGAGCCGGTAGCCCGCCCGGGGCACGGTGTGCAGCACCGGCGGGTCACCGAGCTTCCGCCGCAACGTCATGATCGTCGTGCGGACGGTGTTGGTGAACGGGTCGATGTGCTCGTCCCAGGCCTGCTCCAGCAGATCCTCGGGGCTGACCACCCGGCCGCCCGCCCGCAGCAGCACGTGCAGCACGGCGAACTCCTTGGGCGACAGCGACAGCGCGAGCCCGTCCCGGGCGGCGGTGTGCCGGGCGACGTCGAGCTCGACGCCGTCCTGCTGGAGCACCGGCGGCAGTGCGGGCGCCGTGCGGCGGGCCAGCGCCTGCAGGCGGGCGACCAGCTCGGCGAAGGCGAACGGCTTGGTCAGGTAGTCGTCGGCGCCGAGGCCCAGGCCCTCGACCCGGTCGCGGATCCCGACCGCGGCGGTCAGCATCAGCACGCGGGTCCCGGCGTCCGAGCCGGCGATCCGCCGGCACACCTCGTCGCCGCTGCGGCCCGGCATGTCCCGGTCGAGGACGGCCACGTCGTAGCGGTTGACGCCGAGCCGGTCCAGGGCACTGTCGCCGTCGTAGACCACATCGACGGCCATGGACAGCCGGCGCAGCCCCTCCGCGACCATGTCGGCCAGCATCCGCTCGTCGTCGGCGACCAGCACTCGTACCACCGTGACCTCCCCACACATCAGTGGTAGCCCCGCGCGGCATCTGGGCCCCGGACGCCGCTCAGGCCTACCACTGTTGTTCTCAGTGGTAGCCCCGCGCGGCATCCGGGCCTCGGACGCCGCTCAGGCCTACCACTGTTGTTCTCACTGGTAGGCCCGAGCGGCATGCGGGCCCTGGATACCGCGCGGGGTTACCACTGTTTTCACTGGTTGGCCTGAGCGGTATTCGGGCCTCGGATGCCGCTCGGGGATACCACTGTTTCAGGGGCATCAGGCTGGCACGGCAGGGATAAAAGTTTGGTAAGGAGGCCCCGGGAAGGCGCGCGGCGGTCAGGCGGCGCAGGTGCCCGGGGGCAGCTTGGGGTCGCTGAGCTGGGCCAGCGACTGGTTCACCTCGGTGGTGGTGGCGAGCTGTTTGTACTGGTCACCGACCACGATGTCGATCACGTCGGTGGTCCGGGTGGCCTCGTACTGGGCCACGCCCTCGCCGAGGAAGTACGCCCGGATCCACTGGGCGGCGCCGACCGTCTTCGGCCCGAACTTGATGACCGCGACCTTGGCGACCTTGCTCCGGCTGTCGGCCGGCCGCTGCATCTGGAAGCCGCGGTTCTTGAACTCCTCACTGACCTGCTCGGCCCGGCCGGTCGTGCGGGTCCCGTTGAGGATCCGCAGTTTCACCTGGTCGGAGTGCTCGGGCAGCTTGACGTTGACGGTGGTCGCGCCGGCCGGGCACCCTTGGGCGGCGGCGTCGCCCTGGGTGTCCCGGACCAGCGCGACCGCCACGCCGGCGATCGCGAGAGCGGCGAGGACGGCGAGCACGATCAATGCTCGGGTACGCGTGAAGCTCATGCTGGCCTGACGTACACCGAGCCGATCTCGTGCACCGGATCTCCCACTAGGGACGAAGGTCACAGCGTCGTGATGAGCCCTCCGTCGATCACGAAGTCGGCGCCGGTGACATTGCCGGCCCGGTCGCTGGCCAGCAGCAGGACCAGGTCGGCGACCTCGTCGGGCTGGGTGAACCGGCCGGTCGCGGATTCACCGGCGGCGGTGCCGGCGACCCCCTCCGGATTGGCGCCGCTGGCCTTGGCCACGGTGGCGGCGACCCCGTCCGGCCCCAGCCACAGCGCCGTGGCGACCGGGCCGGGGCTGACCGTGGCGACGCGTACGCCGTGGTGCGCGACCTCCCGGGACAGCGACTTGCAGAAGCTGGCGAGGGCCGCCTTGGCCGCGCTGTAGTCGATGACCAGCGGATCCGGAAGCCGGGCGTTGACCGAGCCGACGGTGACGACCACCCCGGCGCCCCGGTCGATCAGGTGCGGCAGGGCGGCGCGGGTGGCGCGTACGGCGGAAAGGAAGTTGATCGTCAGGGCCTGGAGCCAGTCGTCGTCGGTGACGCTGAGGAACCCCCCGGTGCGGGGCCGCACACCACCGACGTTGTTGACCAGGATGTCCAGGCCACCGTGGGCGGTGACGGCGGTCTCGACCAGCTCGGCCGGACCGGTCGGCGTGGCCAGGTCGACCGCGACCGGGTGGACGGTGGTCCGGGCGGCCAGGTCGGACAGCTCGGTGGTGACGGTACGGGTGCCGGCCACGACGGTGACGCCCTCGCCGGCCAGCGCCCGGGTGACGGCCAGGCCGATGCCCTTGCCGGCGCCGGTGACGACCGCGGTCCGCCCGTTCAGATGCAGGTCCATGGCGTCAGAGGGAGTGCTGCCGGAGCCAGGCCAGCGCGGTGTTGGCGACTTCACGCCAGCCGTGGTCGATGGTCAGCGAGTGGGCCCGGTCGGCGAACTCGACGATGTCGGTGACCGCGTCGGAGTGCCGGTACTGCTTGAGCGTGGCCCGGGTGATCGCCTCGGGCACGGTGTGGTCGCGGCCGCCCATCATCAGCAGCAGGGGCCCGCGCAGCTCGTTGGCCGTGTCGACCTTGGCCGGCGAGTGCGGGTCGAAGTTGGCCGCCGCGGCCTCGAAGAGTGGCTTGCCCGGCGACGGGATGGCCCACCGTTCGAACAGTTCGTCCGACTCCTGCTCGCTGATGGCGTTGCCGAAGCCGTACCGGAACTGCTCGGCGGTCAGCGAGACGGCCCGGTGCCGGTTGGCCGGGTTCTTGAACACCGGGAAGGTGACCCGCAGCGAGGACAGCGGCACCGGCAGCACGCCCTTGATCTGGGCCGCGTCGATCGCGACGGCCGCCGCGGCCAGGTCGAGGCCGAGCAGTTTCTGGGCGATCATGCCGCCGAAGGAGTGCCCGACCAGGATCGGCTTGCTGTCCAGGCCCTCGATGATCTTCGTGTAGTGCGCGACCACGTCGTCGATGCCGTGGTCGGCGACGCTGTCCGGGTTGGTCCGGGCCGCCTCGACGGTGTCCGGTTCGCCCGGCCAGCCGGGCGCCGAGGTCTGGTAGCCGGCCTGCTCGAAGAGTTCTGACCAGGCGCCCCACGAGGTGGCGTGCAGCCACAGGCCATGGATGAAAAGTACGTTCGTCATGACCGGAAACCTAGGCGGTTGTCACGGCGCTTCGCTTGCGTCAGATGACGGTAACGCGGTGCGCAGCTGGGCCCGGGAGGTGACGCCGAGCTTCGGGAAGATCCGGTGCAGGTGCGAGCCGATCGTCCGGTGCGACAAGTAGAGCCGCTGGCCGATCTCGCGGTTGGTCAGGCCGTCCGCGGCCAGCTGGGCGATCTGCAGTTCCTGCGGGGTGAGCCGGTCGCGGGCGTCGGGGGAGCGGCCGCGGCTGGTCTCGCCGGAGGCGCGCAGCTCGGACCGGGCCCGGTCGCCCCACGGGGTCAGGCCGAGCGCGTCGAAGGTGTCCCGGGCCGCTCGCAGGTGCGCCCGGGACTCGGCCACCCGGCGCTGGCGGCGCAGCCAGGAGCCGTACCCGAGCTGGATCCGGGCCCGCGGGAAGGGCCACGCGGCCGGTCGCAGCGCCTCCTCGTAGAGCGGCTGGGCGTCGGCCAGCAGGGCGCGGGCATAGCGGAGGCCGGTGTGCAGCGCCGGGGCGGAGGTACGCCGGCCGACCTCGGTCATCTCGGCCACCACGCCCCGGACCTCGTCCGGCTGTCCACCGCGGACCGCGGCCTCGGCCAGGTCGCCGACCGCGTGGCACCGCAGCGCCCGGTGAAAGGCGGGATCGGCCGGGTCGAACATGCGCCGCAGGTCGGTCAGCGCCTCCTCGTGCCGGCCGGCGGCCAGGGCGGCCGAACCGCGGGCGAACTGCACGGCGGCCAGCACCGCGTTGGTGGCGCCGGGCATGGCCGCCCGTTCGGCCCGGGCGGCGAGCCGGTAGGCGTCGTCCTGTTCACCGCGCAGGGCCGCGAGCAGGGCCTGGGCGGTCTGCGCGGTGGCCGCGACGACCGGCTGCGAGGTGTCGCGGGCGAGCCGGTACGCCTCGTCGGCGGCCGGGATGGCGACGCCGAGGTCGACCAGCTGGGCGCAGCCGCGGGCCTGCAGCGTGAGGGCGCGGGCGAGCAGGGCGAGCCGTCCCTCGGCCCGCAGCCCGGGCAGCGAGGCGGCGAAGAACCCGGCGGCGAGGTCGTACGCGCCGACCGCGTGGGCGGCGTTGCCGAGCATCCGGGCCGCCCGCCCGTCGTCGGTCAGGGTGCGCCGGCGTAATCGGCTCAGCACGATCTCGCCGTGCTCGATCGGCGAGGCGAAGGCCAGGACCATCAGCAGGCGGGGGTCGTTCTCGTCCACGGGTACGCGCTCCGCGGCGTCGACCACGCTCTGCCGGACCTCCACGCTCGGCTCGGTCCACCAGCAGCGCAGCGCCGCCCCGTAGAGCAGGTTGAGCGCGAGCCCGGGGTCGTCGCCCGCCGCCCGCCCGGCGATCTGCGCCAGCGACCACGCCGCCTGGGCCCGGCCGAGGACGCCGTCGTCGAAGCTGTCCCGGATCCACGCCGTCCGCCAGCGCTGCCGTTCGGACAGCCCGACCCGGTCGGCCTCGGCCAGCAGGCGGGCCACCCCGTCGCTCTGACCCAGCTCGAAGGTGATCTCGGCCGCGCGGAGCAGCCGCTCGCCGCGCAGCGCCGGGTCGCGGGTGAGCTCGGCCGCACGCTCCATCGCGGCGGCACCGGCGGCGGTGCCGCCCCGGCGTTGCGCCCGGGCCGCGGCCGCCTCCAGCTCGACGGCGACGGCGTCGTCCGGCCCGGCGGTGGCCGCGGCCCGGTGCCAGACCCGGCGGTCGTCGTGGCCGACCACCTCGGCCAGGGCGGCGTGCACGCGCTGGCGCCGGCCGATGCCCGCGCCCTGGTGGATCGCGGAGCGCATCAGGGGGTGCCGGAACCGGACGCGCCCGCCGTCGGTGTGCACCAGGTGCGCCGCGACCGCCGGATCGAGGTCGCCGGGCGTGCACGGTAGGCCGGTGATCAGCGTGGCCGCGGCCAGGATCTCCGGCAGGGCGTCGCCGTCGTCGAGGGCGGCCACCGTCACCAGCATCCGGGTGGCCGCGGGCAGGCCGGCCATCCGGGCCGCGAAGGCCCGTTCCAGCCGCGCGCTCAGGGGCAGCACGCCGGTCGGGCCGGAGGCGGCGCCCGCGTCCAGGACGGCCGGCAGCTCGACCAGGGCAAGCGGGTTGCCGGCGGCCTCGGTCAGCACCCGTTCCCGCACCTCCGGCGGCAGGCCCGGACTGTGGGCGTCGACCACCTGCTCGGCCGAGGCCCGCGGTAGCCGGGCCAGCGCCAGCTCGGGCAGGCCGCCTCCGGCGAAGGGCCCGTCGAACCCGTCGCGTAGGGCGGCCAGCAGCACGACCGGCTCGTCGTCGAGCCGCCGCGCGACGAAGACCAGCACGTCGGCGGTGGCCCGGTCGAGCCATTGGGCGTCCTCGACGACCAGCAGCACCGGTGTCCCGGTGGCCGCCTCGCCGAGCAGGCTCAACGTGGCCAGCGCGATCAGGAACAGTTCGGGGCGGGCGGTGCCGGCCCGTCCGAACGCGGCCAGCAGCGCGTCGCGCTGGGGCGACGGCAACCGGTCGGCCTGGTCGAGGACGGGGCGCAGCAGCCGGTCGAGCCCGGCGAAGGCGATCTGCGCCTCGCTCTCCACGCCGGTCGTGCTGAGCACGCGCATGCGCCGCGTCTCGGCCCGGCCGGCCACCTCGGCCAGCACCGCCGATTTCCCGATGCCCGCCTCGCCCCGGAGCACGGTCGCGCCGCCGCCGTCACCGGCCCGTGCGAGCAGGTCGCCGAGGAGCCGCAGCTCGTCGTCGCGTCCGGAGAGCACCGCCGACATGCCAACATCATCTATCAAGCGCGGCGCGGCGCCACCGGCGCGGAGAGGCCGTCGCCGAAGACTCGCCGGTCGACCTCGTTGAGGGCGAGCCTCAGCGCGCCCAGGGCGACCGAGTCGGCGCCCAGAGTGGAGGCGCGCACCTCGGGCATGCGCAGGCAGAGCCGTTCGAGCTCCTGGCGCAGCGGGTCGACGATCAGGTCGGCCGACCGGGAGAAGCCGCCGCCGAACACGACGACCTGGGGGTCGAGGGCGAGCACGAGCGCGGCCGCGCCAACGGCGAGATCCTTGACATACCGGCGGACCGCCGTACGCGCGGCCTTGTGCCCTTCCCGTGCGGCGTTGAAGACCCACGCGGCGGCGTCGTCGGGCTCGACCGTGTCCGGCACGCCGGGGCAGTTCTGCAGATGTTCCGGGGCGTTCAGCCAGCGCACCTGTTTGAGCGCGCCGATCTCCCCGGCGGCCCCGCCGTACCCGCGCCGCAGCACCCCGTCGATGATCAGCCCGGCGCCGTTGCGCATGCCGCCGAGCAGGTAGACGATGTCGTCGGCGTCGGTCGCCGCGCCCTTCCACCGCTCGGCCAGGGCGGCCAGCTTGCAGTCGTTCTCGATCACGATCGGGCAGGCGAACCGCGGGGCCAACCGGCCCGTCAGGTCGACGTCCTTCCAGCCCGGGAGCGGGGTGAAGAAGCTGGTCCGCCCGGCCGGGTCGACGGCGCCGGTGACCGCGACGGTGACCGCCCAGACGTCGGCCGCGGTCTTGTCCGCGCCGGCCAGGCAGGCGTCGATGACCCGGTCGAGTTCGGCCAGCCGTTCGTCCGGGCCGGCCTGCGCGTCGACCGCGTGCCGGACGCTGTGCACGATGGTGCCGTCCAGGTCGGCCAGCAGGGCCAGGATCTTGTGTACGCCCACGTCGATGCCGAGCACGTGGCCGGCGCCGGCCCGGAACCGGTAGCGGCGGGCCGGGCGCCCGACCGCGCTGCTGGCCCCCGGTTCGAGCACGCCGGCCCAGCCGTCGGCGACCAACCCCTGAGCGATCACGTCGACGGCGGGCCGGGACAGGCCGGTGCGCCGGGACAGCTCGGTGACGGTCGAGGGCGGGTGGTCGCGCAGTGCCCGCACCACCGTCAGCGAGTTGAGTTCGCGCAGGCGGGGCAGATCCGCCCCGGTGGTGGTCACCTGAGTCACCGTTTGTCCTCCGCTGCCCGGTCGCGCTCGGCCAATACGCTTCGGACTTTACAATCAGGCGATGGGGTACGCCTGTGCCGCCGGTGTGACGGCGCCGGTGAAGTCCACCTCCCGGCCACCGACGGTGAATCGGTACCGGTCCCGGCGCACGATCTCCGGCCGCGCCGCCAGGTAACCGGTCAGCTCGGCCAGCTCGGTCGGTGTGAGCCAGCCCGGCGGATCGGACACGGCCCGGAACCGGCAGATGTCGGCCAGGTCGCGCAGCCAGCCGAGCTGCTGATCGGTCAGCAGGTTGAGGCGGCTGCGGAAGTACACGACGTCCGGGTCGACCTCGGCCAGCGGCCGGTGCCACAGCCGGTGCAGGGCGTTGACCACGGCGTTGCGGGCCATCGCGTCGGACGGGTCGTCGCTGGCGTAGTTCTGCCACATCGGGGCGACGTCGGGGCCGCTGCGCAGACCGTCGAGCAGGCCCAGGGACGGCAGCAGGATGGCGCCGCTGCCGAGCAGGTAGACGTCGTCGCCGGCGACCTCCCGGATCAGCGTGAGCGCGTCCCGGTAGACCTGTTCCCGGTCCGGGTCACCGGCCCGGGCGCCGGGGGCGGCGCCGGCGTTGATGAAGTCCAGTTTCAGATAGCGGAAGCCCCAATCGTGCACCACCCGGTGGATCAGCTCGCCGACGTGGTCGCGGGCGGCCGGCCGGGACAGGTCGAGGGCGTGGTAGCCGGTGCCCCAGTTGTTCCCGGCCACCACCGGCTCGCCCCGGGCGTCGCGCAGCAGCAGGTCCGGGTGCCGGCGCGCGAATGCGGACCCGGGAAGTGCGATGAACGGGGCCAGCCACAGCCCCGGGCTCAGCCCGGCGTCACCGATCCGTTCGGCCAGAGCCCGCATCCCGGACGGGAAGTTCGGATTGGGCTGCCAGTCGCCGACCATCCGTTCCCATCCGTCGTCGATCTGCACCACGTCGTACGGCAGCCCCCGCAGGTCCTGAATGTCCTTGGTCAGCTGCGGCTCGGTGATGTTCTCGTAGTACGCGTACCAGCTGCACCAGACGTTGCCGGCGCGCCGGTCGCGGTGACCGATGCGGCGGGCCAGCTGCCGGGCGTACGCGGCGAACACCTCCTCCTCGGGGCCGCGGGCGGCGAACCACGGGTGGGCGCCGTGCTCGTACCAGCCGGCCAGCGTGTCCCGGTCGGCCGTGAGCCGGGGCGTACCCAGGCCGAGCGCCCCGAGCAGCAGGACGTCGCCGTCGCCGGCGTCGAGGGCGGCGACCGCCGAGGAGTGGTGCCGGGCCGGGTCGTCCCAGGCGTCGTCGTCGGCGGTGATCCGTCGCCGCCGGTCGGCGATGCGCAGGGGTGGCTCGGACAGCCGACGCCAGCCGCACGGGCTCCACGAGTTCTGGCCGTGCCGGTAGAACAGGGCGTCGCCCAGTCCGTGCAGCAGCGCGACCCGTCCGGGCGGGAGGATCAGGCCACCGTCGGCCGGTTCGGGCCGGCCGGGGCCGTCGTGCTCCAGCGCGAAGGTGCGGCCGGACAGCTGGATGAGCGACGCCATGGTTCTCCTCGTGAAGCGTGGTGGCGGACTACTTGAACAACGTGTTGACCTGGTCGTTGGCCTTCTTCAGGGCGGTCGCCGAGTCGGTCTGGCCGAGCACCGACGACTGGATGGCGTCCTGCACGAGCTGGCTGACCTCGTTGCCGTGCTCGGTGATGGGCACGAAGAAGGTGCCGCCGGGCGCCCGCGCCTCGTCCACGAACACCTGGACGTCGTGCTTCTTGGCCTGGTGGGCGGCGAGCGCCTCGGCGGTGGACGCCTGGATGGCCGGGAAGACCACGCCGTTGCCGCCGACGATGTTCTGGCACTCGGCGGAGGCGAGGAACTTGACCCACTTCCAGGCCTCGTCCTTGTGCTCGGTGCCGGCCCAGATCGCGTCGGACAGGCCGTTGATGGCGGTCTTGCGGCCGTGCGGCCCGGCCGGCAGCGGGGCGAACGCGAACGTCGCCTTGGCCGACTCACCCAGGTACGTGTTGATCATCCACGAGCCGGACATCGTGATCGCCCCCTTGCCCGCGTTCATCAGCGCGTCCCGGCTCAGGGTGGACGACTTGTCCAGGGCGGGGCTGTAGCCCTTGGCGATCAGGGACTTGAACCAGTCGATCGTCTGGGCCAAAGCCGGATCGTCGTACTTGAACCGCGTACCCCAGGGATTCTTGTCCAGGTAGGTGAATCCGTTGGCGGCGGCCAGGTTGCCCCAGCCGTTCTGGCCCTGCGAGCCGTCGCCCCATTCGGGCAGGTAGCCGTACACCTTGACCTTGGTCTTGTCGAAGGCCGGATCGAGCCCGTTGTGGCCGTTGGTGTCGACCGTGGCCCGGGCGATGACCTTCTCGAAGGTCCCGCCGTCGGTGGGGTTCCAGGTCAGGTCGGTCAGGTCGGCCGGCTTGATGCCCTGGGCGGCCAGCTGGGTCGTGTTGTAGACCAGGGCCATGGTGTCCCAGTCCTTCGGCAGACCGTAGCGCTTGCCGTCCTTGGTGAACAGGTCGGCCAGCCCGGCCTGGTACTGGTTCAGGTCGATCTTGTCGGCGGTGACGTACGGCTGGATGTCGAGGATCTGGCCCGAGCCGACGAATTGCGGGTAGTACGAGCCCTGGTCGGTCCACACGTCGGGGGCGTCACCCGAGGCGAGCTGGGTGGTCAGGTTCTGCCAGTACTGGGTCCAGGCGGCCTGGGTGATCCGGACCTTGATGTCCGGGTTGGCCGCGGTGAAGGCGTCGGCGCAGGCCTGGTACGACGCCTGCTGGTTGTCGTCCCAGAGCCAGTAGTCGAGGGTGACCGCGCCGCCGGCGTCGCTGTCGTCGCCGCCCGAGCAGCCGGCCAGTCCGCCGGCGATGGCCAGCGACAGTAAGGCCGCGCCGATCCGTGTCGTACGTGTCATGTCGTTCTCTTCCCGCTCGAAGGTCTATTTGCTTCCGGTGAAGTTGAGGGACTGGACCAGGCGTTTGCCGATCAGCACGAGCAGCACCGCGACGGGCAGGACGGACAGCGTGGAGGCGGCCATCAGCCCGGTCCAGTCCGGCTGGGTGTTGGGGGACTGCTGCAGGAAGACGCCGAGCGCCACGGTCACCAGGCGGTTCTGCTCGCCCCGGCCGACCAGCAGCGGCCACAGGAAGTCCTTCCAGGCCCACACCGTGGTGGTGACCCCGATGGTCAGCAGGGGCCCGCGGCTCATCGGCAGCGCGATCCGCCAGAACACGCCCCAGGCGCCGTTGCCGTCGAGGATCGCCGCCTCCTCCACGTCCCGTGGCAGCGACAGGAAGAACTGGCGCAGGAAGAACACCGCGAACGGGGTCATCAGGATGGTCGGCGCGACCATGCCGGCCATGGTGTTGATCAGCCCGAGATCCTTGATCAGTACGAAGTTGGGCAGCAGGGTGAAGATCGGCGGGACCATCAGGGCGCTGATCACGATGGCGAACACCAGGTCCCGCCCGGGGAACCGCAGTCGCGCGAACGCGTACCCGGCCATCGCGCAGAACAGCGTCTGGAACGTCGCGATCAGCGCGCAGTAGACGATCGAGTTGAGCAGGTACCGCGCGAAGTCGACGTGTGCGCCGGAACCGCCGGCCGCCCGGGCCTCGGCCGTGCTGGTCAGGCCGAGCACCCGGGCGAAGTTGATCAGCGTCGGGTCGTGCGGCAGCAGGCCGGCGTTGTCGGTGTAGAGGTCGGCGGCCGGGGTGAGCGCGGTGCGGATCATCCACCAGAACGGGAAGACGGTGGCCACGACGGTCACGGTCAGGACGATCCAGCCGAGGACCCGGCCCGGGCTGAGGTTTCGCTTCATGCCAGATCCGATCGGGAGGCGCGCAGCAGGCGCATCTGTACCGCCGTGAGGACGCCCAGGACCAGCGCCAGGCAGACCGCCGCGGCCGAGGCGTAGCTCATCTGGAAGTAGGCGAAGGCCTGCTGGTAGATGAAGTAGTAGAGGACGCGGGTGGCCGAGGCCGGGTTGCCCCGGGTGGTGACCGCGATGGTGTCGAAGATCTGGAACGAGCCGATCAGCGAGACCACCAGCACCAGGGCCAGGACGGGACGCAGCAACGGCAGGGTGATGGAGCGGAACATCCGCCACTCGCCGGCGCCGTCCAGGGCCGCGCCCTCGTAGAGGTATTGCGGGATCTGGAGCATCCCGGCGTACAGCAGCAAAGCCGTGTAACCGGTGTAGGCCCAGGTGTTGATGGCGGCGATCGACGGCAGGGCGAGGGTCGCGTCGGTCAGGAAGCCGACCCGGTCGAAGCCGAGCGTGCCCAGCAACTGGTTGACGAAGCCGAGGTTGGTGTCGAGCAGCCACATCCACAGCAGGCCGACCGTGACGTTGGGTACGAGCCAGGGGAGCAGCAGGGTCGCGCGCAGTACCACCGAGCGGGTCAGCCGGTGCATGAGGGCGGCGACGGCCAGGGCGAGCACGGTCTGCGATCCGATGTTGAGGACCACGTACCAGACCGTGACCAGCAGCGAGTGCCAGAACTGGCGGTCGTGCACCAGCTTGGCGTAGTTGTCCGCGCCCACGAAGGACGGGGTGTTGAGCATGGTGTAGTCGGTGACCGAGTACCACGCGCCGCGTATCGCCGGATAGCCGTAGAACACCGCGAACCCGGCCAGCACCGGCAGCAGGAACCACCACGCAGCGCGACGGTCGTCGCGCCGTTTCGTCGAGCTCATCCCTGCCCCCTTGCCAGCTACCCCGTTGTCGAATAATGATGTAGACCTTCGATACTTTGTCAACACCTCTTCGTAATCCCCTAGAAACGAGAGGCTCCCGACATGACGTTCCGAACGCTCGGCGCCGCGGTTCTCGGCGCTGTCCTCGCCCTCGGCGCCCCGGCCGTCGCGCAGGCCGCACCGGCCGGACCGCCGCACCGGCCGCCCGGCCCGGCCACCCCCGACCCGTCCCTCACGGCCCACCCGCTCACCGCGGCGGCCGGCCCGGTCGACAACCCGCTCAAGGGCTGGGCCCGGTTCTACTCACCCGGCGCCGACCAGAACGCCGGCTATCCGCACTCGCTGACCTGGGGTTACTTCGGCCTGTCGGAGATCATGACCAGTGCGTCGAACTGCGGCGCCTACAACTGGTCCATCGTGGACAGCATGCTGGCCGAGACCGCCGGGTACGGCAACCAGGCCGCCATCCGGGTCTACCTGACCTACCCCGGCGGCACCGGCACCCACCCGGCCAACGCCATCCCGCCGTGCTTCAACGGCAACGTGGCCACCCGGGCCGACACCTACTGGAACGTCACGCACCCCGACTACGACAGCCCGTTCCTGATCAACGCGCTGAAGAACTTCATCGCCGCGTTCGGCGCCCGCTACGACGGCGACCCGCGGCTCGGGTTCGTCCACCTCGGCCTGGTCGGACTGTGGGGCGAGTGGCACACCTGGCCGTACGACACCGACACGGCCGACGGCCGCCCCAATTACATGCCCGCCGACGCCAACGCGGCCCAGCTGGTCGCCGCCTACGATGCCGCGTTCAACCGGACCAAGCTCGAGATCCGGTACCCCGGGCTGGCCGGTGGTGCCGCCGACAGCCGCGACATCGGCTACCACGACGACTCGTTCTGCTTCCGCGAGGGCTCACCGCTGCGGGGCGTGACCCTGCCGGCCTCGCTCGGCGGCGCCTCCTACGCCCAGCTGGAACACAACCTGGCCACCGGCACCGAGAACAAGTGGATCGGTGACTCGATCGGCGGCGAGCTGCGCCCCGAGATCCAGTCCACCGCCTTCCAGTCCTGGCCCGACGGCTCGGGCGCGGTCGACAACCTCAAGGCCTGCATCGAGCTGCTGCACCCCACCTGGATGATCAACGAGCAGAGCGGCGGCTACCCGGCGAGCGATCCCAACGTGGCCGCCGGGGTGCGCCTGATGGGCTACAACCTGAGTGCCGACAACGCCTACTTCAAGGACACGGCTAGTGGTACGGCCACCGTCGGCGTACGCATCGGCAACACCGGCGTGGCCCCGTTCTACTACCCCTGGACGGTCACCCTCGGCCTCAAGAACAGCGGCGGAGCCGTCGTACGCACCTGGGACACGCCGTGGGACCTGCGCACCGTCCAGCCGCTGACGATCCGCGACTTCCCCGACTGGAACACCGGCGCCGGCTACCGTGACTTCGGCTACCGGCAGTATTTTCAGCAGAACGTGGACCTCTCCGGGATCGCGGCCGGTGGCTACCAGTGGGTGCTGCGGGTGAAGAATCCGCTCGAGGCGGTCAGCGGCAACGCCAGGAAGTTCCGGTTCGCCAACGCCGCCCAGCAGGCCGACGGCTGGCTCGGGCTGGGCGCGGTGACCGTCGGCACCGGCGGCGGGACGGGCCCGGCGAGCTACGAGGCCGAGGCGCCGGCCAACACCCGCACCGGCGGCGCGACGGTGACCGCCTGCGCGGCCTGCTCGGGTGGCGCAAAGGTCGGCTGGCTCGGCAACGGCGCCACGCTCACCTTCACCGGCGTCACCGGCGGCGGCTCCCGGACGGTCACATTCCACTACCTGACCGCCGAGCCGCGCACCGCCACCGTCAACGGCCAGGCGGTGACCTTCCCGGCCACCGGGGGCTGGGACACGGTCGGCACCACCAGCACCACACTCACCCTGCCGTCCGGCACCACCACGATCACGGTGGCCAACCCGAGCGGCTGGGCCCCCGACCTCGACCGGGTCACGGTCGGCTGAATCGGATGTCCCCGCGGCCCGGGGCCGCGGGGACGCCATCCGCCGCGCATGATGTGCTGGGCGGATGGATGGTCATGGGATGAGCGATGGCGTCGTCGCCCTTCGTCGCTGGAGCCCCGGCGACGCGGAATGGTATGCCGCAACGGTTTCCGGGGACGAGCTGATCCAGCAGTTCACCGCGGAGTCGCCGACGGTGACAGCGGAGGACGTCCGCTCGGCCATCGGTGCGCTGTTGTCGCAACCGTCCGGAGCCGCAGGCTTTCTGATCGCGGACGCTGATGATCACCGGCGGCTCGGCAACATCGCTCTCACCCATGAGTCCGCGCCGGCGACTAGGACGCCGGCAAGGTGGACTCCAGCGCGGCGATGACCTCGGGGGAGTCGGGCTGGGTGCCGGGGGCGAAGCGGGCCCGGACCTCGCCGTCCGGGGCGATCAGGAACTTCTCGAAGTTCCAGCGGATGTCGCCGGTGTAGCCCTCGGCGTCGGGAGTGCCGGTCAGCTGCTGGTAGAGGGGATGCCGGCCGGGACCGTTGACCTCGACCTTCTCGGTCATCGGGAACGTCACGCCGTACGTGGTGCTGCAGAACTCGGCGATCTCGTCGGCCGTGCCGGGCTCCTGGCCCCCGAACTGGTTGCAGGGGACGCCCAGCACGGTGAAGCCGCGCTCGGCGTACTCCTCGTGCAGCTTCTCCAGCGCCGCGTACTGCGGGGTCATCCCGCAACGGGACGCCACGTTGACGACCAGGGCGGCCGACCCGCGGAACTGCCCGAGGTCGAGCGGCTTACCCTGAAGGTCGGCGATCTGCGCGTCGTAGACGGTCATGCGGCACTCCTGCCTGCTAGTTCGACGACCCGGTCGGCGACCGGGCCGGCGGCGTGGGGGTCGAACAGAATCGTGCAGTGGCTGACGCCGGGCACGTGCTCGACGGTGATGCGGTCCAGTCCGGCCGCGGTCAGCCGGCTCTGGTCGTCGGCCCCGGCGAACGGGACGTCGAACTCCTCGGTCAATGTGCCGTCCAGCCGCCGTCCAGCGCGATCGACGCGCCGGTGATCAGGTCGGCGGCCGGCGTGCAGAGATAGGCCACCAGTTCGACCACGTCGCCGGGGTCGATCAGCTTCTTGATCGCCGTACGCTCCAGCATGATCTTTTCGATGACCTCGGCCTCGGGGATGCCGTGGGCGGCGGCCTGATCGGCGATCTGCTTGTCGACCAACGGGGTGCGTACGAACGCCGGGTTCACGCAGTTGGACGTGACGCCGCGGCCGGCACCCTCCAGCGCGATCGTCTTGGACAGCCCTTCCAGGGCGTGCTTGGCGGTCACGTAGGCGGACTTGTACGGCGACGCGATCAGCCCGTGCACCGACGAGATGTTGACGATCCGGCCCCAGCCCCGCTCGTACATGTGCGGCAGCACCCGGCGCGCCAGCCGGAACGGCGCCTCCACCATCACCCGCTGCAGGTACGTGAAGCGTTCGGGCGGGAACTCGGGCAGCGGCGCCACGAACTGCAGCCCGGCGTTGTTGACCAGGACGTCCACGGCCGCGTCGAGCGCCTCGACCGCGTCCGGGTCGGCCAGGTCAGCGGCGACCGCACGGCCGCCCAGCGCCTCGGCGGTGTCCCGGGCCGCGGCCTCGTCGACGTCGACCACGAGCACATCGGCCCCGGCGGCGGCCAGCCGCTGGGCGCAGACGCGGCCGATCCCGCTGGCGGCGCCGGTGACCATGGCCGTCCGTCCGCTCAGGTCCAGGTCGACCACCGATGTCGTGCTCATGATTCAAGAACATACGCCGCGGAGTGTGTCACGATCAGCCGGTGGAGACCCGTGATCAGCGTGTTCAGGCTCGCGGTATCACCCAGAACGTGCTCGTCGGTGGCCCTGGGGACGGGACGCCGGTGCTCCTGGTGCACGGCAACTGCTCGTCGGCCGGCTTCTGGGCGCCGCTGATCCGCCGGCTGCCCGACGGTATCCGGGTCGTCGCCCCGGACCTGCGCGGGTACGGCCGCAGCGAGACCGCCCCGGTGGACGCCACCCGGGGCCTGCGCGACTTCGCCGACGACGTGGCCGCCCTGCTCGACGACCGGAACCTGTTCCCGGCGGACGGGCCGGTGATCGTGGCCGCCCACTCGATGGGCGGCGGGGTGGTGATGCAACTGCTGGCCGATCACCCGGGGCGGTTCTCCTCGGTGTTGCTGGAGGCGCCGCTCAGCCCGTACGGCTTCGGCGGCACCCGTGACCTGGCCGGCACCCCGACCACGGCCGATTTCGCCGGGCACCGGCGGCGGCACCGCCAACCCGGACTTCGTGGCCCGCATCCAGGCCGGTGACCGCGGCGCCGACGCTCCGGCCAGCCCGCTGGCGGTGCTGCGGTCGGCCTACGTAGCCGACCCGTCCGCGCTCGGCGACGACGAGCAGTTGCTGCTGGACACGGTGCTGAGCACGGCCGTCGGCGAGGACAACTACCCGGGCGACGGCAAGCCGGTGGCGAGCTGGCCGGGCGTCGGGCCGGGCGACCGGGGCGTGCTCAACACCATGGCGCCCAACCATTTCAACGTGGCCGAGGCGCTGGTCGCGGTCACGCCGAAGCCGCCGATCGTGTGGGTCCGCGGCGAGCGGGACGCCATCGTGTCCGACACGTCGCTGTTCGACCTGGCCTACCTGGGTTCGCTCGGCGTGGTGCCGGGCTGGCCCGGCGCCGACGACTGCCCGCCGCAGCCGATGGTCGGCCAGACCCGGGAGGTGCTGAAGCGGTACGCGGCCGCCGGTGGCGGCTTCCGCGAGGTCGTCTACGACAACTGCGGCCACTCGCCGCACGTCGAGCGCCCGGCCGAGGTCACCGCCGAGTTGCTCCGGCTGGTCGCCGGCGGCTGACCCGGCGGGGGGGGGTGTTCCTTCCACCGCTGGGGTTCGAACGGTGGAGGAAAGCTCCCTCACCGGTGACCCGGGCGGAAACATACGTTCATCAGAGCGGCCAGATGTACACATCGGAGGCTCTGACACATGCGTGGACTGATGCAGCAGGCGCCGCTGGACGTGGCCACCCTGATGCGGCGGGTGGAGCAGCTCTTCGGGCACAAGCGCGTGGTCACCGCGACCGAGACCGGCGAGGTGGTGGCGACCTGGGCCGAGGTGGCCGGCCGGGCCCGGCGGCTGGCCGCGGTGCTCGACGCGCTGGAGGTGCCGGACCAGGGCCGGGTCGGCACGTTCGGCTGGAACTCGCAGCGGCACGTCGAGCTCTATCTGGCCGTGCCCAGCAGCGGCCGGGTGCTGCACACGCTCAACCACCGGCTGTTCGCGGACGAGATCGTCCACATCGTCGGGGACGCGGCCGACGACGTGCTGTTCGTCGATCGCTCGCTGATCCCGCGGGTGTGGCCGCTGGTCGATCGGATGCCGACCGTACGCCGGGTGGTGGTGATGGACGACGGCAGCCGGGCCGGGCTGCCGGCCGACCCGCGGATCGCCGACTACGAGGAACTGCTGGCGGGGGCACGTGAGCCCGCGCGCCCGGCCGTCGTGGACGAGAACGACGCGGCCAGCCTCTGCTACACGTCGGGCACCACGGGACCGCCGAAGGGCGTGCTCTACAGTCACCGGTCGATCGTGCTGCACGCCGTGCTGCTGCTGGGTGTGGACAACTTCGCGATCAGCGAACGCGACGTGGTGATGCCGATCGTGCCGATGTTCCACGTCAACGCCTGGGGGCTGCCATACGCGGCCATGCTGGCCGGCTCGGACCTGGTGCTGCCCGGTCCCGCGATGAGCCCGGAGGCGCTGGTCGGGCAGATGGCCCGGCACCGGGTCACCTTCTCCGGTGCGGTGGCCACGGTCTGGCGGGCGATGGTGCCGCTGCTGGGCCCGGCCGACCTGAGCAGCCTGCGGATGGTCGTCTCGGGCGGCGGCGCGTTGCCCGCCGCCCTGTCCCAGGCCTGGCTGGACGGCGCCGGCATCCCGCTGACCAACGCGTGGGGCATGACCGAGACGAGCCCGGTGGTCACCTGCGCGCGGCTGGCCACCGTGCACGACGACCTGGACGGCGAGCAGCGCCGCGAGGTGCTCGGCAAGCCGGGGCCGCCGGTGCCGCTGACCGAGATCAGGGTGGTCGACGAGGAGGGCGTGCCGCGGGGACGGGACGGTACGCCGGGGGAGTTGCAGGCGTACGGGCCGACCGTGGCCGCCGGCTACTACGGCGCCGAGGCGTCACCGTCCTCGTTCACCGCCGACGGCTGGCTGCGCACCGGCGACGTGGGTGCCCTCGACCGCTACGGCAATCTGGAGATCATCGACCGGACCAAGGACATGGTGAAGTCCGGCGGTGAGTGGATCTCGTCGGTGCAGCTGGAGAACGAGATCATGGCCCATCCGGCGGTGCACGAGGCGGCCGTGATCGCGGTCGAGGACGAGCGCTGGGGTGAGCGGCCGCTGGCGTTCGTCGTACCCGTGGCCGGCCGGTCCCTCGACGAGCGGGACCTACGCGCCCACCTGGCCGCGCGCGTGGCGTCGTGGTGGATCCCGGACCGGATCGAGGTGGTGGACGAGATCCCCAAGACCGCCACCGGCAAGTTCGCCAAGGTCGCTCTGCGGGCCCTGGTACGCCGGCATTGACACGTCGGGGACTTGTCCCGGAAACGAAAGTTGATCATCCTGGGAACGCTCCCATGAAGATCGACGTATGCGAGGTTGTCGTTGTCCCACTCCCGTCTGCGCGGACTCGGGCTGGCGGCGATCCTCGTCGCCCAGGCCGTGGTCGCACCATCCACCGCCGCGGCCGCGGCCCCCGCTCCCGCCTCCGCCGTCCGGTCACCGGTGCCGGCCACTGTCACACTGGTCACCGGTGACCGGGTCACCGTCACACCGGCCGCCCCGGGCCTGGGCAACCCCGAGGTGCGCGACGCCCAGGGGCGGCTGACCGGCTTCCTGCGGCATCAGGACGGCGACGACACGTACGTCTACCCGCACGACGCCCTGCCCTATGTGGCCTCCGGACTGCTCGACCAGGACCTGTTCAACATCAGCGAGTTGCTGGCCGACGGCTACGACGACGCGCACAGCGACCGGCTCCCGCTGATCGTCACCTACACCTCGGCCGCGGCCGGCCGGCGCAACGCGACGACCCTGCGCGGCGCCACCGGCGTGCGCCCGCTGGACAGCATCCGGGGGGCCGCGCTGAGCGCCGACCACACCGGAGCGTTCTGGTCGTCGGTGGCCGGGACCACCGGCCGCCGGGCTGTGGCCGGCGGCATCGCCAAGATCTGGCTGGACGGAAAGGCCAAGGGGACGCTGGCCGAGAGCACCGCGCAGATCGGCGCCCCCGAGGTGTGGCGCACCGGCGACCTCGGAACCGGCGTCGACGTCGCGGTGCTGGACACCGGCATCGACACCACCCACCCCGACGTCGCCGGCCAGATCGCCGCCACCGCGTCCTTCGTGCCCGGCGGCTCGGTCCGGGACGGCGCCGGGCACGGCACGCACGTGGCCTCCACCATCGCCGGCACCGGCGCGATGTCCGACGGCCGGGAGAAGGGCGTCGCGCCGGGAGCGCGGCTGCACATCGGCAAGGTGCTGGCCGACGACGGCTTCGGTCAGGAGTCCTGGATCATCAGCGGGATGGAGTGGGCGGTCCGCGAACAGCACGCCCGCATCGTCAACCTGAGCCTCGGCGCCGATCCGACCGACGGCACCGACCCGATGAGCGTGGCCGTCAACCAGCTCAGCGCCGAGACCAACGCCCTGTTCGTGATCTCGGCCGGCAACGCCGGACCGTCCGCGTACACCGTGGGCACCCCCGGCGCGGCCGACGCCGCCCTGACCGTGGGCGCGGTCGGCCCCGACGACCTGCTCACCATGTTCTCCAGCCAGGGACCGCGGGCCGGTGACCGGGCGGTCAAGCCCGACCTGACCGCACCGGGCGCCGACATCCTGGCCGCCCGGTCGCAGTACGCCCCGATCGGCGAGGGCCCCTACCTGACGATGAGCGGCACCTCGATGGCCGCACCACACGTCGCCGGCGCCGCCGCGCTGCTGGCCGCCGAACACCCCGGCCTGACCGGCCAGCAGCTCAAGGACGCCCTGGTCAGCACGACCAAGCCGACCCCGGACGTGACCGCCTACTCCGGCGGCAGCGGGCGGCTGGACGTCGCCGCGGCGGCCGCGGCCACGGTATTCGCCACCGGCGGGGTCAACTTCGGCTATCCCGCCTACCCGACCGCGCCGGACGGGCCGGTCGAGCGGGAGATCCGCTACACGAACACCGGCGACCAGGCCGTCACCCTCGATCTGGCGGTCGAGGGCGGCGACCTGGTCACACTGTCGGCCGGCCGGGTCACGGTGCCGGCCCACGGTTCGGCCGCGGTCACCGCCACCACCGAGTTCGACCGGGTGCCGGCCGACCGCCCGCTCTCCGGGTTCGTCACCGCGAGCGCGGCGGGACGGCGGCCGATCCGGACGTCGTTCGGGGTCGGACGGGAAGGCGTACGCCATCTTCTGACCCTGAAAGCCAAGGACCGCGGCGGCCGCCCCACCGGCGGCCAGCTCGTCCTGCTCGGTCCGGGCATCACCCGGACCGAACGGCTCGACGCGTCCGGGACCCTCGACCTGCGCCTGCCCGCGGGCACCTACTCGGCCTGGCTGAGCACCGACGTCGAGGGTACGCACGGCCCGTCGTCGCGCGGCCTGGCCCTGCTGCCGGTGCCGGTGATCGACCTCGACCAGGACCGCACGGTCGTGTTCGACGCCCGGACGGCCCGGCCGGCCGCGGCGGCCACACCGCAGCCGGCCGTGGTGACCTCGTCCCGCTTCCAGATCGAACGTGACCTCGGCGCCGGACCGTGGGTCGACGCCTGGTACCCGGGCGCGGAATACGACAGCGTCTGGGTCCTGCCGACCCGCAAGGTCACCGCGGGAACCTTCAGCCTCGGCGCCCGGTGGCGGCTGACCCAGCCCGCCCTGATCATGGCGTCGGCCGGTGAGACCTACGACGACGTACGCGTGGCCCGCCCGGACACCCCGTTGCCGTCCGGCCACAACCAGGTCGACGCCGTGCTCGCCGGTGACGCCCGGGGCAAGGCGCTGGTGGTCCGCCGCGGCGACAGCGCCACCGTCGAGGAGCAGGCGGCCACGGCCGCCGCCGCCGGAGCCGCCCTGCTCGTCGTGGTCAACGACGGCGCCGGTCGGCTCGCGCCCTGGGGCGGTTCGGTGTGGTCACCGGCCGACCCGCCGCCGGTGACCGTGGCCACCCTGACCAAGGACGAGGGCGAACGGCTGATCACCCGGATCCAGCGGGAGCGACGCGTCCGGCTGGCGCTGACCTCCCACCCGGCCACCGAGTACGTCTACGACCTGGTCAGCGAGCACCGGAATCGGATTCCGGCCGACCTCGTGCACCGGGCCACCCCGCGCAACCTGGCCCGCGTCGACACGTCGTTTCGGCACTGGCGGCCGGCCCGGGTGCTCGAGGGCCGCGCCGACGCACACGGGTCGCTGGACTACGCCGAGAGCCCGGCGATCGCCGACCGGGCCGACTGGGTCACCGCCGGAGTGCCCTGGACGACCGACGTGCAGATCCCGGGGGAGCTGGGCGAGCACAACGAGACCACGGTGTATCGGGCCGGGTCGAGGCGGACCGAAAACTGGTTCGGGCCGGTGTTGCGCCCTCGGCTGATCGCCGACGACGACTCGACGCCGGTGTTCCGGCAGGAGGGCGGCTGGTTCTTCGCGCACGTCCCGGGCTGGGGTGACTCGGGCGGGGCCCACGAGGGCGACACCTACGACAACGTCGCCGCCGACGACAACGTCCGTCTCTATCAGGGCGACCGGCTGGTCAGCGAGGCCGACCGGTACAGCCCGCTGCTGGTGGCCGGCCCGCTGGCCGACGAGCGTCTCCCGTACCGCCTGGTGTCGGAGAACAAACGGGACACGTGGGCCGGGCCGTACTCGGTCGGCACGCGGACGGAGTGGACGTTCACCTCGGCCTCGGTCGCCGCCGGGGCACCGGTCGAGGTCGCGCCGCTGATCCAGCTCGACTACGCGGTCGGCACCGACGTCGCCGGCCGGGCCGCCCGGGACGCCGGCCTGACCGTCTCGGCCCGGCTGCTGCCCAACGCCACCGGCGGCGGGGCGATCCGGGCGGTCGGGGTCGAGATCTCGTACGACGACGGCGCCACCTGGCACCCGGCCACCCTGCGGCGGGGCGACAGCGGCTGGCGTACCCGTCTGAACGCCCCACCGGCCGCGGAGTTCGTCTCGCTCCGCACCACCGCCCGCGACGCCCGCGGCAACACCGTCGACCAGCGCATCACCCGGGCGTTCGGGCTGCGGTGACCCGGTAGATCGCCCCGGCCAGGTCGTCGCTGACGTAGAGGGCCTGGTCGGGGCCCTGGACGGCCATCACCGGCCGGCCCCAGCGCGAGCCGTCCTTCAGCTGGAAGCCGGTCAGCAGCGTCTGCTGGGGGCCGAGGGTGCCGTCGCGCCAGGCGAAGAACGACACCTCGGGCGGGCGGGGCGGGTTGCGGTTCCAGGAGCCGTGGACGCCGACCAGGGCGCCGGGGCCGTACCCGCCGGGCAGGCCCGGGTTCACGGCGAAGCTCAGGCCGAGCGGGGCCGAGTGCGCGCCCATGCCCTGCTCGACCGGGGGCAACTTGGCGCAGTCGAGCTTGGCCCCGTCCGGGTTGGTCTGGAGGTCGCGGACGAAGGGCCGGGCGGTGTAGCTCAGCGGCGAGTTCTTGGCGCCGGGGCGCAGGTCGGGGTCGGGGTTGCAGTACGGCCAGCCCAGGTCGCGGCTCGCGGTCAGCCGGGCCAGCGGCTCGAGCGGGTGGTCGTTGACGTACCACTGCATGACCTTGCCCTGGTCGTCGCCCTTGTGCGGGTAGCCGATGTTGTCCCGGTTGTTGACCGCGGTCCACACCGCGCCGCCGGGGTCGACGGCCAGGCCGGTGCCGTTGCGCACGCCGCGCGCGAACACCGCGGGCTTCCCGCCCGGCGGCACCCGCAGGATCGAGGCGCGTTCCGGGTCGGCGTCGCGGTCCTCGGCCGAGATGTTGCCGGTCGAGCCGACCGAGACGTAGAGCGCGCCGTCCCGGCCGACGGCCACGCTCTTTAGCGCGTGGGCGTACTGGCCGCCCAGCTCCGGGCTCTTGGCGTCGGGCAGGCCGTCGACCACCACCTGCCGGCCGGACAACCGCCCGCCGGCGTAGGTGAAGCGGTCGACCTGGTCGCTCTCGGCCACATAGAGGGTGCCGCCGCTCAGGGCCAGGCCGTGCGGCTGGTTCAGGCCGCTGACCAGGGTGCTCGACGTCGGTGCGGCATCGCCGGAGCCGGGGGTCAGCGCGACGACGTCGCCCGACTTGGGGCGGGAGACGAGCAGCCGACGGTCGGCCGTCCAGGCCAGCAGCCGGGCCCCGGGCACCCGGGCCCAGACGGTCACCGTCCAGCCGGGCGGGGCCTGCAGGCTGCGGCTCTGGTCGAAGGGCGCGGTGTCGGTGCCGGCCAGGGTCCGGACGGTGGCCGGGGCCAGCGCCGAACCGCTCGCCGACGGCCCCGCCGACGGCGAGCCGGCACTGCTCGCCGGGGTGTCGGGTGCGGTGGGGGAGTCGGGGGACGAGCACGCCGTCACGGTGAGCGCCAGTCCGACGGCCAGAAGTGCTCGCGGGATGCTCTTCACCGATGCAAGGTTAGCCGCCACCCTGGTGGGGCACGCACCTCGCATGTTTCTCATCTTCGGCCTGCGTACCCGTGACAACGTGGTCTCGCGCCGCCCCATGGTCTGCGAGGTGTGCGGCGTCCACGCGGTTCAGTCCCTCGTGCGGCGGTCGACGAAGTTCTCGCTGTTCTTCATCCCGCTGTTCCCGGTCAAGCCGAGCACCTACTACCTGGAATGCGGCCACTGCGGCACCATCCGCCGGGCCGACCGCCGAGCTCTGGTCGCATGAGACTGACGTCGCGGGCCGAGAGGTGGCTGATCGGCGCGGCCCCGCGCCCGGCGCGGGGGTTCACCAGCGAACTGATCACCGCCGGCGGACTGCGGCTGCACCTGCGGAAACGGCCCGGCCCGGGCCCGGCCTGGGTGCTGCTGCACGGGCTGGCGGTGTCGCATCGCTACCTGATGCCGACCGCCGCCGCGCTGCCCGGTGCGGTGTACGTGCCCGACCTGCCCGGCTTCGGCCTCTCCCCGGATCCCGGCCGGGTGCTCACCGTCGAGGAGAACGCCGAGGTGGTCGCCGCGTGGATCGACCAGGCCGGGCTGGGCGGCGTGCACCTGCTGGGCAACTCGTACGGCTGCCAGGTCGCGGTCGAGCTCGCGGTGCGCCGCCCCGAGCTGGTCCGGTCGCTGGTGCTGGTCGGACCGACGGCCGACCCGGCCGCGCCGACCGCCTTCGGCCAGATCGCCCGCTGGGCCCGTGACCTGCTGCGCGAGGACCCGCGACAACTACCGATGATCGCCGCCGACGTCCGCGACGCCGGGCTGCGCCGGGTCGTGCTCACCCTGCGAGACTGCGTCCGCCACCGCATCGACCGCCGGCTGCCGCTGGTGGCCGCACCGACGCTCGTCCTGCGCGGCGAGCACGACACGATCGCACCGTCGGACTGGGTGGTGGAGGCGGCGCGGCTCGCCCCGGACGGCGTGGCCGGCGACGTGCCCGGCGCGGCGCACAACGCCGTGACCACAGCCGGGCCGTCCGTCGCGGGCTTCGCTGTCGTCAGTAGGGCGTGACGTGGATGATGTGGACCGGCTCGGTGTCCGGGCCGACCCGCACGTAGTTGTGCTCCCACCAGTTCCAGTGCTGCCCGGTGATCAGGTCGTGCGCGACGAACCCGTCGTGCCAGTCCAGGCCGAGCTCGGGCATGGTCAGGTGGATCCAGGTGTCGGCGTTCACGCTCGGGTCCAGGTTGGCCACCACGACGATCACGTCGTCGCGGTCGTACACCCGGCGGGCCTTGGAGAAGACCAGCACGTTCTCGTGGTCCGAGAAGTGGAAGCGGATGTTCCGCAGCCAGTGCAGGGCCGGGTGGGCGCGGCGGATCTCGTTGAGCCGGGTCAGGTAGGGCGCCAGCGGGCCGCCCGATCGCTCGGCCCACCGGCGGTCCCGGTACTGGTATTTCTCGTTGTCGATCTGCTCCTCGGCGCCGGGCCGGGGCACGTTCTCCATGAGCTCGTACCCGGCGTAGATGCCGTAGCTGGGTGACAGGGTCGCCGCCAGCGCGGCCCTCATCTTCCACGCCGCCGGGCCGCCGCGCTGCAGGAACGGCGTGAGGATGTCGTGCGTGGTGGGCCAGAAGTTCGGCCGCATGTATGCCGCCGCCGGGCCGGCCAGCTCGGTCAGATACTCCTGGATCTCGGTCTTGCCGTGCCGCCACGCGTAGTACGTGTACGACTGCTGATAGCCGATCTTGGCCAGGGTGTGCATCATCGGCGGCCGGGTGAACGCCTCGGCCAGCCAGATCACCTCGGGATGCTCGGCGGCCACGTCGGCCAGCAGCCGCTCCCAGAACTCCAGTGGCTTGGTGTGCGGGTTGTCGACCCGGAAGATGGTCACGCCGTGGTCGATCCACAGCCGCACGACGCGCCGGATCTCGGCGTACAGGCCCTCGGGGTCGTTGTCGAAGTTGAGCGGGTAGATGTCCTGGTATTTCTTGGGCGGGTTCTCGGCGTAGGCGACGGTGCCGTCGGCCCGGGTGGTGAACCACTCCGGGTGCCCCGTCACCCACGGGTGGTCGGGCGCGCAGTTGAGGGCCAGGTCGAAGGCGACCTCCAGGCCCAGCTCACGGGCCCGGGCGACGAAGGCGTCGAAGTCGTCGAACGTACCCAGATCGGGGTGGATCGTGTCGTGGCCACCCTCGGCCGCGCCGATGCCGTAGGGCGAACCCGGGTCGTCCGGTCCGGATTCCAGGCTGTTGTTCGGTCCCTTGCGGTTGATCCGTCCGATCGGGTGGATCGGGGTCAGGTAGATGACGTCGAAGCCCATCGCCGCCACCGCGGGCAGGCGCTCGGCCGCGGTGGCGAACGTGCCGCTGGTCCACTTACCGGTGGCCGGGTCGTGGGTGGCGCCCTCGGAGCGCGGGAAGAACTCGTACCAGGCGCCGTAGAGGGCGCGGTCGCGTTCCACCAGCCAGGGCAGCTCCGGGCCGGCGGTGACGTGCTCGCGCAGCGGCCGTTCGGCCAGTTCGGTGCGGACGGCCGCGGACAACCCCGCGCCGAGCCGGGTCTGTGGATCGGTCGCGCTGTCCCGCAGACCCTTGATCGCGGTACGCAGCACAGCGCCCTGTTCCGGCGTACGCTCCACCTCGGCCAGCGCCCGTTCGAGAACGCGCGCCCCCTCCTCGAGCATCAGCTCGACGTCGACGCCCGCGCCGACCTTGATGACCGCGTCGTGGTTCCACGTCCCGTACGGATCCGACCAGCCCTCCACCCGGTACGACCAGGTCCCGGTGCGGTCGCCGGCGACCGTGACGGCCCAGGCGTCCAGCCCGGCGTTGACCTTGACCATCGGCCGGGCCAGCTCGCCTCCGTCCGGTCCGGTCAGGACGACCGTGGCGCCGACCGCGTCGTGCCCTTCCCGGAACACGGTCGCCGTGACCGGGAACTCCTCGCCGACGACCGACTTGGCCGGCCGGTTCCCGTTGTCCACCTGGGGCGCGACGTCGACGACCGGGATCCGGCCGATCGGTCGCGTGGCTCGTGGCTGCACCATTGCCACGCTAAGCGATCGGCCGGACCTTCGCCGGGTTGTTCAGCCCTTGATGCCGGTCTCGGCGACGCCCTGGACGAGGTAGCGCTGGAGCACGACGAAGACCAGGACCAGGGGTGCGATCGAGACGGCGGCGGCCAGGAAGAGCTCGTGCAGGTTGATCGTCTGGGCGGTGAGGAAGGTGCTCAGCGCCACCTGGACGGTCCATTTCGACGAGTCCTGGCCGACGATCAGCGGCCACAGGAACTGGTTCCAGTTGGTGATGAACGTGATCACCGCGATGGCCGAGAAGAAGGCGCCGGAGTTGGGTACCACGATCCGCCAGAAGGCGCCGAACCAGCCCAGGCCGTCGAGCCGGGCCGCCTCCTCCAGACTGCTCGGGAAGTTGAGGAAGTACTGCCGGAACAGGAACGTGGTGAACCCGCTGAACAGGACCGGCACGATGATGCCCTGGTAGGTGTCGACCCACTGCAGCTGGGACACGACGATGAACGTCGGGATGAACGTCACGGCCGGCGGGATCATCAGCGTGACCAGCACGGCGTAGAAGATCGGGGTGGCCCAGCGGTAGGGGATGCGGGCCAGTCCGTAGCCGGCCATCGAGCACAGCAGCAGCATGCCGGCGGTCTGGGTCACGGCCACCAGGGCCGAGTTGCCCAGTGCGGTGAGCAGGTTGACCGACGGGTCGCTGAACAGCTCGCCGAAGTTCTCCCAGTGGATGGTGCTGGGAAACAGTGTCCAGCCGGGGGCGGTGATCTCCGCGTCGGCGGCCAGGGCGTTGCGGACGATCAGGTAGAACGGGATCAGGAACAGGACGGCCGCGATGGTCAGGGCCAGGTAGCGGGCCGAGGTGGCGAGGGTTTCGGCGGGCGTCCGGCGGCGGACCTGACGCGGTGGCGGTTCCTCGGCCCGGGCGGTGACCGGGGGTGGGGTGGTGGTGGCGGTCATTCAGCCCTCCCGAAGCCGAAGATCCGGCCCTGGGCCAGGGTCACGATCATGATCAGGAGCGCCAGGATGACGGCGCCGGCCGTACCGTGGCCGAAGTCCTGGTTCTGTTGTGAGGTGTAGTAGAGGTAGACCAGCGGCGGGCGGGCGAACGACGAGTTGCCGAGCAGGTTGAAGAACTCGTCGAAGGCCTGGTACGCGTTGATCAGCAGGAGCAGCAGGACGGCGATCGAGGTCGGCCGCAGCTGCGGGAACGTGATGTAGCGGAAGGTCTGCCAGCCGCGCCCGGCGCCGTCCACGTCGGCCGCCTCGTAGAGGTCTTTGGGTATCCGCTGCAGGCCGGCGATGAACAGGATCATGTAGAAGCCGAGCTGCAGCCAGAGCCGGACGGTGACGATGACCAGCCAGTACCAGGGCGGGTCGCTGCTGGCCAGCCAGGCGATGTTGTCCACGCCGAACCAGCCCAGGACGGTGTTGGCCAGGCCGAACCGTACCCCGTTGAAGATCGAGAGTTTCCAGATCAGCGAGGCGACCACGTACGAGCAGGCGGTGGGCAGGAAGAACACCGAGCGGAAGAAGGCACGCAGGAACGTGATCCGGTTGAGCAGCAGGGCCAGCGCCAGGGCCAGGGCGAAGGTCAGCGGGACGATGAACGCGGCGAACACGGTGAAGGTGACCAGGCTGTCCAGGAAGGGTCCGGGCCTGAGCAGGTCGATGTAGTTGCGCAGGCCGACCCAGTCGCCCGGGGTAACCGTGTTCTGGCCGCGCGAGAAGCTCAGGATCACCGACCAGACGATCGGCACGTAGACGAAGATCAGCAGGCCGATCAGGAACGGGCCGACGAACAGCCAGAACGCCGGGGCGACCCCGCGGACCCGGCCGGTGCTCCGGGTCCGTGGGGCGGCCACGTCAGTGGTGGCCACGCCTCAGCCGAACAGTCGCTGGAGTTCGGCGTTCACGGCCTTCTCGGCCGTGGCGATGCTGGCGTCGATGTCGGCTCCCTTGCGGACGATGGCCGTGGCGGCGTCGGCGTAGGCGCTGTTCATCTTCGGCGTCCAGGCCGTGTTGGTGGCCACGGCGTAGTCGTTGAAGATTTTCAGCGCGTCGGCGGCCGGCCCGGACTGCAGCTTGCTCGCCTTGGCCGCGAGGGATTTGCGCGGCGGGACGTGGAAGCCGTAGCTGAGGTTGAAGTCCTCCTGGTTCTTGCTGTTCTCGATCCAGAGCCATTTGATGTACGCCTTGGCCGCGTCCACGTTCTTGGCCTTGGCGCTGACCATCGCGCCCCAGCCACCGGCGAACGTCGACGGTTTGCCGACCGTGGCGCTGTAGGCCGGCCAGGGCACGACGCCGAAGTCGTCACCGACGGCCTTCTGGATGCCGGGCATCGCCCACAGCCCGCACCACTGCATGGCCGCCAGGCCCTGGGTGAACGACGACGGGTCCCACCAGTCGGTCGGGGAGCCGAGCAGGATCGACTTGGACTCGAACAGTTCCCGCATCTTGGCGAACGACTGCTTGGCGTCGGCGGTGGTGAAGCCGGGCTTGTTGTCGGGGGTGAGGAAGTCGGTGCCGACCGACCAGAGGATCTGCCCGAGCAGCGAACCGCCGCCGAAGGCCGGGGTCACGCCGGCGTCGTTGCCGATGAACAGGCCCTTCTGGTCCTTGGTGTTCAACGCCTTGGACGCCGCGATCAGCTCGTCGATGGTGGTCGGCGGTTTGATGCCGGCCTTGGCCAGCACGCTCTTGCGGTAGTAGAGCACGCCCATGTCGTCGACCATCTTGATCATGTAGATCTTGCCGTCGACGGTGGACGACTTGAGGTCGGCCTCGGTGTAGTCGCTCTTGACGTCGGCGATGATGTCGTCCAGGGCCACGATCTGGCCGCTCTTGACCTGGTCGATGTTGGGTGTGCTCTCGAAGACGTCGGGTCCCGAGGTGGACAGCAGGCCGGAGTTCAGCTTGGACGTGTAGTCGCCGGGGGTCCACTGCACCTTGACGGCGGCCTTGTCGTACTCCTTGGCGTACCGCTCCACGGCCTGTTGCGTGCCGGCCTCGCCGTACTGGTGGTACCAGACGTTCAGTGGCGGCTTGGAGCCGCTCCCACTGCTGTTCGACAGGCCCGAGCTGCCTCCGCCGCAGGCGGCGAGCACCTGTCCCGCGGCCAGTCCGGCCGCGCCGAGGCCGAGCCCGCGAAGGACCTGCCGACGATCGATTCCGTGTTCCTCCATGGTCCGCTCCCGCCTGATCGAGGCCGGTAACTGCTGAGACTTATTTGAAACAACGTTGCAATCTTGGTGGCCCGACCTTAGTACGCGGATGTGCGGAACGCACCTGTGAAGATCGCCGATACTACGGTTGCCGATATATAACGGTGACGGTATTGTCGTCGGCATGCAGGAACCAACCTTCTTGATCCTGACCGCGCTCGCGGCCCAGCCGCTGCACGGCTACGGCATAGTCCAAGCCGTGACGGCACTGTCCGACGGCGAGGTGACACTGCGGCCCGGCACCCTCTACGGGGCCCTCGACCGCCTCGACCAGCAGGGCCTGATCGCCGTCGACCGGGAGGAGCCGGTCGACGGCCGGCTGCGCCGCTACTACCGGCTCAGTGACGCCGGCGCCGGCGCCCTGGCCGAGCAGGCCGAGCGTCTGCGCCGCCGGGTCGCCGCCGCCGACGAGCAGCTGCGCCTGCGTCCCGGTGTCGCCGGAGGTGCCGCGTGAGCAGCATCGACGGATACGGGCATCTGCTGTCGGCCTACCCGGCCCGGCTGCGCCGCACCTACGGCCCGGAGCTGATCGCGACGATGGTCGAGATGGCCCCGGGCGGCCGGCCGAGCCGCCGCGAGCAGCTCCGGCTGGTCGCCGACGGCCTGCGCGAGCGGTTCCGGCCGCCCGTGCGTCGCCCGCTCGCCCTGGTCCTGGCCGGGGTGGCGCTACTGGTCGGCGGCGCTCTGGGCGCGGCCGTCGGCTCCTGGGCCGGCACCCTGGGCTACCCGGCGCTGCCGGACGTGCAGCGGATCCTGCCGGCCGGCGAGCACCAGGTCCAGCGGATCAGCCACTACACGATCGCGGGGCAGACGCAGCGGGACAGTGCCGCGGTCCAGCGAGCGGTCGAGGACAGCCACCGGCAGCTGGTCGCCGAGGGCTGGCAGGCGACCCCGGTTCACCTCGGCGGCATCGTGACCGGCTACGGCTACACGGCCACCAGGGACGGCGTACACCTCGAAGTGCAGTCCGCCTCCGACCCCGCGCAGGGCGAGCTCTACGTCGCCGTCCTCGGCTGGCCGCTGCGGCCCGCCGTGTACCTGCCCCTGACCGTCGCCGGCGCCCTGCTCGGCCTGCTCGCCGGCTGGCTGATCGGCGTTGCCCTGACCCACCGGATCCGGCTCTCCCGGCGCCCGGTGAGCAGCGCGCTCCTGGCGGTGACCGGCCTGGTTCTCTCGATCCCGTCGGCCGCCGGCTTCGTCGTGTCGCTGATCAGCTACCTGACCGCCGCCCAGCCCACACCGACCGGCGGCGCGATGCTGCACGAGGAGCACTTCTCCTTCGGGCCGACCCGCGAGACCCTGACCTGGCTGCGTCTGCTGGACGGGCCGTTCGGTTCGGTCCGCGGCCTCGAGCTGCTCTGGGTCGGCGGCTTCGCGCTGGTCGCGGTGGCCGCCGTGCTGGCCGGCCGGGGCGCCGGGCGCGAGGCGCGGGTACCCACGGCCGGCTGACGACCGGTCACTCCCGGCCGGGGTGCTGCCGGTACTCGTCGACCAGCAGGCGGACGTCGTCCACGGGCTGGTCGATGGCGGCCCACTTGGCCCGGATCCGGGTCAGGTACGAACGGACGGTCGGGATCGTGACGCCCATCCGGCGGGCCGTGGCGGCCAGGGTGCTCCCGGTGCCGTAGAGGTAGAGGGCGCGTGCCTCCTGTGGGGACAGCTCGGGCGGGTCGTCGTTGATGATGCTCATCAGCTCGGCGGTCAGCGCGGGCTGTCCGGCGTGGACGGTCCGGACGGCATCGGCCAGCTTGGCCGCGTCGTCGTCCTTGACCAGATAGCCGCTGGCGCCGGCGTGGACCGTGGCCCGCACGTGGCGACGCTCCCCGTGCACCGAGAAGACCAGGACCCGTACGCCGCCGGCCCGCAACGCGACCACGTTGGCGGCGGCGTCGGTGCCGTCCTCGAGGCGCAGGTCGAGCAGGACGACGTCGACCTCGGGAGCGGCCGTGAGGTGGCCGGCGACAGTGGTGGCGGTGTGCACCAGCCGGATGTCACCGGCGTCGGCCAGCAGCGCCCGCAGCCCGGCCGGCACCAGCTTGTCGTTGTCGATGATCGCGACCCGGATCACGCCGGCCACCGCAGGTCGACCCGGGTGCCCTGGCCGGGGTGGCTGTCCACGCTGGCCGTACCGCCGACCTCGTGCATCCGGGCGGTGATCGAGTGCCGGATGCCGTAGCCGAGCGTCGTGGTGTCCGGGTCGAAGCCGTCACCCTGGTCGACCACGGCGACCGTGACGGTCGGCGTGGCCTGCCGGTCGCTCAGGGCGGTCAGCCGCACCCGGCTGCTCCCGGCGTGCCGGGCCACGTTGGCCAGGGCCTCACCGGTCGCGTGGCGGAACGCGTGCAGCACCTCGGACGGCAGGGTGTCCGGCAGGTTGGCGAAGTGGTACTCCACCCGTAGGCCCTCCATGGCGCTGTCGTTCCCGGCCTCGATCAGGGCGAGGGAGAGTTCGGTGAGCGTGCCGTCGGGCGTGTCCGGTGTCGCCCCGCGCAGCACGTTGGCGCTGATCGCGGCCTGCCGGCGGACCCGCGGGTCGGGGTGACCGGCCGGACCCTGGCCGGCGATCGCGGTCAGCAGGCGCAGCGGGCCGTCGTGCAGCGCCCGGTGCCGGCGCAACTGCTCGTGGAAGTGTCGGATCCGCTCCTCGGCCTGACTGCGCCGGGCGGCGACCCGCTCCCGGGCGGTGATCACCTGCTCGGTGGCGGCGTCGACGGCGTCCGCGACCGCCCGCAGCCGGCGGATGAACAGGCAGCAGCAGGCGGCGGTGACCAATTGCCAGCCGATGATGTTCGCGGTCGAGGCCACCTCGGCGTAGTCGGGCGAGGCGAGCTGGGCCACCGTGAACGCCACGGCCAGGGCCAGGCCGCCGGCGGCGGTGGCCCGCCAGGACGCGGTCGCCAGGGCCACCGACACCGCGGTCGACACGGCCACCGGCTCGAAGTCGGGCACCGCGACGGTGGCGAACGCGTCGTCGGTCAGTGCCCAGGGCAGGATCGCCGCGGCGGCCGAGGTGATCGCGACGTCGACGGTCAGCACCGGGTGGGGGATCGGGTCGCGCCGGGCGACGATCGGGAGGAAGGCGACGCTCCACGCGCCCACGGCCACGTACGCCGCGGTGGCCAGCGGCGGGTTCGCGTACCCGTCGGCCCGGGCTATCGCCACGATGCTCAGGCCGACCATCGCCAGGGTCCCGACGCGGGACAGCAGGATCACGCCGGTGGTGATCGCCCGGATCCGCTGATGCAGGTCAACCGCCCGCGGCAGGGTCACCTGACCGTTCGGCTCACCGTCCACGCCCGCAGCATCCCACGCGTCCCGGTGCCGGTCCATGCCGCACCGGTGTGGCATGGACCGGCCCGTACCCGCTGCCCACACTCGTATGCAGGAACCGGTCCGACCACAGTAGACCGGTGTCAGAAGGGGGCGTTCGCGTTGTACGAAGCCGGAGTCCAGAGCAACCCCGAACCCACCAGGCCCACCCGCCCGCGCAAGGCCACCATGCTGGCCGTCCTGCTCATCGTGTTCGGCGTGCTCGGCATCCTGGCGTCGTTCCTGTTGCTGTCCATCGTCAACGACTCGAGCGGCCACGGCCAGTCGGTGCCGGCGTTCCTCTACGTTCTGGTCTACGCCCAGTTCATGGTCTCGGCCGCGCAGGCGGTCAGCGGCGGATTCGTCCTGCAGGGCCGCAACTGGGCCCGGGTGCTGGCGATCGCGCTGAGCTCGCTCAACCTCGTCGCGGCGGTGGTGTCGCTGTTCACCGGCGCGATCGCGCAGGCGATCTCCGGGCTGGCCATCAACATCGCCCTGATCCGGCTGCTCAACGATTACGAGGTGCAGGCCTGGTGCGACCGGTAGGAGCCGCGCACCCTAGGACCCGGGCGAGCACCCGGCAAGGCCGGAACCTGATCTCTGTCTGAACGCCCGTCGCTCCTAACCGGAACGCTCGTAACAATCGGTCAAGGCTCCATGACTCGATGCGTGCCCGCGTCGCTATGTTCACCCAGGCCGACCGCGGTGATCCGCAGGCCGGTGCGGCTTTTCAGGCTAACGCGGGTCCGCGTCGAGGGTGAGTGATCATGGTTACAAAGGCACCTTCCGGTGACCGGGTACGGAGACTGCTGGCACTTGTCCTGGTTGTGCCGGTCGTGGTGCTGTTCGCCATGGTCTGGCGGTCGGTCGGGGACCAGGCCGACTTCGCCCACCTGGAACGCGACGGGGTCCGGTACATCCAGGCGCTCGTCCCGCTCGAGATCGCCCTGACCAACGCGCAGTCGGCCGCGGTCGGCGGCAACCCGGTGACGGGCGAGCCGCTGGCCCGGGCGGTCGACTCGGTCACCACCGTCGACCGCGAGCTCGGATCGCGGCTGCGGACCCAGGATCGGTGGTCCGGGCTCCGGGCCAAGATCGAGGCGCTGCCCACCAGCGGTGCCGGCGCCGGCGTGATCGCCGCCTACGGTGGCGTCAACGACCTGCTGCTGGCCCTGATCGACAAGGTACGCAACAACTCCAAGCTGATCCGCGACCCGGACGCCGACAGCTACTACCTCGGTGACGGCGCGGCCCAGGAACTCCCCGAGGGCATCATCGCCGCCGCCGGCTACACCGACCTGCTGGTCAGCACGGCCGGGCAGTCGGCCGGCGACCGGGCCAAGGCGCTCGTCGACATCAACTCCGCTCGCTCCGACCTGGTCAGCAACGCGCACGACCTCTCCGACGACGTACGCCTGGCCGTCGAGGGCACCGGCAGCCGCAGCCTCGGGGGCGCCCTGCTGAGCAAGCTCGACCGCTTCAACCGCGCCATCGACAACCTGGTGCCCCTGATGTCGCCGGTGCTGTCCGGCCAGGGCACCGTCGACGTGGCCCAGGTGGTCCGGGCGCGCGGCGAGATGCAGTCCGCCGCGGCCGACCTCTCCGCGTCGCTACTGGCCCAGATCGACATCGCCCTGCGCGACCGGCTCTCGTCGCTCAGCCAGCGCCGCCTGATCGCCCTCGGCACCCTCGCCCTGTCGGTGCTGCTGGCCCTCGTACCGATCGGACTGGGCCTGGCCTCCCGGCCGCGCCGGCCGGCCGCACCGGCCGCGCGTCCCGCACCCACGCCGGCCCACCAGGCCGCCCCGCCACCCCGGGAACCGGTGCCGGCGCGGTGGCCACCGGCCCGGCCGGCCGAGGCGTCCAGCCCCGAGTACGCGGGATGGGAGCGTTACGGTGCTCCTCGGTAGGCTCCGCATCCGCGGCAAGCTCACGCTCCTGGTGATGATCCCGCTGCTGGCCATGGCCGGCCTGGTCCTGCCGGTGGTCCGGCAGCTGGTCGCCGACGCCGGGCGGGCGACCGACATCGACAACGCCGCCACGGTGGCCGGGCGGGTCGGCGCGCTGCTGCAGGACATCCAGCGCGAACGGCTGCTCTCCATCGGCTACCTGCTCGGCGTGGTCGGCGAGGACGACCTCACGCTGCAGACCGCGGCCGTCACCGACCGGGTCGTCGACGTACGCTCCGACCTCGGTGACAAGCTGCCGGCCGAGGTCCGCGCCCAGCTCGACGGCACCACGCAACTGGCCTCGCCGCGCAAGGAGGTGCTGGCCAAGAGCGCCACCCCGGAGCGGGTGCTGGACGCGTTCACCCCGGTGCTGGACGGCATGATCGATTCCCTGCGACTGGTGCAGCAGGCCGATGCCACGACCGACGCCGGGCGGCAGCTGATCGCGCTGGACGCGTTGCTGCGCCTGGACGAGTCCAACACCGAGAGCACCGCACTGCTCGCCGTCATGGCCGGTGGCAGCGCCGCGGACCTGGCCGTCCGATACCACGAGGAACGGGCCGAGTTCGGCACCTACCTGACCCGGTTCACCGGCTTCGCCACCCAACCCCAGCGCCGGCTGTACGACCTGGTCACGGCCGCCTTCCGGCAGCGCGTCGGCGACGATTTCGACGCCCGGTTCGAGGCCGACCCGGTGCGGACCATGCGGGCCCTGCCGGTGGCGTCGCTGTTCCCGGCCCTGCAGTCGTTCACCGTGGTCGGCGGCTTCGTCGAGAAACGCCTCGTCGACGACGTCACCGCGCTGGTCGCGGAGCAACGGCAACGGCAGCTGACCACCGCGTACGGGATCGGCGCCCTCGCCCTCGCGGTCCTGATCGTGGTGCTGATCCTGGTCGCCGCCGTGGCCCGCGCCGTGGCGGTGCCGCTGACCCGGCTCAGCCGCTCGGCCGCGCTGGTGGCCGACGCCGGCGAGTCGGAACTGCGCCGGGTCGCCGACGACGAGGCCGAGACGGTCGAACCGGTGCACCTCGAAGTGCTCGAGGTCAGCTCGCACGACGAGATCGGCGACCTGGCCCGGGTCTTCGAACGGGTCCAGAGCACGGCCTCGCAGCTGGTCGAACGTCAGGTGCTCAGCCGGCGCAACGTCGCCGAGATGTTCGGCCACATCGGACGGCGTACCCAGAATCTCGTCGGTGGCCAGGTCTCGCTGATCGACGAGTTGGAGAACGACGAGGCCAACCCGGACCGCCTGGCCAAGCTCTACCGGCTCGACCACATCTCCAACCGCCTGCGCCGCAGCGCCGACAGCCTGGTCGTGATCTCCGGCTCCGAGCGGGAGGCCACCCACTCCTCGCCGGCCCGCCTGGTCGACGTGGTCCGCCTCGCCCTGGCCGAGATCGAGGAGTACACCCGCGTCGACGTGGAGGTCCCGCTCGACCTGTCGGTGGCGCCCGCGCTGGTCGGCGACATGGTGCTGATCTGCGCGGAGCTGCTGGAGAACGCGACAACGTTCTCGCCGCCGCACACCCGGGTCAAGGTCGGCGCGGCGGCCGTCGCGGGCGGCTGCCGGCTGATCGTCATCGACCACGGCATCGGCATGCCGGACGAGCGGCTGGCCGAGGAGAACGCCCGGATCGCCCGCCGGGAACGGCTCGACCTGGTGCCCAGTCAGGTGCTCGGGCTGTTCGTGGTCGGGCGGCTGGCGCGGCGGCACGGGCTGGGGGTCGCACTGTCCCACACACCCGGCGGCGGAGTGACCGTCGAGGTCAACCTGGGGATGGAACGCCCCGCCAGGCCGACGGCCTTCATCGCGCCGGACCTTCCCGTGCTCATCCCGCAGCGCGAAGGGGCGCTGTGGCCGACCGAGCGGGAGGCGCTGACCAGGGTCAGTGACCTGATGCGGCGCGGCGAGATCCCGTGGAACGCCTTCGAGGTCATGCCCCACCTGCCCCCGGGACCGGCGGACACGCGGGCGCAGGACGCGTCGCTCAGCCGGCGGGTGCCCGGCGCGAGCCTGTCCCCGGGCGACCCCTCGGCCCACCGCCCGGCCGGTCCACCCGCGGCCGAGCAGGACCCGGACGCGGCCCGCAGCCTCGTCGAGCAGATCGAGTCCGGCGTGGCGCGTGCGCTCCACGACGCCTCACAGAGGAACCACCAGTGAACAGGGAGCAGCACGATGGACAGCATCCGAACCCACCTTCCCGTGGTGGAGATCAGCGCCGAGGCGAAGACGTTCAACTGGCTGCTCGGCTCGTTCACCACGCGGACGGCGGGCGTGGAAGAGGCGATCGCGGTGTCCTCGGACGGTTTGCTGATGGCGAAGTCGTCCAGGCGGGACCGGGATCGGGCGCACTCCGACCGGCTGGCCGCGGTGGTGTCCGGAATGACCAGCCTGGCCGGCGGCGCGGCCGAGTGGTATCGGCTGGGAACGCTCAACCGGGTCGTGGTCGACCTGGCCGACGGATTTCTCCTGGTCACCTCGATCAGTCGCGGCTCGGTACTCGGCGTCATCGCCAGCCGGTCGGCGAACCTCGGCACGGTGGCGTACGAAATGACGCTGTTCTGCAGCCGGGCCGGGGTGACCCTCACGCCCGGTTTGATCGCGGAGCTGAAGAGCGCCGCCCAGATGTGAACGGCCAGTTCCGCGATCCGGATCCGATCGGTCGGATCCCGCCATACCTGCGGACGCCCCCGCCCGCCGCCGCGCCGGCCCGGCCGCCGGGGCCGCCGCCCGGCCCCGGCGGCGACGAGATCCGGCAGCGGCCGTTCGTGCTGACCTCGGGCCGGGTCAACGCGCCCGACCGGGACATCGAGTTCGAGACCCAGGTGACGCTGCGGCCGCACGATCCGCGGGTCGGCCGGGTGCCGTTCGCGTCGCTCGGGCCGGAGATGCAGGCGATGGTCGAGCTGTGCCGGGAGCCGATCTCGGTGGCCGAGATCTCGGCCCGGCTGCGCCTGCACCTGGGCGTGACCAAGGTCCTGGTGGCCGACCTGCGCGCCGCCGGCTACCTGGACGTGCACGTCGTCGACACGCTGAACCCCCATTCGACCGAGACGATCCTGCGGGTGATGCGTGGACTACGGGCGATCTCCTGACGGTGCGGTTCGTACGCCGCCGGTTCCGGTCAAGATCATCGTGGCCGGTGGCTTCGGGGTCGGCAAGACGACCACGGTCGGGGCGATCTCCGAGATCGCCCCGCTGACCACCGAGGCCGAGATGACCGAGGTCGCGGCCGGCGTCGACGAGGGCCGGTCGGAGAGCCTCAAGACCACTACCACCGTGGCCATGGACTTCGGCTGCGTGACCATCGATCAGAGTCTCAAGCTCTACCTCTTCGGTACGCCCGGCCAGGGCCGGTTCGGCTTCATGTGGGACGACCTGTCCCGGGGCGCCCTGGGCGCGCTGGTGGTGGTCGACAGCACCCGGCTGGCCGACTGCTTCCAACCGGTGGACTACTTCGAACGGGCCGGCGTCCCGTTCGCCGTCGCCGTGAACACCTTCGACGGCCGGATGCCCTACGACCTGTCCGAGGTGCGCTGGGCCCTCGCCGTCGACGACCGGGTGCCGGTTGTCACATTCGACGCCCGGTTCCGCACATCGGTCCGCGACGCCCTGTTGGTCGTCCTCGAACAGGCCCTCGACCAGGTCATTCATCCCCGGCAGCCCGGTTATCGATAAGCATCCCTAGGCCGAACGGCCGAGGTCCAGGACATGGAATTCGGCCGCCCGGGGGAAGCGCGACCTTGACACCATCGGCCAAGCTGCGAGCCGCGAAAGATAGACATGGGGGAGTCTTCGTGGTTCGACGGATCAGCCGGCGCGCTGTGCTGCGCGCGGCTCTGCTGGGCGGGGCCGGGGCCGCGGCCGGAGTGGCGGCGGCCCCGGCGGTGCGGTCGTGGTGCGGGTGGGACCGGCCGCCGGTCAGCGGTGGGTACGCCGCGGCCGCCGACGATCTGGGTGTGGTCGCGCATCCGGACGTCAACATCCATTACCGCGGGCGTACGAGCGAGAAGCTCGTCGCCTTCACCTTCGACGACGGGCCGGCCCCGCACTGGACGCCGGCCGTGCTCGACGTGCTGGACGCGGCCGGCGCCTCGGCCACGTTCTTCATGGTCGGCCGGAACCTGGCCCGCCACCACCGCCTGGTCGACGGCCGGCTGGCCCGGCACGCGATCGGCAACCACTCCTGGTCCCATCCCGACCTTGCCACCCTCGACCAGCGCCAGGTGTACGACGAACTGCACCGCACCCACGAGGTGATCCGCGAACACACCGGCCGCACACCCGAGGTGTTCCGCCCGCCGTTCGGTCACCTCGGCGGTTCGGCAGTGCTGGCCGCCGACCGGATGGGCTACGACATCGTGCTGTGGTCCGACGAGATGCACGAGCGCAGTTTCGGCGGGGACCCGCAGGCCCAGGCCAAGTTCATCGTGGACTCGGTGCGGCCGGGTTCGATAGTGCTGGCCCACGACGCGGGCGACGACCGCCGCCTGATCACCGTGGACGGCCTGGCGGCGATGATCGACGGCCTCCGCCGGCGCGGTTTCCGCCTGGTCACCGTGCCCGAACTGCTCGCCGCCAACCAGCCGGCCGAGCCCTCCGGCCCGGCCCTGGCCCTGCACTGACGCTCAGCTGAGGAGACCGAGGGCGGTGAGATAGCGCGACGCCGCCGAGGGGTCATCCGCGCGATCGGCGACGACCTGTTCCTGCCCCTGGTCGATCGCGGCCCGGGGGAATGACCTGAGACCGGCCGGGATCCCGCTCCGGCCGGCCTCAGGGGTGTATCGAACTCAGCCGTAGCAGACCGCGTAGGACGTCAGGTCCCACGGTGGCAGGAACAGGCCGTCCGAGACCGCGCTCGACGTGGCCGTGTCCTGGGCCTGGTTCGCGAGCGCGCCCGAGATCAGGACGTTGCCGGTACCGGCGATCGCGATCGCTCCACCGACGCCGGTCACCAGCGAGTTGTTCGGGCAGACGGCGGCCTGCGCCTTGGGTGAGGTGTTGTTGTTCGGACCGGTCGAGACCCGCAGGCTGCCGACGACGCCCGGCGGTGGGGTGGCGCAGATCGCGTACGCCGTCACCGACCAGGGGCCGAGGTAGCCGCCGGACGCACCGGCCGAGACCGTGCCGCCGGACAGCGCCGGGTTCGGCTCGATCTGCCGGTAGAAGACCTGACCGTCCCCGCCCTGCAGGCTCGCGCCGAGGCCGAGCAGCCCGGTGCCGGCGGGGCAGGCCGCGAACTGCCCCTTGACCGCGACGGCGTTGCCGGGGCTGGTCATGGTCACCACCTGGTAGCCGGGCGGCGGCGCACCGGGCACACAGATGGCCTGCGCCACCACGTCGTACGCGCCGGGCACGGCACCCGGGTTGGCGTGCGCCCACACGGTCACCGACTGGCCGGGCAGATCGGGGATCGCGTCGGTCAGGGTCACGTCCCCGTTGCCGCCGATGACGCCCCCACCGGCGCCGCTGAGGAACTCGCCGGCCGGACAGGTCGCCGTCGCGCTCTGGGCGATCATCCCGGCCGGCGCCGTCACCCGATTGTTGACCACGGCCGCCTGCGCCGCCGGAGCCAACGTGACCAGAACGGCCGACGCGCCGAGGGCCACGGCCGCCAGGCGTGCCGCCGCCCTCGTACCGGTGCTCATGCTTCTCATGTCTCCCCCTGTACTTCAGCCGCCGGCGCTGGTCGCCGGCCGACTTCCCCCACCGTCGGCCGGGCCCGTTGGGCGACTGTTGGATTCCCGTTGAACCGCTGGTCCGCTGGCCGACAGCGGGTTGGCCGGGCACGGCACACACTGGGGTCCCGCGGGCTCGGATCGGGAGGGCGGCAGGGCATTGGGAGTGGAGTTCCGCCTGCTCGGCGAGATCGGGGTGTACGCGGACGGGCGCCCGGTCGACATCGGCCACACCAAGCAACGGCACGTCCTGGCGGCACTGGCCGTGGACGCCGGCCGCTGCGTACCGAGCGACGTCCTGATCGAGCGGGTCTGGGGACCGGCCGCGCCCCGGCGGGCCCGCGACACCGCCCGGGCGTACCTGTGCAAGCTCCGGCCGGCCGTCGAACCGTGCGACGCCACGATCGTCCGGCGGGCCGCGGGCTATCTGCTGGCCGTCGACCCGCTCACGGTCGACCTGTACCGGTTCCGCCGGCTGGTCGCCGACGCGCGGACCGGCGGCGAGGCGACCGCGCTGGGGGCGTACCCGGCGGCTCTGAATCTCTGGCGCGGCCGGCCGCTCGGCCTGCTCGACACGCCCTGGTCGACCCAGCTCCGGGCCGAACTGAGCCGCGAGCGGCAGAGCGCCGAACGCGACCACACCGATCTGCTGCTGGCCGCCGGGGAGCACGCCACGGTGGCCGGGACGCTGGCCGCGCAGGCCACGGCCGACCCGTACGACGAACGGCTGGCCGCCCAGCTCATGCTCGCGCTGTACCGGTGTGGCCGGCGGGCCGACGCCCTGGCCCACTACGAACGGGTGCGCCGGCTGCTCGCCGGTGAGCTCGGCATCGACCCGGGCCCGGCCCTGCGAGGGTTGCACCGGCAGCTGCTGCGGACCGATCCGGTGCTGGCCGCCCCGCCGGTCGCGCACGAGCGCCGGCGCACCACGCCCCGGCAGCTGCCGCCGCTGCCGGCCGCCTTCACCGGCCGCTCCGGCGCGCTGTCCGAGCTGGACACCGCGCTGCTGACCGACGGCGCCGGGCGGGCCGGCCGGGTGGCGGTCATCCACGGTCCGGGCGGCATCGGCAAGACCTGGCTGGCCCTGCGCTGGTCGCACGAGAACGCGCACCGGTTCCCGGACGGGCAGCTCTACCTGAACCTGCGCGGCTTCGACCCCGGGCGCGACCCGGTGACGCCCGAGGCGGCGGTCCGGTGCCTGCTGTCCGGGCTCGGCGTGAACGCCACCGCCGTCCCGGCCGACCCGGACAGCCAGGTCGCCCTCTACCGCAGCCTGTTGGCCGGCCGGCGGATCCTGCTGCTGCTCGACGACGCCCGCACCGCGGCCCAGGTGGAACCACTGCTGCCGGGTACGGCCAGCTGCGCCACCGTGATCACCGGACGCACCCGGCTGGCCGGGCTGGTCGCCGGGCACAGCGCGCGCCCGGTTCCGCTGGCCGTGGTCGACCAGGCCGAGTCGGCGCAGGTGCTCGCCCGCCACCTCGGCGCCGCTCGCCTGGCCGAGGACCCCGGCGCGGTGGCCGAGCTGATCCGGTACGCCGCCGGGCTGCCGCTGGCCCTCGGGATCGTGGCCGGCCGGGCCGTGCTCGCCCCGCACCTGCCGCTGGCCGCGATCGTCGAGGACCTGCGGGAGTCGTCGGCCCGGCTGGACGGGTTCGACGGGGCCGGCCTGCGGACGGTGCTGGCCGCCTCGGTCGAGGCGGTCCGGCCGGCCGCGGCGGAGCTCTTCGGCCGGCTCGGCTCCGCCCCCGGCCCGGACATCGCGCTGCCCGCGGTGCGGCACCTGGCCGGGCTGGCCCGGGCCGAGCTGACGGCCGCGCTGCGCGAGCTGATCGACGGCCATCTCGTGCAGGAACACCGGATGGGCCGTTACCGCCTGCACGACCTGGTCCGCCTGTACGCCGCCGAGGTCGGCGGCGACCCCGCGCCGGTCCGCGAGCGGATGTTCGACTATTACGCGGCCACCACCACGCTCGCCGACCGTGCCCTCTACCCGGGCCGGACGGCGGGGCCCGGCACCGTGACCACGACGATCGAGCGGACCGACGCGGCCCTGTGGTTCGAGCACGAGTCGCACAACCTGCTCTCGTGTGTCGCGCAGGCCGCCGAGTGCGGGGCCGACCGGCATGTCCTGACGCTGGTCCAGGCCATGACCACCCACCTGGAGCGACGGAGCCGGTGGCACGACCGCGAGGGCCTGTACCGCGCCGCGGTCCGCTCGGCGATCCGGCTGGGCGATCCGGGCGCCGAGGCCCACGCGCGCCGGGGCCTGGCCGCGGCCCAGATCTGGCTGGGCGCCTTCGATCTCGCGGCCGAACAGCTGCGCATCGCCCGGGACCGGTTCGGCGCCATCGGCGACCGGCTCGGCCTGGCCGCCGCGCACCGGATGACCGCACGGATGCTGGCCCGGCAGGGCCGCCACGCGCCCGCGCTCGGCTACGACCGGCGGGCGCTCGCGCTCTACCGCGACCAGGACGACCGGCTCGGCCAGGCCACCGTGCTCAACGCGATCGGGTGGCACGAAGCCCACCTGGGCCGCCCGGAGGCCGCCATCGGCCACTGCCGGCGGGCGCTGGACATCCTCGACGAGCACGACGACAGCTACAGCCGCGGCATGACCCTGGACACGCTGGCCGTGGCCCACGGGCTGGCCGGCGACCGGCCGACCGCCACGACGCACTTCGAGCTGGCCCTGAGCGCCTTCCAGTCCTGTGGCGACCGCTTCCAGGAGGCCGAGACGCTGCGCCGCTTCGGCCGGATGCTGCTGACCGCCGGTGCCGCCGCCGAGGCGCGCTCGGCGTGGCACCGGGCGGTCGCGATCCTCACCGACCTGGGTCACCCGGACGCGGACGCGGTGACACGTCAGCTGGCACAGCTCTGATCGCCGTGCCGAGGACGATGAAGCTGATCAGGAACGGGTAGATCACCCCGCGCTCGAAGAAGCCGATCAGCACCCCCGCGCCCGAGCCGAGCGTGACCATGAAGGCGACCAGCGCGACGAAGCCGAGGACGCCGGCCGCGACCAGGAACCGGCCCAGCCGCGGCGGGACGCCGAGGAACCGGTGGGCCCGGCCGGCCAGGATCGCGAGCACGTTGCCGGCCCCGAACGTGGCGAAGGCGCCCAGCCCGTGGAACGCGGCCGCGCTGCCTTCGAACGCCTCCCCGGAACCCGGGAACAGCGCCACCACGGTGCTGCCCACGGCCAGCACCGCGGCCGTCGCGACCAGGGCCGCCCGGCGCCCGCGGGGCAGGCCGTTCAGCAGCAGAACGCCGGTCAGCACGGAGATGCCGTACAGGATCAGGCCGGTGTTCATCACCCAGGCCAGCGGCGAGTACATGAACTGCCCGAACGCGGTGGACGGGCCGTGCACACCCAGGTCGCTGATGAAGTGGTACGTGTAGCTGTAGGGCGGGTCGGTCCACGCCGCCGCGGTGATGAACTCGGCCACGAAGAAGATGGCGCCGCTCGCGATGAGCGCCAGGCCCGCGCGGCGGTCGCGCCGGACCACAGTTGTCGTCGTCATGGGTGCACGCTGGGCGAGGCCGCTGACACGACGCTGACACCAGACACGCACGGGCCTGACACGGGTGCCGGTGGGCACGGACCCGGCCGTGCGGCCGTCCGGCATCAGCCCGGAACCCCTGGCCGTTCCCTCGCTCGCCTGGTGGTGGACGATCGAGGGATGACTCGCTATGTGGTGGTCGGTGCGGGCGCGGTCGGCGCCTCGATCGCGGCCGAGCTGCACCGGGCCGGCATCGACACGATTCTGGTGGCGCGGGGCGCCCACCTCGCCGCGCTCCGCGAGCACGGCCTGACCTACCGGCGACCCGGCGGTGAGCACCGGCTGCGGATCCCGGTCGCCGGCGGTCCCGGCGAGGTCGAGCTGTCCGCCGACGACGTGCTGCTGCTGGTGACCAAGTCGCAGGACACCGCGGGTGCGGTGCGCGACTGGGCCTGGCGGCCGGTCAAGCGCCCTGACGGCGGGACCGGGCTCGCCGCCACCGACCTGCCCGTGGTCGTCGTCCAGAACGGCCTCGACAACGAGCGGACCGCGCTGCGGTCGTTCGCGCTGGTGATCGGGGCCGTGGTCCGGCTCCCGGGCACCTTCGTCGTGCCCGGTGAGGTGACCAACCACGGCGATCCGGTCCCGGCCGAGCTGTGGCTGGGCCGGCACCCGTCGGGCACCGGCGCCGCGGCCGAGCGGGTCGCCGCTGACCTGCGCCGGGCCAGCATCACCGTGCACGTGGTGCCCGACGTCACCGCGTACAAGGCTGGCAAGCTGCTCGGGAACCTGGCCAACGGCCTCGACGCCCTGTACGCGCCGACCGCGTTGCGCACGGCCGCCGCCGGCCTGCTGCGCGACGAGGCGCACCGGGTGTTCGCCGCCGCCGGCATGGTCCCGGCCGAGCTCGACCAGTCCGGCCTGCGGCATGCCGAGATCCCCGGCTCGCCCCGCGGCGGCAGCTCGACGTGGCAGAGCCTGGCCCGGGCCGGCGACCCCGAGACCGACTACCTGAACGGTGAGATCGTGCTGCTGGCCCGTCTGCACGGGGTCCCGGCGCCGGCCAACACCGCCCTCCAGGCCCGGGTGCACCGGGCCTTCGCCGAGGGCGTTCAGCCCGGCTCCCTCGACGACTCCGACCTGGCCGCCACGCTGCCCCGGCTGGGCGAGACCGGCGTCACGGCCCACGAATCTTGACTCGGCGATTCCGACCTGGCCGTCACGTTGGCCCGGCTGGGCGAGAGCGGCGTGACGGCCCGCGAATCTTGACTCGGCGATTCCGACCTGGCCGTCACGTTGCCCCGGCTGGGCGAGACCGGCGTCACGGCCCACGAATCTTGACCGGATGACGCAGAATGGGGTCGGATCGGACAGGAACGCTCAGGAGGGCACCGATGCTCGCGAGACGGATCGCCGCCGTGGTTGCCGCCCTGCTGGCCGGCGCCGGGGCGAGCGCCTGCGGCAACACCGCCACCACCGAGTCGCGCCCCGAGGAACCGGCCGCCGTCGCCCGGGCGGCCGAGACCAGGCCGGCCACCACCGAGCTGCGGGCCGTGACCAGGGCCGGCGCCGCCCTGCGGAACGTGCCCGCCGCATTCCGTCTCCCGTCCGGCAGCCGCGTGGCCGACGTCTCCGACCGCCGGTCCGGCGCGTCGTTCACGCTGACCGCGCCCGACCCCGAGGCGGTGCTGTCGTTCTATCGCCGCGAGCTGCCGCGCGCCGCGTTCACGATCCTGTCCGACCGGGCCGAGGACGGCGCGACCAGCCTGGCCTTCCGCGACGCCGACGGCTGGGCAGGCGCGATCTTCGCCACCGCGCACCGGGTCACGGTCGCCGTCAAGCGCGCCTGACCCGGTAGGCTTCCGGCGTGGCTGAGCTCGACGACGAGGCGATCGCCTTCGCGCACCGCATGTTCGACCTGGCCCGCGCGGGCGACACCGACGAGCTGGCGGCCAGTGTGACGGCGGGCCTGCCGCCCAACCTGACCAACGACAAGGGCGACACGCTGCTGATCCTCGCCGCCTACCACAACCACCCGGCGACTGTGGCCGCGCTGCTCGAGCGCGGCGCCGACCCCGACCGGGTCAACGACCGGGGCCAGACGGCACTCGCGGCGGCGGTCTTCCGCCGCAACGCCGAAACGGTTGGGGCTCTGCTCGCCGCCGGTGCCGATCCCGACGCCGGCACACCCTCGGCGGCGGCCACGGCGGAGTTTTTCAACCTTCCCGAGATGGCCACCCTGCTGCGCCGCTCCTGACCGGCCCGGTCGAGCCGGGCGTTCGGCCTCGAATGCAGCTTTCTTCGGCAAGACGATCGCAGCCGCCGCCGGCCGGTGACTCGGCTCTGCGGTGCGCGAGGTAGGCGGGCCAGCCGGCTCGTGTCGCGAAGACATCGGCATCGTGCCGGCCGGTCGTCGTTCGCGGGGGCCGATAGTTCGTACTACGCACCAGCTTGGGTAGGGTCGACACTGTGGAGAGATCACAGCCGGCCGGCGTCGACGTCGGGCTGATCGACGCGCTGGCACAGACCGCGTACGCCGTCATGGCCGTGCTGAACCGGGTCGGCGCCGAGCACGACCTCTCCCTGACCCAGTTGCGGGTGCTGGGCATCCTGCGCGACCGCCGGCTCCGGATGGCGATGCTCGCGGACCATCTCGGGTTGGAGAGGTCGACGATGACCGGGCTGGTCGACCGGGCCGAGAAGCGTGGGCTGCTGGCCCGGGCGCCGAGCCCGGCCGACGGCCGGGCGGTGGAGGTGTTCCTCACGCCGGGCGGCGCGGAGCTGGTCGAGCCGATCTACCGGCGGGTCGCCGAGTTGCTCACGCCGCTGGTCGAGACGCTGCCGGCGGGGGAGCGGCGGCAGCTCCGCGCGCTGCTGGAGGGCATGCTGGGTGCGGGCCCGGCCTGAGCGGGGCGATCAGGGCACGAAGACGATGCGGTCGGGCGCGCCGGCCGTGGCGGTCCAGGTCCGTTCGACCTGGGCCAGGGGCACGGCTCGGGCGCGTACGTCGAAAGCGCCGTCGGCCACCGCGGCCGCCATCCTCGGCAGCTCCTTGACGAAGTCTCGCCCCGGCACCGCGCCGATGCCGCTGCCGACGATCTGCAGCCGGGCCGAGCGCAACGCCGCTGACGGGATCGCCGCGGTCGGGCCGGACACCGAGCCGACCTGGATCCAGGTCAGCGGGGCGGCGCGGTCGGCTCGGGCGGTGAGCACGTCGACCATGGCGCGGGCGGCGGGCTCGCCCCACACGTAGTCGATGACCACGTCGACGTCGCCCGACCGGGCCAGCTCGTCGAAGGTGCAGGTGAGGTCGGCGCCGAGGGCGGGCAGCGGGGCCAGGCGGTCGCGGTCGCGGCCGGCGGCGATCACCTGGCCGGCGCCGAAGCGCTTGGCGACCTGGACGGCCATTCGCCCGGCGTTGCCGGTGGCGCCGAGGATCAGCACGCGTTGCCGGCGGTGGAAGTCGATGCGCCGGCGCAGCGCCACCCAGGACGACATCACCGGGTTCATCGCGGCGGCGACCTGGACCGGGTCGACCCGGCCGGTGAGCACCACACTGCGGTCGGTCTCGATCACCGTGCGGTCGGCCAGCGACCCGAGCGTCGTGTCGTCCAGCACGGTGTACCGGATGCGGCCCTGGGGGTCGCGTACCACGGCGTCGATGCCGGGCACGAGCGGCAGCTGGTCGGTGCTCGTGTAGTGCGAGCCGTCGGCCTGGGAGCGGACCCGTGGGTGCAGCGCGGCGGCGAGGACGTCGACGACCATCTCGTCGCGGCCGTGGGCGACCGGGTCGGGGTGGTCGAGGTAGCGGGGCGGCTGGTCGAAGGACGTGACGACGGCGGCGTGCATGGCCCCTCCGCAACTGGTTGGTAATACGAACCATATCAGGATGGTTGGCAATGCGAACCAAGTCAAGCGACTTGAACATGTTCTATGTCCTGGTACGGTGCTGGGGCCCCAAACGCCAGCGACAGGGACAACGCGTGCCGTTCTCGCTACGCCCAGGTGACCCACGCCGGATCGGCCGCTACGAGCTGGTCGCGCGGCTCGGCCAAGGTGGCATGGGCGTGGTCTACCTCGGGCGCGACGGGGCCGGCGAGCCGGTCGCGGTCAAGGTGCTGCGGCAGGAGCTGACCTACGACGACGAGTTCCTCGGCCGGTTCCGCAGCGAGATCACCCGGATCCGGCAGGTGCCGCCGTTCTGCACGGCCGCCGTGCTCGACGCCGACCCCGGCCACGATCCGCCCTACCTGGTCGTCGAGTACGTCGACGGGCCCAGCCTGACCCGGCGGGTGGCCGATCAGGGGCCGCTGGGCACGGCCGAGGTGCACAGCGTCGCCCTCGGCATCGCCACCGCCCTGGCCGCCATCCACGGCGCCGGCGTGGTCCACCGCGACCTGAAACCGGACAACGTGCTGTTCGCCCTGGGCGGGGTAAAGGTGATCGACTTCGGTATCGCCCGCGGACCGGAGGTGACCAGCGCGCACACCCGCACCGGGCAGATGATCGGGACCGTCGCGTACATGGCGCCGGAACGCTTCGACACGGGCGGTGTCGCCGCCGCCGACCCGGCCGGCGACGTCTTCGCCTGGGCCGCCGTGGTGGCCTACGCCGCCACCGGCCGGACGCCCTTCGGCACCGACTCGGTGCACGCCACCGCCGCGCGCATCCTGACCCAGCCACCAGACCTCACCGGGGTCCCGGAATCGCTGCGCGGGCTGCTCGAACGCGCGCTGGACAAAGATCCCCGGCGCCGCCCGACCGCCCGCGAACTGCTCGATCTGCTGCTGCCGCACAGCCGGCCGGCCGCGATGGCCTCGGCCGTCGCCGGGATCGGGCCACCCACGCACCGCATCGAACTGCAACACTTCGTCACCGAACAGGTCCGGCCACTGCGGACCGACACCCGCCGGACCCGCCGCCCGCACCGCCTCGGCTGGGCCGTCGCCGGCACCGCGGCGCTGGTCCTGATGGCCAGTGCCACCGCCGGTGTCCTGCACTGGAACGCGGCCCGGCGAACAGCCGGGGAAGGGAGCGCGCCGACGCCGTCCCGGTCGACCGGCGTCCCGGTGACCGCCACCGGCGCGCCGTTAACGTTCACGGTGCGGGGCTGGTCCGACGGCCGGCTGCGGGTCACCGACCCGACCTCGGTGTCGACCGCGTACCAGACCGCCCTGATCTATCGGGGTGAGACACCGGCCGGGACGCTGACCGTCTACCGGCCCGGCTCGTTCAGCACCAAGATCCTCGACGCCACCGAGCCGATCGACCTGGGCGGGCGCTCGGCCCGCTGGGACGAGAGCTACCCGACCTCGCCCAACGAGACCGAACGGATGCTCGCCTGGCAGTACGCCGACGGCGCCTGGGCCACGATGCTGATCAGCGACGGCACGCTGGCCCTGGACGAACTGCGCGCGCTGGCGACCGGCCTGCGCACCGGCAAACCGGTCACCGCCCGGCTGCCGTTCACCCTCTCGTACGTGCCCACGGGATGGCACGCGGTCGAGGTCGGCACGCGGGTGGAAACCGGGTCGGCCAGCCCCGAGGCGTACAAGGATGCGCAGCCCGCCGCCGCCGTGTTCGCCCGGCCCGCACCCAAAATCACCGGTGTGCAACGGCCGTGGGACGTGAACGGCATCAACTCGTCCAACCCGATCGCCGACAACTTCCTGGTCCTGGTCACCTCGGGCGCGCGGCACCGGGTGGGCGCGTCGGGCTGCCTGGACGGCTTCTGCTACCTGTGGACCGGCGACGGCCGGACCCGCATCGAGGTGGTCAGCTACGACCGGCTGCCCGACCGTGAGGCGCTGAAGCTGCTGCAGGGGCTCAAGCTGGGGCCGATGGACGATCAGGGTGCGTGGTTCGACGCGAACGCGGCGGTGCGTGCGGGCCGTTGACGACGGGTACGCGGGCCGCCGCCGCCCACCCGGTGACGATTAGCGCCAGCGCGGCGATGTACGTGGACATCACCAGCAGATCGTGCGCCGGCACCCGCAGACCGGCCCGGCCCAGCGCGATCAGCGTGTCGGAGACGAGGAAGAGCAGCCCGCCCGCCGTGATCCGCCGGCCCTGGGCGGTCGCCGCGGCGGCCATCGCGAACAGGGACAGACTGTAGACGAGCAGCGGGACGCGGAGATCACCGAACCGGCCCCACAGCAGCGCGTTGGCGGCCACCCAGAGCAGGCCGGCGGCCACGAGCACCGGCCACCGCGGCCGGTGCCGGCGCAGGAAGGCCACCAGCAGGCAGATCTGCGTACCCAGGAAGAAGAGAATCCCGATCAGGAACGCCGTCCGGCCGGCGAACAGCAACGCCACATCGCCGGCGCAGGCGAACACCAGCGCGCCGGCGACCGGGTCGCGCCGGCCGGCCCGCACCAGGTACGCGGCCAGCAGCGGCGCGAGCAGCGGCTTGGTGATCCAGCGCAGCGGGCCGAGGTCGGCCGCGTCGGCGACCAGCTCGGCCGCCGCGACCACACCGAACACGATCAGCAACGGGTCGATCCGCGACTTGCCCATGCCTCGATGCTATGGGTTGCCCGGGCGGCCGCCGGTCACTGTGGACGAATGGCCCGTACCCGCGGGTGCCTTGTGCGCGAGCCGATCAGGCGCCGAACACCTCGACCTCGTAGATCCGGGTTCCCACCACACCGTCCTGCTGGCCGGCGTCGACGACCACCCGCACGTAGCGGGCGGAGACCGGACCGGCGGTGGTCGCCGTGACGCCGTCGGCGTTGCCGGTCACCGTCGCGAAGGTGGCCCAGGTGGTGCCGTCCACGCTGGAGTCGACGTGGTACGCGCGGGTGTTCCAGGCCAGCCGCTCGCCGCCGGACGACGCGTGCCGGACGATCACGGTACGCACGGCCGCCGGGGCGCCCAGGTCGACCTGCCAGGAGGCGTCGCTCACACCCGTACACCACTTGCTGTTGTTGCCCGTGGTCCCGTCGATCGCCTTCGCCGCGTCCTCGGCCGCGACACACGCCGCGCTCGCGGACGCCGGATGCTCGAGCGCGAGGTTCACGGCGGCGGCCGGGGCGGCGGCCTCCCGGGTGCTGTCGCTGACGGCCAGGTCGTCGACGTAGCCGCGGAACACGCCGGTGCCGGCCGGCTGGTCGTAACCCAGGTGCACGCGGTCGACGGTGCGGCCGGCCAGCGCGGACAGGTTGACCCGGACCAGGTTCCACTGGTTGAGCACGAGGTGGCCGCCCTGGCCCTGGAACTGCGGGTGCGCGCGGACCCCGTACTGGTCGGTCGCGCCCGAGTCGCGCAGGCTGCTGCCGTCGGTGAACCGCAGGTCGATCGCTACGTACGTGCCATTGGCCTGCTGCGGATAGATCCAGTAGGTCAGCACCGAGTTCGCGGCCAGCCGCAGATGCGTGTCGAAGACCTTCATGTACGAGTAGGAGCCGGTCGCGCTCAGGTCGTTGCCCGAGTACATCAGCGCGTTCGCCCCGCCCCGGGCGGTCTCGGCCCTCGGCCCGGTCTCCATCTTGGTCAGGTTCGCGTTGTAGCCGCCCACGTTGGAGCTCGCGTCCACGGTGTCGGTCCAGGTCGGTGCGGTCTCGCCCGGTTCCAGCCCGGTCCGCGCGAGCGGCCAGTCCCGCCCGCCGCCGAGCACACCCTCCAGCGCCGCGTACCAGAGGTCGGCCATCTTGGTGTAGCCGCCGTCGTTGGGGTGCAGCGTGTCGTTCAGGTCGGCGTTGGTGATCGTGCTGTTCAGATCGACCAGCCGGGTGTACGCCCGCCCCGACAGCACGGACGGCACGGCCGCGTTGAACGTGTTGATCCGCGCGTTGATGGTGGCGTCGAGCGCCGGCACGATCTGCGCGACCAGCACGACCGCGGACGGCGCACCGGCGTGGATGTGGTCGAGCAGCGTACCGAGCCGCCCCGGCGCCCCCGCCACGTCGAAGTTCTGGTTCATGTCGTTGGTGCCGATGTGCAGCAGCACCACGTCCGGCCGGCTGGTGGCGAGCCAGCCGTCGATCGACGCGGTGATCTGCTCGATGCGCCAGCCCGAGTGGCCCTCGTTGTCGGTGTCCGGCAGCGACCCGGACTGCCCGCTGCCGACCAGGTCGACCGCCAGCCCCGCCCCGCCGACCAGGCGCTTCCACAGGTCGGCGCGGTAGCTGGAGGTGGTCGTCGACCCGGCGCCCCAGGTGATCGAGTCGCCCAGCGGCATGATCCGGACCGGCCGCCCGGTGATCACGTCGGCGCGCGCCGCCCCGGGCGCGACCAGAGCGAACACCGCGACCAGCACCGCGGCGAGAATGCGGGACATCGTACGCATCGAGCCCTCCCGTTAGCATCGAAGTACGTCAATGCTCAACCGCTCGGCCCGCTAATGCAACGACCAATTGTCTGTTCGCCCGGAGTGAACAGCGGAAGATCGCGACGGCTCGGAAAGTTGCGTCGGTCGTACTCAACTTTTGGAGGCACCCGTGACCAGCAAACGACTTCCTCTGCTGTTGCTCGACGACATCGTGCTGCTCCCGGGAATGGTCGTCCCGGTCGAGCTGGACGAGGCGGCGCAGGCCGCGGTCGACGCGGCCCGTACCTCCGCCGGCGCGGAGCTGCTGATCGCTCCGCGGCTCGAGGACCACTATCCGGCCTACGGCGTCGTGGCCGGTGTCGAGCGGGTCGGCAAGTTCCGTGGCGGCGCCAGCGCCGCCGTTCTGCGTACCGGGCGGCGGGCCCGCATCGGCAGCGGGGTGACCGGGCCGGGGGCCGCGCTCTGGGTCGAGGCCGAGACCGTGGTGGCCGGGCCGGTCGGTGAACAGGCCCGTGAGCTCGCCGCCGAATACAAGAAGCTGGTCGTCTCCGTGCTCCAGCGCCGCGAGGCGTGGCAGGTGATGGACTCGGTCAGCGCCATCGACGACCCGGGTGACCTGGCCGACACCGCGGGCTGGGCGCCGTACCTGTCCAACGACCGCAAGCGGGAACTGCTGGAGACGCCGGACGTCGAGCAGCGGCTGCGGCAGCTGATCGAGTGGACCCGGGAGTTCCTGGCCGAGTCCGAGGTCAGCGACAAGATCGAGAACGACGTACGCGAGTCGGTCGAGAAGCGGAACCGCGAGTACCTGCTGCGCGAGCAGCTCAAGGCGATCCGCAAGGAGCTCGGCGAGGGTGAGACGGTCGGCACCGACGACTACCGCACCCGGGTCGAGGCGGCCGAGCTGCCCGACGCGGTCCAGGAGACCGCGCTGCGCGAGGTCGACAAGCTGGAGCGGGCCGGCGACCAGAACCCGGAGGCGGGCTGGATCCGGACCTGGCTCGACACCGTGCTCGACCTGCCGTGGAACGTGCGTACCACGGACAGCACCGACCTGGACGCCGCGCGGGCCGTGCTCGATGCCGACCACCACGGCCTGGACGAGGTCAAGGACCGCATCGTCGAGTACCTGGGTGTGCGGGCCCGCCGCGAGTCCCGTGGCCTGAGCGTCGTCGGCGGGCGCGGGTCGGGCGCGGTGATCCTGCTGGCCGGCCCGCCCGGGGTCGGCAAGACCTCGCTGGGTGAGTCGGTCGCGCGCACGCTGGGCCGCAAGTTCGTCCGGGTCGCGCTGGGCGGGGTGCGCGACGAGGCCGAGATCAGGGGCCATCGGCGTACGTACGTCGGCGCGCTGCCGGGCCGCATCGTGCGGGCCATCCGGGAGAGCGGCTCGATGAACCCGGTCGTGCTGCTCGACGAGGTCGACAAGGTCGGTAGCGACTACCGGGGCGACCCGGCCGCGGCGCTGCTGGAGGTCCTCGACCCGGCGCAGAACCACACCTTCCGTGACCACTACCTCGACCTGGACCTCGACCTGTCCGACGTGTTGTTCATCGCCACCGCGAACGTGCTGGAGACGATCCCGCAGGCGCTGTTCGACCGGATGGAGCTCATCTCGATCGACGGCTACACCGAGGACGACAAGGTCGCCATCGCCCGCGACTTCCTGGTGCCGCGGCAGCTGGAGCGGGCCGCGCTGACGCCGGGTGAGGTGACGGTCACCGACGACGCGATCCGCGAGATGGCGGCCAACTACACCCGGGAGGCCGGCGTACGGTCGCTGGAGCGGCTCCTCGCGAAGGCGTTCCGCAAGGTCGCGCTGCGGCCGCTGCCCGCCGTGGTCGACCCCGGCGGTCTCAAGGATCTGATCGGTCGCCCACGGTTCACCCCGGAGTCGTCCGAGCGGACGGCGGTCGCGGGCGTGGCCACCGGCCTGGCCGTCACCGGGATGGGCGGGGACGTTCTCTACATCGAGGCGTCGCTGCTGCCCGGCGACAAGGGTGGCCTGTCGGTCACCGGTCAGCTCGGCGACGTGATGAAGGAGTCGGCGCAGATCGCCCTGTCGTACGTCCGGGCCCACGCCGGCGAGCTCGGCATCTCGCCGGAGCAGCTGGACCACCCGATCCACCTGCACGTGCCGGCCGGCGCGGTGCCCAAGGACGGGCCGTCGGCCGGGGTCACGATGACCACCGCTCTGGTGTCGTTGCTGCTCGGCCGGACCGTACGCGCCGAGGTCGGCATGACCGGCGAGGTGTCACTGACCGGCCGGGTCCTGCCGATCGGGGGCGTGAAGCAGAAGCTGCTCGCCGCCCAGCGGGCCGGTCTGACCGAGGTCTACCTGCCCAAGCGCAACGAACCCGACCTGGACGACGTCCCGGCCGACGTGCTCGCGGCGCTGACCGTGCACATCGTCTCGGACGTCCGTGAGATCCTCGCGACCGCCCTGGACGCGGTGTCGGCCGACGCGGTGCCGGTGGCCTGACCAACCGGCAGGCTCGCCGCCACGGTCGGGGGACCCACCGTGGCGGCGAGCCGCTCGCGTTTGTAGCGTCGCTAGTCGAGCTAGCGATGATAAAGTCGGGCGTGGCCATCGAAGACCGTCGGCAACGCGAGCGCCTCGCTCGCCGCCGGCTCATCACCGCGACCGCCCGTTCCCTGGCCGAGAGCGAAGGCTGGGACGCGGTCACCACGCGCCGGCTGTCCACCGCGATCGAATACAGCCAGCCGGTGCTGTACAAGCACTTCGGCTCGATGGAGGACATCGTCGAGGCGGTCGCCCTGGAGGGCTTCGCCGAGCTGGCCACAGCGATGCGGGCGGCCCGCCACGGCGACGACCCGCTGGCCGGGGTCGCCGCCGCCTACAGTGGTTTCGCCGCCGGCAACCCGGCGCTCTTCGACGCGATGTTCGTGCGGTCCACGCGGCTGCGCTTCGGCGGCACCGAGGACACCCCGGCGCCGCTGATCGAGGCGTTCACCGAGTTGCGCGAGGCGGTCGCCGCCATCGCCGCCGGTCGCGATGTCGCCACCCTGACCGAGGTGGTGTGGGCGGCGCTGCACGGTCTGGTCATGCTCGGCCGCGCTGGCCGGTTGCGCCCCGACCATGACACCGAGCGGCTCGAGCTTCTGGTCGCCCAGTTCCGGCCGGCCGGCACCGGGCGACCCTGACTCTCAACAGGTGACGTCATGGGCCGGGGCGGGTGCCCTCGGTCAATGCTCCCCTGCGGTCCGCCAATACCGAGAGTAATAAGTGACTGACGGTGTCGCTCTCGGTAGTCGAGCTGTCGCCGTCCGGTGGATGCCTTCCAGCTCGTTCCTGTTGACCGAACGTACGATGCCTTGGTGACTCTATGAAGTTATGACCGTTTTTACACGGAGTAATCAAGCGGCTTGTCCGGAGAGTGACTAGTGGTGTTTGCCGGGCCGGTCCGCATATGTCGAATGGGTATTCAAATTTCCGGTTCGGCCACTTAGCGTTTGCTCCCTGATCGGCAACAGCACGACCCGATGGGGAGGGAACATGGTGCGCTCGTGGCGCTCCACACTGGCCACGGCGGTCGCCGCGGCCGCGACGACCGCGCTGGTCGTCACGCCGGCCTTCGCGGCCGCGCCGGCCGGCAGCCGGGTCGAGCTGAAGGTGCTGGTCGTCACCGACGGCGGCCCGGCCACCACGGCGATCGCGGCCGAGTTGCGGTCCGAGGGCGTGCCCTACCAGCAAGTCACCCTGGGTGACCCGGCCCGGCCCACGATCGACGCGGCGTTCCTGGCCGACACCGTCACCAGCGCCGGGCGGCTGATCGACCGGGCCCATTTCCAGGCCGTCGTGATGCCCGGCCCGGACCCGTTCGGCGACACGACCGAGCTGGCCGCGCTGACCGCGTACGAGCAGAAGTTCGACATCCCGCAGGTCAACGCCTACGTCTACCCGGGCGCCGGCCTGGGGATGCAGACCCCGACCTACGCCGGGTCGCTGGACGGCGTAACCGCGACCCTGACCACCGCAGGCAAGAGCGTCTTCAGCTACCTCAAGGGAACGGTGCCGTTCGAGGACAACTCGCCGGCCGTCGCCGAATCCTACGGCTACCTGTCCGCCCCGGCCGGCCCCGACGCGACCCCGCTGCTCACCGCCACCGCCCCGGACGGCTCGGCCGGCACCACGCTGGTCGCCGAGTACCGGGCCGACAACCGGCGGCAGCTGTCGCTGAGCTTCGTCTACAACAGCGCCCAGCAGCAGTTCCGGCTGCTCGCCCCGGGCATCGTCAACTGGCTGACCGGGGGAGTGCACCTCGGGCTCAGCCGCAACTTCCTGTCGGTGCAGGTGGACGACATCTTCATGGGCGACGCCCGGTGGAGCACCACCGGCAACTGCACGCCGGGTGAGGACTGCAAGACCGGCATCACCACCAAGGACATCCGGATGACAGCCGCCGACGTGGCCGCCGTCGCGTCCTGGCAGACCAGCCGCAACTTCACCTTCGACATGGTGTTCAACGGCAACGGCAGCGCCGAGGCGGCCGCCGGTTCGCTGTTCCGCCTGGACCCGCTGACCATCGCGTTCCAGCTGAACAAGGACCGGTTCCGGTGGACCAACCACACCTGGAACCACGAGTACCTCGGCTGCGTGCGGGACACCACCGTGATCCCGTGGAAATGCACCTCGGCCTGGGCCGGCCCGGCGCTGATCACCTCGGAGATCAGCAAGAACGTCACCTGGGCGGCCAACTCGTCGCGCAAGCTGCCGATCGACAAGAGCGAGCTGGTCACCGGCGAGCACTCGGGCCTCTACATCCTGCCGCAGCAGCCGCAGACCAACCCGAACCTGGCGCCCGCCCTGACCGCCCAGGGCATCAAATGGCTGGCCGCGGACAACTCCCGGATGCCGGACCAGATCCAGGTCGGCTCGGCGCTGACCGTGCCGCGGTACCCGATGACCGTGTACTTCAACGCCGGCAAACGCACCGAGATGGCCGACGAGTACAACTGGATCTACACGTCCCGGGCCGACGGCGGCAGCGGCATCTGCGAGGACAACCCCGGCACGACCACGTGCATCGCGCCGCTGAACACGACCACCGGCTTCCAGAGCTACATCGTGCCGCTGGAGACCCGGCTGGCGCTGGGCCGGATGCTCAACAACGACCCGCGCCCGTACTACGCCCACCAGGGCAACCTGGCCGAGGACCGGATCCTGCTGACCATGATGGACAGCGTCCTGACCCGGTACCGCTCGCTGATCGCCGACAACGCGCCGTTCGTCAACCCGCGGATGGGCGCGGCCGGCCTGGAACTCCAGCGGCAGAACGCGTGGCGGGCCGCCGTCGCCAATGGCACGGTCAGCGGCTACCTCCAGGACAAGGCGGTGCACATCGAGGCGCCCGCGTCGGTCGCGGTGCCGGTCACGGCGGTCACCGGGACCAAGCGGGGTACGGCGGTCTTCGGTGACGCGTACGCCGGACTGCGCTCGGCCTGGACCGCCACCACCAACGGCGCCGTGGACCTGGTGCTTCCGTGAGGATCGCCATGCTCACCGAGGGCACCTACCCCCAGGCGTTCGGCGGGGTCAGCGTGTGGTGCGACCAGCTCGTGCGCGGTCTGGCCAACCACGAGTTCGACGTGTACGCCATCCAGGCCACCGGCACCGAACCGGCCGTCTGGGAGCTGCCGTCGCACGTCACCGCCCACGGCATCGCGCTGTGGCCGCCGTTCCCGCGGCGGTCACGGCGGCACCGGGCCCGGAACGCAGACCGTCTGGTCGCGGCGTACCGCGCGCTGATCGTCGCCCTGGTCCGCCCGACCGGCCCCGAGGCATCGGCCGGCGAGGTGATGCGCGGGCGTGCTCAGAACGGCTCTGAGCACTCATATGCATCGGCAGGCGAGGCGCGGGCGGGCTGGGCGGACGCCGACGAGTTCGCGGCGGCGCTGCGGGAGCTGGTCGAGTGTGCCGCCGAGGAGCCGGGCGGCGCGGATCTGGCCCGCTACGGGCAGCAGGCCGCCGGCTGGCTGATGGACGCGTGGCCGGCCAACACCGCCCTGCGCCAGGTCGCCGCCCCCTCGGTGCTGGACGCGCTGACCGCGGTCGACGTCATCGAGCGCTCGCTGCGCCCGCTGCTCGCCCCGGCGCCGCGGGCCGACCTCACCCACGCGGTGACCAACGGGCTGGCCACCCTGCCGGGGCTGGCCGCCAAGTGGCTGCACGGCACGCCGCTGCTGCTCACCGAACACGGCGTCTACCTGCGCGAACGCTACCTCGGGCTGCGCGCCGCCGACTACAGCTGGCCGGTCAAGGCGACCCTCGCGGCGTTCCACCGGCTGGTCTGTATCACCGCCTACCGCCACGCCGACCTTATCGCTCCGGGTAACCAGTACAACCGCCGCTGGGAGACCCGCTTCGGCGCCGACCCGCGGCGGATCGAGACCGTCTACAACGGCGTCGCCCCGGAAGACTTTCCGGCCGCGGGGGCCGAACCGGAGGTGCCCACGGTCAGCTGGGCCGGCCGGATCGACCCGATCAAGGATCTGGACACGCTGATCCGCGGCTTCGCCCTGGTCCACGCCGAGCTGCCGGAGGCGCGGCTGCGCATCTTCGGGGGCACACCGGCCGGTGGCGAGGCGTACCGGGACAGTTGCCAGGCCCTGGTCGCCGAGCTGGGGCTGGCCGGCGTGGTGACGTTCGAGGGCCGCGTGGCCGAGATCCGTGACGCGTACGCAGCGGGGCACGTGGTGGCCCTGTCGAGCATCTCCGAGGGGTTCCCGTACACCCTGATCGAGGCCATGACCTCCGGCCGGGCCACAGTCTCGACCGACGTCGGCGGGGTCGGCGAGGCGGTCGGCGACACCGGCCTGGTGGTGCCGCCGCGCGAGCCGGGGGCGATGGCCGCCGCCTGCCTGGAGCTGCTGCGCGACGAGGCGTGGCGGCACGACCTGGGCCGCCGGGCCCGGGAGCGGGCTCTGGCCAACTTCACGGTTGACAAGGCGGTCGACAGCTACGACGCGATCTACCACGACCTGGCCTTCCGGATGCCGCGCGAGGCGGCGGCCCCGGCCCCTGAGCCGGCGGAGGTGTCATGAACAGCGGGTACGCCGAGGCGGCGGTCGACCGGTACGAGGTCGCCGCGGTCCTGGAGGCCGAGGGCGTCACCGACGTCACGGCTCGGGAACGGCACCACGCCGAGGACGTCTTCGACCTGGCCGACCGGCTGTTCCGGCAGACGCCGCGGCGGCCGCAGCCGAACCGGCCGGTGGTGAACCCGTGGCGGGCCACCCCGGTCACCCACGTGCTGCGCGGTGTCCTGTTCGGACTCCCGGCGCTGTCCTACCTGGCCGTGGCCGACCGGATCACCGGCCCGGGCCCGGCGGTGCTGCTGGTGGTGTCCGTGCTGCTGTCCTGGGCGGCCGGTCAGGGATTGGCCTACCTGGGCCACTCCCGGCTCGGCCGGAACGACCGGGCCGGCGCCGCGGCCGTGCTGAGCGGCGCGACGGTGGCCGTCGCGCTGCCGGCGGTGGCGGTCGTGGCCGGGCTGGGGTTCGCCCTCGGCGTCCCGTTCGTGGTCACCCTGATCGCCGCCGGCCAGCTGACCTACGTTCTGGCCGCCACGGTGGCCCTGCTCCTCGGCCGCGAGTGGTGGCTGCTGGCGGCGCTGGTCCTCGGGGCCGGCGCCGGGCTGCTCACGCCCGTGGCCGCCGCGGCCGGTGTCGTCGCCGCGATCGCCGTGGCCGGCTGGGCGGTGCGGGGCGTCCGGCCCGCGCTACCGGCCCGGGACGAGCTGGTCGCCGCGCTTCCGGCCGTGGCGTTCGGGGTCGTCGTCGGCGGGCTGCTGATTCTCACCCCGGCTCTGCGGGCGCTGGACCCGCGGCCCGGCCCGGGGGCGAGCGTCGGCGCGGCCCTGGCCGTGCTGCTGCCGCTGTCGGTCAGCATGGGTGCCGCCGAGTGGCTGCTCTTCGGCTACCGGGCCGCGACCCACCGCGCGATGGCCGAGAGCCGCAACTTCCGGGCCTTTCGCCGCCGGGCGTCCAAGGCCCTGCTCCGGGCCACCGCCGGATACGTGGCCGTGCTGGCCGCCCTGCTCGTCGCCGGCATCGCCGTCACCCGGGAACTGCCCCGCGTCGAGCCGGTGCTGATCGGTCCGGCGTTGTTCCTGGCCCTGCTGCTGATGTCCTTCGACATCCGCCGGCCGGTGGTGCTGGCCGTGCTCGGCGCGCTGGGCGTGAACCTGGCCCTCGTACCCCTCGTGTCGTTGGAAATCGCCCAGGCCGTCACCGCCACCGGCCTGCTGATCACCCTGTATGTCTTCGCTCTCCGAACGTTGCGCCGCGCCCAGCTCCACCTTTGATCCCACCGAAGAGTCCCCCAAGGAGAGACATCGTGACGACGACTGTCGCAGTAACCGGTGCCGACGGCTTCATCGGCTCCCACCTGGTCGAGAACCTGGTCGCCCGGGGTCACCACGTCCGCGCCATGGCCCAGTACAACTCGCTCGGCACTTGGGGCTGGCTGGACACGCTCAGCCCGGATGTGATGGCCAACGTCGAGGTGATCTCTGGCGACGTCACCGACCAGGACACGGTCCGCGACCTGATCAGCGGGGCCGGCACGGTGTACCACCTGGCCGCGCTGATCGCGATCCCGCACTCCTACCGGGCCCCCCGGTCCTATGTGAACACCAATGTCATCGGCACCCTGAACGTGCTGGAAGCCGTACGTGAGCAGGGTTGCGACCGACTGGTGCACACCTCGACCAGCGAGACCTACGGCACCGCGCGGACCGTGCCGATCAGCGAGACCCACCCGGTGCAGGCCCAGTCGCCGTACGCGGCCAGCAAGGCCGGCGCCGACAAGCTGGTCGACAGCTACCACGCCAGCTTCGGCACCCCGGCGGTCATCATGCGGCCGTTCAACACGTTCGGCCCGCGGCAGTCGGCCCGCGCGGTCATCCCGACCGTGATCAGCCAGATCGCCGCCGGCGCGGACGAGATCCGGCTGGGCGCGCTCGACCCGACCCGCGACTTCCTGTTCGTGCAGGACACCGCCGAGGCGTTCGCCACCGTCGGCACCGCGCCGGCCTCGCAGGTGGTCGGTGAGTCGTTCAACGCCGGTACGGGCGAGGAGATCTCGATCGGCGCGACGGCCGAGCTGATCTGCGCGCTGATGGGCCGCCCGGTGCCGGTCCGGCTGGAGAACGAGCGCCTGCGCCCGGCCAACTCCGAGGTGATGCGGCTGGTCTGCGACAACAGCAAGCTGCGCACTGCCACCGGCTGGGCGCCCGGCCACGACCTCGCCTCCGGGCTGAAGCTGACCATCGACTGGTTCCTGGACCCGGCGAACCTCGCCAAGTACCGCCCCGGCACCTACGCGCGTTGAGGAGAACACCCATGCACGCAGTGATTCTGGCCGGTGGCAAGGGGGTGCGGCTGCGGCCGTACACGACGGCTCTGCCGAAGCCCCTGGTGCCGATCGGCGACCAGTACTCGATCCTCGAGATCATCATGCGCCAGCTGTCGGCCCGCGGCTTCCGCACGGTGACCCTGGCCATCGGCCACCTCGGGCACCTGATCCGGGCCTACGTCGGCGACGGCAGCCAGTGGGGTCTGGAACGGGTCGACTTCACCGAGGAGGAGTCGCCGCTGGGCACCATCGGGCCGCTGCTGCAGATGCGCGACCGGCTGCCCGAGCACTTCGTGGTGATGAACGGCGACATCCTGACCGACCTCGACTTCGCCGACCTGCTGCACCGGCACACGGACAGCGGCTCGGACCTGACCGTGGCCACCTACGCCCGCCAGGTGAAGATCGACTTCGGGGTGCTGACCTCGGTCGGTGGCCGGATCGTCGACTTCACCGAGAAGCCGACCATGGACTACCGGGTGAGCATGGGCGTGTACGGGATGTCGGCTCGCGCGCTGCGGCCGTACACCCCCGGTCTGCCTCTGGGTTTCGACGAGCTGGTGCTGGACATGCTGGCGCGGGGGAGCGGGCCGGCCGAGTACGGGTTCGCCGGCAACTGGCTCGACATCGGCCGGCCCGACGACTACGACCGGGCCAACGCCGAGTTCGGGGTGCTCGGCCCGATCCTGCTGCGGGAACGGCAGGCCGCCTGATGCGCTGCCTGCTGATCGGGGCCAACGGGTTCATCGGCCGCCAGGTGCACGCACGCCTGGCCGCCGACCCCGCGGTGACCGTGATCCCGGCCGGTCGCTCCGGCCCGCTGCGGCTCGACCTCGGTCACGCCGACCTGAGCGCCCGGCTGCGCGACCTGGCCCCGGACGTGGTGGTCAACTGTGCCGGCACGATCGACGGCTCGCCGGCCGAACTGGCCGTGGGCAACGTGGTCGCGGTGGCCCGGCTGCTCACCGCGGCCGGCTCGGTGGGCAGCCGGATCGTCCACCTCGGTTCCGCGGCCGAGTACGGTGCCGTGCCGGCCGGGCGTTCGGTGGCGGAAACCTTTGACCCCCAACCCGTTTCCGCGTACGGGCTGAGCAAGCTGGCCGCGACCGAACTGGTCCTGGCCGCCCGCCGCGACGGCCTGACCGCCACCGTGCTGAGGATCTTCAACCCCATCGGTCCGGGTACGCCGTCGACCCTGCTGCCCGGCCGGCTGGTCTCAGCCGTACAGGTCGCGGCGGCCACCGGCGACCCGGCCCGCGTCGGCCCGCTGGTGGGGCACCGGGACTTCGTCGACGTCCGGGACGTGGCCGCCGCGGTCGAGGTCGCCTGCTGGGTCACCGGCGCGCTGCCCGGCATCGTGAACGTGGGCAGCGGGCACGCCACCGCCCTGCGTGACCTGGCCGCGCTGGCGGCCGGGATGGCCGGGGTGCCGCAACCGGTCGAGGAGAGCGCCGGGTCGTCCCGGTCGCCCGCTGTCACCTGGCAGCGGGCCGACATCACGCTGGCCGGGTCGCTGCTCGGATTCCGGCCGGCCTATTCGCCGGCGGAGTCCCTGCGCGACATGGGCCTGCCGGCTCTCGCGGCGGTGTGATGACCGCGCTCGTGGTACCCGCCTACTTCCATCCGGCCGTCGCCGCCGACGACTGGAAAGCCCTCGCCGCGCACGGGTCCGCGGTCCGCGCGGTGATCCTGAACTCGTACAACGGTCCCGGGCCGGCCTTCGAACGTGAGCTGACCGCCGCGGCCGTGGCGACCGGACGGCCGCTGCTCGGCTACGTCGACACCGACTACGGGCGGCGCGACCCCGACGAGGTGCTGGCCGACGTGGACCGCTGGCACGACTGGTATCCGGTCACCGGGCTCTTCCTCGACCGCGTCGCCACCGGCTCGGACCTGCTGGTCTGGTACGAGGTGGTGGTCGAGGAGATCCGCCGGCGCACCTTCGGCACGATGGTGTTCAACCACGGCGCCAACCCCGACCCGCGGTACGCGGAGCTGGCCGACGCGCTGGTGACCTTCGAGGGGCCGTACGCCTGGCACCAGGAGATCGAGGTGCCGGCGTGGATCCGTTCGATGCCGGCCGAGCGCATCTGGCACCTGGTCTACGACACCCCGTCGACGCTGCTGCCGACGTCCCTGGCCCGCGCGGCCGAGGCCAACGCCGGCGTGGTCTACGTGACCGAGCGGGCCGGCGCCAACCCCTGGGACGGCGTACCCGGCTATCTCGATCTCGAAGTCGAGGCCTGGTGCCGATGACCGTCCGGCGCGTCCTGGTCAGCCTGACCGCCCTGCTCCTGGTGGCCGCCTGCGGAACCGCCACGCGGCCGCCCGCCGCCGCTCCGCCGCCGACGTCCCCCTCGGTTCCGTCCTCTCCCGCACCGTCCCCCTCGGCCACGCCCGCTCCCGCTCCCTCTCCCACGCGCACCCCGGTTCCCACCCGGCCGCCAGCTTCGAAGAAGCGGTGGGTGCCGGCACCCGGCGTCAGCTGGCAGTGGCAGCTCACCACCCCGGTCGACCTGAGCGTGGACGCCGACGTCTACGACATCGACGGATTCCTCAACGACGCCGGCGTGGTGGCCGAGCTGCACCGGCGCGGCCGCAGGGCGATCTGTTACGTGGAGGTCGGCGCGGCCGAGAACTTCCGCCCCGACTACCAGGACTGGCCGGCGGACCTGCTCGGTGAGTCCAACGGCTGGCCCGGCGAGCGCTGGCTCGACATCCGCGACCCCGCCCGGCTGGAACCGGTGCTGGCCAAGCGGTTCGACATGTGCGCGCGGAAAGGGTTCGACGGGGTCGAGCCGGATCTGATGGACGCGTACGAGGCCGACACCGGGTTTCCGATCACCGCCGCCGACCAGCTCCGGTTCAACCGGTTCGTCGCCCGGCTGGCCCACCGGCACGGGCTCTCGGCCGGGCTGAAGAACGACGTCGGGCAGGCGGCCGAGCTGGTCGGGGACTTCGAGTTCGCGGTCAACGAGGAGTGCGCGGCGTTCGGCGAGTGCGCGGATCTGCTGCCGTTCATCAGGGCGGGCAAGGCGGTGCTGCACGCCGAGTACGACCTGGCGCCGGCCGACTACTGCGCCGAGTCGCGCCGGCTGCACCTCAGCTCCCTGCACAAGGACCGCGACCTCGACGCCACCGCCACCCCCTGCTGACCCCCTGTTCTTGTAGGTGTCCGCGCCCGGCTACCACTGGTTTTGGCGGTGGTAGGTCTGGGCGGTGTTCGGGGCGCGGATGCCGCGCCCGGCTACCACTGGGGTTGGGGTGGTAGGGGGGTGCGGTTCTGGTTAGCGCTGGGGGTGGGGGTTGCGGGTGCGGATCAGGAGGGAAGCGAGGGCGGCGGCGGAGCAGACGACCATGGTGGTGGCCATGGCAGTGGCGGTCACCCGGCCGGGCAGGCTCATCGCCGAGGCGGCCAGGCCACCGACCAGGAACTGCATCAGGCCCTGCAGAGAAGAGGCGGTGCCGGCAGCCGAGCCGTGCGCGGCCAGGGCCAGCGAGGTCGCGTTGGCCAGCACGAGGCCGAGCATGGACACCACGACGAAGAGGAAGACCAGGAACAGCGACAGCGGCAGGCCGAGCGTCGCGCAGGCCAGCACGCCGGCCGAGCTCAGCGTGGCCACCAGCAGGCCGGTACGCAGCAGCGCGTGCTCGCCGGCGACCCGCCCGACGAGGAACCGGTTGGCCTGGCCGAGCAGCACGATGCCGATGCCGTTGAGGCCGAACACCAGGCTGAACTGCTGTGCCGTCAGCCCGTACCCGTCCTGCAGGACGAACGACGACCCGGAGATGTAGGCGAAGACGGCGGCGAACATCAGGGCGGCGGCCAGGACGTACCGCAGGAAGACCGCGTCGGTCAGCAGCGTACGGAAGGAAACGAACGTCTCCCGCAGCCGAGCCGGCGCCCTTCGCCCGGCCGGCAGCGACTCCGGCAGCGCGACCACCACCGCGACCAGCAGCACCGCGCCGACCGCCCCGAGCACCAGGAACACGGCCCGCCAGGTGGCGACGGTCAGCAGCTGGCCGCCGATCACCGGGGCCACCACCGGCGCCGCCCCGTTGACGATCATCAGCGTGGAGAAGAACCGGGTCATCGCCGTGCCCTCGAACAGGTCCCGGACGATGGCCCGGGACAGGACGATGCCCGCCGCCGCGCCCAGCGACTCCACGATCCGGCCGGCGATCAGCCACTCGACGCTGGGTGCCAGGGCGCACCACACCGAGCCGGCCACGTACAGGACCAGGCCGGCCAGCAACGGGCGGCGCCGGCCCCACAGGTCGGACAGCGAACCGACGATGACCTGTCCGGCGGCCAGACCGATGACGAAAACGGTCAGGGTCAGCTGGACCAGGGGGCCGCTGGTGCGCATCTCCTGGGCCATGCCGGGCATCGCGGGGAGGTACATGTCGATGGTCAGCGGGGCGAAGGCGGCCAGCGAGCCCAGCATCAGGGCCAGCCGGACGCGTCGGCCGGCGGTCATCGGAGGTTGTTCCGGGGTGACATGAGTTATGGGCACTGAATTATGTTCGCATAATCCACTACGCTGAAGCAATGCTCCGCAACGACGACGCGCTCGCCGATCTGGCCGGTCTGATCCTCAACGTCGGCCGGCTGGTCCGCGCCCGGACCCTCGACAACGCCGACACGGTGCCCCTGAACGAGACGGAGCGCCAGGTCATGCGGGTCGTGGACATGTATCCGGGTGCGGCCCCGAGCGACATCGCCCGGCGTACCCGCCTGCAGCGCACCAACGTCAGCACCGCCCTGCGCTCGCTCGAGGACAAAGGGATGATCTCCCGGGCCGCCACCAAGGGCCGCGGCATCACCGTGCACCCGACCGAACTGTCCGCGAGCAACCTGCGCCGGGTCCGCGCGACCTGGGCCGGTGAACTCGCCGGGGTCCTGGGCGACGACCCCGGCGCCGTCCGGCAGTGCATCGAGGTGTTGAGCCGCCTCGAAAAGGCGCTGATGGCCGACTGACGATCCGGTGGTCGGCAAATCGGGCATCCGCCTCGCTGACGCCCGATTCGCCGACCACCGGGAAAGTCGCCTCGCCCTGACCCTCGGGAAACTCGGCCGACGTCGTCGTCGACTTCAGACACTGCACCTCGTCGGTGGCCGAGGCCAGGTCGGTCATCGTCCAGATGCCGCGCACCTCGACCACCCGGGGCCGGCAGACGTCGCGCTTCACTCTCACATCTTCATATGCCGGTTCGCGTCGAAGTGTTTCCGCGCGGCCTCGGCGAATTCGTCGACCTCGGCCGGTGTGGGCCGGTAGCCGTCAGCGATCAGGTCGCTCTGCAGCATCGGGCCGAGCCGTCCGGGATGCTGGTCCATGGCCGAACGCCGGATCGGCTGGGCCACGAAATGGATGTGCGCCGGCTCGCCGCCGGTGTGCGACCACTGGCAGGTGTAGACCTGGACCGGATCGGTGAGCGCGGTGACCGCCGCCGTCGTCGCCTGGAGCAGGCCGCCCAGCTCGGCCGCCTCGTCGCCGGTGAGGTCGGCGGTGTGCACCACGTGCCGCAGCGGCACCACGGCCAGGGCGCCCGGCCCGAACGAGCCCAGCACGTGCATGACCAGCCAGTGGCCGGTCTGATGGATCCGGCCCCCGGGCAACGGTGCGCGGTCGTCGAGCATGGCGCACACGGAACAGTCGTTCTCGGTCATCTGATGCCTCCCTCGGAGACCAGACGTGCGATGTCGCCGCTGGTTCAAACGCGCCGGATTCAGGCGGTGCCGCCGCCGTCGACGATCAGGTCGTACCCGACCGCGACGACCGGGTCGGCGGGAAGCAGCTCGACCGCGGCGTTGACGACGATCGATCGAGTGAGTCTCAGGGGGTAAAGGGGCTACCCCCTCGACCCCGGTTCCGGCGCCTTGTTGATCCATAAACTCCGGCCATGAGCGACATCGGTCCCTACCACTCGCCCGGATCCCCGGAGTACGCCGAGGCCACCGCCTCGTTCCAGCTCGCGGTGCCGGTCGAACCGGCCGGGGCGGTCACCGCCCGCTCGGTCGGCGAGGTGGTCGCCGCCGTCGCCGCCGCCCGCCGGGCCGGTCGTCCGGTGCGGGTCAGCACCACCGGCCACGCGATGGGCCGGGCCGCCCCGCTGACCGGCGCCCTGCTGCTGCGCCCGCTGATCGACGCGCCGGTGCGCGTCGACCCGCAAGCCCGGACGGCCCGCGTGCCGGCCGGCCGGACCTGGGGTGAGGTGCTGCCCGAGCTGGTCCGGCACGGGCTGACCGCGGTGCATGGTTCCTCGCCGACCGTCGGGGTGATCGGCTACCTGCTCGGCGGCGGGATCAGCTTCTACGGCCGCCGGTTCGGGCTGGCCGCGAACTCGGTGCGGTCGCTGACCGTGGTGCTGGCCGACGGGTCGGTCGTCGAGGCCAGCGCCACCGAGCAGCCGGAGCTGTTCTGGGCGTTGCGCGGTGGCGGCGGCGGGTTCGGCGTGGTCGTGGAGGCCGAGATCACTCTGGTGCCGATGCACCGGATCATGACCGGGATGGCGGTGTGGGACGCCGCCGAGGCGCACCGGCTGGCGCCGGTCTGGCAGGAGTGGACCCGGACCGCGCCGCCCGAGATCACCACCAGCCTGCGGATCCTGTCCCTGCCACCGGACCCGCACCTGCCGCCGTTCCTGGCCGGCCGGCGGGTGCTGTTCCTCGACGGCGCGGTCACCGCGACGACCGAGGCCGACCTGCCCGCCGCCCGGCGGATCGTCGACGGGCTGCTGGCCCCGCTGACCGCGCTGGCCGAGCCGGTGGCCGACACCTGGGCGCCGGCCCCGCCCGAGGCGCTCCCGCACACCCACATGGACCCGCCGCAGCCGGTCCCGTTCCGATCCACCTCCGGCCTGATCACCGAGCTCGACGCGGCCGGCTGGGCCAAGGTCCTGGACGCCGGCCCGCACCTGCTCGCGATCGAGTTGCGCCAGCTCGGCGGCGCGTTCGCCGAGCCCGGTGCGGACGGCGGCGCGCTCGACCGGTTCGCCGCGCCGCTGATGTACTACGCGGTCGGCGTGGCCGGCGAGGACACCGCCCGCGACGTCGTGGCCGTGCGGTCGGCGTTCGAGCCCTACCTGACCGGGCTGACGGCGCCCAACTTCGTCGAGAGCTACGAGCAACCTCAGCGCACGTACGCCGACGAGGTGCACGCCCGGGTCGAGCGGATCCGGCGCGACACCGACCCGACCGGCCTCTTCGCCGGCGACGTCGCCCCGGTACGGGCCTGAGGTCTTGGATCACGCGGGTCGCCGCGCGGGCGGAGTCGCGCTGGGGCCGCCGGGCCGCACGGCCCCGGGGTCTGGCTGGTGGATCAGGCAGGGCTGCGGCGTGGTCCACCAGCCAGACCCCGAGTGTGAGCAGCGGTCCATGCCACCCACCCAGCTACGACATCAGGCTCTTGATCCAAGGGCTTGGCGCCAGGGGCGGAGGGCACGCGGTGACAGCCCGACCGCCAGCGCCCCCACCAACCGGCCGGCCCTGCGGTAGAGCGCGAGGAACCGCCGCTGCTCCAGGTCGCCCTCGGCGATCTCCACCGAGTCGTGGCCGGGCAGGTGGCCGTAGGCCTGGATCTTCAGGTCGTACTGGTCGGACCAGAAGTACGGGACCGGCGCGAACGGCTTGGCGTCGCCCGGACGCAGCAGGTTGTGCGCGGCGGCCAGGCCCTGCTCGGCGGCGTTGGTGCGGTGCTCGACGCGCATCGCGGCGCCGAACAACGGGTTGAACCAGCGGGCCACGTCACCGGCGGCGTACACGCCGGGTGCGGCCGCGCAGTATTCGTCGCAGACCACGCCGTCGGTGACGTCCAGACCGCTGCCGTCGAGCCAGCCGGTGGCCGGTCGTGAGCCGATCGCCACCAGCACCGCGTCGGCCGGGACGAGCTCGCCGTCGGGCAGGAGCACGCCGCGGTCGGTCACGGCGGCGACCCCGGTTCCGGTACGCAGATCGACACCCTGCTCCCGATGGACCCGCGCCAGCATCCGCCCGACCTCCTCGCCGACGGCGTGCGCGAGCGGCGCCGGCGCCGGATCGAGCAGGACCACCTCGCAGCCGAGCCCCCGCGCGACGGCGGCGGCCTCGGCCCCGAGGAACCCGGCCCCGACGACGGCCAGCCGGCGGCCGGGGCCGAGGCGGCCACGCAGATCCTCGGCGTCGCGCCGGGTCCGGAGCACGTGGCCGCCCTGCCCCGGCAATCGGCGCGGCTCGACCCCGGTGGCGATGATCAGCCCGTCGAAGCCGGCCTGCTCGCCGCCGGCCAGCCGGACGACCCGCGACGCCAGATCGAGGCCGGTGGCGGCGGTGCCGAGCCGCAGATCCAGGTCCAGACGGTCGAGGTGCTCCTTGGTGCGCAGGGCGAGCCGGTCGGCCTCCCACGCGCCGGACAGGAACTGTTTGGACAGCGGCGGCCGGTCGTACGGCGCCTCGGGTTCGGCCCCGATCATCGTGATCGGGCCGGCGTGGCCGGCCCGGCGCAGGGCCTCGGCGGCGGTGAGGCCGGCGGCCGAGGCACCCACCACGACGATCCGGTTCACTCGCCGACCAGCCGGATCGCCGCGGCCGGGCAGATCGCCGCCGCCTCCCGGACCGCATCGTGCTGCCGCGGATCCGGCATCTCCTCCAGCACCACTACGATGCCGTCGTCGTTGCGCTGGTCGAACACGTCGGGGGCGACCACCACGCACTGCCCGGCGGCCACGCACTTGGCCTCGTCCGCCTCGATACGCATGGTCACCACGCCACCGGCAACCGGCGCAGGCCGAAGATCGCCGCGTCGTACTTGAACGGCAGATCCTCGTACGGGACGGCCAGCCGCAGGGTGGGAACGCGGGTCATCAGCGTCCGGTAGGTGATCTCCAGCTCGGCCCGGGCCAGGTTCTGCCCGAGGCACTGGTGGATGCCGTAACCGAAGGCGATGTGGTTGCGGGCGCCGCGCTCGACGTCGAGTTCGTCGGGGCGGTCGAAGGCGCGTTCGTCCCGGTTGGCCGAGGCGCCGAGGATCCACACGCCGTCACCGGCCCGCAGTTGCCGCCCTCCGAGCTCGAGGTCCTCGGTGGCCTGGCGGTCGAAGGCGACCCAGTCGACGATCGACAGGTAGCGCAGGAGCTCCTCGACGGCGCCGGGGATCAGGTCCGGGTCGGCCCGCAGCCGCGCGTACTGCTCGGGGTCGCGCATCAGCGCCAGCATGCCCAGCGGGATCATGTTGCCGGTGGTCTCGTGCCCGGCCACCAGCAGCATGATGGCGATCGTGGTCAGCGACTCACGGGTCAGCTCACCGGTCGGCAGGTGGTCGGCGGCCAGCCGGCCGATCAGCCCGTCACCGGGGGTGCCGGAGTTCCGGTCGACCAGGCCGCGCAGGTACTCGTGCAGTTCGGCCATGGCCGCCCGGGCCTGGCTCGGGTCGTCGGTCACCACGGCCATCGTGTGGGTACGGGACTGGAAGAACTCCCGGTCCTCGTAGGGCACGCCGAGCAGACGGCAGATCACCAGCGACGGCACCGGCAGGCCGAGGTCCTCGACCAGGTCGGCCGGGGCGCCTCGCTCCAGCATGTCGTCGATCGCCTGGTCGACGATGGCCTGGATGGCCGGCCGGAGCGTGCGCACCTTGGGCACGGTGAACTGGCCCTGGACCAGGCGCCGGTAGCGCTGGTGCTCGGCGCCGTCCATGCTCTGGAACTGGCCCTCGGGGGTCGGCTCGCCGGGTGCGCCGGCCGGGATCTGGTGGACGGTCGGGAAGCCGGTCCGGCTGGAGTCGTGGCTGAACCGCGGGTCGGACAGCACCTTTCGCGCCTCTTCCAGCCGGGTCACGGCCCAGGTGGGGGCGCCGTTGGGCACCCGCACCGGCACGACCGCGGCGGACTCGCGCAGCTCCCGGTACTCCGCCGGCGGCGCGAACGGGCAGGTCCGCGCGATGGGGAACGTGGTCATCGGCGGCTCTCCTCTCGATAAGGAACAACTGTCTCTTAGAGAGAGTAGAAGCATCTCATTAAGAGACACAAGTCTCTTAGTGGGCCTGTGAGTAAGAACGCACGAGGGGCAGGAACACCTGATCGATGATCTCGGCGAACGCATGGTCCAGATTCCGGTTCAGGTTCCGGATGAACTCCTGGCGGGCGAGATCCATCGGCAGCGACAGCACCCGGGCCGGGACCCGCGCGTACGACAGTTCCCCGCGGGCCACCGCCCGGTCGAGCAGGTCGGCCACCATCCGCGGCATTGTCGCGGCGAACACGTTGTCCTCGTCCACCAGCTCGGACAGGATGCCCTGAAGGATGCCGGCGTCGACCGCCTCGACCCGCCGGGCCCCCGCCGCCAGCAGGGCCAGGACGTCGCCGCGCAGGGAACCGGTGTCGGCGGGCTCGGAGATCGGCGGGCCGACGTGATGATTGACAGCCGCGACCGCCAGCCGCGCCCGGTTGCGCCAGCGGCGATAGAGGACCTGCTTGCCGGTCTGTGCCCGGGCGGCCACGCTGGCGACGGTCGTCCGTGCATACCCCGCCTCGTTGAGCTCGGCCCAGGCGGCCTCGAGGATAACCTCCTCCAGGGCGGCTCCCCGGCGCCGCGTGCCGGCCGGCCTGCTGACCGCCTCCATGACCAACCTCCCGACCGCCGCAACGTGCTTCCGTCCGGCACGATACGTGCCGAACCGCCCGCCGGAGAGGACCAGCCATGCCGAGCGTGACCCGCGAGCGCCGAATCGACGAGCTGGCCCGCGCCTGTCACGACGCCGGCTCCGAGCTGGCACTGTTCGACGAGGTCGCGCGCCGGCTGCGCACACTGGTCCCGTTCGACGGCGCCGCCTGGTTCGCCACCGACCCGGCCACCCTGCTCGGCACCAGCGCCGTCCGGGTCGAGAACATCGGGCCGGGCTACTGCGAAAGCTACTGGGAGCGGGAGTGCCTGGTCGAGGACGCGCTGCTGTTCCGGGACGTGGCCCGCAGCGCCCAGGGCGTCGGCACGCTGTACGACGCGACCGGCAACCGCCCGACCGGCAGCGCCCGCTACCGGGAATACCTGGCGCCGCAGGGCTACGGCGACGAGCTGCGGGCCGCGTTCCGGCTCGGCGGCACCACCTGGGGCGTGCTCGACCTCTACCGGCACCGCTCGCGGACCCCGTTCACCAAACGGGAGTGCGGGCACGTCCAGCGGATCGCGCCGCTGGTGGCCGACCGGCTGCGGGCGTTCGCGGCCGAGGCGCGGGGTACGGCCGGCGCCGGCCGCCCCGGCACCGCCCTGTTCGACCGCCGGGGTGCCCTGCTCTCCCTCGACCGGGCCGCCGAGGAGCTGTTCGAGGAGATCGGCGGGCCGGACTGGCGTGACTTCCCGGCCACGATGACGCCGGTGCACGCGGTCGTGGCCCGGGCCACCGCCGTCGGGCAGGGCCTCGACCAGGGCCCGGCCGCGACCCGGCTGCGCGCGGCCAGTGGCCGGTGGCTCGTGCTCAACGCGTCGCGCCTGCACGGCGCGGACGGTGCGCCCGGCCCGACCGCGGTCACCGTGGAGCCGGCGCGATCCGAGCAGATCGCGCCGATCATCGTACGGGCCTACGCCCTCACGCCCCGCGAGCAGCAGGTCACCCGGGCTGTGGCGCGCGGACTGACCAGCCCGGAGATCGCCGCCGAGCTGTTCCTGTCACCGCACACCGTCCGTGAATACCTCAAGGCCGTCTTCGCCAAGGTCGGCGTGGCCGGCCGGGGCGAGCTCGTGGCCAAGCTCTTCGCCGACCACCACCAGGAGCGGCTGCACGAGAGTGCGGACGTCGTCGAGTGGTGACCGCTCCGTGTCCCCCCAAATGAGGGGATGACGGATGTCCTGGCCCCCGGACAAGGTTGACGCAACAACGAAGCAGGAGGAACGAAGTGGAGATCTTCGACCGGAACGTGCCCGCCGCGTGGACGCCGGGCCGGACCGTCGTGTTCCGGGGCGCCAGCGTGATCACGATGGACGCGGACGCCGGTGACTTCGTCGGCGACGTCGTCGTCACGGGTACGACGATCAGCGCGGCCGGCCCGGACGCGGCCGCCACGGCTCCCGCCGACGCGCTGGTCATCGACGCCACCGGGACGGTGATCACACCCGGGCTGGTCGACGGTCACCTGCACGCGTGGGAGGGCGCGCTGCGCGGCGTCTCGCCCGACACCGACATCATGGCCTATCTCACCCTCACCCACACCGTCCTGGCGCCGCTCATGACGCCGGACGACGTGGCCATCGGCGAGAAGGTCAGCGCGGTCCGGGCCCTCGAACAGGGCGTGACGACCATTGTGGACAACAACCACAACGTCCGCAGCCTCGAGCACGGTCAGGCCGCGGTGGGCGCGCTCCAGGAGGCCGGGCTGCGGGCGGTCGTCGCCGCCGGGGTGGGCATGGGTCAGCCCGACGGCCACGTGTACCAGGCCGTGCTCGGGCTGCGTGACCACGTCGCCTCCGACGAGCGGATCAGCGTACGGCTGATGGAGCTCGCCCCGACCGAGGCCGGGCTGCGCTTCACCGCCGAGAACGGCATCGGCCTGGTCGCCGAGACCCTGGCCGGCTTCGGTGACCTGGACTCGGCGCTGACCCCGGAACTGCTCAACCCGCAGGTCACCCTCGACCACGTGATCGGCCTGTCGGACGCGCACTGGAAGGCCATCGCCGACAGCGGCGCCGCGATCGCGCTGGCGCCACGCTCGGACCCGCACTACGGGCTGGCCGCGGCCAGCCCGATCCTGGCCGCCAACCGGTTCGGCGTCCAGGAGGCGATCAGCACCGACAACGAGTTCGAGTACGGCAGCGACATCTTCGGCGAGCTGCGCACCCTGCTGGGCGTGCAGCGCGGTCAGGCGTACGCCGCGCTCCAGGCCGGGGCGACCGACGCGCCGCGGCCGTACGGGGTGCGCGACGCCCTGCGCGCGGCGACGGTCGGCGGGGCGCGGGCGGCCGGTCTGTCCGGCCGGATCGGCGTGATCACCCCCGGCGCCCAGGCCGACCTGACCATCTTCGCGCTGGACCGGTTGCGGCCGATCGCGTCGCACCTGGGCGCTGTCGCCGCCTACGCCGAGTCGCGGGACGTCACCGCGGTCGTCGTCGACGGGGTGCCGCGCAAGTGGGCCGGCGAGGTGCTCGGCGTGGACCGGGCCGAGCTGGTGCGGCAGGCCGAGGCCAGCCGCGACCGGGTGCTGAAGGAGGCCGGCGTCGACGTCGACAGCCTGCGGTTCGCCGGCTCGCTGGAGCTGCCCGGCGCGTGACGCGGGTGGTGCTAGCCATACCGTGAGGTGGGTAGTGGCCGGGATGGATCTTGGCCACTACCGAACCTAGCGTCGGGGTATGACCAAGACGAAGGACTACCGCAAACTGACGATCGGCCTCACCGTCGCCGCCATCCTCGCCGCGGGCGTCGGAGTCGCCAACGCTGACGTCACGCCGAGCACCGCCGCCACGACCACTTCGGCCGCCCAGCGGTCGGGCTGGGCCGGCGTCACCCGCGAGCCGGTGCGCATCGACTTCGGCCGGGGCTGGGTCACCGACGCCGAGCTCACCTACCCGAGCGCCGCCCGGGGGCGCCTGCCGCTGGTCGTCTTCCTGCACGGCAGCGGGCGCAACGACATGAACCAGACGCTGCCGGACGGCAAGGGCTCGACGTTCGTGCCGCTGGCGCAGGCCGCGAGCCGGGAGGGCTTCGCGACGCTGCGGTTCAACAAGCGTGGCGTGACGGGCATCGGGCCGGTCGAGAGCACCGATCCGGCGCAGCTGACGCCGGAGCGCCCGTACGAACAGATCCAGCTCGACGCCGCCTCGGTGGTGCGGTTCGCCACCCGGTCGGCCAAGGTCGACCCGTCGAAGATCTTCCTGCTCGGCCACAGCGAGGGCACCAACGTGGCCGCCAACCTCGCCGCCGACCCGAAGCGGTTCGGCATCCCGAAGCCGGCCGGCGTGGTCGAGATGGGCGTCGTCGGCAAGCCCATCAAGGACCTGCTGACCTTCCAGATCTACGGCCGGCTGCTGGTGCAGATGCACGACGAGTTCGATGTGGACGGTGACGGCGAGCTGACCGCGACCGAGGCCACCGACGGCCTGGTCGGCCAGCCCAAGCCGGTGGCGGATCAGTTCCGCGGCGTCCTGCTGGACGGCCGGAAGGTGCGGCCGGCGACCGACCGGAACCACGACGGCCGGATCGCCATCGACGCCGAGGCCGGCGCGGTGCTGCGCGAGGCCACCCACATCGACGACTACCCGAACGTTCCCGGCCTGGACGAATACGTCGTCCGGTACGCCACCGACCTCGGCCGCTTCCCGACCGTGACCCAGGCGCTGCCGAAGTTCACCGGCCCGACCCTGCTGCTCAACGGCGAGAACGACGTGCAGACCCCGGCCCGCGCCGCGATCGCCGCCGACGCCGCCGTGGCCGCGGCCGGCAACCGGGACCACAAGCTGGTCATCTACCCGGGCATGGCGCACACCATGAACATCACCCCGAAGTTCACCCCCGAGTTCGGCCAGCCCGACCGGCAGGTGGTCGACGAGATCCGCGGCTGGCTGCGGGCCCACCGCTGACCTCACACGTCGAGGTGATTCACCACCGGCTGATAGACGGCGTCGGCCACCAGGTCGTGCAGCCGTAGCGGGATGAGCGTACGCAGGTCGCCGAGATCCTCGGCGACCTGCACGTTCGCGTCCGCGGGGAGCCGGGTCCAGGACTGCCGGGCACTCCAGTCGCCGATCCAGGCGCGCCAGCCGGTGCTCCACTTCGCGGCGTTCGGCCCGGTGTTGATGTGGGCCTTGGACCGCTGGTGGTGGACGACGAACCGGCCGGACGGGGTGCGGTAGACGCGGTAGGTCTCGCGGCGTTCGCCGGTCTGCTCCAGCTCGGCCACGAGCCGGCCCTGGAACCGGTGCTCGCGGCCTTGGCCGGGGCCGACGCGGACGCTGATCTCAGTGAAGTCCTCAGGCATGCCTCGACTATACGCACACATATACGTATAGGTGAAGGCTGCGTCAAAGAGGTGTCAGGAAAGCCGCGGTGCCGAGCTGAGCCCTTCATCGGAGCACTGGTAAGAGCGTTCCCATCCGCTTCGGGGCCTCGGCGTCCCGCTCATCGATGTCAATGGGCGGGTCAGGACAGCAGCGGCCGGATCGCGGCCATCGTCCGCTCGGCGTTGTCGGCCGGGGTCAGCGCCCGCAGCGCCGGGGAGAGGACCTCGGCCGACAACGGAGGGTCGATGCCCTTCGCGCGTACGGCCCGCAGCAGCCCGGCCAGGTCGAAGTCGCCCTCGCCGGGCAGCCGCCGCCCGTTGACGCAGTCGTCGAGCAGGTCGGTACCGGCCGAGGCGCGGCCGTCGGTCAGCTCCACGGCCGCGACGTGCCCGGCCGCGAGCGCCTCGACCGTGGCCGGGCCGGCCGGATCGCGGAACACCTGCCAAGCGTCGAGCACCAGGCCGACGCCCGGCCGGTCGACCGTTCGCACCAGGTCGTGAGCGGCGGCGTGGTCGAAGCCGGGAATGATCACCACCGGTTCCAGCGCGACCGTGCTACCCGATGCGGCGGCCCGGTCGCAGAGCCGGGCGAACCGTTCCACCAGCACGTCCGGCTCCGGCACGGAGAACGGCGGGAAAGGCAGCACCACGGTCTTGATGCGGGGGATGCCGAACATCTCCGCGGTCCGGAGAACGTCGTCCTCGGGACCGTTGTCACCGGCGAACCAGCCGAAGATCGCCTCCAGCTCGCCGATCCGCACATCGTGGCCGGCCAGCATCGCCCGCAGCTCCGCCGGAGACGAATCGGCCAGGGCACGGTGCAGGTCGTCGACGGTCGTGGCGATCGCCGAACCACCGGCGGCGGCCACCGCTGCGACCCGGTCGGCGAAGGGGTACCGGGCCGGCTCGGGCAGGAGCGCCCCGGCCAGGTGCGAATAGGTGAACAGAACCATGGGCATCATCCTGGTCACCGCCCGCGGCGACGTCCGGAACGACGGCGCCAACTTGATCGACTCTCCGTGCCAGGTGTTCGATGGGGCGATGACATCGGCGCGCGGCTCGGTCCGGCTGGACACCGCCCGGCTCGGGGTCGACGCCTTCCGCGCCGGCTGGGCGGCGCAGATCGGCGAGGCATCCGCGCTGCCGGCCTTCCGCGCGGAGGCCACCGCGGGCGCCCGGGTCCGCGGCCGGGCCTACCGGGTCGGCGATGCCGTCGTCACCGACTTCGCCACGGCCACCCCGGTGCGGGTCGACGCCACCTTCCCGGACACCGCCGACCTGCGGCTCTACGTGGTCCACCGGGGCTCCTACGTCCTGCGGCACGCGCGCGAGTCGGTGCCGGTCGCCGCCGGCCAGTTCCTGCTGCACCGGTCGACCGGCCTGACCGGGTACGAGGTCGCCGCCGGCACCGAGGCCCGGGTGATCGGGCTACCGGCCGGGGCACTGGCCACCGGCGCGCGGGTGACCGGGCCAGCCGCCGCGGCCGAGGTCCGCCTCCTGCTCGGCCACGCCGACCTGATGCGGGCCGGGCTCGCCGACCTGAGCGACGCCGGGGTCCGCGCCGGCCGCGACGCGCTGGTCGAACTGGTTCGCGGCGTGGCACAGCGGTTCCTGGACGACCGCGAGCCGCGCCTGACCGCGTCGCTGGTGCAGACCGCCCGCGCCCTGGCCGACCGGCTGCTGACCGAACCGGAGCTGACACCGGCCATGCTGGCGCGGCGGCTGTCGGTCTCCGTCCGTACCCTCCACCGTGCGTTCGCCGCGACCGGCGAGCCCGTCGCGACGTACATCCGCCGCCGTCGTCTCGAAGCCGCGCACGACGCGCTCCTCGCTCCCGGCGGCTGGTCCGTCTCGGCGGTCGCGGCGCACTGGCAGTTCGCCGACAGCAGCCACTTCAGCCGGGCCTTCCGCCGGCACTACGGGCAGACACCGGCCCGGTACGCCCGGGACCGCCGTTCGTGAACAGCGTGACACCGCCGGCCGCGGCCACCGGCCGGTAGCCGAGCCCGGGCAGCGCGGCGAGCGCCGCCCGGCTCCGATCGGCGGGGCTCAGACCGGTGTCCGGCGGATCGGACACCACCACCCACTCGGGCCGCACCGTGGCGTCCGGATAGAACGGGAAGAGGTAGACCTCGCACCGCGCGGTCAGCTGCGGCGCCAGCCGGTTGCTCGCCGCGACGCGGGCGTCGTCCGGGATCCGCCGCAGCGCCTGACGGACGGCCGTGGCGGCCGGGTCGCGGCGCCAGGTCGCCGGATCGGCCAGGGCGTTGAGCGGCAGGACGGCCGACAGCAGCACGGCGAAGGCCAGGGCGGCGTACGGCAGCCGGCGGCGGAACCGATCCAGGAGCGCGAGCGGGGCGTCCAGCAGAGCGACGAAGACGATCGGCATCAGCACCGCGCTGTAGTGGTAGCGCGTTCCCCAGTAGTGCGGGTTGTCGGCCCAGAACCTCCAGGCCAGCGTGGGCAGCGCCAGCAGCAGGAGGGGGGAGCGCACGGCCAGGAAGCCGGTCGGCAGCAACAGCAAGGCCAGCGTCAGCAGCTTGAGCGGAATCCCGGACAGCAGCGCGCCGCCCGACGTGTAGGCGTACCCACCCCCCGTATTGAACGCCGGCACCACCACCACGACGATGAGCAGCCCCGCGGCGACCGCGCCGGCCACCGTGGCCAGGCCGAAACGGCGCCGGCCGCGCAGGATCAGGTAGCCGCCGATCGCCGCGACGGTCAGCGGCAGGTCCTCTTTGACCAGCACCAGCGGCGCCGCCCAGGCCACCGCCGCGCCCCACCGCCGGTGCACCAGGCACTCCAGGCTGAACGCCAGTAGCGGGACGGCGAAACACACCTCGTGGAAGTCGAAGCCCGCCGCCTGCTGGATTCCCCAGGACAGCCCGTACGCGGCGCCGATCGCCAGGCCGCCGCGAGTGCCCAGGCGCAGCACGGCCAGCCGGGTCACCGGCACCGCGGACAGCGCGAACAGGGCGGCCTGCGCGACCAGCAGCGTGTACGGGCTGGGAAAGACGTGATAGATCGGGCCCAGCAGGGCCAGGATCGGGTGGAAGTGGTCGCCGAGCAGGTTGACGCCGGGGCCCTTCAACGGCGCCAACGGTGCGTGCCCGCCCGCGTACCCGCGCACCGCCTGCTCGAAGATGCCCAGGTCGAAGCCGGTGGTGCGCACTCTGAGGTGTTTCGCGACGGCGATGACGGTGTACGCGGTGAAGAGCGCGGCCACGAGCAGGCCGATCCGGATTTTCTGCACCCGGCGACCGTGGCCACCGCGCGCTGAACCGGCCCTGAAGCCGCCTGAAGATCGTTTCAGGTCGGGACGGTGGCGGCCTGGCACCATGGCCCGGGTGCGAATCTTGCTGGTCGAAGACGAGCGTGAGCTGGCCGCGTCGCTGCGTACCGGGCTGGAGGCCGAGGGTTACGCGGTCGACGTCGCGCACGACGGGCGGGACGGCTGGACCATGGCCCAGCTGTACCGCTACCAGCTGTTCGTGCTCGACCTGATGCTGCCCGGCCGCAACGGCTACCAGCTGTGCGAGCTGCTCCGGCGTGCCGGCCGCACCGAGCCGGTGCTCGTGCTGACGGCCAAGGACGGCGAGTACGACGAGGCCGAGGCGCTCGACACCGGCGCCGACGACTACCTGACCAAGCCGTTCTCGTACGTCGTCCTGCTGGCCCGCATCCGCGCCCTGCTCCGCCGCCGCCCCGGCCCCGCACCCGCCCACCTGCGGGTCGGCGACCTCGTCATCGACCTGGCCCGGCGGCGCTGCCGGCGCGGGAACACCGAGATCACCCTGACCGCCAAGCAGTTCGCCGTCCTGGTCAGCCTGGCCCGCCGCCCCGGCGAGGTGGTCGGCAAGACCGAGATCATCGAGGAGGTGTGGGACATGGCCTTCGACGGCGACATCAACATCATCGAGGTGTACGTGTCGGCGTTGCGCCGCCGGGTCGACCTGCCGTTCGGGCGCCGCAGCATCGAGACCGTCCGCGGCGCCGGCTACCGCCTGGTCGACGGCCGTGAGTAGGTGGGCGAACGTCCCGATCCGGCTGCGTACGGCCCTCGCCGCGACGGCCGCGGCCGCGATCTGCTTCGGCGCCGGGGCGCTGTGGCTGCGGCACGAGCTCTACGCGAACCGCCTCCAGGCGTCCGTCGCCCAGGCCCGGTCCGAGGTGAACGGCCTGGCCCTGGCGCACGCCTCCGGCAACGCCGGCCTGATGGGCCCCTACCGGGAGACGCGGTGGTTCCGGTCCGGGCTCAACGGCCCGACACCCCACTCCACGACCGACACCTACGTCCGGGCCGACGTCTGGACCGGCCCCGACGGCCGGGTCACCCAGTCCCCGCCGTACCTGCGCGAGGCCGACGGCACGACGCGCATCGTGCCGGCCGTGGCCCGGACCAGGGTCTCGTACTACCTGCTGGTGTCACCGGCCGAGGCCGAGGCGGCCACCCGCGCCGCCGACCCGCTGCTGCTGGTGGCGCTGCCCGTCGGGATCGCCGTGGTGGCGGCGGTGGCCTGGTTCGCCGCCGGGCGGGCGTTGCGGCCGGTCGACGCGATCAGCGGCGAGCTGCGGGCGATCACCTCGGCCAGCCTGGACCGCCGGGTGCCCGTACCGTCGACCGGCGACGAGATCGAGGCGCTGGCCCGGACCACCAACGCCACCCTCGACCGGCTGGCCCAGGCCGCCGACCGGCAGCGCCGCTTCGTCGCCGACGCCGCCCACGAGCTCCGCAGCCCGCTGGCCGGCCTGCGCAGCACCGTCGAGGTGGCCCGGGCGCACACCGAACCGGCCGCCCTGCCGGCCGTCCTGGACGTCGTCCTGACCTCGGCCCGCCGCCTGCAGGACCTCACCGACGACCTGCTGCTGCTCGCCCGGCTGGACGGTGCCGGAGCCGGCCCCGGCCAGCCCGTCGACCTGGCCGCGACCGCGGAGGAGCAGATCGCGGAACGGCAGCTCGCCGGCGACGGCCGCGTCACCTTCACGCTGGCGGCGGCGTCGGCTCCGGCGGTGGTGACCGGCGACCGGCTCCAGCTCGAACGGCTGCTGCGCAACCTGCTGGACAACGCGGCCCGGCATGCCCGCGGCACCGTCCTCGTCCGGGTGACGGCCGGCGACGGCACCGTGGTCACCGAGGTCGTCGACGACGGCGACGGCATCGACCCGGCCGACCGCGACCGGATCTTCCAGCCGTTCACCCGCCTCGACGACGCGCGCGCCCGGGACAGCGGCGGCACCGGTCTGGGCCTGGCCATCGTCCGCGACATAGCGGCCCGCCACCACGGGCGGGTCGAGGTCGGCAACGGCCCCGGCGCGCATTTCACGGTCGTCCTCCCGGCCGCCGCGGCAACCGGGTGAACCGGGCCCTATGCCTTTGGTCATAGCCAGATCTCCGACCGCCGCCGGATTACCCGCTCCTGCTCGCCTTGCCACACTCATCGCCATGAGCCGATTCCACGTCTGGCGCCGCCGCATCATCATCGGCGTCGCCTGCCTCCCGGTCATGACGGCCGGCGTCCTGCACAAGATGGGCCGATCCGGCGATTTCGGCATTCTGGGCCGCTGGTACGCGATGGCCGCCCTGACCGCCCTGGGCGTTCTGGCCTGGTTCCTCCTGGAGAAGGCGATCGCCCGCACCACGCCCGAGCCCGCCCCCATGGACGACCAGCGGCAGGAAGACGACCTCCCGGCCGCCTGATCGAAGCCGGAGCGCCGCGGCGAGGCGTCAGGAGGCGAGGTCGAGGTCGGGTGTCATGGCCATTTTGAGGGCCAGCTGGGCGGTGAACGCGCCGAGTTGTTCGGGGGAGTCGGCGCCGTCGCGGCGGTACCACCGGATCAGGTCGATGCCGAGGGACAGGATGGCCCGGGCGACCCGTTTGACGTCGACGTCGGCGAACGCGCCGCTGGTGACGCCGTGCTCGACGGCGGTGCGGAAGACGATGTTGGTGCGGTGCCGGGTCTCGAGGATCTCGTCGTAGTGCTCGGCTGAGAGGCCGGCCAGCTCGTACTGGCTGACCCGGGCGGCCACGTGGTAGCGGGCGTGCCATTCGGTGTACCGCGCGACCAGCACCCGCAGATGTTGCACCGGGTCGTCGAGGCCGGTCATGGCGGGCTCGGTGACATATGCCAAGGCCCGGTCATGGGCGGTCCGGACGATCTCGAAGAGCACGTCCTCCTTGGAGGGGAAGTGCACGTACAGCGCGGCGGGGCTGAGGCCGACGGCGCCGGAGATGTCGCGGGTGGTGGTGGCGTGGAAGCCGTTCGAGGCGAAGCAGCGCACCGCCGAGGTGAGCAGTTTGCGGGGCACCTCGCCGCGTGACTCGTCCCAGAGGGCGGGGGATTCGTCGTCCAGTTGGGGGAGCCCTTCCAGGTCCTCGGTGGTGAACCTGGCCTGTCGTCTCTTGGCCATGAACCGAATCTCCCATTTCGTGGCCGTCACATGGATGTGACGGTTGACACACGCAGATTACCAGGTGACTATGCGCTTAGTAAGTCATCAAAAACCGCCCCTGACCTCGAAGGAGAGGCCGATGATGCGGACTCGATCACTACGAGCCGGTGTGCTCGGCATAGCCCTGCTGGCGTCGGCGTGTGGCGGCTCACCCGCCGCGTCGGGCGGGGGAACCAGCGGCGGCGGCACCCAGGGCAAGACGATCGCCTTCGTCGGCTACGGCGACGCCAGCCCGTGGGGGGCCGCGTACAACAAGACCTTCAAGGCCGAGCTCGCCTCGTCGGGCGTGAAGATCAACGACCTGACCAGCATGGACGCCGGCACCCAGGTGCAGAACTTCAACCAGGCCGTGAGCCAGAAGCCGGCCCTGATCGTCGCGGCGCTGTGGGACACCACGGCCACCGTGGTGCCGATCCAGAAGGCGAAACAGGCGGGCGTACCCGTACTCATCGTCGACGGCCGGCCCGACCCCAAGGTCGAGGGTGACGTGATGTCGGTGCTCTCCGACAACGTCAAACTCGGCGAGTACGCCGCCCAGAACATCATCGAGGGCCTGAAGGCACAGGGCCGCGACTCCGGCAAGGTGATCGTGCTGTCCGGGACCAAGGCGATGCTCGTGACCCAGGACCGGATGCAGGGCTTCGGCAAGGCGATGGCCGCCGCCCCGCAATACCAGGTGATCGAGGACCAGGACACCAACTGGGACCCGACCGCCTCCGGCAAGGTGGCCCAGCAGCTGTTCGCCAAGCACGGCTGCGACGGCATCCAGGCCGCGTACGGCATGGCCGACTACATGGCCCTGCCCATCGTCCAGGCGGCCAAGCAGGCCGGGTGCAAGGTCGGCGGCAAGGACGGGCTGGTCGTCACCGGCGGCAACTGCTTCAAGGCGGGCATCGCGGCGATCAAGAGCGGCGAGATGTACGGCACCGCGACCGAGGACCCGATCACCATCGCGAAGCAGACCGCCGCCTACATCACCCGGTACCTCGGCGGCCAGAACCCGCCCACGAGCGAACTGGTCCAGGAGGACCGGGTCACCAAGGAGAGCCTGGCCAAGTTCGAGGAGCAGTGCAGCCAGGCATGAGCGAACCGCTGGTCGTCATCGACGCGCTGGCCCGGAGCTTCGCCGGGGTCCCGGCGGTGCGGGAGGTCTCCTTCACCGCCCGGGCCGGCGAGATCCACGCCCTCTGCGGGCACAACGGCGCGGGCAAGAGCACCGTCGTCAAGATGCTGTCCGGGCAGCTCGCGCCGGACGCCGGCCGGATCCTGCTCGACGGCGTGCCGGTCGAGCTGGGCAGCCGGCAGGCCGCGCAGCGTCTCGGCGTCGCCCTGGTCGACCAGGAGCTGAGCGTCGTACCCGAGCTCACCGTGCTGGAGAACCTGCTGCTCGGCGACCTCGACGCGCCGTTCGTCAAGCGGCGCCGGGCCGCCCTGGCCCGGTGCCGCGAGGTGCTCGACGACCTCGGCCTGGAGCGGGTGCGCCCGGACCAGCCGGTGTCGACGCTGACCATCGGTGAGCGCCAGCTGGTCGAGATCGCCAAGGCGCTCAGCCAGCGGGCCCGGGTGGTGATCCTGGACGAGCCGACGGCGACGCTGAGCGAGGCCGAGAGCGGACGGGTCCATGCCGCGGTACGCCGCGTCGCCGCGCGCGGCTGTGCCGTCGTCTTCGTCTCGCACCGCCTGGCCGAGGTGCTCGACCTGTGCGACACGGTCACCGTGCTGCGCGACGGCCGGCGGGTGGTGACCGCGCCGGCCGCCGAGCTGACCGTCGACCGGCTGATCGTGCACATGCTGGGCGAGGCGCCGCACCGGCTGGAGGCCCGGCAGCGGCCCGACCCGGACCTCACCCACGCCCTGCGGATCGACCGGCTGCGGGTGCCCGGACGGTTCGACGAGTTCACCCTGACCGCCCGGGCCGGCCGGGTCTACGCGCTGGCCGGTCAGCTCGGCAGCGGCGCGTCGGACGTGCTGCGGGCGCTGGCCGGGCTCTACCCGGGCGCCACCGGCGGGGTCAGCCTGCGGGACCGGGCGGTGCCGTTCCGCGACCCGGTCGGCGCCGCCCGCTCCGGCATCTCGTACGTCTCCAACGACCGCAAGGGCGAAGGGCTGTTCCTCGACAACTCGGTGGCCATGAACCTGGTCGGCACCCGGCTGGGCCGGCTCGGCCGCCGGTCGCTCACCGGCGTCGCCCGAACCCTGGCCGGGCACGCCGGGCTGCCGGCCGACCGGCTCGGCGATCCGGTGCTCACGCTCAGCGGCGGCAACCAGCAGAAGGTGTTCGTCGGGCGGTCGCTGGACCGGCCCGACGTACACGCGCTGCTGCTCGACGAACCGACCCGGGGCGTGGACATCGGCGGCCGCGCGGCCATCCACCACCTGCTGCGCGACGCCGCCGACGCCGGGCTGGTCGTCGTCTTCGCGTCGACCGAGTTGGAGGAACTGCTGGAGCTGGGCGACATCATCCTGACCATGCGCGACGGGCGGGTGGTGCAGACCTACGACGGCGGGACGGATGGCGCGGTCCTCATGCGGGACATGACCGGGGGAGCGGCATGACGGGAGCGGTACGCCGGCCCGGCGCCCTGGGCGTGGCGCTGGCGGTGCTCGTCGTGGCGCTTCTGCCGCTCGCGGCCACCACCGACCGCTTTCTCACGCTGGCCAACGGGCGGGCCATCCTGGCCTCGGCCGCGCTGGTCGGGATCACCGCGATCGGCGCGACCCTGGTGATGATCGCCGGTTCGGCCGTGTCGATGGCGGCCTCCCAGACGGCCACCGTCGTCGCCATGGTCTTCCTCTGGACGCTGAGCCACGGTCTGGTCGTCGCCACCCTGTTCGGGCTGCTCGCCGGCGTGCTGATCACCGTCGTGCAGGGGCTGATCGTCGGCTACTGGGAGGCCAACCCGATCGTGCTGACGATCGCGGCCGGCTTCGCCATCGGCGGCGGCTCGGTCTGGTTCAGCGGCGGGACACCGGTGAACGCCGGCTCCGGCGACTACGAGGTGCTCAACGCGACACCGCTCGGCCTGCCGCTGGCCGTGTACGTGCTCCTGGCGCTGGCCGTGCTGGCGCAGTGGATGCTGCGGCGGACCGCGCCCGGCCGGCAGATGTACCTGATCGGCGAGAACCGGGCCGCCGCCCGCGCCGCCGGTCTGCCCGTGGGCCGGGTGATCGCGCTGGCCTGGGCGTTCTTCGGCCTGTGCCTGGCCGTCACCGGGGTCTTCCTGGCCGCCTTCAACACCAGCGCGACCACCAACCTGGCCGGCACCCTGACCCTTGACGCGATCGCCGCCGTCCTGCTCGGCGGCACCGCGATCGCCGGCGGCAAGGGCTCGGCCCTGCGCACCCTCGGCGGCGCGGTGCTCATCGCGGTGATCGCCGACGTCCTGCTCCTGCGTGGCTACTCGACCGGGATCCAGATCCTGGCGAAGGGGGTTCTCGTGCTCGCTGTCGTGGTTCTGGTCCACCTGCGGGGGCGGCGGTGACCCGGCCGGGCCGGTTGGTCCCGGCGGCCGCGCTGGTCCTGGTGGTGATCGCGTTCCTGCTCACCCCCGTGGGTACGGGCGTGCCACTGGCCACCTTCGACGTCTACAACGCGTTGCAGGGCTTCGCGCAGATCGGTCTGCTGGCCCTGGCCATCGGGCTGACCATGATCGCCGGCGAGTTCGACCTGTCGGTGGTGGGCACGTACGCGGTCGGCGGCATGATCGCCGTGCTGACCGGGCAGTCCTCGGCCCTGCTCGGGCTGCTGCTCGCGGTCCTGGCCGGCGCGGCCGTCGGCACCCTCCAGGGCGGACTGATCGCGTGGCTGCGCATCCCGTCGCTGCCGGTCACGCTGGCGGTGTACATCGCGCTGCTCGGCGTGGCCTACGCGATGTCGGGCGGGCTCAGCGTGACCTACAAGAACCAGGACGCCACCCTCTGGGTCGACCGGACCGTGGCCGGTGTCTTCTCGCCGCGCAGCCTGATCACCCTGGCCGCGTTCGCGCTGGCCGCGCTCCTGCTCGGCCGCACCCGGCTCGGGGCCGAGCTGCGCGCCATCGGCGGTGACCGCCGGGCCAGCCGGGTCGCCGGGGTCCGCGTCGACCGCCGGCTGGTGCTGCTGTTCACCACCTCGGGCACGCTGGCGGCGCTGGGCGGGGCGTTGCTCAGCTTCAGCTTCGCCTCGGCCAACCCCGATCCCGGCCTGCGGCCGCTGCTCATCGCCGCGGTCGCCGCCCTGCTGGGCGGGGTGTCGCTCGCCGGTGGCCGCGGTACGCCCCTCGGCCTGCTCGCCGGTGCGCTGGCGGTGGCCCTGCTGGCCCAGATCGTGACCCTGACCTACCTGCCCGACTACTCGACCCAGCTGTTCTACGCGGCGCTGCTGGCCGTGGTGGTGGCCGTCGACTCGCCCGGACTGCGGCGGGTCGTGGACCGGATACGGGCCCGGGCCGGCCGGGTGGAGGCGAGATGACCAACCTCAGATTCGACTTCTCCGGGCGTACGGTGCTGGTCACCGGCGGCGCCCGCGGCGTCGGGCAGGCGATCGGCCGGCACTTCCGGGCCGCCGGCGCCACCGTCTACCTGGTCGACGTCGAGCCCGACGTGGTCGCCGAGACCGCCGCCGAGATCGGGGCGACCGGGCTGGCCGCCGATGTCACCGACAGCGCGCAGGTCGACGCGGTCGTGGACCGGGTGGTCGCCGACACCGGCCGGATCGACGTGCTGGTCAACAACGCCGGGATTCTGCGCGACGGCGTGGTGTGGAAGCTCACCGACGGCGACTATGAGTCGGTGATGGCGGTGCACGCGGGCGGGACGTTCCGGTTCACCCGCGCGGCCGTGCCGCACTTCCGGCGGCAGGGCTCGGGGCGGGTGATCAACGTGACCTCGTACACCGGGCTGCGCGGCAATCCGGGGCAGTCGAACTACGCGATGGCCAAGGCCGGGATCATCGGGTTCACCAAGACCACGGCCAAGGAACTGGCCCGGTTCGGCACCACCGTCAACGCGATCTCGCCGAACGCGCGTACCCGGATGATCGCCTCGGTCCCGCCCAGCAAGCTCGCCGCACTCACCGAGGCCATCCCGATGGGCCGGTTCGCCGAGACCTCGGAGATGGCCGCCGCCGTCGCGTTCCTGGCCTCGGACGAGGCGGCCTACATCACCGGCGTCGTCCTCCCGGTCGACGGGGGACTCTCACTGTGAAGGGGTACGAGATGAGTGACACGCCCACCACCGTCGTGTCGGAGGCGCACTTCCTGGAGGCGCCGCGCTGGCACGAGGGACGGATCTGGTTCTCCGACTTCTATGGCCACCGTGTCTCGTCGGCCAACGAGGACGGCTCCGACCTGCGGGTCGAGGCCGAGGTACCGGGCCAGCCGTCGGGGCTGGGCTGGCTGCCGGACGGGCGGCTGCTGGTGGTGTCGATGACCGAGCGCAAGGTGCTGCGCCGGGAGCGGGACGGCACGCTGGTCACGCACGGCGATCTTGCCGGGTACGCCGCGGGGCTGGCCAACGACATGAGCGTGGACGGGCTCGGCCGGGCGTACGTCGGCAACTTCGGTTTCGATCTGATGGGTGGCGCGCCGATCGAGCCGACGGCGCTGCACCGCGTCGACCCGGACGGCACTGTCACCGAGGTCGCGGACGGGCTGTGGTTCCCCAACGGCAGCGCCATCACGCCGGACAACGTGCTGCTGGTCGGCGAGACGTTCGGCAACCGGGTCAGCGCCTTCGACATCACCGACGACGGCCGGCTGGTCAACCACCGGGTGTGGGCCGAGTTCGGGCCGCTTCCGACCGACCGGACGCTCGACAAGGTGCTGCCGGCGCTCGCGGTCGCACCCGACGGGGCCTGCCTGGACGCCGAGGGCGGCTTCTGGATCGCCGACGCCACCGGCAGCCGGCTCATCCGGGTCGTCGAAGGCGGCACGATCACCGACGAGATCAAACCCGGCACACCGGTGTACGCCTGCGGCCTGGGCGGTGCCGACGGTCGCACGCTGTACGCCTGTGCCGCGCCCGACTTCCACGACGAGGCCCGCACGGCCGCCACCGAGGGCCGCCTGCTCGCCATCCGCGTCGCCGTGCCGGGGGCCTGAGGCATGCTCGGCCTCATGCAGGACCGGCCGCTCGACGTCGCGATGCTGATGCGGCGGGCGGCCGACGTGTTCCCGTACAAGCGCGTGGTCACCGCCACCGCCTCGGGTGAGGTGGAGGCGACCTGGGGTGAGGTCGTGACCCGGGCCCGCCGGTTGGCCGGCGCCCTGGACCGGCTGGACGTGCCGGCCGGCGCCCGGGTCGGCACCTTCGGCTGGAACTCGCAGCGGCACCTCGAGCTCTACCTCGCGGTGCCGAGCGCCGGACGGGTGCTGCACACGCTCAACCACCGGCTCTTCGCCGCCGAGCTGACCTACATCCTGGCCGACGCCTCCGACGACGTGGTCTTCGTCGACCGCTCGCTGCTGCCCACGGTCTGGCCGGTGCTCGACGGAGTCCGCCACGTGATCGTGATGGACGACGGCGGCGAGCAGCCCATCCCCGACGACCCGCGGGTGCTCGACTACGAGGAGCTGCTGGGGGAGGAGGCCGAACCGGCGACGGTGGCCGAGACCGACGCCGCCAGCCTCTGCTACACCTCGGGCACCACCGGGCGGCCGAAAGGCGTGCTCTACAGCCACCGGTCGATCGTGCTGCACACGATGACGGTGTTGTCCGCCGACGGCATGGCGATCAGCGAACGCGACGTCATCCTGCCGATCGTCCCGATGTTCCACGTCAACGCCTGGGGCCTGCCGTACGCCGCGGCGATGGCCGGCGCCGACCTGATCCTGCCCGGCCCACGGATGACCCCGGCCGACCTGGCCGGCCAGCTCACCCGGCACCGGGTCACGGTCACCGCGGCCGTGCCGGCGATCTGGCGCGGCCTGGAACCGCTGCTGCCCGGCCTCGACCTGTCCGCCCTGCGGCTGACCGTGAGCGGCGGCAGCGCCCTGCCCGAGTCGCTGGCCCGGTCCTACCAGGAGACGGCCGGTGTCACGTTGAGCAGCTCGTGGGGGATGACCGAGACCAGCCCGCTGGTCACGCTGGCCCGGCTCGGCCGCACCCACGACGGGCTGGACGACTCGGCGCGGCGGGAGGTGCTGTGCACGCCCGGGCGGCCGGTGCCGCTGACCGAGGTGCGACTGGTCGGCGAGGACGGCGAAGCGGTCGCGCACGACGGCGTCACGCCGGGAGAGGTCCAGGTCAGCGGCCCGACGGTCGCGTCCGCCTACTTCGGGGCGTCATCTTCCGGCTCCTCGTTCACCGCGGACGGATGGTTGCGGACCGGGGACGTCGGCACCCTCGACCGGGACGGCTACCTGCGGATCGTCGACCGGACCAAGGACCTGGTGAAGTCGGGCGGCGAGTGGATCTCCTCGGTGACCCTGGAGAACGAGATCATGGCCCATCCGGCGGTGGCCGAGGCGGCCGTCGTCGCGGTGCCCGACCAGCGCTGGGGCGAGCGTCCGCTGGCCTGCGTGGTGCTCGCGCCGGGCGGTGCGGTGACCGCCGACGACCTGCGTACGCACCTGGCCGGGCGGGTGGCGTCGTGGTGGGTGCCGGACGAGTTCCGCTTCGTGGCCGAGATCCCGAAGACCGCCACCGGCAAGTTCGCCAAGGCCGCCCTCCGCCGCCGGATCGCGGGGTGACCGGCCGTTGGCGCGTGGCGGGTATCGTGGCCCGCCGACATGAAAATACATCGATCGATCCTGTGGCTGGCCGCCGTACCGGTGCTCGTCTCCTGTGGAGGCCCGCCCGCGGCCGCGCCGGTCACCGCCCCGCCGCCGGTGTCGGTCTCGCCCTCGGCCGCGGCCCCGCCGCCCAGCTCTTCGCCGGCCGTCCCCTCGGCGCCGCCCAGCCCGTCGCGGCCGGTGAAAGGCACGCCGGCCAAGCCGGGGCTCGACGGCAGCATGGTGGCCACGGGTACGCCGACGGTCGCGCTGACCTTCGACGACGGCCCCGACCCGGTGATCACGCCCAAGCTGCTCGACCTGCTCCGGGCCAACCGTCTCACCGCCACGTTCTGCCTGGTCGGTAGCCGGGTCAAGCGCTATCCCGAGCTGGTCGCCCGGATCGCCGCCGAGGGTCACACGCTGTGCAACCACAGCTGGGACCACGCCGAGTTCCTCTACAAGGGCGACGATGCGCGGATCGCGCGGGACATGGAGCGGACCAGCGCCGCGATCCGCAAGGCGGCGCCCGGCGCCCCGGTCCGCTACTTCCGGGCGCCGTACGGCAACTTCACGCCCCGGGTGATCGGCGTGGCCAAGCGGCTTAACATGATCCCGCTGGGCTGGAACGTCGACGACCAGTGCTACGCCAGCAGCCGGTACGGCACCGGCGCGGCGATGGTCCGGCACATGAGCACCCGGGTACGCCGGGACACCAAGCCCGGGTCGGTGATCCTCAGCCATGATCTCGGCAAGCCGCAGACGCTTGTCGCGTACAAGCAGCTGCTGCCCTGGCTGCGCGGCCACTTCGACGTCGCCGCTCTGCCCGCCGACCCGCCGGCCGCATAGCCGCTTGTCGCCTGCGCTCGTCTTGCGCGGGACGTGCGTGGTGCCGGGCTTGGTCGCCAGGCGGCGAGGTGTCTCGGTCGGGGGACGCGAAAGGGCACCCGCGCGGGGCGGGTGCCCTTTTCGGCGTACCGCTAGAACCAGACTTTTCGGCCACCGACCGGGCGGCCGACCGCGCCCAGGATCCAGAGGATCGCTCCGACGATCAGCAGGATGATGCCGATCGTGTAGAGGATCGACACCTTCAGGAAGATGCCCAGCAGCAACAGGATGAGCCCCAGGATCAGCATGACTTTGCTCCGTTCCGTTGGCGGGCACCTCCCGCCGGACATCTGTTTACCCAGGTCATCGAAATAACAATCCACCTCGATCTAGAGACGGCCCCAGATCTGGTTGGAGGTGCCGCCGCAGTCCCAGAGCTGGAGCGCGGCGCCGTTGCTCCCGTTCCAGTCCTTGATGTCCACGCACCGGCCGGAGGAGACGTTCACCAGGGTCCGGGCCGAGGTCAGGGTGAAGCGCTGGACCGGGTTGGTGTTGCAGGTGGCGAGCTGGATCGGTGTGCCGTTGGCCAGGGCCCCGCCGGCCGGGTCCATGCACTTGCCCATGGCCCGCAGGGTGCCGTCGGACTCGAACGACCACTGCTGGGCGGCGCTGCTGTTGCAGTCGTACATCTGCAGCAGGGTGCCGGGGTTCGGCTGCGCGCCGGGGATGTCGATGCAGCGGCCGCTGAAGTTGGACTGCAGCATCGACGCGCCGGAGGCCGGGGGCGGGTCGTTGCCGGGCGGGGTGCCGGCGTCGCAGTCGTTGGTGTTGGCGATGTTGTCGGCGTGCGTGGTGCCCGCGGACCGGTAACCGTTGATCGCCGCGGTCGCCTGCGCGGGGCTCAGCACCGCCTTCTTGGCGTGGTAGAGGTAGTCGACCGACTGCAGGTAGGTGCTGGTGCCACCGGTGTGCCCGGCCAGGTCGATGAACCACTGGTTGAAGTCGATCGACATGTTCTGCCGGGGGTAGTACTTGCCCGAGTGGTCACCGACCAGCGCGCCGTCGATGTAGTACTTGACGTGGCCCCCGGCGACGGTCGCCATCACGTCGTGCCAGCCGTTGATGCTCCGCGCCTGCTGGCTGTGCTGGTTGTCGGCGTACCAGGGGTCGGCGACGTAGGTGTACCAGGTCGTCTGGTAGTTGATCGGGCCCGCCTCGCCCCAGCCGCCGTTCGGCAGGTATTCGGAGAAGTCCAGCTCGGAGTAGGTGGGGTCCATCGGCGCGGCCAGCGGCGAGATCGTGTAGAAGGTCTGGTTGATGTGGTCGCCGTCGGAGCCGCCGGCCGGGGCGTCGGAGAACTTGATCCGGGCCAGGTACGTGCCCTCGAAGAACCGCCGGTTGCTCTGCGAGAACTCGGCGTGCGAGGTGCCGCCGCCGGTGCCGTTGGTGGCCGCCTTGAGCTGGGCGACCTTCTGGCCGTCGACGGTCGGGAACGACACGTTGTCGGCCAGCCAGGCGGCGCCGGACACACCCGGGCCGCCGGCGTTGGTCCGGATGCTCCAGCCGTTCTGGCTCAGCGCGGCATCGGTCCGCGAGGCGTAGTTGAAGTCGTCGAACAGCACGCCGCAGCCGACGGCGGCGCTGCTGCTGGGGGCGGAGGCGATCCCGAGGCCGGCGGCGGTCAGCGCGATGGTCGTACCCAGGATGATCTTGCGTTTCAGTCCCATGGGGGGTGGGCTCCTTACATAGGGGATGTACGGGCGAAAAATGACCAGTGGTCAGGTGTCGGCCGTGCGAGTACGGTCGTGCATCGCAGTGGTCCTCGTCAATACCTGACCAGTGGTTAACTTCTGGGCGAGGAAATAAGGTGGTGTGGTGCGGCGGGCCGAGGTGCGGGAGAGACTGCGTGAGCTGATCGACGTACGCGGCCCCGGCGACCCGATGCCCTCGGAGCGGTCACTGTGCGAGCACCTCGGCGTGTCCCGGCCGACCGTCCGGGCGGCGATCGACGAACTCGCCCGCGACGGGCTGCTCGTCCGCCAGCACGGCCGCGGCACGTTCACCAGCCCGCACAAGATCTCGCAGGAGGTTCCGTCCGCGTCCGGGCAGCCGGTCCCGCCGGCCGAGGGGGACTGGACCAGCGAGGTGCTGATCCTCCGGACCGAGCCGGCGGGTGCGCGGCTCGGCCGGCGCCTGCAGGTCTCGCCGGCCGAGGACCTGCTCTACGTGATGCGCCGGCGGATCGTCGACGGCGAGCCGATGGCCATCGAGCACATCCGGTTGCCCGCCGTGCTGGTCCCCGGGATCGGCGTACGGGACTTCGTCGCGGGCTCGCTCTACCGCCGGATGCGCGAGGGCTTCGGGGTGGATCCGACCGACGCGGTGCAGACGACCGAGCCGACCGTCACCGACGCCGGCGAGTCCGAACTGCTCGGCGTGCCGGTGCACTCACCCGCGCTGCTGTTCGAGCGCACCACCCGCGACCGGGGTGGCCGGGTGGTCGAGTTCACCCGCTCGCTCTACCGCGGCGACCGCTACCGGATCACCAGCCACCTACGACTCGGGCCGGATTCCGGTTGAGGCGGTGGCCAGGCCGGTGGCCGTGGCGGTCAGCATGTGCGTGAGAGTGGGCCGCAACGGCGGGAAGGCGCCGGCGATCCGAGGCTCCTGGCGGTAGAGCTCGCGCAGTGCCTCGGGCGGCCGGGTCAGGGGGAACAGCTTGGCCACGAAAGCGGCCGAGGCCATCACCAGCGCGGCGCCGTTCTCGGCGGTCATCGGCGGGCAGGCGGCGGCGATGGACCGGCCGACGTCCCAGTACGTCGTGATCGCCCAGCGCTTGTAGACCCGCAGCACGTCGACTGTCACGTTGTGCTCGAACATCGTGTCGGCGTGCGTGGTGAGGTCGCAGTAGAGCGGGCGTTCGACGTACGCGTCGACCAGTGCCGCGGCCACCGCACCGGCCCCACTCGCGTCGTGCAGCGCGGCCGTCACGGCCTCGGCCCACCGCGTACCCTCCTGCATGGTCAGGCTGAGGTAGATCTCCTCGCGGGTCCCGAAATAGCGCAGCACGTTGGACTTGGCCAGCCCGACCTCCCGGGCGATGTCGCCCAGGCTGACCCAGGCCACGCCGGACCGCCCGGCCAGCGTGCGGGCGACGGTGAGGATCGCCTCGCGCCGCTGCTCCTTCTGGTCGGGCCGCCGGGCCCGCTGGAACGTTTCCCCCACACCGGAAATCTAGCCGACTTCTTAAGAGTACGTCGTTCTGTTAATCTCGCACGATGATCCTCGATCTCGCCAGCACCGTCGACGCGTTCGTGGCCGCCTTCAACGAGCCCGAACCCGACCTCGACCACGTCATGTCCTTCTTCGCCGAGGACGCGGTCTACCTGCCCGGCAAGAAGCCCGAGCGGCACGGCCGGGCCGAGATCCGGGCCGAGTTCGCGCCCCAGTTCGCGGGGCGCTTCGGCGGGATGTACTTCGACGTGTACGACAAGGTCGTCGACGAGCCGGCCCGCAAGGCGATGATCCGGTGGGCCTGCCGGCTCGACCTCACCGGCGAGCACGGGCGCCGCGCGATGCCGGCGTTGCGATGGTTCGCGCGGGCCCGGTACGGCGGCCGTCCGCAGTGGCACGGCCTCGACGTCTTCCACTTCGACGCCGAGGGCCGCATCGTCGGCAAGTTCACCTACGGAACGTTCCGCCTGCCGCTGTTCGAGCGCTACGTCACGGCAGGTTCTGGTACAGGTCGGCGGGATTCCCGGCAACCGACGCCTTGACGTACGCGCTCCACTCGTCGGCGACAACCTCGATGAGATCCTGCTCGATGCCGTCCAGGGCGATCCCTACCAGCTCGGCCGGATCGCCTTTGGGGCCCTCGTAGTCGCTCAGGTCGGTGTCCGCCGCCCCCAGGTGCACGGCCGTGACCAGCGTCTTCTGGTCGGCCAGTTCCAGCCGTACGCCGTTGGTCAGGTTCCACTCGGCCGCCTTGGCCACGCCGTACGCGGTGTGCCCCGGATAGTTGAACCACGACATCGCCGACAGCACGTTGAGGATGGCCCCGCCGGCCAGCCGCGGGGCGAACGCCCGGATCATCCCGAGCGTGCCCCAGAAGTGGGTGTCCAGCTCCAGCCGGATCCGCTCCAGGTCACCGGTCACCAGGCCGGTCGAGGTGTCCACGCCGGCGTTGTTGATCAGCAACGTGACGTCCGGCGCGGCGGCGGCCGCGGCGGCGATGGAGTCCGGGTCGGTGATGTCCAGCGGGAGCACGGTGGCGCCGGGAAGGTCGACGAGTTCGGGCCGGCGGGCGGTCGCGTACACCTTGGCCCCGCGGGAGAGAAGCTGCTCGGCGAAGTGCTTGCCGAGACCACGATTGGCGCCCGTCACGAGGGCGACTGCTCCGGAGATCTGCATGCCGCAACGCTAAAACCTGACGCTTATGTGAGGTGCCAGCTTCTGTGACTCAGCCCACAGCCTGAGCTGTCATGAAGGCCCGGCCCATCTCGTCCGGAAGTCATGCGAACAGACGGGAGCATGACCATGCGGCACCGCATCACCGTCCTCGGCGCCGGGTACGCCGGCGCCGCGGCGGCCGGCCACCTCGCCCGGCACCTGCACCCCGACGACGTCGAGATCGTCGTCGTCAACGCCCAGCCCGACTTCGTCGAGCGGATCCGCCTGCACCAACTCGCCGCCGGCCAGCGACTCCGCCGCCACGACCTGGCGACGATGTTCGCGGGCACGGACATCCGGCTGCGGGTGGGCCACGTCACCGGCCTCGACCCGGGGCGGCGGGTGGTCACCGTGACCGACGGCGACCGGACCGAGCCGATCGCGTACGACACCCTCCTCTACACACTCGGCAGCACCATCGGCGACCGCGGCGTCCCCGGCGTCGCCGAGCACGCCTTCCACATCGCCGGGCCGGACGGCGCCCAGCGCCTGCGCGACCGGCTCGACCAGCTGGACGAGGGGCGGACGGCGCTGGTCGTCGGCGGCAACCTGACCGCGATCGAGGCGGCCACCGAAATCGCCGAGGTCCGGCCGGGCCTGCGGGTACGACTGGTGACCACCGGGGAACCGGGCGGCTGGCTCAGCCCCAAGGCCCGCCGGCACCTGGCCCGGGCCTTCGAACGCCTCGGCATCACCGTCCGCGACCAGACCGCCGTCGTCCGGGTCGACCAGGACGGTGCCGTCGCCGCCGACGGAACCCACCTGCCCGCCGACGTCGTCGTGTGGGCCGCCGGCTTCGCCGCGCCGCCGCTGGCCGCGCGGGCCGGACTGGCGGTCGGGGACGACGGCCGGATCATCGTCGACCCTACGATGCGGTCCATCTCCCACCCCGAGGTGTACGCGGCCGGCGACAGCGCCTACGCCATCGGCGTGAACGGCCGGCCGCTGCCCATGTCGTGTGCCTCGGCCGGCTTCACCCGGATGCGGGCGACGGCCGCGATCCTCGGGCACCTCACCGGTCACCGGGTGGCCCGCACACCGCTCGACTACTTCGGCAACTGCATCGGCCTGGGCGGCCGCGACGCCATCTTCCAGCCCGTCGACCGCGACGTCCGCGCACGGACGTGGTCGCTGCGCGGGCGGCCGGCGGCCCACCTCAAGGGATTCATCCTCAAGGGCACCGCCTGGAACATGAGCCATCCGACGTACGGGCTGCCGGTACGCCGGCGCCGCCTGACGGCGGTCGTTGGTTAACTTGGACCGCATGGGCTCCGCGCCGGTGGAGCGGTTCGAGGCCAACCGGCGGCGGTTGGCCTCGATCGCGTACCGGCTGCTCGGCTCGGCCGCCGACGCCGAGGACGTCGTACAGGACGCCTTCCTGCGCTGGCACGCCGCCGACCGGCGGCACATCGCCGTGCCCGAGGCGTGGCTGACCAAAGTGGTCACCAACCTCGCTCTCGACCGGCTCCGCTCGGCCCAGGCCCGGCGCGAGCGCGCCTCCGGCGACTGGCTGCCCGAACCCCTGCTCGACGGCGACCCGATGCTCGGCCCGGCCGACACGGCCGAGCAACGCGAGGCGGTGACCATGGCCGTGCTGATCCTGCTGGAACGTCTGCAGCCGATCGAGCGGGCCGTCTACGTGCTGCGGGAGGCGTTCGCGTACCCGCACGCCGAGATCGCCGACATCCTCGACATCAGCGAGGCCGCGAGCCAGCAGCACGCCCACCGCGCCCGGCGCCGGGTCGCGGCCGAACCGGTCGTCGACGCCACCGACGGGCCGGCTGCCCGCCGCATCGTCGAGGCGTTCATCGACGCCGCCTCGTCCGGCCGCCCCGACCGGCTGGTCGCCCTGCTCACCGCCGACGCCACCGCGCTCTCCGACGGAGCCGGCGGCACGGTTCGCAAATGGCTGCGCATCTCCGGCTCGGAACGGGTCGCGGCCGCCCTGCGAGCCGTCTTCCGGGCGACACCGGCGAAGCGGCGGCTCGTCGGCGGCTCCCCGGCCATGCACGCGGGCGTGGTCAACGGCAGCCCCGCGGTCATCGCCGCGTTCCCCGACCGGGTGGTGGCCGTGGTCGTCCTGCAGACGCGCGACGACCGGATCGCCGTCGTACACGGGATTTCCAGCCCCGACCAGCTCCACCGCGTGACCGAGCGCTGGCGGAACACCCCGCACCACGAGCCGCCCGTCACCGCGTGGTGAGCCCGCCGCCGCGTGGTTGCCGGCGGGTCGTCGCCGGTGCGCGAGCGAGCGGGTGTTCACCGACGGCGCCGGGTCCCGGGTGTCTAGCGCGCCTGCTCGACGCTGCACCACCAACTCGTCCGGCCGCCGACCGTGCTCCGGGCCATCGGGGCGCCGTCGCGCGGACAATGGGCGCCGGCCAGCCGGAAGGCAACGAGCTTCAAGGTGTGTACGCCGCCGTCCCGGATCGCCGCCCGGACAGCGTCGCGGGTGGCCCGGAGCAGCCTGGTCACGTCCTCCGGGGTGAGGGCGTCGACGCGGCGGGCCGGGTTGACGCGCGCCGCCCAGAGGATCTGATCGGCCAGCAGGTTGCCGATGCCGGCGACGGCGTGCTGGTCGAGCAGGCGGGCCTTGACCGGGGCGGTGCCCGAGGCCAGCACCGCGCGGAACCCGGCCGGGGTGATGGTCGCCGCGTCCGGGCCCAGCGCCTCGACCGGCGGGTTCAGCCGGACGCGGCCGAGCCGGCGCGGGTCGACCAGCATCAGGCGGCCGCCGTCGGCGAAGTCCAGGGTGAACCGGGACCAGCGGAAGTCGCCCGGCCGGCGGCGCCCCTCCCAGTAGTCGCCGCCGTCGACCTCGCCGCCGTCCGGGTCAGCGATCACGATCTTGCCGGACATGCCGAGGTGGATGCCCAGCTCCGGCCCGTCGTCACTGGTCTCGCACCACATGCTCTTGCCGCGACGGCGGGCGGCCACCAGCTCGCGGCCGGCCAGCGCGTCGCGGATCTGGCCCGGTGCGTGCGGCCGGCACACGTACGTGTCGGTGTCGTCCACCCCGACGATCTTGCGGCCCAGGCCCGAGCGGTCGATGACCGAGCGAGCCGACTCGACTTCCGGCAGTTCCGGCATGATCCCTCCCGGCACCGAGGCTAGCCGCCTTCCCTTCCGGGTCGATCGGCCCGCCGGACCGGTGCCGCGCGGCCGGCCGCGCGGCACCGGCTCAGCTCACTGGCGTACGAACCAGTTCTGCGTCTCGTAGTCGGCACGGTTCGGATCGGTGAAGTCGGTCCGCACGGCCACCCAGAGCTGGCCCGGGCGGTACTGCGACATCGCCGCCCACACGTAGCGCTTGGCGAAGCCCTGGTTGTACTGGCCCGGGATCTGACCGTTGGACAGCCGCAGCCGGCCCGCCGTCCAGCCCCAGTCGCAGTCGGTCGGCGAGCACTTGCCGAACAGCCGGATCGTCCACCCCGCGTCGTAGGTGATCGAGCAGATGTCGCCGCTGCAGGTGGTCACCGACTGGCAGTCGCGCAGCTGAGCCTTGGTGATGCTGTTGGTGTTCGGGTCGGCGTTGACCCAGTTGCCGTACTCGGCCGGGTGGCCCGAGCACAACCGGGCCAGGGCCGGGCCGCGGTGGGCCTTCTTGACCTTCAGCTTGGGGGCGCCCGGGCGCGGCGGCCGCTCCTGGATGGGAGCGACGCCCTGGCCGGCCGCGGCGGCGTTTCCGCTGACAGCGGTGACTGCGCTGACAGCGGTGCTTTCGCCGGCGGCCGCGGTCTTATTCTCCGCCGCGGAAGCCGGAGTGGGTGATGTGAGCAGGGCCGCGAACAAAGCCGCGACGACGGCGAGCAGACCTGCGTGGAACGCGCGCGTACGCACGAATGACCTCCTTGACTGAGCGAATGCTTCAGCAAGATCAGTGGTCAAGACCCATCCTCGGGTACGGCCGGGAAGTGTCGGTTACCCGCCAGTTGATCATGGACAGCGGGCGGGGGATTAGGCCGAACGGTCAACCAGCAGTGCTGCCACCTCCGCCGGGTGCGACAGGTGCGGGAAGTGCCCGCCCGGCAGCACCGTGATCGCCACCCCCGGCACCGCGCCGGTCAGCCACCGCACGTACACCGGCTCCGGCTCGGCCGAGGTCACCCAGTGGTAGCCGATGCCGCGCGCAGCGATCACCCCCAGCTCGTCGCGGCGCATCCCCGCGATGGCGGCGTCGGAGTGGCGGAAGATGTCGTCCCAGTAGCCGAGCAACTGGTCGGCCCGGGGCACACAGGACTCGACCAGCTCCCGCCCCTCGGCCGGCAACTCGTCGACGCCCATGCCGGCCAGCAACCGGTCCCAGACCTCCTCGCGCCACCGCGGCCCACGCAGCCGGGGTTCGGACCGGCGGACCAGGTCACCGAACGGGCCCATGATCAGCGCCTGATCCAGGTTCACCACCCCCGCGGCGGGGAAGTGGGCGGCGTACATGGTGGCGAGGACACCGCCGACCGAGTGACCCACGACGACCGGCGCGCCGAGGCCGGCCGCGGCCACCGCCTCGTGGACGAGCGCCCCGACCAGCGAAGTGTCGTAGGCCACGTCGCGCGACCCGCCGTGACCCGGCAGGTCGAGGGCCAGCACCCGCCGCCCCCGGTCGACAGCGGCCAGCTCGCGCACCAGCGGACCCCACTGCCGGCGGTCGAAGGTCAGGCCGTGCAGCAGCACCAGTGGTGGCCGATCATCGGCGGACCCGGTCAGGGTGCCCGCGAGCTTGCCGAACATCGTCATGCCGGAAAGGCGTAACACCCGGCCGTACGAATCGTTCGTCGCCCGTGTCACATCCGGTCGCTCGAATCGTCGTGTCGTGCGCGTATACCCGCCAGCGGTGCGGGCTGGCTGTTCGGTCGTGCGCGTCATGCGTGGCTGGTTGGTTGTCGTGCGCGTCATACCCGCCAGCGGTCCGGGCCGCCCGGCGCGGGCTGGTAGCGCAGGGCGGCGCCGGTGCGGATGGACGCCTGCAGATGCGCGCCGGCCAGCGGGGCGACCGCCGCGATCCGGGCCAGCGCCGTGCGTACCGTGCGGGTGACGCTGACCCGGGCCCGCTCCGCCTCGGCGCTCGGCCGCCGTGGGCGACCTCCGAGTCCCGTCGCCTGGCGCAGTTCCCGCAGCACCGCCGACCGTTCGGCCACCAGGCGGGTCGAGCCGTCCGTGTCACCGGCCCGGTCGGCCGCCGCCAGCTCGTCGTCGATGGCGGCGAGCCGCCGCCGGAAGGTCGCGCGCCCCGTGTCGTCCAGCACCGGATCGGCGGGCGACGGCCGCAGCCCCGCACCGCCGGCGGCCAGATCGAGCGCGCTGATCTCCCGGCCGCCGGCCGCCAGCAGCGCGCGCAGGTGATGCAGGCCGCGGCAGTCGCGCACGCGGACGTCCTCGGTCCCGGCCCGCAACCGCCAGTCAGCGTCTTCCGCGTGCAGGGACCACTCGATGCCGTCCGGGCGGCTCAGACCCAGCCGCCGGCTGATGTCGCGAGACCGGGCGTCGCCCCGCAGCTCGAGGATCGACGCCAGCCAGGGCAGCGCGCCGAGCCGTTCGGCGAGGGCGGCGGCCCGGTCGAGGTGAGCCCGCGCCACGTCGGTCCGGCCCAACCGCATGGCGAGCCGGCCGAGATACTCGTCGACCGGCCCGACGATCATGTTGGCGCCGCCCCAGACGATCAGGCGCCCCGCATAGGGCTCGAGTGCGTCATGAAGAGCCCGCACCGCCGGCTCGTGCGTTGACCCCGGGCCGAAGGAAGCGACCCAGGCCAGGTCGGCGACTGCGCCGAGCCAGCGAGGGCCACCGCCGGCCAGGACCGCGGGCAGGAGGCGGTCGAGTTCCAGGCGGGCTTCGTCCAGTCGGCCGGTCTCGGCCATGACCCGTGCCGCGGTCGCCTCGAAATAGTGGCCGGGCAGGCGGCGGGCCAGCGCCAGCAACGGCGTGACCAGGTCGCCGGGCGTGCCGCGGAGCAGGGCCAGCCGGCCGGACAGCGACGTGGTCAGCCGGTCGGTGTCGGCGATCCCGGCGGCCCGGCCGCGTTCGGCGACCTCGCGGGTCAGGGACTCGGCCAGGTCGAACCGGCCGCGCACGATGGCGAGCATCGCCTGCCGGGCCGGCACCACTACCTCGGCGGCCGGGTCGCCGTCGAGATCACCGGCCTTGGCGTACGCCGCCAGCGTCGCCTCGGCCGCATCCAGTTCGCCCAGCTCGGCCAGCGCAGTGAACCGCCACAACAGTCCGCGCCGCTCGGTCGCGGTGTCACCGGCGGCCCGGGCACAGTCGACGATCTCGGACGCGACACCGAGGCGTTCGGCCGCCGCCGCCGGATCCCACAGCGCGTGCAGCCTGCAGTCGAGCACCTCGGCCGTCACCCCGGGGTCCCCGGCCTCCCGCGCCAGTGCGGTGGCCTCTTCGACCAGTTTCCGGCGCCGGCCGGCCGCGGACGCGTCACCGAGCAGCTCGCGGGCCAGCCGGGCGAGGACCCGGGCGCGTACCGCCGGCGGCACCGGACGCGTCGCCGCCTCCTCCAGCAGCCGGATCAGCGCCACGTCGAGGTCCAGGAATTCGGCCCGCGAGGGGATACTGAGCGCGAGCCCGACCAGCACGTCGCCGTCGCCGGGAAACCCGCCCGCGAGGTCGGTCGCGGCGCCCGGCCGGACGGCGGAGGTGAGCTCGGCGGCGAGGTCGAGGGCGGTGCCGGGGCGGCCCGCGGAGGCGAGCCACACTGCGTACGCCGCGTCGGGTGAAAGGCCGGGCACCAGCGCCGCCACCTCGGTCCTGGTCAGCGGGGCCAGCCGCAGGTCCCCGGCCGAGCCGCCCACGGTGGCCAGGATCGCGGTGGCGCCCGACGGGAGGCGGGGTGCCCGTCGGTGCAGTTCGGCGACGGCGTCCGGGCCGGCCCGATCGAGGTCGTCGAGTACCACCAACCGGGGGCGGCCGCTGTCGGCGTGCCCGTCGACGGTGGCCCCGACCGCGTCGCCGGCGGCGCGGACGACATCGAGGCCGCGTGCCCGGGCCTCGGCCGCCGCGGCGTCGGCGAGCGCGGTCCGGCCGGAGCCGGGTGGCCCGCTCACCACGAGCTGACCGCCGGTCCCGGCGGCGGCGCGGTCGAGCAGGCGGCGTACCGCGGCCAGCTCCCGCGCCCGGCCGATCAACGACACCGGCCGATCATCCCACCGCGGCGAGCCGAGTCGTCGGCCGACCCGGAGGTGAGGGGCGGGAGCCGGGACGGGGGTGGAGGGAGACAGGACGGGGGAGACGGCATGCCGGAACGAGGGGAAGGGGAGGCGGGACGGGGAGAAGGGGGCGGGACGTCAGTTGGCCGGGCGGTAGCGGGACGCGAGCTCGGGGCTCTGGCCGTTGAAGGCCGCCAGGTCAGCGGTGAACACCGCGTCGAGCAGGCCCGCGTCCTCGACGCCGGGGGCGACGACGACCTCACCCAGCTCGAGCCCGCGCAGGCTGGCGGTGACCACGTCGTCGGCGCTCATGCGGCGTACCGCGCTGAGGTCCATGCCCTGGCGCTCGTGGAACTCGGTGGCGACCACGCCGGGGCAGAGGACCTGCACGCGGACGCCGGTTCCCTCGAGTTCGGCGCTGAGGGTCTGTGACATGGCGACGGCGAAGGCCAGGCCACCGGCGTAGACGGCGCGGCGGGGCGGCACCGAGCTCGGCGCGGGGCCGCTGAAGGCGATCATGCCGGCCACGTTGATGATGGTGCCCTCGCCGCGGGCCCGCATCCCGCCGACGACGGCCCGGGTCAGCATGGTCGGCGCCACCACCTTGACGTGGGCCAGCTCGCGGGCCTTGGCGGCGGGCAGCTCGGCCAGCGGCATGTAGTGGGCGACGCCGGCATTGTTGACCAGCAGCGAGATGTCCTCGGTGGCGCACACCCGGGCGACGGCGTCGACGCCTTCGTCGGTCGACAGGTCGGCGACGATGCCGCGTACCGCGATCTCGGGGTGGGCCGCGGCGAACTCCTTCAGCCGCTCCTCGCGGCGGCCGACCAGGATGAGGTCGTGGCCGAGTGCGGCCAGTCGCTCGGCGAAGGCCTTGCCGATGCCCGAGGTGGCGCCGGTGACCAGGGCCAGCTTGCTCATGAGGTACTTCCTTCCATGACGATCGTTCCAGCTTTACCCTCGGCCGGGGGCGGCGGCAGTGCCGGTCTTTTCCTGGTATTGCTCTTCCTATGACCGACGACCTGTTGGCGAACTATCTCCGGGCGCGGCGGTCGCAGCTGCGGCCCGGTGACGTGGGGTTGCCGGGCGCGGGCGGGCGGCGCCGGGTGAGCGGTCTGCGTCGCGAGGAGGTCGCGCTGCTGGCGGGCATCAGCGCCGACTACTACCTGCGGCTCGAGCAGGGGCGGGGCGGCACGCCGTCACCGCAGGTGGTGCGGGCGCTGGCCCGGGCGCTGCGCCTGGACGAGGCCGCCACGACCTATCTGACCAGCCTGACCGCACCGTCCGCGCCGGCCGCGGGCGCGACGGGGGAGCAGGTTCCGGCCAGTGTCGAGAACCTGGTCTGGCTCCTGCCGTGGCCGGCCTTCGTGACCGGCCGGAACTTCGACATCCTGACGGCCAACCCGAGCGCCGCGTTGCTGTCGCCGGAGCTGACCGTGGGCCGCAACCGGCTGCGTTCCTTCTTCCTGGTGGAGTCCGAGCGCAGCCTCTACCGCGACTGGGAGGCCACCGCGCAACGCTTCGTGGCCGTGGTTCGCGACATCGTCGGCCGTGGCGCGAGCCGCCCCGATTTCCTGGCCCTGGTCGGCGAGCTGACCGAGCGGAGCGCGACCTTCCGCGACCTGTGGGGCCGGCACGAGGTGGTCGCCCGGGACACCGAGCTCGCGCTGCTGGACCATCCGGTCGCCGGTCATCTGCGTCTGAACCTGGAACGGCTGATCGTCATGGGCCGGCCCGACCAGGGCCTGGTCATCTACCACCCGACCATCGGCTCGCAGGACGCCGACCGCCTCGCCGGCCTGCTCGGAATCGCCGTCTCCTGACCAGCACGGCTCGCGCAAACGGCCGCCGACAGGGCATAGTGGCGCGCGGTGTTATCGACCGGTGTCGCTTGCCGTGGAGAAGGTGGTTGGACGTGACGACGGCCATTCGGGCCCGGTGGACTTTTGCCGCCGCGGTGATCGCGCTGGTCGGCGGGCCTCTGGCGGTGTCCGCGGAGCCGGCTGCGGCCGCTGCGCCGAGCATCGTGATCGAGCGGCTGTCGTCGGACAACGTCAAGTCGGGCGAGACGGTGCGGGTGCGGTTCCGGGTGACGAACAACGAGCGCGGCACCCAGCGTGCCTTCGTGGTGGTCGGTGGCGGGTTGCGCTGCACCGCCGGCTGTTCCGCGACCCGTGACTTCGGGCCGGGCCGGGGCGCGTCGTTCGACGCCACCCTGGTGGCACCTCAGGTGAGTGCCAACGAGCAGTCGGGGCGCAATCTGTCGGTGGCCGTACGCATGGGCGCCGAGAACGCCTTCGCCAACAAGCTGATCATGGTCCGGGGCTCGGACCAGGCACCGGGCGGGGACAAGCCGGCGGCGGGGGTGAGTCAGGTCTCCGGCCGGGTCGTGGACGCCGACGGCAAGGCGGTCGGCGGCGCGGCCGTGACCGTCCGGGACAGCACGGGGCACGAATACCGGACGACCAGCAACGGCGACGGCCGGTTCTCGCTGCGGTCGAGCGCCGGCAAGCCGATCGCCGCCGGCTCCATCTCGGTGGCCGCGGTCAAGGACGGATACCGCGCTTTCCGTACGAAGGTGCGGGGTGCGGCCGGAGGCGCCGCGACGGTACGGCTCACCCTGGCCGCCGTGCCCGCCGCGTCGACGCCGCCGCCGTCCCCGTCGGTCGTGGCGAGCTCGCCGGCGGTGGCCGAGGTGCCGGTCACCGAGGAGAGTTCGGCCGGTGCGCCCCTGGGCACCCTCAAGAACGTCAGCGACCAGGGTGACGGCCCGCTGCTGTTCAGCATCCTGGGCGGACTGCTGGTCGCGGTGGGTCTGGGCGCGCTGGTGATGATGCTGATCCGCCGGCGGGGCCAGGACGAGCCGGGCGAGCCCGCTCCGGCCGCGCCGGTCACCGTGAGCATGGCCGACGCCCAGACGGCGGTGCTCCGGGCGGTGCCGCCGGACGGCGGGTTCTGAGGCGCGTTCACAACCCGGCCCCGCCGCAGCCCGGGCCGGGTCGTGAAAGACGCCTCAGCGCACCTGTTCGGCCTTGAATTGCATGCGCGGGTGGGCGTAGAACTCCTGGGCCTCGATCAGCTGGAGCTCGCGCTGACCTGAGCGGTACGTGGTCTCGATCAGGTCGAAGACGCTGGAGGCGGTCCGCCGCAGTGCCACCGCCGCGTCGCCGGTCGTCACGTAGTGGGCGGTGAACAGGGCCGCGGTGACGTCACCGGACCCGTTGGCCTTGAACGGCAGGTGCGGTGTGTTCACCAGCCAGGCTCCGGACGCGTCGACGACCAGCATCTCGATCGTGTCGCCGGGCCGGTCGGGGCGCTCCACGCTGGTGACCAGGATCGTGCCGGGGCCCATGGCGCGGGCCAGGTCGGCCGAGGTCAGGGTCGACTCGATGCTCGCGGGTTCGGTGCCGGTGAGGTAGCCGAGCTCGAACTGGTTGGGGGTGATGATGTCGGCCACCGGCACCACCCGGTCGCGCAGCAGGTCGGGGATCTCGGGGGCGACGAAGCAGCCCGACTTGGCGTTGCCCATGACCGGGTCGCAGGCGTAGACGGCGGCCGGGTTCGCGGCCTTGACCCGGCGTACCGCGTCGACGATGACGTCGCCGATGCCCACCCCACCCTGGTAGCCCGACAGCACGGCGTCGATCTGCGGGAACACGCCGCGTTCCTCCACGCCGAGCAGGATGTCGGCCACGTCCGACGGCGGCAGCAGCGGGCCGCGCCAGGCGCCGTACCCGGTGTGGTTGGAGAAGTTGACCGTCGGGACCGGTACGACCTCGACCCCGATGCGCTGCAGCGGGAACACGGCCGCGGAGTTGCCGACGTGACCGTGCGCGACCGCCGACTGGATGGAGAGGACCCTCATCGTTTCAGCGTAGTGACACCGCCGGGACGGCGCTGGCGGTCGGTGACCGGGTGGCGATGGAGGTGAGGATGTCGCCGGAGCGGACCGCCGCGGTGGACAGCAGGGACGCGGTGATGCCGTGCGTGTGCTCGGTGCCGCCCTGCAGGTAGATGCCGGCCGTCATGGATTCCTCGGTGCGGAGGCGGTAGTCGCGTTCGACCCGGGCCCGCCCGAACTCGTCCCGTTCGCAGCGGGCGGCGGCGCCGCCGAGCAGCGGGAACGGGTCGACGGGGGCGTAGCCGGTGGCGCAGACCAGCACGTCGGCGTCGAGCGGGATCAGTTCGCCGGTGGCCAGGGTCTCGATGTCGACGGTGACCCGGTCGCCGTGCTCGGTGGCGCCGGCCAGCCGGGACATGTTGATCAGGCGTAGCCGGTTGGTGCCGGCCACCCGCTCGCGGTAGACGCGCCGGTACAGGTCTTCGATCAGGTCGGTGTCGACGACCGAGTAGTTCGTGTTGCTGTGGTAGTTCATCAGCATGGTCTTGACCTCGGGTGGCGCGGTGAAGAAGTCGTCCACGGCGGCCGGGTCGAAGATGCGGTTGGCGAACGAGCTGTCGTCGGCGGGGCTGTAGCCGTACCGGGAGAAGACCCCGCACACCTCGGCCGCCGGGAAGCGTTCGTGCAGGAAGGCGGTGATCTCGGCCGCGCTCTGCCCGGCGCCGACGACCACGAACCGGTCGGCCTCGCGGATCTGGCCGATGTTGGTGAGCAGGTCGCGGCTGTGCCAGATCCGCTCACCGAGGGTGACCCCGGGCGGGGCGAGGGGCTGCAGGCCGGTCGCGACCACGAGGTTGCGCGCACGGTACGAGCTGACCGCATCCCCGGACCGGACCCGCACGTCGAACGCCTCGACCACCCCGTCCCGTTCCACCGGCACGACCTCGCTGACCTCGCTGCCGTAGCGAACGACGCCGTCCACCTTGGCCGCCGCCCATTCGAGGTAGTCGTGGAACTCGACCCGCAGCGGGAAGAACGTCTTGTGGTTGATGAAGTCGATCAGCCGGTCGCGTTCCTTGAGGTAGCACAGGAAGCTGAACTCGCTGGCCGGGTTGCGCAGCGTGACCAGGTCCTTGAGGAACGACACCTGCATGGTGGCGTCCTCCAGGAGCATGCCGCGATGCCACCCGAACCGGGCCTGTCGTTCGAGGAAGACGGCGGTGAGGGGGGTGGATCCGGCGGCGGAGTTGTGCTCGTGGACGGCGATGGCCAGAGCCAGATTGGACGGACCGAAACCCACTCCGGCCAGGTCGTAGACCGGGACGTCGCGCTGCGGGGCGGTCAGTGACATCGGCAGTCCTCATCGTCGGGTCGACCGTGTCGACGCGGTTACGGCCCGGAGGAAAACCGTCCCCCGGTTCGGCGAAATCTGAGGTTAGACTAACCTAACTTTTCCCGGGATCGGGGCCGGAACGATGGACCAGGAGGAACCGTGCGGGTTGTCATGTTCGGGTACCAGACGTGGGGTCATCGCACCCTGCGGGCGCTGCTGGACTCCGAGCACGAGGTCGTCCTCGTGGTCACCCACCCCCAGAGCGAGCACGCGTACGAGCGCATCTGGAGCGACTCGGTCGCCGACCTCGCCGCCGAGCACGGCATCCCGGTCGAGATCCGCAACCGGCCCGATGACGACCTGCTCGTACCGCTCAAGGAAGCCGCGCCCGACGTCATCGTCGCGACCAACTGGCGTACCTGGATCCCGCCGCAGGTCTTCGATCTACCCCGGCTCGGCACCCTCAATGTGCACGACTCGCTGCTGCCCAAGTACGCGGGCTTCTCGCCGCTGATCTGGGCGCTGATCAACGGCGAGAAGGAGGTCGGGGTGACCGCGCACATGATGGACGGCGAGCTCGACGCCGGCGACATCGTGCTGCAGCGCTCGGTCGAGGTCGGGCCGCGGGACACCACCACCGACCTGTTCCACAAGACGCTGGAGCTGTTCGGCCCGATCACCACTGACGGCCTCGCGCTGATCGAGTCCGGTCGTACTGACTGGACTCCGCAGGACCGCTCACAGGCCAGCTTCTTCCACAAGCGATCGGACGAGGACAACCGGATCGACTGGACCTGGACCGCCGAGGAGCTCGACCGGCTGGTACGGGCGCAGTCCGACCCGTACCCCAACGCGTACACCTTCCATCGGGGCCAACGCCTGCGGATCACCGCCGCCCGCGTCTCCAAGGGCGTCTACGGGGGTACGCCCGGCCGCATCTTCTACCGCGAGGACGACGCCGTGGTGATCGTGGCCGGCGCCGAGGCCCGCCGCGGGACCAGCCACGGCCTGGCCGTCGAGCGCGTCCGGCTCGACGACGGCACCGACCTGGGCGCGACCGAGTACTTCCGCACCATGGGCGGATACCTGACCCGCCACCCCTGATCCCCGCACGACCCGTACCGGCCGGTGGCGACGAGGCCACCGGCCGGCACGACGCTGAGCTACACCGGGAGTGACTGCATGCAGATCATCGGTGAGGACCGCACCAGCGGCGGTCCGCTGACCGTCGCACCGGCCACGCTGCCCGACGTCTTCGCGGCCGTGGCGCGCCGGTCGCCGGAGGCGGTCGCGGTGGTCTTCGAGGAGACCGAGATCGGGTACGCCGAACTCGACGCCCGCGCCAACCGCCTGGCCCACGCCCTGGCCGCCCGCGGCGTCGGTCCCGACCGGCTGGTCGGCCTGGCGGTGCCGCGGTCGATCGACATGATCGTGGCCGAGCTGGCCGTGCTCAAGGCCGGCGGCGCCTACCTGCCGCTCGACCCGGCCGACCCGGCCGAACGGCTGGCCTACGTGACCGGCGACGCCGGCCCGGCCTGCCTGGTCACCACCACCGAGGTGGACGGACGGTTGCCGGCGCGGCCCGGCGTGCCGCGGCTGCTGCTCGACGACCCGGACTTCGGGGCCGAGCTCGCCGCCGCGCCGGCCACCGACCCGGACCGGTCCGGCCTGCGGGTCGAGCACGCGGCCTACGTGATCTACACGTCCGGCTCGACCGGCCGGCCCAAGGGTGTGCTGCTCACCCACACCGGCGTCGCGAAGCTGCTGTCGACCCAGTTCGAGCGGTTCGGGCTGACCCCGGACGTACGCGTCCTGCACTTCGCCTCGCCCAGCTTCGACGTCGCGTTCTGGGACCTGTGCCTGGCCCTGCTCTCGGGCGGTCGGCTGGTCGTCGTGCCGGCCGACCGGCGGGTGGCCGGACCGGCGCTGACCGAGTACGCGCAACGACACCGGGCCAACTTCATGATCCTGCCGCCGGCGCTGCTGGCCGCGCTGCCGGCCGGGTGCGAGCTGCCGCCGGGCATTCTGCTGGCCGGGACCGAGCGGGTCTCGCCCGAGCTGGTGGCCCGGTGGGCGCCGGGGCGGCGGATGTTCAACGCGTACGGCCCGACCGAGGCGACCGTCAACTCCACGCTGGGCGAGTGCGATCCGGACCGGGTCGACGGCGCGTCCGTACCCATCGGACGCCCCGACCCCGCCACCGACGCGTACGTGCTGGACGACAGCCTGCGGCCGGTCGCGACCGGCGTACCCGGTGAGCTCTATCTCGCCGGTCCGGGCCTGGCCCGCTGCTACGTCAACCGGCCCGGCCTGACCGCCGAGCGGTTCCTGGCCGATCCGTACGGCCCGCCCGGCCGCCGGATGTACCGCACCGGTGACCTGGCCTGCTGGCGCGAGGACGGCAACCTCGACTTCCTGGGCCGGGCCGACGACCAGGTGAAGGTGCGCGGCTACCGGATCGAGCTCGGTGAGATCGAGTCGGTGCTGTCCCGCCACCCGGGCGCCGGGCCGGTCGCGGTGGTCGTCCGCGAGGATCGGCCGGGCGATGTCCGGTTGGCCGCGTACGTCGTCCCGGCCGGCGAGACCGCGCCCGAGGAACAGGTCGAGGGGTGGAAGGAGCTGCACGAACTGCTCTATCAGGCCGGCCGGGTCGAGCGGTTCGACGAGAACTTCACCGGCTGGAACTCCAGCTACGACGGATCGCCGATCCCGCTGGACGAGATGCGCGAGTGGCGGGACACGACAGTGGACCGGATCCGTGCGCTGTCGCCGCGGCGGGTGCTGGAGATCGGCGTCGGCAGCGGTCTGCTGTTGTCGCGGCTGGCGCCGGAGTGCGAGAGCTATTGGGGCCTGGACCTGTCCGAGGAGGCCGTCGCGACGCTGCGCGGGGCGGTCGAGGGGATGCCCGGCGTCACGTTGCGCGCCCAGCCCGCACATGACCTGACCGGCGTACCCGAGGGCTTCTTCGACACCGTCGTCATCAACTCGGTCGTGCAGTATTTTCCCAGCGCCGGCTACCTGGCCGGGGTGCTGCGGGAGGCGACGGCGCGGCTGGCGCCCGGCGGCTCGATCTTCGTCGGGGACGTCCGCAACCTGCGCCTTCGGGACCGGCTGCCGGGAAGCCTGGACGCGGAGAAGGAACTGCTGCTCGACCCCGACTTCTTCGCGGCCATGCCGGGGGCCGAGGTCCTGGTCAAGCGGGGCCGCTACGACAACGAGCTGAGCCGGTTCCGGTACGACGTGGTGCTGTCCACCGCGCCCGTGCCGCCCCCGCCGGCCGAGATCGCGTACGCCTGGGGCGGCCGCCGCGACGACCTGCTGACCGGGCGGCCGGCCCGGTTGCGTGTCACCGGTGTCCCGAACCCGCTGCTCACCGACGCCGGCGCCCCGGGCGTCGAGGACTGGTACGAGCTGGCCGCCGCGCACGGCTACCGAGTCGCGGTGACCTGGGACGGCACCTCCCCCGTGGGCGACCTCGACGTGGTTTTCCAGCGCGACGGCGTGCCCACCGGCGCCTACCGCCCGGGCGGCTTCCCGCGGGCCAACACCCCGGCCGCCTTCGCCGACCCGGCCGCGCTGGTCAAGGCGTTGCGGCTGCACGCCGAGTCGTGGCTGCCCACGTACATGGTGCCGACCGGCTTCGTGCTGCTCGACCGGCTGCCGGTGCTGTCCAGCGGCAAACTCGACCGGGCGGCGCTGCCCGCCCCCGACTACGCCGCGCTGGCCACCGGCACCGCCCCGCGCACCCCGCGCGAGAAGGCGCTCTGCGACCTGTACGCCGACGTGCTCGGCGTGCCCGGCGTCGGCATCGACGACGACTTCTTCGGCCTCGGCGGCGACAGCATCGTGTCGATCCAGTTCGTCCTGCGGGCCCGGGCCGCCGGCCTGGTCTGCACGTCCCGGCAGGTGTTCGAGCACCGTACGGTGGCCGCGCTGGCCGAGGTCGTCACCGACCTGGACAGCGGCCCGCGGGACCGGCCGGACGACGGCGTCGGCGACATCCCGTTCACCCCGATCCTGCGCTGGCTCGACGAGACCGGCGGCGCGATCGGCGCGTTCAGCCAGTCGATGGTGCTGACCACGCCGGCCGGCGCCACCGAGGACGAGTTGCGTACCGTGCTGGGGCTGCTGGCCGACCGGCACGACCTGCTCCGCGCCCGGCTGTTGCGGGCCGACGGCGTGCTCCGGGTCGCACCGCGCGGCGGGACCGTCGACTGGCTGAGCACCGCCGCGCCGGGCGCGTCGGTCGAGGCCGAGGAGCAGGCCGCGGCCGGGCGCCTGGACCCGGAGAACGGCGTCATGGCCCAGGCCGTGCACTTCGAGGCCGATCGGCGGCTGCTGCTCGTCCTGCACCACAGCATCGTCGACGGCGTCTCGTGGCGGATCCTGCCGGCCGACCTCGCCACCGCGTGGCCGACCGGCCAACTGGAACCGGCCGGCACCTCGTTCCGCCGCTGGGCCACCGATCTGCGCGAGGCCGCCCGCCGGCCCGGCCGCGTCGCCGAGGCGGCTCTGTGGCGGGACATCCTCACCGGCCCCGACCCGGCCCTGTCGCACCGGCCGCTGCGCCCGGTCGACGACCTCGCCACCGTGGCCCGGCACACCGTGCGCCTGCCCGCCGCGACCACCGAACCGGTCATCACCACGGTTCCGGCCGCCTTCCACGCCGGCATCAACGACGTGCTGCTGACCGCGCTGGCCCTGGCCGTGGCGAGCTGGCGCGAGCGGACCGGCCGGGGCGGCGTGCGGTCGGTGCTGATCGCGCTGGAGGGCCACGGACGCGAGGAGCAGGTGGTCGCCAACGCTGACCTGAGCGCGACGCTGGGCTGGTTCACCAGCGTCTTCCCGGTGCGGCTGGACCCGGGCGACGCCGACCTGACCGAGGCGCTGGCCGGCGGACCGGCCGCGGGGGTCGCGCTCAAGCGGGTCAAGGAGCAGCTGCGGGCCATTCCGGACCACGGCATCGGGTACGGAATGCTGCGCCACCTCAACCCGGCCACCGGGGCGACGCTGGCCGGCCTGGCCGCGCCGCAGATCAGCTTCAACTACCTGGGCCGCTTCGACGCCGGCCGGGACGGGGACTGGGCGCCGGTCGCCGGGCACGGGATCCTCGCCGGCGGGTTCGACCTGGGCATGCCGGTGGCGCCGTACACCCTGGAGATCAACGCGTACGTGCAAGACACCGCGGCCGGCCCGGAACTGGGTGTGACCTGGGCGTACCCGCGCGACCTGATCGACGACGCCGCGGTCGCCGACCTCGCCGCGGGCTGGTTCGCCGCCTTGGAGGCGCTGGCCACGCACGCCCGCGGCCCGGCCGCCGGCGGTCTCACCCCGTCCGACCTGACCCTGACGCTCAGCCAGGACGAGATCGACGAGTTCGAAGCCGAATGGGAGCTCCCGTGACCGCGCCCGCCGGGCTCGCCGACGTCCTGCCGCTCACCCCGCTCCAGGAAGGCCTGCTGTTCCACACCCAGCTGGCCGCGGACGGGCCGGACGTCTACACCGGACAGCTGACCATCGACCTGCCCGGGCCGCTGGACGCCGAGCGGCTGCGCGCGGCCGGGCAGGCACTGCTCGACCGCCACCCCAACCTGCGGGTCGCGTTCCGTCGCCGCAAGAACGGCCAGGCCGCTGCCCTGGTCCCGCGGCAGCTCGCGCTGCCCTGGGCCACTGCCGACCTGACCCCCGGCGAGCTGCCCGGATTCCTCGACGCCGACCTCGGCCGCCGCTTCGACCCGGCGACCGCCCCGCTGCTGCGGATGACCCTGGTCCGGCTCGGCCCGGAGCGGCACCGCCTGGTCTTCACCCACCACCACCTGCTGCTCGACGGCTGGTCGATACCACTGGTGCTGGCCGAGTTGCTCGCCCTCTATCGTGGCGACGACCTGCCCGAGCCGGCCGACTTCCGCACCTACCTGGCCTGGTGCGCCGCGCAGGACCGCCCGGCGGCCGAGCGGGCCTGGCGCGACGCGCTGTCCGGGCTGGACGGCCCGACCCTGCTGGCCGGGCGGCCCCCGGCGCGGGCGGTCGTCCCCGACCGGGTCGTCCGCGACCTGCCGGCCGACCTGACGGCCCGGCTCATCACGCTCGGCCGCGCCCGCGGTCTCACCTTGAACACCCTGGTGCAGGGCGCGTGGGGAATCGTCGCCGGAGCGCTGACCGGCCGGGACGACGTGGTGGTGGGCGCGACGGTGTCCGGCCGCCCGCCCGACCTGCCCGGCGCCGAGCGGATGATCGGGCTGTTCATCAACACGATCCCGGTGCGGATCCGGCTCGACCCGGCCCGCCCGGTCGCGGCCGCCCTGCGCGACCTGCAGGACGGCCAGGCCCGCCTGATGGATCACCAGCACCTCGGGCTGGCCCAGATCCAGCGGGCGGCCGGGCCCGGCGAGTTGTTCGACACCCTGACCGTCTTCGAGAACTACCCGCTCGGTGCCGGTGAGAACGTGAACGCCGAGGTGCGGGACTGCGCGCACTACCCGCTCACCCTGACGGCGCGGCCGGGCCAGCGGATGCACCTGGACCTCGAGTATCGCGGCGACCTCTTCGACGCGGCCGCCGCCGAGACCCTGCTGGACAGGCTGACCAGGGTGCTGACCGCGATCTGCGACATGCCGAACGCCCCGCTGGCCGCGATCGAGGTGCTCGGACCGGCCGAACGCGACACGATCCTGCGCGACTGGAACGACACCGCCGCACCGGTTCCCGCGGCCACGATCAGCCTCCTCCCGGCCGGCCGGGAGGAGGCCTCGGTGGCGCTGGTCGCCGACGGTCGCATGTGGACGTACGGCGAGCTGGACCGCTGGGTCGCGGGCCTCGCCGGGGTGCTGCGGGAGCGCGGAGTCGGCCGGGGTGACCTGGTCGCGCTGGCGCTGCCGCGGGCGTTGACCGTGCCGGCGCTGTTCGGTGTGCTGCGCAGTGGTGCCGCCTACCTGCCGCTCGACCCGGAGCAGCCGGCCGAGCGGATCGCCGGGATGCTCGCCGACGCCGCGCCCGCGCTGCTGCTGACCGCGGGCGCCGACGGGCCCGAGTGGGCCGGGGAGCGGCTGGTCGTCGGCGCCGGCGTGCCCGCCACGGCCGAGCCGGTCACGGCCGAGATCGCCGGACCGGACGACCCGGCGTACGTCATCTACACCTCGGGCTCGACCGGCCGCCCGAAGGGCGTGGTGGTCCCGCACCGCGGCATCGTGAACCTGCTCGCCACCCACCGCGAGCACCTGATGGCCGGGCCGCACCGCCGGGTGGCGCACGCGGCGTCGTTCACCTTCGACGGCTCGTGGGAGCCGCTGCTCTGGATGCTGGCCGGGCACACCCTGCACGTCATCGACGCGGACGTCTACCGGGACGCGGCGGCGATGGTCACCTACCTGCGCGACCAGCGGATCGACGTGCTCGACGTGACCCCGACCCACCTGCGTGAGCTGATCCCGGCCGGGTTGCTCGACGCCGGGTTGAGCGTGTTGCTGGTCGGTGGTGAGGCGATCGACGCCGAGCTGTGGGCGCGGGTCTGCGCCGGTCCGGGTCTGGTGTGTCACGACCTGTACGGGCCGACCGAGGCGTCGGTGGACGCGTTCGGCTGGGACGGTCCCGCGCGTGAGCCGTATCGCCTCGCCAACGTGCGCACCTACGTGCTCGACGGCGCGTTGCGCCCGGTGCCGCCCGGTGTGCTCGGGGAGCTGTACGTGGCCGGTGCGGGCCTCGCCCACGGCTATCTCAACCGTCCGGGGCTGACGGCTGAGCGCTTTGTCGCCGATCCCTTCGGGCCGGCCGGTGAGCGGATGTATCGCACCGGGGATCTGGCCCGCTGGAACGAGTCGGGTGCGTTGGAGTTCGCGGGCCGCGCCGACGGTCAGGTGAAGGTGCGCGGGTTCCGGGTCGAGCTGGGGGAGATCGAGGCCGCGCTGGGTGGTCAGGCCGCGGTCGTGGTGCGCGACGGCCGCTTGGTGGCGTACGTCGTGGGCGAACCCAAGGACGTCCGTGACGTGTTGCCCGGCTACATGCTTCCGGCGGCCGTCGTGCGGGTGGACGCGTTGCCGCGGACCGTGGCCGGCAAGCTCGACGTGGCGGCGTTGCCCGATCCCGACTTCGCGTCGAGTTCCGGGCGGGCCGCTCGTAGCACCCGCGAGCAGCGGTTGTGTGATCTGTTCGCCGAGGTGCTGGGTGTGCCGTCGGTGGGTATCGACGATGATTTCTTCGTGTTGGGCGGGCATTCGCTGCTGGTGATGCGGCTGGCCGGCCGGGTCCGGGCGGTGCTGGGTGTGGACCTGCCGGTGCGCGCCGTCTTCGACACCCCGACCGTGGCCGGGCTGGCGCCGAAGCTCGCCGGTTCGACGCGGGCGCCGCTGGTGCGGCAGGTGCGTCCCGAACGGATTCCCCTTTCGTACGCCCAGCAACGCCTCTGGTTCCTGTATCGCCTCGATGGACCGAACCCGACCTACAACATCCCGATCGCCTGGCGGCTGCGCGGTGCCCTCGACCGGGACGCGCTCCTCGCCGCGGTCGGCGACGTGGTGGCCCGCCACGAGACCCTGCGCACCGTCTTCGCCGAGGACGAGGAGGGCCCCTACCAGCGAGTACGGCCCGCCGGCGGGCTCGAGGTCGAGGTCGAGGACGTGACCGAGGCCGCGCTGGGCGACCGGCTGGCCGCGATCGGCGAACACGGCTTCCGCCTCGACCAGGAACCACCCCTGCGGGCGCGGCTCCTGCGGATCACGCCGGACGAGCACGTGCTGCTCCTGCTGCTGCACCACATCGCCGGCGACGAATGGTCGGACGTGCCGCTGCGCCGCGATCTCGTGGCGGCGTACACGTCCCGCTGCACCGGGCGTGCGCCCGACTTCCCGCCGCTGCCGGTGCAGTACGCCGACTTCGCCCTGTGGCAGCGCGCCGAGTCGGCCGACCTGGCCGGGCCGATCGAGGAGTGGCGGAAAGCGCTGGCCGGACTCCCGGAGGAACTGGAGCTGCCGGCCGACCGGCCGCGCCCGCCGGAGGCCACCTACCGCGGCGACGTGACCGCCTTCGACCTCGCCGCCGACGTCACCCGGCACCTGCGCACGCTCGCCCGCGCCACCGGCACGTCGATGTTCATGGTGGTGCAGGCCGCGGTGGCGGTGCTGCTGACCCGGCTCGGCGCGGGCACCGACATTCCGCTCGGTTCGCCGGTGGCCGGGCGGCCCGACGCGGCGGTGGACGACCTGGTCGGCTTCTTCGTCAACACGCTGGTGCTGCGGACCGACACCTCGGGCGACCCGTCGTTCCGGGACCTGCTGGGCCGGGTGCGGGAGACCGACCTGGCCGCCTTCGACCGGCAGGGCGTGCCGTTCGAGCACCTGGTCGAAGCGCTGAACCCACGGCGGTCGCTGGGCCGGCACCCGCTCTTCCAGACCATGGTCTCCTATCTCGGCGAGGCCGACGCGGTCTGGCATCTGGGGCGGCTGCGGGTCGAGACCGAGCGGGTACGCCAGCGGGTCGCCATGTTCGACCTGTCGTTCGACTTCTTCGAGACCCGCGACGGTGTCCGCGGCGAGCTCGAGTACGCCACCGACCGCTACGACCGCGCCTCGGCCGAGACGCTGATCGACCGGCTCAACCGGGTCCTGGCCGCGGTGGCGGCCGACCCGTCGGCCCCGATCGGCCGGGTCGACGTCCTCTCCGCTGGTGAGCGTGCCCGCCTGTTGTCCGCCCCGGT
>NZ_JBICSP010000003.1:0-527929 GCF_043197135.1 Actinoplanes sp. NPDC049265 | reverse complement strand
CCCCGCGCGCGCGCCCCGCCCCCCCCCCGCCCCGGCCGCCCCCCCCCCCCCCCCCCCCCCCCCCCCCCCCCCCCCCCCCCCCCCCCCCCCCCCCGCGGCGGGAACCCTATACTCGCCGGTCATGCGGGTGCTGGTGGTGGAGGACGATCGCGAGCTCGGTCCGGCCATCACCGCGGGCCTGCGCACCGGCGGCCTGGCCGTCGACTACGCGTCCAGCCTGGCCGAGGCCGACCTCAAGGTGTCGGTCAACCGCTACGACTGCGTGGTCGCCGACCGCGGCCTGCCCGACGGCGACGCCCTCGGCCTGATCGGGGCGTGGCGGCGCGCCGGGCGCACGGTGCCGGTGCTGGTGCTGACCGCGCTGGGCGCCGTCGAGGACCGGGTCGCGGGGTTCGAGCACGGCGCGGACGACTATCTGGTCAAGCCGTTCGCCCTGGCCGAGCTGCTCGCCCGGGTCCGCGCCCTGGGCCGGCGCGAGCAGCATCCACGGCTGCCCGAGCTGACCGTCGGCGACCTGACCCTCGACGTGCCGAGCCGCCGAACCCGCCGGGGCGGTGTGCTCCTCAGCTTCACCGCCAAGGAGTTCGCCGTGCTGGAGGCGCTGATGCTCCGGGCCGGGGCGGCCGTCACCCGCGGCGAGCTGCTCGAACGCTGCTGGGACGAGATGGCCGACCCGGCGTCGAACGTGGTCGACGTGGTCATCGCCAACCTGCGGCGCAAGCTCGGGCCGCCTGACCTGATCGAATCCCTCCGGGGTGTGGGATACCGCATCCGCGAGCCGGCGTGACCGCCCGCCGGCCCGCTGCCGCCCGGCTGCGCCGGACGCGGTGGACGCTGACCTTGCTGTACGCCGTCGTGAGCACGATCTCGCTGGTCACGCTGGTGATCATCGCCGCCTCGATCGATGCCGGCTCGCGGTCGCGCGACCTCGACTCGGAGGTCAAGGGGCGGGCCGAGGCGTTGTCCCGGGCGGTCTGGATCGACCAGGGTGTGCTGCATCTGGAGCCGCTGTCCGAGGACGAGCTGGCCCAGGCGTCGGACGTGACCGCGGTGGTGCAGCGGGCCGGGGCGGCCGGCGTACAGTCCCGCTGGTCGCGGCCTTCGAACGCCGGCGTGCTGCCGCCGGCGGCCCGGCTCGACGAGCTGTGGGCGACGACCGTCCGGGAGCAGGGCCCGGTGTTCGCGACGATCGCGGCCCCCGACGGCCGGCGGCTGCGCTGGGCCACCGCACCGGTGTGGGACACCGACCGGATCGGGGCGGTGGTGCTGATCGCGGTCGACCTGGGGCCCGGGGCGCGCAGCCACGCGCAGCTGGTGCTCTGGCTCGCGATCGGTTGCGGGGTGCTGGTCCTGGCCTCGGCCGGCACCGGTCACCTGCTCTCGGGCAAGAGCATGCGGCCGTCGATGCGGGCCCTGGACCAGCAGGAGCAGTTCCTGGCCGAGGCCGCGCACGAGTTGCGTACGCCGCTGGCCACCCTGCGGCTGGCGATGGAGAGCGGGACCGGGACGGCGGCCGCGGTCCGCCACGTCGATCACCTCGACCGGCTGGTCACCGGCCTGCTCAGCCGGGCCCGCATCGACACCGGGACCAGGTCGCTGGAACTCACCCCGCTGCGCCTGGATCTGCTGGTCGAGCAGGTGGTGGACGAGCTGCCGCACCGGGACGCGCCGGTGTCGGTGCGCACCGAGCCGACCGTTGTCCTCGGCGATCCCGACCTGCTGGCCCAGGCGGTCCGGAACCTGGTCGAGAACGCGCTGCGCCACGGTGGTCCGGCCGACCGGCCGGCCGTGGTGCGGGTGCGGGTCTCGGCGGGCCGGGTTTCGGTCCGCGACCACGGGCCGGGCATCGCCGACCGGGACCGGGAGCGGATCTTCGGCGACCGGGTGGCCGGCGAGCGCGGCGGCACCGGGGTCGGGCTGGCCATCGTGCGCTGGGTCGCCGAGTTGCACGGCGGACGGGCGTACGTGGCCGACGCACCCGGCGACGGCGCTCTGGTCGAGCTGGCCCTGCCGACTTCATCATCCGCTCATGGTCCGGCTGGCACCCTGCCGTCATGAACAACGATCCCGGCCACCGTCCCCCTCGGTCCCGCCGCGTCGTCACGGTCCTCGCGGCCGGCCTCGGCCTGGTCGCGGCGGCCGCGGTGGCGGTCACCCAGACCAACGCCTTCGGCTCGACGACCCCCCACGTGATCGACATCCCCACGGCCAAGGTCGCCGTCTCCGGGCCGCTGGTCCCCGCCCAGGGCGCACTGCTCGGCCACTACTACGGCAACGGCACGATCGCGCAGACCGACCGCCGGATCGGGCGCAAACCGGCCGTCCACCTCACCTACTACGACTTCGCCGGCGACGACTGGATCAAGTCCCAGGTCAACACCTCGGACTTCGCCGACGGACGGATCCCGCTGGTCAACGTCGAGCCCAACGACGTCGACTTCAACGACATCATCGGCGGCCGGTACGACACGATGCTGACCCGGCGGGCCGACGACGCCAAGGCGCTCGGCCGGCAGTTCTTCGTCGACTTCGCCGCCGAAATGAACGGGGACGAGGGGTGGGGCGGCCACGACCCCGCCCGGTACGTCGCCGCCTGGCGGCACATCCACGACATCTTCGCCGCGCGCGGGGCCACCAACGTCGTCTGGGTCTGGTGCCCGAACAACGAGGACTCGCCGGACAGCCCGCCGGCGATGAACTACTACCCGGGCGACGCCTACGTCGACTGGACCGGCATCGACGGCTACAACTGGGGTACGTCCGACCGCGACTTCGAGTGGCAGAGCTTCCGGGACGTCTTCGCCCGCCTGTATCCGCAGCTGGCGGCCAAGAACAAGCCGATCATCATCGGTGAGATGGCGTCGGACGAGGTCGGCGGCAGCAAGGCGGCCTGGATCGACGACATCGTGCCGACGATGACCGGCGCCTACCCCCTGATCCGGGCGATCGTCTGGTTCGACGTCAAGAAGGAACGCCGCTGGCAGATCAACTCGTCCGACGCGGCGCTGGCGGCCTATCAGCGGCTGGCGCGGAACCCGTACCTGAACCCCTGACGCGAGACGGCCTCGACCGGCTGCCCTGTGACCTACCGGACGGCGGGCTTGATGATCATCGTCTAGCCTGGCTCCTCCGATGGAATCATTCCATTCGTGGGGGTTGCTCGTGCGGTTTCGGTTGCTCGGGCCGGTCGAGGTCTCGGCCGGCGAGCGGGCCGTGCGGCTGGGCGCGCTCAAGCAACGGCATCTGCTGGCCGCGCTGCTGTTCGACGGGGGCGGCCCAACCACCTTCGACGCGCTCATCGACCGGCTGTGGGACGACGACCCGCCGGCCGACGCGCGGGGCACGCTCTACGGCTACGTCGCCCGCCTGCGCCGCACCCTGAAACTCGTCCCCCGCGAAACGGCGACCGGCCCGGGCACGGCGTGGGAGCCGGGCCCGGCCCGGGACGAGGTGCGGCTGGAGCGGTGGCCGGGCGGCTATCAGCTGCGCGTACCCCCGGCTACCGTTGATCTCTTCCGGTTCCGGGCGCTGGTCGAACGGGCACGGACGGCCGACCGGCGGGCGCTGCTCGACGAGGCGCTCGGTCTCTGGCGCGGGGACGCGCTGGGCGGCCTGCCGGGCGAGTGGGCGGCCCGGGCCCGGGAGGGGCTGGAGCGGCAGCGTCAGGCCGCACTGGCCGACTGGGCCGAGGTAGCCCTGGCCGACGGTGACCACGCCGCGGTGATCGACCGGCTGACCGCCGCGCTGACCGGCGGACCGCTGGCCGAGCCGCTGATCGCGATGCAGTTGCGGGCTTTGCACGCGGCCGGGCGTACCCCGGAGGCCCTGGATCTCTTCGCCCGCTCGCGGGACCGGATCGGGGCGGAACTGGGCGCCGAACCGGGCCGCCTGCTGCGCGAGACGCACACCGCGATCCTGCGGGCGCCGGGACCGTCGCTGCGGTCGGCGCTGCCGCCGGAGCTGGCTGACTTCACCGGGCAGGACAGCGCGGTGGAGGCGGCGCGGGCGGCGCTGATGCGCGAGCCACGGGTGGTGGTGCTGTCCGGCCCGCCCGGTGCCGGGAAGAGCGCACTGGCCGTGCACCTGGCGCATCGGCTGGCGACTGATTTCCCCGACGGGCGGCTGTTCCTGAACGTCGGCGGGGCCGATCCGCTCAGCCCGCCGGAGGCCGTGAGCCGGGCGCTGCGGCTGCTCGGCGTCACCGACGCCGACGCGCACGGAAATCCGGACCTGCGCGAACGGGTCGCCCGCTACCGCTCCGAGCTGTCCGGGCGACGGATGCTGGTGGTGCTCGACGACGCCGCCACGGCCGTGCAGGTGCAGCCCTTCCTGCCCACCACGCCGGGGGTGGCGCTGCTGGTGACCAGCCGGTCGCGGCTCTCCACCCTGCCGTCGGCGGCCCGGGTCGAGTTGGGTGTTTTGTCCGCGGCCGACGCGCGGGCGCTGCTCACCCGCATGATCGGCACCGAGAGGGCCGGTGCCGATCCCGCGCAGACGGCCCGGCTGGCCGATCTGTGCGGGCGGCTGCCGCTGGCCGTACGGGTGGCCGGGGCGCGGCTGCTGGCCCGTCCGCACTGGACCGTGGCCCAGCTCGCCGACCGGCTCAGCGACGAGCGCCGCCGCCTCGACGAGCTGGCCGTCGACGAGCTCGAGGTGCGAGCCGGCCTGGCCGTCAGCTACCGGGGCCTGCGGCCGCGGGCACAGGAGGCCTTCCGCGCTCTCGGCGCCCTCGACCCGCCCGATCTCACCGCGCTGACCGTGGCGGCGCTGCTCGGCACCGGCCTGACCGAGGCCGCCGACCTGGTCGAGGAGATCGTCGACGCGCGGCTGCTGGACGTGGTCGCGGCCAGCGGCTGGACCACCCGCTACCGGATGCACGACCTGGTCCGGCTGTACGCGGCCGAGCTCGCCGGCGACGATCGCGAGCCGGTCGCCCGCGCGGTCACCGCGATGCTGCGGATGGCGGAACGCCTGGCCGAGCCGTTGCCGCTGGCCATTCCCCGGATGTACCGGCCCGGCGGGCTGCCCGAGCCCGGCCCGGCCTGGGCCGCGGCATTGGACCGGATCGACCTGCCGGTGTTCTACGCGGCCGAGGAGCCCGCCCTGGTCGCCGCGGTCGAGCGGGCCGCGACGCTGGACCTCGACCAGGCCGCCTGCGCGCTCGCCGACGCGCTCGTGTTCGCCTCGTTCGCCAAGGTCAACAACTTCGCGGGCTGGGCCCGGACCCACGCCGCGGCGGCCGACGTCGCCGCCCGCACCGGCAACGGGCCGGCCGCCGCGGTGATCGCCTGCGGCCGGGCCCAGCTCGACTACAAGCAGGACCGGCTGGCCGCGTCGCGCGAGCAGTTCGCCGCCGCGGTCGCCCTGTTCGAGGCGGCCGGCAACGAGCGCGGGCTGGCCGTGGCGCTCAACGGGCTCGGCACGGTCGGGCGCGAGCTGGGCGAGCACCGGGAGGCGTTGCCGCAGATCGAGCGGGCGCTGGCCATGCTCGAGCGGCTCGGCGACGACGCGGGGGTGGCGCACGCGCACTACAGCGCCGGGTTCGCGTACCGGGAGCTGGGCGACGACGACCGGGCGCTATGGCACCTGCGGCAGTCCCGGGACCGCTACAGCGGGTGCGGGCACGAGCGCGGCGAGATGATCGCGATCCGGGCGATCGGGCTGGTCCACCGGGCCCGGGGCGAGCCGGCCGAGGCCGAACGGTACTGCGTCGAGGCGCACCGCCGGGCCACCGCGATCGGTGACCTGCACCTGATCGCCTACGCCACGCAGGCCCTGGCCAAGCTGTGGATCCGCCGCGGTGAACCGGACCGGGCCGCCGGACCGCTGGCGGCCGCGTCGGCCACCGTCACCGCCCACCACGACGGGCAGGGCGCGGCGCTGGTCAAACGCACGATCGGCGAGATGCACCTGGCCGCGGGCCGGTTCCCCGAGGCGGCCGAGCAGCTGGGCCGGGCCGCCGCCGGGTGGCGGGCGATCGGCATGGAGCTGGGGCACGCGCGCACGCTGCGCGACCTGGGTGCGGCCCGATGTGCGATGGGTGACCATGCCGGCGCGCACGCGGAGTGGTCGGCCGCGGCGGCCACGTTCGCCCGGCTGGGCGTACGCGAAAAGGACGAGCTGACCGCCTGGCGGGCCAGCTGGGGATGTCACTGCGCCCCCGATCAGCTGATCGCCGCAGTGTCGTCCGCCGCGCGCAGCACGCGCAACACGTTGCCACCCGCCAGGGCGGCCAACTCGTCCGCCGACCAGCCGCGCCCGGACAGCTCCGCGAACAACCGCGGATAGCCGGACACGTCGGTCAGCCCGGAGGGCATGTCGTCACAGCCGTCGAAGTCGCCGCCCAGCCCCACGTGCCGGACGCCGGCGACCGCGCGGACGTGCTCGACGTGGTCGGCGACCTGGGCCACGGTGACCGGCGGAGGCGGCCCGAGCCGGACCGCGGCGACCGCGCGGGGCTGGCCGGTCCGGCGTACCTCGGCGTCGCGCTCCTTCTCCCACGTGTAGCGTTCGGCCGACACGAAGGCCGGCACGAACGTCACCATGCACACGCCGCCGTTGTCGGGCAGCCGGGCCAACACCTCGTCGGGCACGTTGCGCACGTGCTCGCAGAGCGCCCGCGCCGACGAGTGGCTGAACACGACCGGCGCCCGGGTGGTCTCCAGCGCGGCGCGCATCGTGGTGTCGGCGACGTGCGAGAGGTCGACGAGCATGCCGATCCGGTTCATCTCCCGCACCACGTCCCGGCCGAACTCGCTGAGCCCGCCGCACGCCGGTGTGTCAGTGGCGCTGTCGGCCCAGGCGGTGTTCCGGGTGTGGGTCAGGGTCAGGTAGCGGACGCCGAGCTGCCGGAGCATCCGCAGCACGCCCAGTGAGCCGCCGATGCTGTGCCCGCCCTCGGCACCGAGCAGGCTGGCGATCCGTCCGCCCCGGAACGCCGCCGCCACCTCGTCGGCCGTGCAGGCCGGCGTCATCCGGTCGATGTGCCGGCCGACCAGGCGGCGGACCAGGTCGATCTGCTCCAGCGTCTGCACGACCGCCTCGGGTTCGGGCAGGTCGGCCGGCACGTAGACCGACCAGAACTGGGCGCTCACCCCGCCCGCGGTCAGCCGGGGCAGGTCGGTCCGCGCGTCCGGCAGGCCCCGGTCGAGCTCGAAGCGGTCCAGGTCGGCGTCCGACACGGGGCCGGCGGCGAGCGTGCGCAGGGCGTACGGCAGATCGTTGTGCCCGTCGATCAGCAGGCGGGTCATGTGAGGATCTTGCGATGTCGACCTTGCAGATTTCTGGCAGTACTTCTGGTCGATCGGGCTGTCTGCCAGGATGCTCGGATGCTGACCGTACGGCCGATGACCGAGTCGGAGTTCACCGCCTGGCGGCGGGAGTCGATCGAGGGATTCGCCGCCCAGCAGGTCGAGAGCGGCGTGTGGGCGGCCGGCAACGCGGTCGAACGCGCCACCGCCGAGACCGAGAAGAGCCTGCCGCAGGGCCTGCACACCCCCGACCACCTGCTACTGGTCGGCGAGGAGGGCGGCGTACCGGTCGGCCATCTGTGGATCGCCCTCAACTCACCGCGGCAGAGCCCCGGCGCGGCGTTCCTCTACGAGATCCGGATCGAGGATCACCACCAGGGCAAGGGGTACGGCCGGCAGCTGCTCACCGCGGCCGAGGAGGCGGCCCGCGCGAACGGCCGGACCTCGCTGGTCCTGAACGTCTACGGCACCAACACCCGCGCGATCCGCCTCTACGAGACCGCCGGCTACGAGGTGATCACGCAGCAGATGCGCAAACCCCTCAAGAAGAAGATGTCGTAGCTCAGTGGGTGGTGCGGACCGCAGCTCCCGCCGGGTCGCTGCGCTCCACCTGCGTAAATGGTCACCGTTCCCACCCACAGTGGTAGCCCTGGGCGGAATCCGCTGCGCGGATACCGCCCGGCGCTACCACTGCCGGGCGCGGTGCCCACCGTAGGCTCGGACCATGACCACGACCCGCGAGCGCCTGGAGCCCGGTCGTTCAGCGCGACGAGCGAGCACATCGAGCGAGGAGTGACCTGATGCCCGACTGGACCGACGACATGACGATCACCCTGCCGCCCGCCCGGACCATCCCCGAGGTGGTCGAGTTCGTGCTCGCCGCGACGCTGCGCCAGGTGCCGCCGGACCAGATCGCCGAGGCCCTGGCCGCCGACCTGGGCCTCTCCCCCGACGACGCCGAGCTGGCGGCCGACCGTGCGCTCGGCGGCCTGGTCCGCGCGGCCACCCGCACCCCGGACAACCGCCCGGACCAGGCCAAGGACCCGGTGGCCTGGGAGAGCTTCCACCGCGGCATCCGGGACCCGTCGCTGGTCGAGCGGATCTACCCCCAGTTCGCCCGGAAACCCGACTGACGTGCACGCCGCGGGCCGAGCCGGCCCGGTTACGCCGCCTGCCCGATGTTGACCATCCAGGGCACGCCGAACCGGTCGGTCAGCTGGCCGAACTCGTCGCCCCAGACCTGTTTCTCCAGGGCGACGGTCACCGTGCCGCCCTCGGACAGCTTCTCGAAGTAGCCGGCCAGGCCGTCGTCGGCACCGCCGCTGAGGCTGACGGTCATCGTCGTGCCGGGCGTGAACGGCATGCCCGGCACGGTGTCCGAGCACATCAGCGTGTAGCCGGCCGGTGTTTCCAGCTGGCCGTGCATGACCCGGTCCTTGATGGTCGCGTCGTCGCTGCCCATGTCGCCGAAGGTCATCGCCGTGAATTCCCCGCCGAAGACGCTCTGGTAGAACTCGAGCGCCTGGCGGGCGGTGCCGTCGAAGCTGATGTACGGGTTCAGTCGTGAGGTCATGACCTGCAGGTTAGAACCCGTACCACCTCACTGGAACAGCTTCGCGGCGGTAATGACCGTCTGGATGATGCCGTACCCCAGGAGCACCGTGACCAGGGCCCAAGAGAGAGCGAGCCTCATGCCGTGCCTCCCAACCGACAAAAGAAAACCCCGACAGCACGACGCTCGCTTCGCTCGGTCATGCCGTGCCACCCAACCAACAAAAGAAAACCCCGACAGCACGACGCTCGCTTCGCTCGGTCATGCCGTCACCTCACTCTCAGCAGTCTTGGCCGGCTCGTGGAAGCGCTCCGGCACGGGACGGATCAGCAGGTTGGCGATGAACCCGACGGCCAGCACGCCGACCATCGTGAACAGGGCCGGACGGTAGGCCTCGGCGGTCAGCGTGCCCGGCTTGCCCTGCGCGTCGAGGAAGCCGTTGATGATCAGCGGACCGGCCACGCCGGCGGCGGACCAGGCGGTAAGCAGCCGGCCGTGGATGGCGCCGACCTGGAACGTGCCGAACAGGTCACGCAGGTAGGCCGGCGCGGTCGCGAACCCTCCGCCGTAGAACGACAGGATCACACCGGCCAGCAGCACGAACAGCGCGGTGGCGCTGTGCCCGGCCACGGCCAGCAGGACGTAGAGCACCATGCCGACGCCCAGGTAGACCATGTAGATCGGCTTGCGGCCGATCAGGTCGGAGGTGGACGACCAGGCGAACCGGCCGGCCATGTTGAACAGCGACAGCACACCGACGAAGCCGGCCGCCACTGTCACCGCGACCGCCGACTTGCCCGCCGAGTCGCGGAAGAAGTCCTGGATCATCGGGCTGGCCTGCTCGAGGATGCCGATGCCGGCCGTCACGTTGCAGAACAGCACGATCCAGAGCAGCCAGAACGAGCGGGTCTTGATCGCGTTCGCCGCGGACACGCTGGCCGTGGTCACCATCGGCTTGGCCTTGACGTCGGCCGGGTCCCAGCCCTCGGGCTTCCAGCCGTCGGACGGCACCCGGATGTTCCCGACGCCGAACATCATGATCACGAAGTAGCCGATGCCGAGTGTGAGGAACAGCCCGACCAGGGCGCTGCCGGAGGCGGTGGACGAGGCGACGCTGGGGTCGTACCCGCTGTCGTAGAGGCTCATCAACTGGCGGGAGAGCGGGCTGGCGATCAGCGCGCCACCGCCGAAGCCCATGATGGCCAGGCCGGTGGCCAGACCCGGACGGTCCGGGAACCACTTGATCAGCGTCGACACCGGTGAGATGTAGCCGATACCGAGGCCGATGCCGCCGATCACGCCGTACCCGAGGTAGAGCAGCCACAGCTGGCCGGTGGCGATGCCGAGCGCGCCGACCAGGAAGCCGACCGCCCAGAACGAGGCCGAGACGAACATGGCCTTGCGCGGGCCGTTCGCCTCGACCCAGGTGCCGCCGATGGCCGCGGACAGGCCGAGCATCACGATCGCGATGCTGAAGATGACGCCGATCTCGGTCTGTGACGCGTCGAAATGCTTGACCAGCGAGTTCTTGTAGACGCTGGTGGCATAGACCTGGCCGATGCACAGGTGCACCGAGAGCGCGGCGGGCGGAATCAGCCAGCGGCTGTAGCCTGGCGGCGCGATGGACTTCTCCCGGTCGAACGCGGACAGCACGGACACGACATCTCCCTCATCGGAGTGCTTCGATCATGGCTGATCGTATGACCGTCTATTCATCCCCGCCATCCACGCGGGCGCCGGGGCGGCCGGGACCGAACGCTCGTTAGTGCTGCACAGGCCGGGCAGCACCGAAAATTGGTTGCGCTTGCAACTTTCCGCTGATCCTGCCCGATCGGACTCCATGCCCTACCCGTTGATCCTCATGTCCGGTTCGTGGCGGCCGAAGAGATCATCGTGGGCCGGCTCGTCCGAGGGCGCACCAGGCGGCGGGTGATCAGCGTCGGCCTGGTGCTGGTGGTGCTGCTCGGCGGCGGCGGAGCCACGTGGCTGGCGAGCTCGGTGGTGCTGCGGGGACAGAAACAGCTGTCCGAGCAGGCCATGACCCGTGCGATAAACGACAGCGCGGACGCCGTGTCGGACGAGGTCGGCCATTTCGCCGACGCCCTCGAGGACGTGGCCGCCGCGATCGGCAGCAGCACCTACCTGAGCAAGGGCGACTTCGAGGCGATCACCGAGCCGCTGGACGCGGACCGGCTGCCCGGGGCGTCCAGCATCGGGTTCGCCGTACCGGCCAAGGACGGAGAGGTCTCGGCCACGCAGGCGTACTGGCGGGCCCGGGGCGCCGGCGGACTGACGCTCTACCGCACCGGAACCGACATCGAACACCAGTTCGTCGTCTTCATGCGGTCGTTCACCACGCTCCCGGCCACGCCGGGACGGGACCTCAGCAACACGCCGGCCACCGCGGAAGCACTGAACCTGGCCCGCAACAGCCGGAGCTTCACGCTCGGGGCGGCGCACATCTCGCTGCGGGACCGCCAGCTGCCGGTCGCCCAGCAGCAGTTGTCGGTCACCCTGGCCGTGCCGGTGCTGGACCAGCGGGCCGTCTTCCAGGGCTGGGTGGTGATGGCCGTCCACGGTGTCGACTTCATCGAGGCGGTGCTGGCCGGCCGGCTCGGGCGCGGTGTCAACCTGCGGCTGGTCGACCCGGATCCCGGTGTCAACCGGACGATCCTGTCGTACGCGGGCGGCGTACCCCTCAGAGAGCCGGACCTGAACCGCAGCCGCAGCCTCGTCCTCGGACACCGCACGTGGCGCCTCGACCTGGAGCCGACGACCGCCCTGCTCGGCCCGAGCGACCGCCGCATCGGCCGGCTCACCCCGTACGTCGGCGGCGCGTTCACCCTGCTGCTGGCCCTGCTGGTCGGCGTCCTGGCCGGCGGGCGCAACCGGGCGATGGACCGGGTCGACCGGGCCACCGCCGCCCTGCGCAAGGACATCGAACGGCGCCAGGCCGTGGAGCAGGAACTGCACCGGCGCGAGCTGAGCGCGATGCGCGAGCTCGCCTTCCACGACCAGCTCACCGGACTGGCCAACCGGGCCCTGTTCTACGACCGGGTCGCGCACGCCCTGCGCTCGCACTCGCGCAATGCCGGCACGTTCGCGGTGTTCTTCATCGACCTGGACGGTTTCAAGGAGGTCAACGACGAGCACGGGCACAGCGCCGGCGACATCGTGCTCAAGGAGACCGCCGCCCGGCTGCGGGACTGCCTGCGCGACAGCGACACCGTCGCCCGGTTCGGCGGCGACGAGTTCGCGGTGATGGTGGAGCGGCTGGCCGACGCCGACGACGTGCACGTCACCGCCGGCCGGATGGTGGCCTCGCTGGGCAACCCGATCCGGATCGGCGCCCGTACGGTGGCGGTCACGGCCAGCATCGGGGTCGCGCTGAACCGCCCCGGCGACGACACCGAGGCCATCCTGCGCGCCGCCGACCTGGCCATGTACGAGGCCAAGACCAGCGGCAAGTCCCGGCACGTGCTGTCGGGTTCCTGACGCTGCCGGAACGTTATCGAGCGAGCCGCAACCCGGACTGCGCCGGGCGTTCACGATCCCCCATAATTCCGCGGTGACTCAGCAGTATGACGGGACGCCGCCGCCCGTTCCGCCGCCCGCTGTTCCCCCGCCCGCCACCGGCAGCAAGAAGAAGCTCTGGATCGGGGCCGCAGCGGTCAGCGCGCTGCTGCTGGCGGGCTGCTGCGCCGGCGGGGCACTGCTGGTACGCAGCCAGGGCGGCAAGGATGCGGGCGGACGGGACGGCTCGGCCGTGTCGCCGGCCGACTACGCGAAGACGCTCGGCGAGGTGGACTCCTCGCTGAAGGACCCGTTCGCCAAGCTGGCCGCGGGCGACCAGATCGGCTACGCGAAATCGGCCGCCGGCCTGCGCGCGGGCGCCGACAAACTGGACGGGGTCATCCCGCCCGAGTCGGCCACCGGCGCCCACGGCACGCTGGTCACCGCGCTGCGCGGGCTGGCCGACGACGCCGAGGACGCGGCCGGCGCCAAGCCGAAGTGCCCGGCCGCCTCCCCGGTGGCCGAGCTGCTCGGCTCGGACCGGGCCGAGGACATCCGCGAGCAGGCGAAAGCGCTGGCGGCCAAGGACGCCACCTTCCGGATCGGCTCGTTCCTCCCGGCCCGGCCCAAGGAACAGAACCGCCGCCTGGCCACGGGCACGTTCGTCACCAAGAAATCGGGCAGCGGCTCCGGCGACCTGGTGATCGAGAACGGCGCCGGCGACACCACGGTCAGCCTGGTGCCCAAGGGCACCAAGAAGCCCAACTTCACGGTGTACGTGCGGGCCAAGGCCAAGCACACGGTGAAGAACATCAAGTCGGGCACGTACGAGATCTTCGCCGCGGCCGGCCAGGACTGGGACGGCGGCCGGAAGGGCTTCACCCGCGACTGCTCGTTCACCAAGTTCGACGACGACTTCAAGTTCGAGCCCGGCGTCATCTGGACGATCACCCTGACCCAGGTGGTCGGCGGCAACGCCTCGACCAGCGACGTCGACCCCAACTCCTTCCCCGGCAGTTAGACCGTGTCCCGTGGATCAGCCGAGACAGAGGTTCGATCCACGGGACAGCACACCTAGGCCGTCGACGAGACCGGGCGGGCCCAGCGCGGCCGGCGGATCAGCCCGGCGGCCAGCAGCACCAGGGACAGCAGCGGCATCGGGTGCCCGACGACGGCGGCGAAGGCCAGGTCGGCCAGGGCGCCCGTCACCGTCGCGGCGAAGACCCACCAGGGTGCTGGGCCGGGGGCCGGGCCGGGCCGGCCGCGGACCTTGCCCCACGGCTTGGCCACCGAGAGCCAGGCCTGGAAGGCGATGGCGCTCGCCATCAGGGCGGTGCCGGCCAGTTGCGCCGGCGCCGGGCCGGTGGTGAGCGACGCGGTCAGCTGCGGGGACAGCAGGAAGATGCCCAGGTAGAGCTGCACCAGGGTGATGGCCAGCTTGACCAGCACCCACCAGTTCCGGAAGAAGCCCCACGGCGTCGCCGCGGCCAGCATGATCCCGGTGAAGGCCGAGGCGTCGGCCATCGAGCCGAGCAGGCGGGTGTCGAGGACGTGGGCCATCGAGGTGGCGGCGTCCCGGACCGACGGGTCGTCGGCGGCGTACCCGGCCGAGAGAAGCACGCACAGCGCCAACGCCTGGGACATCCAGCCCACCGAGGTCAGAATGTGCAACCACACCGTCAGCCGCCGCCACCGCTTCGTCATGAGGTGATGCTCCAGCGGGCCGGCCCCGGGCAGCTATCGGGACATACCCGGATCATCGAATCAGGGTCGGCGACGATTGCGGCCGATGGTCCCGGCGCCGGGGTTAGGCTCCGACCATGATTCCTCGCATGCCGTTCGGAGCGACCGGGCACGAGTCCAGCCGCGTCATCTTCGGGGCCGCGGCCCTCGGCAGCGTCACCAAGGGTGACGCCGATCGGGCGCTCGATGTGCTTCTGCGGCACGGGGTCAACCACATCGACGTCGCCGCGAGTTACGGCGACGCCGAGTTGCGGGTGGCTCCGTGGCTGCGCCGCCACCCCGGCGAGTTCTTCCTGGCCACCAAGACCGGTGAACGGACCTACCGGGGTGCCCGCGACGAGATCCGCCGTTCCCTGGATCGCCTCGGCGTCGACCGGGTCGACTCGATCCAGCTGCACAACCTGGTCGACGTGATCGAGTGGGAGACCGCGCTGGGACCCCAGGGCGCCCTCGAGGCGGCGATCGAGGCGCGCGAGGAGGGGCTGGTCCGTTTCATCGGCGTCACCGGGCACGGCCTGACCGTGCCCGAGATGCACCGGCGCAGCCTGGAGCGGTTCGCGTTCGACTCGGTGCTGGCGCCCTACAACTACGTGCAGATGCGCGATCAGCGGTACGCCGGGACGTTCGAGGCGCTGGCCGCGGTGTGCGCCGAACGGCGGGTCGCCCTGCAGACCATCAAGAGCCTGGCCCTGCGCCGCTGGGAGGGCCGGCCGGCGACCGCGTCGACCTGGTACGAACCGCTGCGCGACCAGGCCGACATCGACCTGGCGGTGCACTGGGTGCTCGGCCGCCCCGACGCCTTCCTGCTGACCACCGGCGACGTCGAGATCCTGCCCCGGCTGCTCGACGCGGCGGAGCGGTTCGAGGCGCGCCCGGCCGACGAGACGATGGACGAGCTGGCGTCCCGGCGCGAGCTGGAGCCGCTCTTCGTGTGACGTGCACAGCGCCTTGACATCCGTCGCTCGTGGACGGTGTGATGTTACTTGGAGGTAACATCATGATCACGGCGTTGCTCGCGGCAGTGGTTCTGGCGGTTCCTCCGGTCGCCGGGGCCGCCCCGGCGACCGTGTGCGCGGCGCCCGTGCCCAGCACCACCCAGCCCGGCTATCTGGTCGCCGACCCCCGATGCGATCCGGACGGTACGCCGTTCGGCGCGCTCCCCGGCGCCACGGTCCACACCGGCATCCACGAGGGCGCCGCCTACCGGATCGAGGTCCCGGAGCACTGGAACGGCGAGCTCGTCGACTATGCCCACGGCTACCGCGGCACCGGCACGGTGGTCTACGTCGACAACCCGGCGCTGCGCGCGCACTACATCGCCCGGGGGTTCGCCTGGGCCGCCTCCAGCTACGCCACCAACGGTTACGACGTGGGCCAGGGCGTCCGCGACTCGTACGCCCTGATCGACGTCTTCCGGCAGGTCACCGGGCGACGAGCGAGGCACGTCTATCAGACCGGCGCCTCGATGGGCGGCCACGTCACGGCGGTGGCGATCGAGAAACATCCGTCCGCGTACGCCGGCGCCATGCCCTATTGCGGTGTGCTCGGTGACACCAGGCTGTTCGACTACTTCCTCGACGCCAACGTCACCGCGGCCGCGCTGGCCGGCGTACCCATCGAATTTCCCCTCGCCCCTCCGGCCGGCTACCAGGACCGGTGGCGCGCCCAGGTGAACCGGATGCTGCCCGCCCTGGGCGTCACCACCGGCCGGCCGCCGGCCCTGACCGCGGCCGGGCGCACCTGGTCGGCAGTGGTGGAACGGCGCACCGGCGGCGACCGCCCGGGCTTCGACGGCTCGTTCGCGTACTGGAACACCGCGCCCTCCCTGGCCCCGCTGGACGACCTGCCGTTCCTCTTCGGCCTCTACCCGGGTCTGACCGGCGGCACCTCGAACATCGCCGACGGCAACGTCACCGACAACCGGCTGACCGTCTACCGCAGCACCGACCGGCTGTGGCCGGCCCCGGCCGAGTGGCGGCTCAACGCCGAGGTGCTGCGGGTGCGGCGCACCGACGCGGCCGGCCCGGGCCTCCAGGGGGTCCCCCGAGTCAACGGCCGGCCGCCGGTGCCGGTGCTGTCGATGCACGACATCGGCGACCTGTTCGTACCGTTCTCGATGGAGCAGGTGTACGCCCAGCGCGCGGCCGCGAACGGCCGGTCCCGGCTGTTCGTTTCCCGCGCGGTCCGCGGCGTCGGGCACTGCGACTTCACCCAGGCCGAACTGCGGCAGGGCTTCGACGACCTGGTGAGCTGGGTACGCACCGGCCACCGCCCGGGCGGCGACGCGATCCTGGACCGGCGTGCGGTCGCCGCCCCCCGCTTCGGCTGCCGTTACACCACCGCGAGCCGCCCCGAATTCGTGGCGCCGGCCTGCTGATCCGGGCGGAGCGGGAAGTTCGGCCCGGCACGTCGTTACCTCTGACTCTGGCCCCTCGTCCGCCGCGGACGCTAAGACGAGAAAAAGGATAAGGGGGCATGGTGATGTTGATGAAGAAGGGCCGGGTTCTGGCCGCGACGACCGCCGCCGTACTGGGGTTGTTCGCCGTTCCCTGCGGTCCCGCCGCGGCGTCGGGCGGGTACCGTGCCGTCTCGTTCGGTTTCGAGGGCGAGGCGCGTGCGATCAACGATCACGGACAGGTCGTCGGCGAGGGGTGGCTCAGCTCCGGCGCTCAGGGATCGCACGGGTTCCTCTGGTCCGGCGGCAAGGTGACCGACCTGGGTGTGCTGGCACCCGGCGAGTGGGAGTACGGACGGGCGACCGATGTCAACGACCGGGGCCAGGTGGCCGGTTTCAGCGTGTTCCGCGGGGATCCGGAGGAGTCCGCCGCGCACGCTTTCCGGTGGCAGCGCGGCGTGCTGAGCGACATCGACACGACCAGCTTCGACAGCGCGGCCACCGCCATCAACAACCGTGGCCAGGTCGTCGGCAACCGGTACACCGCCGGCGGCGCCCACGCCTTCCGCTGGCAGGGCGGGGTCATGACGGACCTCGGCACCGGATATGCGTGGGACATCAATGACCACGGCCAGGTCATCGGCCAGAACCAGATGGGCGGGAGCGGGGCCACGATGTGGTACCGCGGCCGGGTGTACGACCTCGGCGCTCCGCCCGGACTCGACGACTGGCGGCCGATCGCCATCAACGAGCGGGGATGGATCGTCGGGAACGGCGGCTCGATGACCGGCCGGGCCTTCCTGCGGCGCTCCGGCAGGTTCCTCGACCTGGGAACCCTCGGTGGACCCAACGCCTCCGTCGTCGACATCAACGACCGCGGCGAGATTCTCGGCCTCAGCGAGACCGCGGCCGGCGGCGTACACCCCTTCCTCTGGCGCGGCGGCCGGATGATCGACCTGACCACCCGCGGGATCCCCGACTACGTCACGGTCAATGCCCTGGGCAATCACGGTGAGATCGTCGGAACGGTCGGCGGAGAGTTCGACCAGCACGCCGGGTATTACCGCGGTCCCTCACGGCGGTGACCGGAGCCGCGTGCCGCCGCATCACTTGACGGCCACGCCGCCCCAGAAGGCGTCGGGGACGTCCTCGGCCCGGCCGTCGGGGAGCCAGTGGGCGACCGGCACGATCCCCTCGGGGGTCGGTGTCCAGCGGCCGAGCAGGGCGGCGAAGCGGGTCGGCTCGCGCATGTGGAAGGACGGGCCCATCATGGCCAGGGCCCGCGGGTAGTCCTGGAGCTCGGTGGCGTCGAAGTCGAAGAGCAGGCGGCTGCCGGTGGGCACGGCCTCATACAGGGCGTCGAGGGTTGCCGCCAGGGTCGCGTCGTCGAAGAAGGCCGGGAGCCCGAACAGCACCACGCCGAGCGGGCGGCTGTTCCAGTCCGGGAGCACCCGGTCGAGGTCGGCGCGGTCGATGCTGTCCAGATCGGTCACGTCGCCGTGGACGTAGCCGGTGTGCTCCGAACCGGCCAGGATCCGGCGGCCGGCCTCGACGATCAGCGGGTCGAGGTCGGTGTAGAGGACACGGGCGCCCGGTGCGGTCTCGTGGACGTTGGACCGGGTCGGCAGGCCGGCGCCGAAGACCAGGAACTGGTCGATGCCGGCCGCGGTGGCGTGGCGCACGGCCCGGCCGGAGAAGGCGCGGACCGAACCGAAGATGTCGGCGCAAGGACGGTACGCCGCCTCGAACGCGCCGGCGGCGGCCACGTCGATCGGAAAGTGGTGCTTCCCGCCGAGCCAGTAGTCGATCATGCGGGCCGTGCTGGGCGTCTGCGGTTCCACGGCCTCACCCTCTCACGACGCGATGCGCCGAATCAGAAAGAGGCGGTGCGCCGAGGCAGAAGACGGGGTGCGCCGGATCAGAAGTAATCGTGCAGCGTCGGCGCCGGGCCGGCGGTCGCGGCGCGCAGGAACTCGTCGGTGTCCGGGTCGCCGCCGGTCAGGAAGCCACCGCGGCGCAGATGCTGGGGTGTGGCCGCGCCCGCGTACCAGGCGGCCAGGCCGCGCGGGGTGAGCCGGAGGGTGCCCGCGCCGCCGGGCTCGAGCCGACCGTTCCCGTCCTCGACGATCAGCCGGAAGCGGCCCTGCTGCCACTGACACACGTCGTCGGTCAGCTCCAGGTCGGCCCGGCCGGTCAGGTGCCGCGGCCAGCCCCGGGCAGCGATCGCGGCGGGCGCGTCGACCACCCGCAGCATCCACGGCTGCGCGGTCTCGGGCGTGGCGTCGGCCCGGCCCAGCAGCGACCACACCGGATCGGCGGGGCCCAGCCGGAGCAGCACCGTCGGCGCGACGCTGGCCCAGCCGCCGAGCATCGACACCAGGGTACGGGTGGCCTCCGGGGTCAGTCCGATCAGGTCGTCCACGGTGAGCCGGCCGCTCGCGTCGTAGCCGGGGCCGCGGTTCCAGCTGGCGTACCCCACCATCGTGTTGCCCTCATCGACCGCGACCGTGAAGCCGTCGTGGTCGGCCAGCCCGAAGGTCGGCTCGGAACGCTCCATCATCCCGGTGGCCGTCCGGGCGGCGACGCGGTAGATCTCGGCCACCGCCGGCAGGTCGGCTTCGGCCGCCGGCCGCAACGTGATCGTGGGGTCGGGCCGGGTTCCGGCCAGCACGCGGGTCGCCACCCGGTGATAGACCAGCGCGCCGACCTCTTCCCAGCCCAACGCCCGGTACGGCGCCGGGGTGGTGTCGAACAGCGTGCTGATCACCGCACCGCGCTCCCGGGCGCCCCGCAGCAGGCCGGTCAGCACCAGCCGGCCCAGGCCACGCCCGCGCAGCTCGGCCGCGGTGGCCACACCGGCGACGCCGCAGGCCGGCACGACCTTGCCGCCGAACCACTGGCCCTGCTCGCGGTCCACCGCCTTGGCGACCAGCCGTCCGTCCGGGTCGAAGACGCCGAGCGTCCGCCGGCCCGTGGAATCCGACGTCCAGCCGTCCGGCATCGGCCGGTCGTGATAGCCGAACGTGAGACTGGCGAGGTCCCAGGCGAGCCGCTGTTCCCCCGGCCCGAGCGGCCGCACCTCGTAACTCATGCCGCCATCCTGCCAGCCGTGAAAGCCGGGCCGGCCGTAGAGTGATCGCGTGTTGAGGGTCTTCGATCTCGCTGCTCTGGGTCGTGCCGTGTTCCGGTGGCGGCTGCTCGTCATCGCCGTGTTGGTGGTGGTCGCGGTGGCCGGCGGGGTGATCGGGGGCAGCGTCTACGACCGGACGCAGACCATCGACAACCTCCCGGTCGGCGCCCCGGCCGCGCTCGCGCAGGCCAAACTGGACAAACTGGCGCCCGAGGGCAAGCACATGGTCGCCGTCGTCTCCGGGCGTGAGTTCGGGTCGATCGCCCTGGTCGACAGCGTCACCCGGACCGCCTTCGAGATCCGGCGGATCCCGGGCGTGGCCGAGGTCGAGGACGCGTACACCTCGCCCATGCGGGTCATCTCCAGCGACAACCGCAGCTCCCTGATCACGATCGAGCTCAAACCGGGGCTCAGTGACGAGGAGGCGTTGCGAGTCGCCGAGCAGGTCCGGGCCGCGCTGATGCGCATCGACGCGCCGCGGATCCGCGTCGGTGGCGAGATGTTCGCCGAGAAGGAATTCGGTGACCTGGCCGTCCGGGACGCGGCCGTCGGCGAATCCGTGGCCCTGGTGTGCGTGTCGATCCTGCTGATCTTCGTGCTCGGTGGACTGGTCGCCGGGCTGCTGCCGCTGGCGGCGGCCCTCGGTGCGATCACCGCCACGCTGCTGGCCCTGACCGGGCTGACCCGGTTCCTGCCGGTCAGCGAGTACACGGTCAATGTGGTCAGCCTGCTCGGGATCGGGCTGGCGGTCGACTACAGCCTGCTGCTGATCGCCCGGTTCCGCGAGGAGCGGGCGGCCGATCCGGACGCGACGGTGGCCGAGCTGACGGCCCGCACGGTGAGCACCGCCGGGAAGGCGGTGCTGATCTCCGGCTCGGCCGTCACCGCCGCCCTGGTCGGGTTGTTCGCCTTCGGCGACCCCCTGCTGGCGGCCATGGCGCTGGGCGGGGCGCTGGTCGTCGTCCTGGCCACGGCGACCGGGCTGACGCTCGTACCGGCCTTGATCGCCGTGGCCCACCGGCGCATCCCGCCCGCCGACCGCCGGCGGCGAACCGCCCAGCCGCGGCGAGGCCCCGGCCTGCTGGCCCGGCTGGCCGCGTTCGCCCAGCGCCGCCCGGCCCCGGTGGCCCTGGCCGCGGCGGCCGGCCTGCTGGTGCTGAGCGCACCGCTGATCTCGCTGAACCTGGCCAACTCCGACGTTCGCGCGCTGCCGCTGAGCAGCGAGGCCCGGCAGACGTACGAGGCGGTCCAGCACGACTTCGCCGACCCGCCCAAACAGCCGCTAACCGTGGTGGTCGAGGCCGACCGGTCCCGCCCCGAGGTCGAGAAGTTGCTCGACACCATGCGGCATCGGCCCGGGGTGTCCGAGTTGTTCGTACGCTCGTACCTGCCGCCCGGGGTGACCATCGCCGACGTGACCCCGACCGGCGCCGAGGACGGCCCCGAGGCCCAGCGCCTGGTCACCGACCTGCGGTCGCTCGACGCGCCCGCCCCCGTTCTGGTGGCCGGTCCCGCCGCCGAACTGGTCGACGAGAAACGGTCGGTGACCGAACGCCTGCCCGTCGCCCTGGCCATCATCGTGCTGGCCACCGGGGTGCTGCTGTTCGCCCTCACGCGCTCGGTGGTCGTACCCGTCAAAGCCATCGCCCTGAACCTGCTCACCCTGCTGGCGACGATGGGCGTGCTGGTCACCGTGTTCCAGTGGGGCTGGGGGGCCGGGGTGCTCGGCTTCGAACCGTGGGGCGCGCTCGACCTGACCACTCCCCTGCTGCTGTTCGTCTTCGCCTTCGGCCTCTCCATGGACTACGAGGTGTTCCTGCTGGCCCGCATCAAAGAGGAATGGGACCGGCGGACGGCCACCGACCGCGCCGCCAGCGACCGCGCCGTGCTGGCCGGGATCACCGCCAGCGGCCGTGTGGTCACCACGGCCGCCCTGGCCATCGGCATCGTCTTCCTCGGCTTCGTGCTCGGTGACCTGGTCGCGGTCAAGGAGATCGGCGTCGGGATGGCCGTGGCGGTGCTGCTCGACGTCACAGTGGTCCGCGGGCTCCTGCTGCCGGCGACGATGTCGCTGCTCGGACGCTGGAACTGGTGGCGGCCGGGCCGGACCACGACACCGGCCGCACCGGAGGTTACGCGGCGACCCGCTCCACTTCGCTGACCGTGCCGGCGCTGAGGTCGTACTGCGCGGCCAGCACGCTCAGCGTTCCCCGGCGGACGGCGTCGCCGACGACCACCGACCGCTTCCGCAGCAGCTCGGCGGTGAGCACCGAGTGCCGGCCGCCGACCTCGGACGGGGTCACGGCTCCGGCCTGCCGCGCCCGCCGCACGTGCGGTGCGATGCGCTCGGCGACGTAGCGGATGTGGCCGGGCGGCAGCGGCCCACCGTCGACGACACCGGTGGCCGCCGCGACCGCGCCGCAGCCGTCGTGGCCGAGCACGACCACGAGCTGCACGCCGAGCACCTCGACGGCGTACTCGATCGAACCCAGCACCGCCGTGTCGATGACGTGACCGGCCGTCCGGACCACGAACAGGTCACCGATCCCCTGATCGAACAGGATCTCGGCCGGCACGCGCGAGTCGGAGCAGCCGAGAATGGCCGCCAGCGGATGCTGGGTCAGCGCCGTGCCGGACCGGCGAGCGGCGCCGCGGCCGGTGCCGGCCGTGCTGCACTCCTCGACCCAGCGCCGGTTGCCGTCGAGCAGTTGCTCCCACGGCCGGCGCTCAGTTGAGGATGGCATCGGTCACCGCCACCTGTTCGGTCAGCACGCCGCTGATCAGCTTCTGCGTCTCGTTGATCTCCTCCACCGCGGTGTGGATCTCCGCGAGCGAAGCGGTCACCGCGTCGACCCGCGCCTGAATGGTGCTGACCTTGGTGCTCACCTCGGTGGTGGCCCGCTCAGTCTCGCCCGACAGCTCCTTGACCTCGCCCGCGACCACGGCGAACCCCTTGCCGGCCTCGCCCGCCCGCGCCGCCTCGATCGTCGCGTTGAGCGCCAGCAGGTTGGTCTGCGCGGCGATCGACTGGATCGCCTTCACCACCTCGTTGATCTCCGCGCTGGCCTTGCCGAGCGCCGCGACCTGCTGGTTGGCCTCCACGGTGAGCTGCTCGCCGCGGGCCGCCACGGTCGCCGCCGAGGTGACGTTGCGTTCCACCTCGCCGATCGATTCCAGCAGGGTACGCCCGGCGGTGTGCAACTGTTCGGTAGAGGCGAACCGCTCCAGCGCCTGGCCGACCAGGAACGCCGTGTTCCGCAGGGCGCTCTCCCGGCCCGGGTACATGATCAGCGTCCGGGTGGCGAAGAAGTCCATCGTGCCGATGATCTGACCGCCGACCCGGATGGGCAGGCACACACCCGACTTCACGCCCGCGGCCTGGGCGGCCGGGCGGCGTACACAGTCGGTCAGCTCGCCGAGGTCCTCGACGAAGACCAGATCGCCGCGCGCCCACGCCCGGCCCGACAGCCCCACGCCCTTGGCGAACGACGCCGACATGGTCACCTGGCGGAACTCGGCCCCCGCGTCACCCGACTCCAAGGCGAACCGGAGGACGTCGGCGTCGCTGTCGAGCTGCCAGAACGAGCCGTACTGCCAGTCGAAGTCGGCGCGGATCGTCTCCAGGGCCGAGCGCAGGGCGTCGTCGCGGCTGGTGGCCTGGGTCATCTTGCGGATCACGGTCGAGACGGCCTCGACGTCCTGGGCCGCCTTCTCCTGGCGTACCGCCTCGTGCAGGCGCGCCAGCGCCCCCGAGACCTGCTGGCCGACCGCCCGCAGCACCGACAGCCGCTCCTCGGACGGCGCCAGTTCCTCGGTGGCGAAGAAGTCCATGGTGCCGACGACTCGGCCGTCCTCCACCAGCGGGAAGCAGACGCCGCTGCGCACACCGGCCCGGGCGGCGATCGGGGCGCGGACACAGTCGCTGACGTCGGCAATGTTGCTCACGAAGACCAGGTCGCGACTGCGCCAGGCCCGCCCCGACAGGCCGACACCCTCGGCGAAGGCGGCCTGCAAGGTCACCCGCCGGAACTCCTCGTTGACCGTGCCGCTCTCCTGCGAGAACCGCAGCACCTGATCCGCCCGGTCCAGCTGCCAGTACGACCCGTACGCCCACCCGAACAGGTCGCGGACCAGCTCCAAGGCTGCGCCGATAGCCTGCTCGGGCGAGGTGGCCGCGTCCATCGCCCGCATGATGGCGGTGACCGCCTGCACATCCGCCCGTGCTTCCGCCAGGTCGGCGTCGAGCTGCTGAATAGCGGCCCGCTTGCTGGAACCGAACACCGGAACTCCTCTCATCCGTTGTGCGCAACCATCGGTGCCACCAGCCGCCACTTGAGAGGTCAACCCTCGCGTTCTTGTGTTCGTGTCGCCGGTGCTGCCGAAGGTCTGATGTCTGACGAATTGACGTGAACCGCCGGTTCTCGGATCCGTTGAGAGGTGCGGGCGAGTGCGACGCGGGTAGGCCGGAGGTTCAGGGCGTGACAGAGCTTGGTGACATCGTCGGTGCGTCGTCGGACGTCGACCTGTGGTCGGATGACGTTCTGAATGACCCGTACCCGACGTATCGGCAGTTGCGCGACCAGGCGCCGGCGGTGTGGCTGGCCAAGCACTCAATGGTCGCGCTACCCCGGTTCAGTGAGGTGCGGGAGGCTCTCACCGACTGGCGGACGTTCTCGTCGGCGACCGGCGTCGGCGTCGATCCGGGCTTCAACGCCGCGAGCCCGCCCAACATCCTCAAGAGCGATCCGCCCGAGCACACATCGTTTCGGCGGCCACTGGTCGGTCATCTCTCGAGCCGGGGCGTGGCCGCGGTGGCACCCCGGGTCGAACGCACCGCGGCGGCGCTCGTCGACGATGTGGTCGAGCGGGACGCCTTCGATGTGGTGACGGACCTGGCCCGGCCGTACGGCGTCTCGGTCCTGTGCGATCTGCTCGGCATCGACGAGCGCGGCCGGGAAAACCTGTCCGCCTGGGGCGTCGAATCGTTCAACCAGTACGGACCGGCCGGTGAACGTTCGGCGCGGGGCATGACGGCGACGCAGAACCTGATCGGGCGGATCGCCGAGCTGGCCCAGCCGGGCCGGGTCGCACCCGACGGCTGGGCGGCCGAACTGGCCGCCGCCGGCAGCTTCGAGAGCCTCGCCTACTACGTTTTCCCCGGGATCGACACCACGGTGAACGCGCTCAGCGCCGCCCTCTACCTGTTCGGCCGCCACCCTGAACAGTGGCAACGCCTCAGGGACGACCGGTCGTTGATCCCCGCCGCGTTCAACGAGGTCATCCGGATGCACACCCCGGTGCACTACTTCACCCGGACCACGACCGCCGCCGTCGATGTCGGCGGTGTCGAGATCCCGCCTCGGACGCGGGTCCTGCTGATGTACGGCAGCGCGAACCGGGACGAGCGCCAGTTCGCCGATCCGGACCGCTTCGATGTGACCCGCGATCCTCGGGACCATCTCGCGTTCGGACGTGGTGTCCACCTGTGCGCCGGAGCCAACCTGGCGACCTTGGAAGGGCAGTCGTTGATCGCCGCGCTGGCTGAACGGGTGCGGAAGTTCGATCTGGTCTCGGAGCCCGCGTGGCTGCTGAACCACCTGCTCCACGGTCTGCGCGGCCTGACCGTCAGGGCGCTTCTCTGAGCAAGGGGGCGGCACCTGACGAGGCGGCGGATCAAGGGTCGATCTGCAGGACCAGGCGGGTGCCGTGCAGGGGGGCGCTCTCGACGCGGCGGTGGGCCTCGGCGGCGGCGGACAACGGCATGGTCTCCAGCCGGCGGGGGCGGAGGCGGGCGGTGGACAGGAGGTCGTTGACCGCGACGGCCGCCTCGGCCAGTTCGGTGGTGGTGGCGTGGGAGATGACGAAACCGCGGACCGAGGCGTCCTTCATGTAGAGCGGGCCGGCGGGCAGGACGGGACGGTCGGCCACACCGGCCAGCAGGATCACGCGGCCGCGGAAGGCCAGCAGGTTGACGGCGCGTTCCAGGTCGGCGGACCCCCAGGTGTCGAGCCACACGTCGACCCCGGCACCGCAACCGCGGGCCAGGCGGTCGTCGGTGAAGTCGAGGACCTCGGCCGCGCCCAGCGAGCGGCAGTACGCCTCGTCGGCCGGGCGGGCCAGGGCGATCACCCGGGCGCCGGCCCGCGCCGCCAGGACGGTCAGCGCACTGCCGACGTTGCCGGCCGCGCCCGCCACCAGGACCGTTTCCCCGGGACGGACGCCGGCGTGGACGTGCAGCGCCAGGTAGGCCGTGACCGCGGGGTGGACCACGGCCACGGCGTCGGCGGCGGGGGCCCGCGGCGGCAGGTGGTAGAGGCGGTCGGCGGGGATCACGGCGTACGCCGCCGATGGTCCCTGCCGGCCGCCGTGGCCCAGGCTGTTGCACCACACCCGGTCGCCGGCGTCGAAGCGGGGCGCGCCGGGACCGGCCTCGATCACCGTCCCGACGCAGTCCCGGCCGATCACGAAGGGGAACGTGACCGGCGTGCCGAAGACGCCGGAGCGGACGAACGTGTCGACCCGGTTGACCACGGTCAGCTCGACCCGGACGAGGACGTCGGTGGGGCCGGGCCGGGGCACCGGAAGGTCCCCGTACCGGATGAGGCCGGGTGGTCCCAGCTCCTCGACGTAGGCGGCGGGCATGGTGGGCGGCACGGCGGGAGCCTCAGGCCTTTCCGGTCGCGGTCCGCCGGGCCGTCAGCACCAGGAAGAGCAGGGCGATGACGGCCCCGGCGGCACCGGTGGCGTACATGGCCGGGAAGCCGGTGGCGTACGCCGCCCCACCGACAGCGGTGCCGAGCGCGATCCCCAGGTAGATCCCGGACGAGTTGAGCGACACGACCAGCGGCGCCTCCCCGGGCGCGGCGGCGATCAGCCGGTGCTGCTGCGCGGGGGTCTGCGACCAGCTGCTCGCACCCCAGCCGAAGGCGATCGCGGCCACCACCAGCGGGAGCCGCGAGCCGGCCAGGGCCAGGGCGCCGCCGGCGGCCAGCACGACCGCCATCAGGACGTAGGCGCCGGTCAGCAGCGGGACGGGACCCCAGCGGTCGATGGCGTAGCCGGCGTACAGGTTGCCGGCGACCGCGCCCGCTCCATACAGGAACAGCATCAGCCCGGCCCAGCCGACCGGCGATCCGGCCGCCTGCAACGCGGGGATGCTGTAGGCGTAGATCGTGTAGCAGGACGCCATGCCGAGGGTGGTGAGGGGCAGGACGCCGAGCACGGCGGGCCGGCGCAGCACGGCCAGTCGCTGCCGGAACGGCGTACGCGGAGCACCGGGCAGGGCCGGCATCACCAGCCGGACCCCGGCCGCGACGAGCAGGCAGAGCAGGGCCACGGCGGCGAGGACGGTACGCCAGTCGGTGATCTGGTTGAGCAGGGTGCCCAACGGCACGCCGAGCGCGGTGGCCACGGTGAGGCCGCCGATGACGACGGCCAGGGCCCGGCCGCGCTGTTCCGGGCGGACCAGCGCGGCGCTGACCGCGCCCGCGTTGGGGGTGTAGCCGGCGGCACCGGCGGCGGCCAGCACGCGGGTGGCCAGCAGGACCGGCAGGGTGGGGGCGAGCGCCGAGCCGAGGTTGGCCGCGGCCAGCACGAGCAGGGCGGTGACGAGCAGCAGCCGGCGCGGCACGCGAGCGGCCAGGGTGGAGACGACGGGGGCGAGGACCGCGTACGACAGGGCGAAGACGGTCACCGACTGCCCCGCGGTCGCCGCGGAGACGCCGAGTGACGCGGACATCGCGGGCAGGAATCCGGCGACGACGAAGGCGTCGGTTCCGACCGCGAAGGTGCCGAGGGCGAGGACCGCGGTGGACCGCAGGCCGCTGGATGCGATGGTGGGCGGGCGGGTGTCCGCCCGGGGTCCGGCCGAGGCCGAGACGTCGGACATGGTCGATCCTTCTCGTGGTTCGCTGTGGGGGCGGCGGCCGATCAGCCACGCAGCCGGCGGTGACGCTCGCGGGCACGTTCGGCGGCGGCCGGGGGTGCGGCCGCCATCAGGTCGGCCACGGTCTGGGTGGCCAGGTCGCGACGCCAGGCGAGTTCCGCCCGGCGCATCGCGGTGGAGATGGCGCACGGGGTGCGGAATTCCGGCAGTGCCGGGTCGTTCCCCTCGCCGCGCTGCCGGATCTCGGTGCACCGGAAGGCATCCTCGCGGCCCTCGTGGGCGACGACGATGTCCATCAGGGTGATCCGCTGCGGGGGCCGGGCCAGCCGGAACCCGCCGCGCGGGCCGCTGACCGAGCTCATCAGCCCGGCCCGCACCAGCGCCTGCAGGCACTTGTTGAGGTAGGCCCGGGGGAGGTCGAAGAAGCGGGCGAGGATGCCGGCCGGTACGGGTTCGTCGCCCAGCCAGGCCAGGGTCACGCAGCAGTGCGCGCTCCATTCGACGTTCTCCGTCATCCGCATATTCTGGATGTTACATGTCCAGAATTATCCCGCGCGCGGAGCAGACCCTCGACAGTCTCCCGGACGATGCCGAACCCGTCCTGGGTCAGCACCGACTCGGCGTGGAACTGCAGGGAACGCAGCCCACGGGCCCGCAACGCGTGCACCACCCCGGTCGCGCGGTCGCGGGCGACCTCGACCGGCTCGCCGAACGCGGGCGAGGTGAGCAGGTCGGCATCACACCGGGCGGCGTACGAGTTGTAGAAACCCACCCGCCGGCGCCGGCCGAAGAGCTCGATCTCCCCCTGTACGCCCTGATTGGGCACGGGCAGCGGACGCACGTCGAGCCCGAGCACCCGGCCCAGCACCTGATGACTCAGGCACACCGCGAGCAGCGGATGCCGGGCCGCCAGCAGGGACCGCACCATCTCCTCGAGCCGGGCGATCCGGGGGTCGCCGGTCCGCCGCGGGTCACCCGGCCCCGGGCCGAGCACCACCAGGTCGTTGTCGCGCAGGTCGCCGGCGTCGTCGTAGCGCCGGACCGTGACCCGCGGGCCGAGCGAGCGCACCTGCCGGGCGAGCATCCAGGTGAAGGTGTCCTCGGCGTCCACCACCAGCACCCGCCGGCCGGCCGCCGCCGGTGACGGCCGCGGACCGCCCGATTCCGCGCCGAACCAGTACGGTGCGAGCGTCCGGTTGCGGTCGTGCAAGGCCCGGCGTACGTCCGGATCGGATCCCAGGGGTACGACCGGAGTGTCGGTCAGCGCGGCCAGCAGCCCGGCCGCCTTCACCCGGGTCTCGGCCGCCTCAGCGCGGGGGTCGGAATGGCGTACCAGCGTGGCACCCACCGCGATCCGCGCCTGCCCGCGGCGGTCGATGTCGGCCGTACGGATCATGATGCTCGAGTCCAGCCGGCGCCCGCCGCGGCCGTCGCGGCCGATCAGCGCCAGCACCCCGCTGTAGTAGCCGCGCCCGCCGGGCTCGTACCGGCTGATCACCTCGGCCGCGCTCTGCACCGGACTGCCCATCACCGTGGGCGCGAACATGGTCTCCCGCAGCAGGTCCCGGACGTCGCCGCCGGCGCGCCCCTCGATCAGGTACTCGGTGTGCGCCAGCCGCGCCATCTCCTTCAGGAACGGCCCGCGGACCCGGCAGCCGTCCGGGCAGATCCGGGACATCATCTTCAGTTCCTCGTCCAGCACCATCCAGAGCTCCTCGGACTCCTTGGCCTCGGCCAGGAAGCTGAGCAGGCCGGAGCGGACCGGCCCACCGGGCGGGTACCGGTAGGTGCCGCTGATCGGGTTCATCACGGCCACACCACCGGACAGACTCAGGTGCCGCTCGGGGCTGGCGCCGACGAACGTGCGGTCGCCGGTGTGCACGCAGAAGGTCCAGTAGGCGCCGTTCTCCCGGCGGAGCAGCCGGCGGAACAGGGTCAGGCCGGTGCACGCGGGCCGGCCACCGAGCACGGCACGATAGGTACGCCGCAGCACGAAGTTGGCGCCCGCCCCGGCCGCGATTTCCCGTTCCCGGATCCGTTCGACCAGTCCGGCGTACGCCTCGTCGTCCAGGTCGTACTCCCCCTCGCCGACCTCGATCGGCGCGTCGCCGACGACACCCAGGAAGGTGGTGAGCGGCACCGTCACCTGCTGGTGCACCGTCATCGCGAGCAGCGGCGCGCCGTCGTCCGGCGCCGGGAACCCGCGCTCGGCGATCTGCCGGTACGGAATCACCGCCAGCACATCGTGCCGGGCCGGGCCGCCGGCGCCGCCGGGCACCGGCAGGTCGGCCAGCCGGTCGACCGCCGCGACCGCACCGAGCAGCACCGTCACCTCGTCGGCGGCGGACTCCGGCCGGTGCAGTACGGCGAACGGCGGCGGCTCCGGCGAGCGGAGCGCGGCCAGCACCTCACGGATCCGCGCCGCCTCCCTCATGCCCGGCCCCCGGCCGGCCCGAGCTCGTCGAGCAGCCGCTGGGTGGTCCGGACGACCGCACAGCGCCGGGCTGCGTAGCGCAGGGCCATGTGGTGGTCCTCGGCGCTGAAGTCGGCCACCGCGTCGGCGACCAGGAACGGCTCGATGTCGTGGGCGAATGCCTCGCTGACGGTCATCAGGATGCCGACGTGGGCGTACACCCCGCACACGATGATCTGGTCCCGGCCGCTGCCCCGGATGCGCAGCAGCAGTTCCGAGTTGTGGAAGGCGCTGTAGCGCCACTTGGTGAACCGCCAGTCGCCCGGTCGCGGGGCGAGCGGCTCGACGATGTCGCGGTGGGCCGGTCCGGCGGTCATGCCCGGCCCCCAGAAGTCGCTGAGCAGGCCGCGCTGGTGCGGTGTCATCGCTCCCGGCTGGGCCGTGTACGCGACCGGGATGCCGAGGTCGGCGCAGCGCCGCCGGATCGCGGCGGCGTTGCTGACCAGCTCGCTCACCGGCGAGGTGCCCGGCGGGAACGGGCTCAGGAAGTACTCCTGCAGGTCGTGCAGGAGCAGGACCGCGCGGCGTGGATCCGGCGTCCAGGTCGCGGTGTTGGGCGGCAGCGCGTCGGCCACCGGCATCGGGTACGGCTGGATGACGGGAATTCCGGTCGTGGGAGTCAGCTGGTCAGACACCGAGGGAAGCGCCTCCGTCCACTGTCAGTTCGTGCATGGTGATGTGCCGGGCCCGGTCCGAGAGCAGGAACAGGACGGCTTCGGCGACGTCGGCGGGCTGGGCCAGCCGGCGCAGCGGGATACCGAGGCGGTAGTCGTCGGGCGAGCCGTCGATGGTGGCCGCGCGGTCGCCTCCGTTCGCCCACAGCGCGCGCAGCATCGCCGTGTCGGTGGAGCCGGGCGCCACCACGTTGCAGCGGATGCCACTGGCGGCCAGTTCGAGGCCCAGGCACCGGGTGAACATCGCGGCCGCCGCCTTGGAGGCCGCGTAGGCGCTCATCCCCACGCGAGGGGTGGCGCCGGCGTTGGAGCCGACGGTCACGATGGCGCCGGTGCCGCGCGGCACCATCCGGGCCGCCACGGTTCGCGACATCAGGAAGACGCCGGTGGTGTTGACGGCGAACGTCTCCCGCCAGCCCCGGTCGGCCAGGGCGACGGCCCGCCCGGGGTGCAGCACCCCGGCCGCGTTGACCAGCAGGCCGATGGGGCCGACCCGCTGCTCGGCCGCGTCGACCAGGGCGGACACCTGCCCGGCGTCGGTGACGTCGGCCGGCATGGCGATCAGCCGCCGGTCGGCCCGGCCCAGCCGGTCGGCGTCCCGGTCGACGGCGATGACTGTCGCGCCCCGGTCGGCCAGGGCCGCGGCGACGGTGGCGCCGATGCCACCGGCCGCGCCGGTCACGACGGCGACCTTGGCGGTGAAGGTGTCGTTCACGACGGCTCCCCGGCGGTGGTGTCGCGCTCGGCCAGCAGCCGGGCCAGCTCGGTCCGTCGGACCTTGGTCGTGGCGGTGTGCGGCAGGTCGGCCAGGCGCCGGTGCAGGGGCACGCCCATCGCCGGCAGGCCGGCCACCGCGGTACGCCAGCGGTCCGGGTCCAGCGGCCGGTCGTCGCGGGTGCAGACCACGGGTACGGCGTGGCCGTGCCGGTCCGGCAGGATCACCACCTCGGTCAGGTCGGGCAGCCGGGTGAGCAGCGCGTCCTCGACCGCGAGGGTGCTGCCGAAGCCGGGGATCCGGTCGATCTCCCGGTCGAGCAGGTGCAGGCAGCCCCAGCGGGTCAGGTAGCCGAGGTCGCCCATCCGCCACCAGCCGTCGGCGCACTGCCGCCGGTACAGCTCGTCGTCGCCGAGGTAGGTCACCGCCCGGCCGTCACTGCGTACCTCGATGTGCCCGGGCGAACGGGCGGTGACCGGGCGCCCGTCGCGGCTGACCACCCGTACGCCGGTCATCCCCGGGAACGGCATCCCGACGCACCGGCCGGCGTCATCGCCGCTCAGGCCGCGCCGCGAGTACGAGCGCCCGACCACCGGTCCGGTCTCGCTCTGCCCGTAGAGCTGGAGGAACAGCGGGTTGGAACGTCGCGAGGCGGCCAGCATGCGCCGCATGGTGCGTGGGTGGATGGCGTCGAACGTGCTGCTGAAGTACTTGACCGAGGCCAGCGGGCCCCGCGGGTCGTCGGCGAGCTCCTCCCAGCGCATGAAGGTGTTGGGATGCGCCTCGATCACGCCCGGCCGCATCCGGGCCAGCAGCGGCCCGACCCGGGCCGGGTCGTCGTCGGCCAGGACGATCAGCGGCACCCCGCGCAGCATGGTGATGGCGGTGGCGCTGAACGCCCGCGAGTGCACGAACGACACGTGCATCACCACCGGTTCCCGGCGCCGGACCAGCGCCGCCGCCGACGCCTGCGGACGGTAGCGGGCGAGCAGGGTGTACCCGGTGTGCACGGCCAGTTTGGGGATGCCGGTCGTGCCCGAGGTGTGGGTGATCAGGGCCGGATGTCCGGGCGGCATGGGTACGGAGGGCACCCGCGGCGCCCCGGCCAGCTCGGCCAGGCTGGTGGCACGGTCCTGCCGGCCCGAGGTCACCAGGATGGCCGTGGCGGCGGTGAAGACCTCGCCGGGCAGGTCGTGAGCGAGTTTGCCCGGGTCGGTGATCAGCCGGGCCGGCGCCGCGCGGCGGAGCAGTTCGACCGCGGTGGCCCCGTCGAGCTGCGCCGACAGCAGCACCGGCACGGCACCGACGCGGGCCAGCGCGACCGCGAGCAGCAGGATGTCGAAGCCGTCGGACTTGTGCACGACCACCCGCTCGGCCGGGCGCACGCCGGCCGCCCACAGCCGGGCGGCGAGGTCGTCGACCAGGTCGGTGATCTCGGCCACGGTGAACCGGCGGCCGAGTCCGGTGGCGACGTCGAGGTCGTGGTCGAGCACCACGACGGTGGCGGGATGCCGGGCGGCGGCGCGGTCGAACAGGGTGCCGAGGCCGATGCCGCGGTTGCCGATCCGTTGCAAGAGCACGGTTACGCCTCCCCGGTGCCGGTCGCGGACCGTAGCCCGAGGGTCGCTCCGGCCGGGACGGTCGCGGGCTGCCGCTCGAGGGCCGCCTTGAGCCGGTGCACGGTCTCGGAGAGGTCGTGCGCGAGCTTGGCCGCCCACTCCCGGAAGAAGCGTGCGCGGTCGGCGTCGGTCATCCCGGCGGTGATCTTCCGGATGCCCTCGGTCGGCCGGCCCATCCGGAAGCGGTGTGCCAGCAGGCATCCGCCCAGCGCGGCGGCGACGGTGAACGACCAGACGCTGTCCTGGGCCCGGCCGGCGTCGTCGCGCATGGCCCAGGCGAACCGCCGGCCCGGGACGGCGGCGACCACCTCGGCGTACGTCGACCAGCGCCCGCGCACCACCGGCGCCCAGGGCACGACGTCGCCGGAGCGGACGTTGTCGCCGCGGAAGACGGAACCGACCGCGCCGGGCTCACCGCCGGTCCAGTCGCCACCGGTGCACTCGATGCTCCACAGCGGACTGTTCCGCAGATCGGAGAACACCCGGTAGGCATCACCGGGGCTGGCCGCGACGAACGACTCCGCCGCCACCTCGAATAGGGGATCTTGTTTTCCGGGCACGCGTCACCTCACGCTCAACGCAGGATTCGCTCACGCCGTAATTGGCTGGAAAATGGCAGCCGGGAGCTCGGCATTGAGCATTCTTAGCGGCTGTGAGCTGCAAGAACTACCGGAGGGAATGCGCGGGCACGGACCCGCTCCCCCCGTTTCGTGGACGCGAAATTCAATCGATTTCACCGTCGCCGGGGAGCTTAGGAGCGAACGACGGCGACCGACAAGACTCGACCCGGCGACCGGACGCCGGGGTGGTCCGCGCCAACCCGGCCTCGCGCTGCGTTACCGAGGAGAAACAGGGAGCAACAACGGGCGGGAAAGGCATCCGGCCGCTTCCCGCAATCTGGGACAGAGACCCCGCTTCACCGTCGCTCCAACCGCGCCCGCGTCCGCTCGAGTTCCTCCAGCAGCGCCCGACCGGCGGCGTCCGGGTCACCGGCGGCGACTGCCTCCACCAGCACGGCGTGGGCGTCGGCGCCGGGGTCGGAGTGCGCGTCGCGCAGGCCGAGCAGCTCGACCATGTCGATCAGGCCCTGGCGCAGCACCGGCCGGAACTCGGTGAACAGGCTGGTCAGGACCGGGTTGTGGGCCGCCGCCACGATCGTCGCGTGCAGCGCGATGTCGGCGTCCACGAAGGGCGCGTCGCCCTCACCGGCCGCCTCCTGGCGCCGGCGCAGGGCCGCACGGATCACTGTCACGTCGTCGGCGGTACGGCGGGCCGCGGCCAGTCGCACGGCCTCGACCTCGACCAGCATGCGGACCTCGTACACGTCGGTGATCGCGGCCCGGCGCATGCCGGCGGCCCAGTCCTCCTGCGGCAGCGTGGCGATCACGAACACCCCGGCGCCCTGCCGCGCCTGCACCAGACCGGCGCCGGCCAGGGCCCGCAGCGCCTCCCGGACGGTCGACCGGCCGACGCCGAGCGTCTTGGCCAGGGTCGTCTCGCCCGGCAGCTTGGTGCCGATCCCCCACTGCCCGCCCGTGATCTGGTCCCGCAGACGCTCGGTGGCCTGCTCGACCAGAGGCGAGGGGCGAAGGGCGTCGAGCGCCATGAAGGATCTCCTTCACTTATCAGCTTGTCTGAGGAGTTGTGGTCGACTAGCGTACCGAGCATGCCAGAGCTCGGCCTCCTCCTCGCCTGCCGCTACGGGATCTGAAACGACCGGCGTCCCGCAGCGGGTGCCAGGTCCTGCCGGTCGCCAGCCGACCCGAGGAAAAAGAAGCTTCCATCATGACGATCACCCGCACCACCTTCCCCACCCTGCGCACGCCCGACGGCGAGGTTCCGGCCGGCGCCCCGGCCTGGAACCGGCAACAGCCGAGCCGGATGCCGTCGCACCGCTACCGCCCGGTCGAGGACCGGGTCGCCCTGCCGCTGACCGACCGCACCTGGCCGTCCGCCCGGTTCACCCAGGCACCGCTCTGGGTGCCGGTCGACCTGCGCGACGGCAACCAGGCGCTGGCCGAGCCGATGGACACCGCCCGCAAGCGCCGCATGTTCGACCTGCTGGTGGCCATGGGCTACAAGGAGATCGAGGTCGGTTACCCGTCGGCCAGCCAGACCGACTTCGACTTCGTCCGGCACCTGGCGACGAGCGACGCGGTGCCCGGGGACGTCACGATCTCGGTCTTCACCGCCGCGCGGGCGGACCTGATCGACCGCACCGTGGAGTCGGTCGAGGGACTGCCCCGGGTGGTCATCCATCTCTACACCGCGACCGCGCCGACCTGGCGGGACGTCGTGCTCAGCCGGTCCCGGGCCGAGGTGCACCGGCTGATCCTGGACGCCGGCGCCCACCTGCTGCGGCGGACCGAGCGGCGCGGCGGGCCGGCGGTGCGGTTCGAGTTCTCCCCGGAGGTCTTCAACCTGACCGAACCGGACTACGTCCTGGAGATCTGCGACAGCATGACCGAGCTGTGGCAGGCGAGCCCGGACCGGCCGGTCATCCACAACCTTCCGGCCACGGTCGAGGTCGCCACCCCCAACGTGTACGCCGACCAGATCGAGTACATGCACCGGCATCTGGCCCGCCGGGACAGCGTCATCCTCTCCGTACACCCGCACAACGACCGTGGCACCGGGGTGGCCTGCGCCGAACTGGCCGTGCTGGCCGGCGCCCAGCGGGTCGAGGGCTGCCTGTTCGGCAACGGCGAGCGCACCGGCAACGTCGACCTGGCCACGCTCGCCCTCAACCTGCACGCCCAGGGCGTGGACCCGATGGTCGACTTCTCCGACATCGACGCGATCCGCGAGGTCGTCGAGTACTGCAACCGGCTGCCGGTGCACGCGCGGCATCCGTACGTCGGCGAACTGGTGCACACCGCCTTCTCCGGCACCCATCAGGACGCCATCGCCAAGGGGCTGGCCCACCACGCCAAGCGGGCGGCCGACGACGGCGTACCGCCGGAGACCGCGCCCTGGGCCGTGCCCTACCTCCCGATCGACCCGGCCGACCTGGGCCGCACCTACGAGGAGGTCATCCGGATCAACTCGCAGTCAGGCAAGGGCGGCGTGGCCCACCTGCTCAACACCTACTACGGCCTGGACCTGCCCCAGCGCATGCGCCCGGACTTCTCCCGGGTGGTCCAGCAGGTGACCGACGCGACCGGCCAGGAGCTGCCGGCCAAGGAGCTGCGGGACCTGTTCGACCACACCTACCTGGACCCGGGCCGCGCCGGCTCGGTCACGCTGGCCGATTGGCGGACCTCGGAGACCGCGCCGGGTACGCACACCTTCACCGCCACCCTGCGGATCGACGGCCGCGAGGTCCCGTGTGCCGGGACCGGCAACGGTCCGCTGGCCGCGATGGCCGACGCCCTGCGCGGCGCCGGGTTCGTCGTCGACGTCCTGAGCTACACCGAGCACGCGGCCGGCGCCGGCCCGGACAGTCCGGCCGTGGCCTACCTGGAGTGCCGGGTCAACGGCCTGGTGCGCTGGGGCGCCGGGTGGGACACCTCGCTGCTGGCCGCCTCGATGCAGGGCGTGATGGCCGCGGTCAACCGTGCCGGCGCCTGAGCCCACTCCTGCCGAGGAGCAGACAAATGCAACGTGGCCGCATCGCCTTCCTCACCAGCACCCACACCGTCAACGACCTCTACCAGGGCATCATCCCCGCGATGCTTCCGTTCCTGATGGCCGAGCGCCACTACGGGTACGCCGCGGTGTCCGGCCTCGCCTTCGCCGCCAGCGGGGTGTCCAGCCTGTTCCAGCCGGTGTTCGGGATCATCGCCGACCGCGGCAACCGGGCCTGGCTGGTGCCCGCCGGCTTCGGCACGGCGGCACTGGGCGTGGTGGCCGCCGGACTCTCCTCCTCGTACGCGCTGACCTGGCTGTGGTTCGCGCTGGCGGGGATCGGCATCGCCGCCTATCACCCACCGGCCACCAGCCAGGCCCGGGCGGCCGGCGGTTCGTCGCAGCGGGCGATGAGCGTGTTCTCGGTCGGCGGCACGCTCGGCGGCGCACTCGCACCCGGGCTGGTCACCTTCGTGATCGGCCGGATCGGCTTTGAGGGCAGCGTCCTGCTGGCGGTGCCGGCCGCCGTCATGGCACTGCTCTGGGTGGCCCAGCGCCGGCGTCAGGCCGGGCCGCGGGCCGGCGGGGTGATGCCGACCAGCCCCGCCGCACCCGGGCTCGCTCCACCCCCCGGCGAGCCCGGGTCCCCGACTCCGGTGGCCGCGGCCACCGGGGGCGCCCCGGCCGAGGCGGCGGCCGGGGCGGCCGGCCCGGTGCCCACCGACGACTGGCGGGCCTTCACCCGTCTGGTCGCGGTGATCATCGGGTGGTCGATCCCGTTCGTCACCGTCACCTCGCTCATCTCGCTGCACGCGCAGCGGGATCTGGGCGAATCGGCGGCGGCCGGCGCGACCGTGCTCACCTGCTACACCGCCTCGGGCGCGGTGGGCACCCTGCTCGGCGGCTGGATCGGCGACCGGTACGGCCGGATGACCGCGGTCCGGGCCGGCTACCTGGTCGCGCTGCCCGCGCTGGCCGGGATCGCCTGGGCACCCTCGTTCGCGGCCCTGACGGCGTGCGTGATCCTCTTCGGCACCGCCATGTTCCTGCCGTTCGCCGCCCAGGTCACCCTCGCGCAGGATTATCTGCCGAACCGGCCCGGGACGGCCAGCGGGCTCACCCTGGGCCTGGCCATGGCCGCCGGTGGCCTCTGCTCCCCCGCCTTCGGATGGCTCGCGGACGCCGCCGGGCTCGGCACCACCTTCTGGGTTCTGGTCGCCGCGTTCGCGGTTTGCGTGGCGCTCGCCATGCGCTTGCGGGACCGCGTCGCGCAACCCCTTCCGGCATAAATCACACTCGCCCATAATCTGAGAAATACATTGAATGCTATCGAGCGGATAGGTAGCGTTCGAATCGGCCCGGAAAACGTCGGCCCTCGTGACGGTGGACTATTTGCCCGTCGATTTCACCATCCCTTTCACATTTTCTTTGAAATGGGGCCGTCGTGAAGATCAACTGGGCTGAGCACGAGGAACTCAAGGCAGAGGGGATCGCTCTTTCCCGGCGATTCGTGTACGGGCAGCAGATGTCCTGCCTCAAGGTGGTGGCCGACCGCTCCGGCGACCTGAACATGCCGCCGCACTGGCACGAGAACGAGCAGTGGGTGGTGGTCACCGAGGGCTCCATCCGGTTCGTCTGCGAGGGCACGGAGTACGAGCTCGAGGCCGGCGACGTGGCGTTCATCCCGGCTCGTCAGCGGCACACCGCCACGTACGTCGGGCCGGAGGGCGCGGTGCTCATGGAGTTCTCCGCGCCGGCCCGGCTCGACCTCGCGCCGGGCTCGATCCTCCCGTCGTCCATGGTCTTCGACGACTGACGAGCCACGACGATGAGCAGCTGGTACGGCAGACCCGCACCACCGGCCACCATCCACGGCACCGTCGCGCGGGTCGCGCGGCGGTGCCCCGGCCGGACGGCGCTGATCTCCGGGCGCCACCACATCTCGTACGCGCGACTCATGGACCGGTCCGGCCGGGTGGCCCACCACCTGCGGAACCGGGGCGTGCGGCCGGGCGACGTCGTCCCGGTCACCGCCCGCCGCTCGGCCGACCTGGCCGTCGTCCTGCTCGGCGTGCTCCGGGCCGGCGCCGCCTACGCCGTGCTCGACGTCCGCTGGCCCGCCGGCCGCCTCCACGGGCTGGTCACCGCGATGCGGGCCCCGGTGGTCCTGGCCGACGGCCCGGGCTCGGCCGCCCTGGACGAGGCCGGGTGCGACCACCTCGCCTTCGCCGACCTGGAGCACACCGGCGGGCCGGCCGGGTCGCTTCCCGACGTCACGCCGGACGCCTGCGCCACGGTCTTCTGGACCTCCGGCAGCACCGGCCGGGCCAAGGCCGTGCTGTCCCCGCACCGGGCCACGACCAGGCTCTTCACCCCGGAGCCGTTCATCCGCTTCGGCCCGGCCCCGGTGATGGTCAACGCGGCCGCGGTCGCCTGGGACGCCTTCACCCTCGAACTGTGGGGGATGCTGCTGCTCGGCGGCACCGCCCTGGTCCACGAAGACGACCTGCTGACCCCGCCGGCGCTGCGCGGCTACATCAAGGACCACGGCGCCACCCACCTCTTCCTGACCCCGGCCCTGTTCGACGTCCTGGCCGGCGGCGACCTGGACTGCCTGGCCGGCCTGCGGGCCCTGCTGCTGGGCGGCGACCGGCCACCGCCGGAGAACTGCCGCCGCCTGCTCGACACCCACCCGGACATCGAGCTCTACAACGGGTACGGCCCGGTGGAGTCCTGCGTGTTCGCCACCACCCGGCGGATCACGATCGAGGACACCGGCGGTCCCGGCGGCGTCCCGGCCGGCGAACCGGTGCCCGGCACCGAGATCCACATCGTCCGCGACGGAGTGACCGTCGCACCGGGCGAGACCGGCGAGGTCGCCATCGGCGGCACCGGCGTGGCCCTCGGCTATCTCGACGACGCCGCGGCCACCGAGGCCGCGTTCACCGGCATCGTGGCCGGGGCCCGGACCGTGCCGGTCTACCTCACCGGCGACCGCGGCCACCTCGACCCGAGCGGCGCACTGCACTTCGCCGGCCGCGCCGACGCCCAGCTCAAGATCGCCGGACACCGGATCGAACCGGCCGAGGTCGAGGCCGCGGCCCGGGCCGCGGGGGCCGGCCGCTGCGTGGTCTCGGCGATCCCGGACCGCTCCGGCACTCCGCGGATCATCCTGTTCGCCGAGCGGAGCACCGACGCACCGAACAACGCCGAACAGACCGCCCGCACGGTGAACGACGCCGAGCAGACCGCCCGCACGGTGAACGACGCCGAGCAGACCGCCCGCACGGTGAACGACGCTGCGCAGATCGCCGGCGCGGTGAACGACGCCGAGTTCCGCGCCCGGCTGGCCGCTGTCCTGCCGGCGTACATGATGCCTTCGCACATCCATTTCGTCGACACCATTCCGCTGCTCGACAACACCAAGGTGGACCGGCGCGCGCTCGCCGCCCGATTCGGCTACCCGCACTGATTTTCCGCTCTCGCAATTCACCGATTCCGCTTACGGTGAGGACTCGACCGTGCCCGTACCAGAACGCACCGACGAACAATTCTCCATCGCCCTGGAATCAATTCAGGGAAAGCGCCGCGCCGAACTGACCGTCGCCGCCGCCACCGCACTGCTGGACCGGTTCGCCGACCAGCGGGACCCGGTCGCCCGGCTGCGCCTGACGCACGAGCTGATCCGCCGCAACTTCGCACCCGACGTCCGCCTCGACCTCGGCTCGGCCGTGCTCGGCCCGGACACCCCGGAACCGGCCGAGACCACGTTCCGGGCCGAGATCACCGGTGGCGTGCCGGCGACCCTGTCGGCCGGCTACCGGGTGCCGGACCCCGCCGGCCGCACCGCCGAGGAGTGGCGCAACGCCCTCACCCTGCTCGCCGGGATCGCGGCGCTCGGCGCGGGAGGCCGGCTCACATGTCCGTGACCACCGGGACCGGCCCACCGGCCGCCCTGCTCGCCGAACCCTCCTGGTACCGCCGGCTGCCGGCCGGCACCGACGTGCACGCGCTGGGCACCGGGCTGGTCGCCGTCACCGGGCACGCCGCCGTCCGGGAGGCGCTGACCCACCCCGCCGTGCTGGCCGAGCACCCGCTCAAGGCCAGCGCCCGCGTGCTCGGGCCGAACGTGCTGGACGCCGACGGCCCGCGGCACCGCGCCTTCCGGGTCCTGATGGCGCCGATCCTGGCCGCCGGACGGATCGCCGAGTATCGCGCCGGTCTGATGCCGCCGCTGGTCCGGTCGCTGGCCGACCGGCTGGCCGGGGTCACCACCGACGACTTCCACGGCCGGTACGCGCACGTGGTCCCGTACGGCATCGTCGGTGAACTGCTCGGCGTGGGCACCGCCGCCGCCGGCACCTTCCACCGGCTCACCCGCCCGCTGGCCGGCCTGCTCGACCTGCCGACCGAGGAGACGGACGCCACCCACACCGACACCGCCGAGCTCCTGCGGCTGATCGAGCGGCACCGCACCGCGGCCGGCCCCGGCGACCGCTCGCTGCTGGCCACGATCGAACGCACCCGCGACCGCAAGGGCATCTCGCTGACCGACGACGAGGTACGCGCCACCGCCCTGCTGTTCTTCCTGGCCGGTACGGAAACCAGCAGCGCCTTCATCACGTCGCTGGTCTACACCCTGGCCGGTGGCGACGTCCCGCTCGGCGAGCTGCTCGACCCCACGGTCCGGGACGCATTCGTCGACGAGGTGCTGCGTCTGCGCCCGCCGGTGCAGACGGTCGTCCGCTTCGCCACCGACGACGTCACGATCGCCGGCGTGCCCGTACCCCGGCACACCGCGGTCCTGATCTCGATCGCCTCGGCCAACCGCGATCCGCGCGTCTTCGCCGAGCCCGACCGCCTGCGCCTCGGCCGCGGTGAGCGCGGAGCGATCCCGTTCGCCGCGGGCGCGCACGCCTGCCCGGGCGCGCCGCTGGCCAGGGCCGAGTTCGGGCTGCTGCTCGAGGCGCTGGCCGAACGCTGCTCCGACATCGTCCTCGGACCCGACCAGCACCGCACCACCAGCCAGTCCTTCGCGCGGCCGACCGGCTTCACCGTCGAGTTCCGCGCCCGATGAGAGGAGAACCGACATGACCGACAAGGTAGCGGCGCTGCGGGAATGGGTCGCCGGACTGCACGAGCAGCCGGTCGACATCGCGGCCGACACCGACCTGATCAACGCCGGACTGCTGACCAGCCTCCAGTTCGTCCAGATGGTCATCGAGATCGAGCGGCTGCACGGGCGCAAACTCGACCCGGCGGTCATCACCATCTCCTCGATGCGCTCGCTCGCGGCCATCGACCAGTCCGTCTTCCAGGCCGCCTGATGCCCGCCCAGCCCGCCCGGGTCGCGGTGGTGTCCGGCACGTCCTCGGGCATCGGCGCGGCCACCGCCGTGGAACTGCTCAAGCGCGGATACCAGGTGATCGGGCTGTCCCGGCGCGGCAACACCGCCCTCACCACCGACCGCGGGTACACCGACTCCCGCGCCGACCTGCGCGACCCCGGCTCGGTCGAGGCGGCGCTGGACCGGGCGGCCCCGATCACCGGCGGCGGGGTCGACGTGGTGGTGGCCAACGCCGGTGTCTCGCCCGGACCGCGTCCGCTGAGCGAGCTGCCCTGGTCACTGGCCGCGGACGCGTACGAGGACAACGTGCGCACCGCGCTGTCCCTGGTCCAGTGCACCGCGCCGCTGCTCCGGCGGGCGGGCGGCGGTTCGTACACGTTCGTCGGCGCCAGCCTGGCCAACGGGCAGGCGCCGGAACGATTCGCCTACGCCGCCGCCAAGGCCGCGCTGACCACGCTCATGCGGGCCTGCTCGGTCGAGTTCGCGGCCGACCGGATCATCGCCAACGAGGTCCGGCCCGGTCCGGTGGCCACGGCCATGACCATGGCCGGACTCAACGAGGCGGCCGGCGACCAGGTCCTGGCCGCGCTCAACGCCGGCTTCGGCATCGACTGGCTCAAGCCCGCGCGCACCGTCGCCGCGTGGATCGCCACCATCGCCGAGTTCCCGGCCAACGGACCCACCGGCCAGGTCTTCAACTACAGCCGCAAGACCCTCTGACCCACCTTCGGAAAGGCAGGCAGTCATGGCCCACCACCCCACCCCGGCCCAGCTCATCGACCTGTTCAACAACGCCTCCCCCGGCATGCTGGTCACCGGCGCCGACGGATCGGTCGTGCTCGCCAACAAGGCCGCCGGCGAGCTGCTGGGCGCCGGGGCGGCCGCGGACAGCGCGTTGCCCGCGGCCCTCGGCATCACCGACTTCCCGGCCCTGCTGGCGGCCGGCACCCCGGTCGAGAACAAGCCGGTGACGTTCGCCGGCACCGACTTCCCGGCCGGGTACGCCAACATCGGCTTCGCCACCGTCGACGGCCGGTCCTACGCCTTCTGGGCGCTGCGCCCGGAGACCACCCACCCGACGCCGTCACCGACCACCGCCGACGGCTCCTCGACCGCCCGGGCCTGGATCGCGCGGGTGGACCGGCCCGACGCCGGCTACCGGCCGGTCGGTGCGGAGGCGGTGCCGCTGCTCGAGGCGTACTACGACCACTGCCCGGTCGCCATCCACCTGATCGAGCAGGACGGCACCGTCGCGTACGCCAACTGGAAGGACATCGCCCTGGTCGGTGCGACCGAACGGCCAGAGTCGTACGTCGGCCACCACATCCGCCACATCTACGCCGACCAGGAGGTCGTCGAGGACTTCCTCGGCCGCTGGGGCGAGGACGCGCCGATCATCGACTTCCGGGCCGACTTCCTGAACAAGGGCGCCCGCGTCCCGGTGGTCATCTTCTCCACCGCCAACGTCGTCGACGACCAGCTGCGGAACACGCGGTGCTTCGTGTTCTCGGACAGCCACCCGGACCGCACGAGGGACCGGGTCAAGGCCCTGGATCTCAGTTTCTGACCGGGGTCACACCCGTCGCCGGCGCGCGGGCGATCCTCGCGCGCCGGCGACGCACATCCCGACCAACGGAGGCACCATGCCCGCGGCCCCCACCCGCCCGACCGGCTGGCTGACCGGCTGGGATCCCGAGGACGAACGAGCGTGGCACGACCACGGCCGGTTCGTCGCCCGCCGCAACCTCGCCGGCTCCGTCCTGACCGAGCACATCGGATTCTCGGTCTGGACCCTGTGGTCGGTGCTGGTCCTGTTCATGACCCCGGAACTGGGCTACCACCACCGGCCCGGGGAGCTGTTCCTGCTCGTGACCACGCCGACCGTCGTCGGGGCGCTGCTGCGGCTGCCGTACAGCCGGGCCGTGGTCCGGTTCGGCGGCCGGACCTGGACGGTCGTCTCGACCCTGGCCCTGACCGCGCCCACGCTGCTCGCGGCCGTCGTGGTGGCCCGGCCGCGGACCCCGATGGGGATCCTGCTCGTGGTCGCCGCCCTGACCGGCGTCGGTGGCGCCACCTTCGCGTCGTCGATGACCAACGTCGCCGCCTTCTATCCGAACCGGGCCCAGGGCTGGGCCCTCGGCGTCAACGCCGGCGGCGGCAACCTCGGCGTGGCCGCGGTCCAGCTGGCCGGGCTGGCCGTCGTCGGCGTGGCCGGGCCGGGGCATCCCGAGCTGCTGGCGTACGCGTATCTGCCGTTGATCGTCATCGCCACCGTCGTGGCGGCCCGCCGGATGGACAACGTGGCCGCCGTACGCTCCGAACCGGGCGCCCTGCGCGACGCCCTGCGCCATCCCGACACGTGGTGGATCTCCCTGCTCTACATCGGCACGTTCGGTTCGTTCATCGGCTACGGCTTCGCCTTCGGGCTGGTGCTGCGGCACGAGTTCGGGGCGTCGCCGCGCCAGGCCGTGGCCCACACCATCCTCGGACCCCTGCTCGGCGCCCTGTGCCGGCCGCTCGGCGGGCTCGCCGCCGACCGCTGGGGCGGCGCCCGCGTCACCCTGTGGACCTTCCTCGGCCTGGCGGCGGGTACCACAGTCCTGATCGGCGCGGCCGCGGCCGGCTCGTTCGGCCTCTTCGTGGCCGGGTTCACCGCCCTGTTCGTGCTCAGCGGCATCGGCAACGGCTCCACGTACCGGATGATCCCGGCCGCCTTCACCCACCGGGCCCGGACGGCCGTGCGGACCGGCGCAGCCGACGCCCGGGCCTGGGCCCGACGCCTGTCCGCGGCCGTCATCGCCCTCGCCGGCGCGGTCGGCGCGCTCGGCGGCGCGGCGATCAACCTCTGCTTCAAGGCCGCCTACGCCCGGGGATCCGGCATCCCGGCGTTCCTCGGATTCCTCGGCTACTACGCGCTCTGCGTGGCCGTGCTCCGGCTGGTGTACCTGCGGCGGAAACGGCCGGACCGTGCCTCCGAACCGGCCCGGGAGACCAGCCATGTCTGAGATCGCGACCCACTGTCCCTACTGCGCCCTGCAGTGCGGGACCACGATCAGCGGCACGGACACGGCCACGGTGGCCGTCCGGCCGGCCGACTTCCCGGTCAACCGCGGCGGGCTGTGCCAGAAGGGATGGACCGCGCCCGAGGTTCTCCGCGCACCGGACCGGCTGACCCGGCCGCTGCTGCGGGACCGGACCGGGCGGCTGAGCCCGGCGTCCTGGGACGACGCGCTCGACCTGGTCGCCGAGCGGCTGCTGCGGCTGCGTTCCGACCACGGCCCGGACGCGGTCGCGGTCTTCGGCAGCGGGGCGCTGACCAACGAGAAGGCGTACCTGCTGGGCAAGTTCGCCCGGGTGGCCCTGGGCACCAGCCGCATCGACTACAACGGCCGGTTCTGCATGTCGGCCGCCGCCACCGCGGGCAACGCCGCCTTCGGCCTCGACCGGGGCCTGCCGTTCCCGATCACCGACCTCGGGCGGGCGTCGGCCGTGCTGCTGGCCGGGGCGAACGTCGCCGAGACCATGCCGCCGCTGATGCAGCACCTCGAACAGGCCGCCCTCGTCGTGATCGATCCGCGCCCCAGTGCCACCGCCGCCCGGGCCGCCCTGCACCTGCGGAACACGCCCGGCACCGATCTGGTCCTGGCCCTCGGCCTGACGCACGTCGCGGTGGTCGACGGGCTGGTCGACGAGGAGTACGTACGGCGCCGTACGCAGGGATTCGCCGACGCCGCCGGGCCGGTGATGTCGTGGTGGCCGGAACGGGTCGAGCAGGTCACCGGTGTGCCCGCCGCCGACCTGCAGCGCGCCACGCATCTGCTGGCCGAGGCCGGCAACGCGTACATCCTGACCGGGCGCGGCGCCGAGCAGCACCGCGACGGCACCGGCACCGTCTCCGCCTTCATCAACCTGGCCCTCGCGCTCGGGCTGCCCGGCACTCCCGGAAGCGGCTACGGCTGCCTGACCGGCCAGGGCAACGGGCAGGGCGGCCGGGAGCACGGGCAGAAGGCCGACCAGCTGCCCGGCTACCGCTCGATCACCGACCCGGCCGACCGCGAGCACGTCGCCCGGGTGTGGGACGTCGACCCCGGCCGGCTGCCGGGCGCCGGCGTCGGCGCGTACCAGCTGCTGGACAGTCTCGGCCGCGACGGCGGACCGCGCGGGCTGCTGGTCTTCGGATCGAACCCGGCCGTGTCGGCGCCGCACGCCGCCCACATCACCCGCCGGCTGCGCTCGCTGGATCTGCTCGTGGTCGCCGACTTCCTGCCGTCGGAGACCGCCGCCCTGGCCGACGTGGTGCTGCCGGTGGCCCAATGGGCCGAGGAGGAGGGCACTATGACCAGCCTCGAGGGCCGGGTGCTGCGCCGCCGCGCGCTGCTGCCGCCGCCCGGCCAGGCCCGCGACGAGCTGCGTGTGCTGCACGATCTGGCCGCCCGGCTGGGTCAGCCGCCGGAGCGGTTCCCGGCCACGGCCCGGCCGGTGTTCGACGAACTGCGGGCGGCCTCGCGCGGCGGCCGGGCCGACTACTCCGGCATCAGCTACGACCGGCTGGACGCGGGCGAGGCGCTGCACTGGCCCTGCCCCGACGGCGCCACCGCGCACCCCGGCACGCCGCGGCTGTTCCTGGAGTCGTTCGCCCACCCCGGCGGCCGGGCCCGGTTCGTGCCCGTCGAGCACCGGGGCCCGGCCGAGCCCACCAGCGACCGGTTCCCGCTGTACGCGACGACCGGCCGGGTGCTCGCGCACTACCAGTCCGGTACGCAGACCCGGCGGGTGGCCGAGCTGACCGGGGTTCTCGCCGAGCCGTTCGTCCAGGTCCATCCGGACACCGCCGCGCGCAGCGGCCTGACCGAGCACGGCCTGGCCCGGGTCCGCTCGGCCCGGGGCACCATGACCGCCCGGGTCCGTTGCGACGCCGGCATGCGGCTGGACACGGTGTTCGTACCGTTCCATTTCCCCGCCGGTGGCCGGGCCAACCTGTTCACCGATCCGGCGACGGACCCGGCCTGCGGCATGCCCGCGTTCAAGGTCTGCGCCGTCCGCCTCGAACCGGAGACGGCGTGACCGGCCCGGCCGCGGTGGTGGTCGCGGGTGGTGGTCCGCTCGGGCGGCGGTTCGCCGAGATGCTGGTGCACCACGGGTACGCGGGGCGGGTCGACCTGGCCGGCGATGAGGTCCGCGGAATCGATCGGGCCGGGCGGCGGGTCCTGCTCGGCGACGGTTCCGGGTACGCCTACGACCTGCTCGTCCTGGCCACCGGCCCCGACCGCCGGCCGTCCACGCCGTTTCCCGCCCTGGTCCCCACGTCGGATCCCAGCCCGATCCCCACGCCGTTTCCCGCCCCGGTCCCCACGTCGGATCCCAGCCCGGTTCCCACGTCGGATCCCGGCCCGGTTCCTGCCACGGTCACGGTCCACGGTGACGGGGTTGCCGCTGTGCGGACCGCGGCTCGGCTGGCCGCCCGGGGCGCCGCGGTGACCCTGGTCTGCGCCGGTCCGCACCCGATGGCCGACCGGATCGACGACGGCTGCGCCGCGATGCTGGCCGAAACCATCCCGGCCACCGTCGTCACGGGCACGGGCACGGGCACGGGCACGGCCGGCCCCGGGACCGTGCTGCGCTGTCCCGAACCGCGGCCGAACATCCGGCTCGCGCACGCCGCCGGGCTCCGCGTCGGGCGCGGCGTGCTCGTCGACGACGCCTTCCGGACCAGCGATCCCCGGATCCACGCGATCGGCGGATGCGCCGAACGCCCCGGCCGGCCGCCCGTCGGCGCCATCGAGGCGTGGGATCAGGCCGACTCCCTGGCCGGTCTGATCGCCCACGGCTGCCCGCCCGCACCGGTCGCCGCCGACGTCCTGCGGCTGCGCGCGGGCAACGTCGACCTGACCTGCCTCGGCCCGCCAATGGCCGACCATGCCGACCTGGCCCGCCCCGGCCCGCCGGTGGCCGGGAACGTCGACCAGCGCCCCGAGTCCGGAATGCGGACGATCCGGTTGGCCGATCGCCGCGGGCGCCGCTATGCGCGGATCACCCTGCACGGCGACCGGGTCGTCGCGGCCGTCCTGTTGGGACTCCCCCGCGCCGCCGCCCTCGTCGCGCACGGCTACCGATACGGGCGGCCGATGCCCGCGGACCGCCTCGGGCTGCTGCTCGACCTTCCGGCCACGCGCGGTGACGACGGCGCGCCCGGCCCCGAGCCGCTGGTCTGCGTGTGCAACAACGTGACCCGCGCGCGGCTGCACACCGCCTGGCGATCGGGTCACCGCGGCCGGGACGCGCTCGCCGGCCACACCCGGGCGGGCACCGGATGCGGCGGCTGCCGGGACGAGATCGACCGGTGGTGCGCCCGCTGGCTGACGGAGGCGGAGGCGTGACCCGGCGACTGGTGGTGGCCGGGTACGGCATGGTGGCGCACCGGCTGGTCGACCGGTTGCGCCGGCTCGACCGGGACGGCCGGTGGAGCGTCGTGGTGCTGGGCGAGGAGGACTGTCCCGCGTACGACCGGGTGGCGCTGTCGTCGTACCTGGACGGCAAGAGCCGCGCCGATCTCACCCTGCCCCCGCCCGGCCCGCCCGACGCGCCCCCGGTCGACCTGAGGCTCGGCTGTCCGGCCGTCGCCGTCGACACGGGCGCCCGGCTGGTCCGGACGGCCGCCGGTGACGTGCTTCGCTACGACGCGCTGGTGCTCGCGACCGGCGCCCGGCCCTTCGTCCCGCCGGTGCCCGGGCACGATCGGCCCGGCTGCTTCGTCTACCGCACGTTCGATGACATCGACGAGATCCGCGGGTACGCCGTCCGAGGCCGCCCCGCCGTGGTGGTCGGCGGCGGCCTGCTCGGCCTGGAGGCGGCCAACGGCCTCAAGCTGCTCGGCCGGCCGACGACCGTCGTGGAGAACGCCCCCCACCTCATGCCCGCCCAGCTCGACGCCGAGGCCGCGCGCGTTCTGCGGGCCCTGGCCAGCGACGCCGGTCTGCGCGTCCGCTGCCCCGCATCGCTCACCTCGGTCGAGGCCGGCGCGGACGGCGGCGTCGCCGGTGTCCGCCTCGCCGGCGGCGAGCTGCTCCCGGCCGGCCTGGTCGTCTTCGCCGCCGGCGTCCGCCCCCGGGACGAGTTGGCGGCCGCCGCGGCTCCGGGCGGCCTGGCCCGCGGCGACCGGGGTGGCTTCCTGGTCGACGCTCACTGCCGCACCTCGGCCCCGGACGTCTGGGCGGCCGGCGACTGCGCCGCCGTCGAGGGCCGCTGCCACGGTCTGGTCGCGGCCGGCTTCCGCATGGCCGACTCGGTGGCCCGCCAGCTGACCGGCCGTCCGGCCGAGCCGTTCGACGGCACCGGCGCCGCGGTCAACCTGAAGGTCGCCGGCATCCGGGTCACCACGGCCGGCGTCGGCCACCCCGGCACCATGGCGTCCGAGATCACCTTCACCGACGGCGGCGACCGCTACGCCAAGGTGGTGCTCACTCCCGAGACGGGCGAGATCCTGGGCGGTGCCCTGGTCGGCGGGGCCGCTCCGGCCGGGACGCTACGCGCCATGGTCGGGCGGGTCGCTCCCCCGGACCTGGAACAGCTGCTGCTGCCCACCGACGCCGGGCCCCCACGCCGGTGGGATCAGGACCGGCGGGGTGACGCCGCGATGTGACGGCGGCCGGTTCGTGCGACCGTACGGGCATGCGTGAGACGGCCCGGCCGCGGATCCGGATCAATCAGGTGGGCTACCTGCCGGGCGCCCCGCAGCACGCCACCTGGGTCGACCACTCCGGCCGGGCGGAGCCGTTCGCCGTGGTCGACGCCGGGGGCGAGACGAGGACGCGTGGCCGATCGACACCGTGGCACCAGCGGCCGGAGCCGACCTCGGGCCTCAACGTGCACGTGCTCGACCTGGGCGACCTGCCGCCGGGCGAGGGCTACCGGGTGGTGGCCGGTGGTCAGCGCAGCCATCCGTTCCGGGTGGCGGCGGATCTCTACGCCAGGCTGAGCGTCGACGCGCTGCGATTCTTCACGTCGATGCGTTGCCGGCACGCGGGCGACGTCGCGGTGCCGGCGTGGACGGGACCGGACGCCGAGCGGCTGTACCCGGGCTGGCGTGAGGACGGCGTCTTCGACGTGTCCGGCGGGTGGTACGACGCCGGCGACTACGGCAAGTACGCGGTCAGCGGCGCGATCGCCCTGTGGCAGCTGCTCGACCTGGCCCGGATGCTCGAGGCACGCGGCCGGGACGCGACAGTCGTGGCCGCCGAGTGCCGGTGGCAGCTGGACTGGCTGCGGCGCATGCGGGTGCCGGGCGGTCACGCGTACCCGGGAATGGTCTTTCATCGGGTGCACGGCACGCGATGGTCGCCGATCCCCGGCCGCCCCGAGGACGACCCGACGACGCGGGTGCTGCACCGGCCCTCCACCGCGGCCACCCTGCACCTGGCGGCGGTGTGCCGGAAAGCCGGCGACCACGCCACCGCCGACGCCGCCGTGCGCGCCGCGCTGGACCACCCGGACCTGATCGCCCCGGACGACGAGGGCCGGTTCGGCGGCGGCCCGTACGGCGATCCGGACCTGAGTGACGACTTCGCCTGGGCGACCGGAACGGACATCGCGCCGCCACGGGACCTGGACGGCTTCGACTTCGACCGGGTGGCACTGCCGGCGATGCTGGACGCCGGGGTGGACGTCCGGCCGTACGCGGATCGTCTGCTCGACCTGCGGAGCCGGCAGCCGTGGGGTCAGCCCTACGCCCCGGAGCAGGGCTGGCACTGGGGTTCCAACGGCCGCCTCCTCAACAACCTGGTCGTCCTGGCGCGGGCGCACGAGGCGAGTGGCGACCGGCGGTACTGGGACGGCCTGGTGTCCGGGGTCGACTACCTGTTCGGGCGTAACGCGCTGGGGCAGTGCTACGTCACCGGCTACGGCGCCGACGCGACCGCCCACCCGCGTACCCGTCAGAAGCTCGACGGCCCGGGGGCGGTGGTCGGCGGCGCGAACTCGATTCCGACGCCGGGCTGGCCGGACGACCCGAGGCTGGCCGGCCGGCCGGCGCAGTGCCGCTACCTGGACGAGGACACCTCCGAGACGACCAACGACGTCTGCATCCGGTGGAACGCGCCGCTGGCCTACGTCACGGCGTACCTCGCCGGAGCATGACCCGCGTCGTCCCCCGGGTCATCGGCGGGCGCCGCGCGGCGGGAGCATGTCGTCGAGTGGCAGCGGCGCGGTGCGGAGCTCGGCCGTCGCGGAGGTGACCCCGGCCCAGCGCCGGAGCGTGGCCGTGGCCGCCGCCGAGTCCGCCGGGTTCAGGCCGGAGATCCGTGCGCCGTGGTTCGCGCCCGGAGCGACGTACAGGTAGGAGTCACGGCGGCTGGGCGTGAAGCGTTCGGCGCTCCACGGGTCGTTCTGGCCGTAGACGAACATCATGCGCTGCGAGAGGGTACGCACCCACAGGTCGACGTCGATCATCGGCAGCGGGTGGTGCGCCCGGCGCAGTTCCGCGGGCAGGGCCGAGTTGGCGGTGTAGAGCCCGGGATACCGGCGCAGGCCGCGCAGGTGGTCGAAGCGCAGACTGGCCCAGCCGAGCTGGGTGGCCGCCTGGTAGTAGTACGGCCAGTAGTATTCCAGGCCCTGGTCGGTGTAGAAGGACCAGCTCGCGACCGCGTCGATCCAGTCGTACAGCTCCCGGTCGGTGGCCGTGGCGGGCGGCACGCCGGCGCACGACGAGGTCCCGAGGTATTGCCAGAACGCCCACACCGTGTCCAGCACGGTCAGTTCCAGCGACCGGTCGGCCGTGCCGAGCGTCCGGGTGAACGTCCACCCGTTCGCGGCGGCGTCCGCCGCCAGCATCGGCACCAGCCGGTCGCGACGCTTCAGCGCCTCTTTCTGCACGCCGTCGAGCGCACCGCGGCAGGCGGCGTCGCCGACCGTGGCGAAGAACCGGTCGTACGCGCCGTCGAGGTCGTTGACCGGATCGTCGGGGGCGACGTACGCGACCACGCCGTCCACGTCGTCCGGATAGAAGCGGCGGTGGTAGACCGACGTCATGCCGCCCTTGCTGCCACCGGTCTGGATCCACTTTCCGGCGTAGACGCTCCTGAGGGCCTGGACGATCCGGTGCTCGTCGCTTGCCTCCTGCCAGATGTCCAGGTCGGACCAGTCGGCCGGGGCGGGTCGCGACGGGCTGAAGAACCGGTGCTCGACCGAGACCTGGTTGGCGTTCAGGATCGCGGTCGGTTCGGTACGCGACGGTGTGGGCGTGGCCGGCAGCCCGTACCCGCCGGTGGCGAGCACGACCGGCGCGTCGCCGGCCCGGTGCAGCAGAGTCAGCCGCTGCTCGAAGGTGCCCGCGCCCGGGTGCCGGTGGTCGGCCGGCTGCCGGTAGGTCAGCACGAAGAACTGGTAGCCGGCCGGTGCGGTCCGCGACACGACCGTCAGGCCCGGGATCGCGGCGAGCCGCGCCGCCAGATCGGCACCACCGCGGGCGGACGCGACCGAGGCCGGCGTCAGCAGGGCGAGCACGAGGAGAAGCACGGTCAGAGCGCGACTACGCATTGACGGATGTTAACGTATGCCGCCGCCCGCTTGCCGCACCCGCCTAGGCTGGCCTCATGGCTTCCCGAAAACGGCGAACTCGGGCCGGGGAGCGCACACCCCGATCCACGCCGCCGCCCGCGGCACCGCCCACCATCCCCGAGCCGAGCGGTCGCTACCCCGAAGTGCCGGCTCGGCTGGCCATCATGGTCCTGGCGACCCTTCTGATCGTCGGCGGCCACCTCGGCTATCGATACGTCGCCGATCCGGGCACCATTCCGGGCCCGTGGCGGATCCCGGCCGCGCTTCTGGCCGCCGTGGTGATCTTCCTGTCGGTCTCGACCCTGACCCAGCTGACCAGCATTCTGATGTTCTCGGTGTCGTCGCCGTCGGCCAAGAGATTTCTGTCCACGATCGGCAGCTTCTCCGCGGTGGGCGCGATCCTCGGCACGACGCTCGGTTTCCGGGTCGGCTCGCACCTGTTCGCCGAGGCCGGGCGTGACCCGTCCCGGTACGGTTTCCCCGAACTCCTCGGCACGGTGAGCGACACCGTGACCCTCATGACGCTGGTCGCGGTCGCCCTGTGCTGGCCCCTGGTGGTCCCCCTGCTCAGGGACGTGACCCGCGAGCGGCACGGCGCGGAGGGGCCCGGACGGGCGTCACCGGCGCTCAATCTGCTGCTGATCGCCGGCGGCAACGCCATCGGCGTGCAGGCCGCCCTGTTCACCTTCCAGCTGTTCACCGGGTGAAGCGCTACCAGCTGTCCACCAGGTGAAGCGCTACCAGCTGTCCACCCGGCGCGGCGCTACTTGAAGTGACCTTCCCGTCACGCAACGATGGGTGACTGTGGAAGCCGTGGTCATCGGCGCGAGCATGGCGGGCCTGTTCGGCCGCGCGGGCGCTGTGCGAGACGTACGACCGGGTCACCGTCCTGGAACGCGACACCTTGCCGGACACCGCCGCACCTCGCCGCGGTGTCCCGCAGGGCCGGCAGCTGCACGTGCTGCTGGCTCGTGGCTCGGAGGCGCTCGAGGAGCTGTTCCCCGGGCTCGGCACCGAGCTGGCGGCGGCCGGCGCGCACCGCGTCGACATCTTCCACGGCACCCGGTATTACGTCGACGGCCGGCCGGTGCCTGCCGCCGAGCCGGGCGTTCTCGGGTGGGGCGTCACCCGGCCGGCCCTCGAACACGTGATCCGGGCCTGGACCGGCCGGCCGCCGGGCGTGCGCGTCGTCCACGGCGAGGCGATCGGGTTGACCGCGGCCGCGGGAGCGATCACCGGGGTACGCACACCGCACGGCGATCTGCCCGCCGACCTGGTCGTGGACGCCGCCGGCACCGGTTCACGCGCCCGCGCCTGGCTGGCCGGGCACGGCGCCGGGGAGCCCGAGGTGTCCCGGGTCCGCGCGAACGTGGTCTACGTGACCCGGTTCTGCCACCGGCGGCCCGGTCAGCTGGCCGGCCTGGACGGCCTGGTCATCGTCCCGTTCCCGGGCTGCCCCCGGGGCGCCGCCGTGATGCGCGTCGAGGACGAACGGTGGGCGGTCGTGCTGTTCGGGCTGCTGGGCACCGAGCCACCGGCCGACGAGCGGGGCATGCTGGCGTACGCGGAATCCCTGCCGGTCCCCGACGTGGCGGATCTGCTGCGGGCGGCCGAGCCGGTCGGTGCCGCGGTCAAGATGCGCTATCCGGCCAGCGAGCGGTGGCATTTCGAGCGGCAGCGCTCCCACCTCGACGGCCACCTGGTCGTCGGCGACGCCCTGTGCCACTTCAATCCGACCTACGGCCAGGGCATCTCGGTCGCCGCGATGGAGGCTCTGGCGCTGCGCCGGCTCGCCGCCACGCCGGGGCCGGGCCTGCCGGGCCGCTTCTACCGCGCGGCGGCCCGGATCGTGGACGACGCCTGGATCCTGGCCGCCGGCAGCGATCTGCGTTTCCCCGGGGTGACCGGGCCGCGCGGCCGGGCCGACCGGGTGATCGGCCGCTACCTGGACCGCTACCGGGCCGCGGCATGGTCGGATCCGGTCCTCGCGCGCACTTTCCTGCGGGTGGCGAACATGCTCGACCCGGCGTCCGCGATGCTGGCCCCCGGCCATGTCGCCCGGGTGCTCACCGCCCGCGGGCGATCACGGCCGACGTGACGGCGCGGCGGGCCCGGGCGGCTATCGGCGAGCGAGAAAAGGGGCACGCCGGCCGCGAGACTGTTCGCGACCGGCGTGCCATCCGCCGCGGCCGACGTGACGCGGCCGGGTGATCGGCTGATCAGCCGGCCGGTTGAGCGAGAACCACGGCCCGCGCCGCTTCCAGCCGGGCGACCGGTACGCGGAACGGCGAGCAGGACACGTAGTCCAGGCCGACCTCGTGGAAGAAGTGCACCGACTCCGGGTCACCGCCGTGTTCGCCGCACACCCCGAGCTTGAGCCCGGGGCGGGCGGCCCGGCCCTCGTCGCTGGCGATGCGGACCAGCCGGCCGACGCCCTCGCGGTCGATCGACTCGAACGGGCTGATGCCGAAGATGCCCAGTTCGAGGTAGCGCCAGAAGAACGCGCCCTCGACGTCGTCGCGGGAGAAGCCCCAGCCCATCTGGGTCAGGTCGTTGGTGCCGAAGGAGAAGAACTCGGCCGCCTCGGCGATCTGCCCGGCGGTCAGGGCGGCCCGCGGCACCTCGATCATGGTGCCGATCAGGATCTCGACCGGCGCGTCGCCGACCACCTCGGCGATGATCTTCTCGGCCTCGGTGCGTACCGTCTCCAGCTCCTGCACCGCGCCCACCAGCGGCACCATGATCTCGGGGCGGGGTCGGCCGCCCTCCTCGGCCAGCGCGACGGCGGCCTCGGCGATGGCGCGCACCTGCATCGCGAACAGCCCGGGAACGACCAGTCCCAGCCGCACCCCGCGCATGCCCAGCATCGGGTTCTGCTCGTGCATCCGCCGCACCGCGGCCAGCATCTTCTCCGACCGCTTGGCGCTCTCGCCGCGCTCCTTGGCCACCGCGACGTGCACGGCCAGGTCCTCCAGCGAGGGCAGGAACTCGTGCAGCGGCGGGTCGATCAGCCGGACGGTGACCGGCAGCCCGTTCATCTCGCGGAACAGTGCGAGGAAGTCGGCCCGCTGCAGCGGCTTGAGCGCGTCCAGCGCCTCCTGCCGTTCCTTGCCGCCCTCGGCCAGGATCAGGCGCTCGACCAGCTCGCGACGGTCGCCGAGGAACATGTGCTCGGTGCGGCACAGGCCGACGCCCTGGGCGCCGAAGCGGCGGGCGCGGGCCGCGTCGGGGCCGGTGTCGGCGTTGGTACGCACGGCCAGCCGCCGCCGCTCGTCGGCGTGCGTCATCAGCCGGTGCACGGCGGCGACCAGCGGCTCGTTGGCCAGCGCGGGGTCGAGGTCGCCTTCGAAGTACTGCACGACCTCGGACGGCCGGACCGGCACCTCGCCCAGGTAGACCCGCCCGGTGGTGCCGTCGATCGAGATGACGTCGCCCTCGTTGACGGTGTGCCCGCCGACCGTGAACGACGACGGCGACACCTCGATCTGGTCGGCGCCGCAGACGCAGGTCTTGCCCATGCCGCGGGCCACCACGGCGGCGTGGCTGGTCTTGCCGCCCCGCGCCGTCAGGATGCCCTGGGCGGCGATCATGCCGGGCAGGTCGTCGGGGTTGGTCTCCCGGCGTACCAGGATCACGTTCTTGCCCTGAGCCGCCAGCTCGGTGGCCTTCTCCGAGGTGAACACCACTTCCCCGTACGCCGCGCCGGGCGACGCCCCGACGGCCCGGGTCAGCACCTCGGGCTCGCCGTCGAGGTCGAAGCGCGGGAACATCAGCTGGGCCAGCTGGGCGCCGGTGACCCGCCGCAGCGCCTCGTCGAGGTCGATCACGCCCTCGTCGATCAGCTGGGCGGCGATGGTGAACGCGGCCGCCGCGGTGCGCTTGCCGACCCGGGTCTGCAGCATCCACAGCTTGCCGCGCTCGATGGTGAACTCGATGTCGCACAGGTCGTGGTAGTGGCCTTCGAGCGTGGCCATGATGCCGAGCAGTTCGTCGTACGATTTCTTGTCGATCTGCTCCAGGTCCTGCAGCGGAACGGTGTTGCGGATGCCGGCGACCACGTCCTCGCCCTGCGCGTTCTGCAGGTAGTCGCCGTAGATGCCCTGCTCGCCGGTGCCCGGGTCGCGGGTGAAGGCGACGCCGGTGCCGGAGTCGGCGCCGAGGTTGCCGAAGACCATCGCGACCACGTTGACCGCGGTGCCGAGGTCGGCCGGGATGCGCTCCTGGCGGCGGTAGAGGACGGCCCGGTCGGCGTTCCAGGACCGGAAGACGGCGGCGACGGCCAGGTCCATCTGCTCGCGCGGGTCCTGCGGGAAGTCGTGCCCGACGTGCTTGGCGAACACCTCCTTGTACACGCCGACCAGCTTCTTGAGGTCGTCGGCGTCCAGGTCGGTGTCGTCGCGTACCCCCTTGGCCGTCTTGGCGTTGTGCAACGCCTGCTCGAACTCGTCGCCGGGCACGTCGCACACGGTCTTGCCGAACATCTGGATCAGCCGGCGGTAGGAGTCCCAGGCGAACCGGTCGTTGCCGCCGGCCTGGGCGCTGAGCCCGGCCACGGATTCGTCGTTGAGGCCGACGTTGAGGACGGTCTCCATCATGCCGGGCATGGAGAACTTGGCGCCGGAGCGGACCGAGACGAGCAGCGGGTCGGCCGGGTCGCCGAGTTTGCGGCCCATCGCCTCCTCGAGCTTCTCCAGATGCTCGGTGATCTCCTCGTCGAGCCCGTCGACGTGTTCCCCGGAGGCGAGATAGCGCTGGCAGGCGACGGTGGTGATGGTGAACCCGGCGGGCACGGGCAGCCCCAGGTTGGTCATCTCGGCGAGGTTGGCGCCTTTGCCACCGAGCAGATCCTTGAGGTCCTTGTTGCCTTCGGCGAAGTCGTAGACGAACTTGTCGGCCGGTCCCTTGCCCTCCATGCGGATGCACCTCCGGGTTTCGATTACCCCGGCACGGTCGGTTTCACGCCCCGGGAACCGAAGGCTAGGTGACCTTTCCGCCGACGAATACCAGCCGGTGTCGAATTCCACAGGTGTGAGATTTGTATTGCGTGGAATGCGCTCTCTCCGAGCACGTGCGAGCACGGTTAGCCTGAAGATCGTGGCTGCCATTGTGGAGACCGACGAAACGCACCGCCTGCTCGACGAGCTCACCAGCAGCGTCGGCCGGGACGATCCGTACCCCCGCTACGACCGCCTGCGCGAGATCTCCCGGCTGATCCGGGCCGACGACGGCGCGCTCGTGGTGACCGGCTACGACGACTGCCAGACGGTGGTCCGCGATGGCCGGCTGGGGCACTTCCCCAAGACGATGCTGGGGCTCGTCGGCCTCGAGGACTGGGCCGACCACCCCGGCACCTACATGCTGTTCACCAGCGTCCTGACCCTGAACCCACCGGACCACACCCGGCTGCGGCGGCTGGTCAGCTCGGCCTTCACCGCCCGGCGGGTGGCGGCGCTGCGCCCGTCGATCGAGAAGCTGGTGGCCGAGCTCCTCGACGGCATGGCCGGTGTGAGCGACTTCATCCAGGCGTTCGCCTTCCCGCTGCCGGTGAACGTGATCGGCGAGCTGCTCGGCATCCCGGCGGCCGACCGGGCCCAATTCCAGTCGCTCATCCGGGACTGGTCGGCGCTGCTCGACACGGTCACGCCCGAGGTAGTGGCCAAGGCCGATCCGGCCGCGTCGACGCTGCGCGCGTACCTGGCCGATCTGGTCGCCGAGCGCCGCGCCCGCCCCCGCGAGGACCTGCTCAGCGCCCTGGTCGCGGCCGAGGCCGACGGCGACCGGCTGACCGAGGACGAGCTGCTGACGATGGCGGCGTTCCTGTTCGCGGCCGGTTTCGAGACGACCACCAACCTGCTCGCCAACGGTCTGGTGGCGCTGCTGGCCGACCCGGCCGCCACGATCACCGATCCGGCGCTCGCGGCCGAGGAGCTGCTGCGCTGGGACAGCCCGGTGCAGCTGGTGTCACGCGTCGTCTACGAGCCGGTCGAGCTGGGCGGCGTCACGGTCGAGCCGGGCGAGCGGGTGGTGGCCTACCTCGGCGCCGGCAATCGCGACGCCACACGCTTCACCGACCCCAACACCCTTGATCTTCGGCGTACGGACAACAGCCCGCTCTCGTTCGGCGGCGGCATCCATTACTGCCTGGGTGCGCCGCTGGCCCGCCTGGAGGCGCAGATCGCGTTTCCCGCCATCCGCGCGGCGTACCCCCATCTGGATCTTGCGTCGGAGCCCACCCGGCGGGACAGTCTGACGCTTCGGGGCTTCACCGCGATGCCCGTACGCACCAACTGAAGATCGCACATCGCCATTGCGTCGCCAGGGAAAATAAGGCGCCGCTGCGAATTCCACGGGGGAAGAACTCGCAACGGCGTTGCAGCCACGTTAGACCACCGGGTTCCGCGCTGTCTATCCCACCCGGTTGAGTACTGTGCCGAGAAGTTTCTTCCAGTCCTCGTCGAACTGCGGCGAGCCACTGGCGTTGCCCAGGCGATAGACGGCGTAGGCGTCCACGATCACCACGTTGGCCTTGCTGACCACCGACACCGCGGTGTCGGCGGTGCCCGGGTGCTTCGACTCGTAGGCCTTGTGCCGGGTGACGATGAAGCCGGTCCAGCCGCCCTCGCTCATCTCCAGCGTCTTGGCCGTCTCGGTGTACGCCGGCTCGTTGCGCTCGGCCGTGGTCTGCTGCCCCTGCTCGACCGAGGCCGGGCACTTGTCGGCCACCGCGCGCAGCGACGCCAGGGCGGCCCGGGCGCCGGTCGGGTCGGGGTAGACCAGCGCCGTCTGGTTGAGCGTCTGCGCGCCCTGCTGGCCCTCGTCGGCCAGCGGCGCGCTGACCACCTCGGCGCCCGGCGGCACCGGCGGCGCGGTGGCCACGCCGCCACACAGCGCGACCAGCCGCTGCGGGTCGCTGGAGGCCTCCGGTGCCGCCCACGAGCCGCCGAGGTCACCGGCCTGCAGCAGCGCGCCGCGCATGGTCGTGACGGAGACGTTCCCGCCGTCCGGCGGATCGGGTGCGTCGTCCGACGAGTCGCATCCGGCGACCAGGGCGATGACGCAGAGTGCCGCGGCGGCTACCCGGCCGATCTTGGGCTCGCGCATCCGGCCATGCTAATCGCCGGTCCCCCGGTGATCGTCGCTGAGGCGGTCGTCGGCCTGGCCCCGGGGCACGAACAGGTCGAGCGACGCCGGCCGGGAGGTCACCTCCCGGTCGTTGTAGCGCAGCGCCGACGGCGGTGCGGGGCCGGCGAGCAGGAGCGCGGTCACCGCCAGGCCCGTCATGACCGTCGACGTCGCCGGCCGGGGTTCAGACCAGACCGAGTTCGATCAGGCTGCGGCCGCTGGCCTCGATCGCGTCGGCCGGGTCGCCGACGGTCCAGCCGAGCAGCCGCTGCGCCTTGGCCGAGGAGCGGATCCGGCGGCGGCCCAGGTTGACGACGATCGTGCCGAGGTCGGGGTCGGTGGCCGCCGCGGCGCGGACCAGTTCGTCCGGGATCGGCTGGGTCGGCACCCGGGCCGCCCGCTCGCCGAGCCGGGACCGCAGGATCTCGGCGATCTCGACCTGCCACAGGAACGGGCCGGTGCCGAGGAAACGCTCACCGGCCGCGGCCGGCTCGACCATCGCGCGGACGTGCAGGTCGGCGATGTCCCGGACGTCGACCACCTCGAACCCGACCCGAGGCACCCCCGGCATCGTCCCGCTCAGCAGCCGCTGCACGACCTGCACCGAGCCCAGGGGGCCGACCGGCGGCCGCAACGGCCCGAGCACCCAGCCCGGCAACACCGTGGTCAGCTCGGTGCCGCGCCCCTCGGCCGCGATGAAGTCCCAGGCGGCGCGCTCGGCGATCGGTTTCGACCGGCGGTACGGCGTGGACAGCGGGCGGACCCACCGGTCACCAGAACCTTGTCAGCCACGCGCCCATTAAAGCGACCGCAGGCGAGCGTGCGGTGCGCGCCAGTGCCGGACCATCGCCACCACCCGCAGGACGAAGACGAAGATCGCCGCCCCGGCCGCCACGGCCGGCATGGACAGGTCGAGGCGGTCGGCGATGACCACCAGCGTCGCGCCGAACGCGGCCGGGATAGCGTACAAATCGGAATCGGTTCGGACCAGGCTCGGGGTCTCGCGGGCGGTGATGTCGCGCAGCACGCCGCCGCCGACCGCGGTGGTGATGCCGAGCAGGACGGCCTGGATCGCGCCGAGGTGGAATTCGAGAGCCTTGAGGGTGCCGGTCACGCAGAACAGGCCCAACCCGGCCGCGTCGAAGACCAGGACCATGAAGTTCAGCCGCTGCACGAGGGGGTGGGCGAAGAACGTCACGGTCGCGGCGACGAGCGGGATGACCAGGTACGAGACCTGGGTGAAGGCGGCCGGCGGGACCGCCCCGATGACCAGGTCGCGGACGATGCCGCCGCCGAGTGCGGTGAGCAGGGCCAGCATCAGGATGCCGACCAGGTCGAAGCCCTTCTGGATGGCCAGCAGCGCGCCGGAGGTCGCGAAGACGTAGAGGCCGGCGAGTTCGAGGACGGTCACGACGGTGCTTGCGGGCATCCCTGGATTGTCGCGGCCAGCTCGGTGATTCCCGCGGTGATCCGCGACTCCGCCATCTGCGAGTAGCCCAGGATCAGCGTCGGCCGGTCGGACACCATGTCGTAGTCGGCCAGCGTGTCCAGGGCGATGCCCCGGGAACGGGCGGCGCGCCGCAGCGCCGTCGGGTCGACACCGGCGGCCAGCGTCACGCTCACGTGCAGGCCGGCGGCGATGCCCTCGATCTCGGCCCCGGGCAGGGCCCGGGCCAGGGCCGAGACCATGGCGTCGCGGCGCCGGCGGTAGCTCAGCCGCATCCGGCGCAGGTGCCGGTCGAGGTGGCCGCGCTCGACGAACCGGGCCAGGGCCAGCTGCTCGACCCGGGGCGAGCCCAGGTCGGGCGCGGTCCGCAGGGCGGCGGCCAGCCACGGCGGCGCGACCAGCCAGCCCAGCCGCAGCGCCGGGGCGAGCACCTTGCTGGTCGTGCCGCAGTAGGCCACGTGGGCCGGGTCCAGTCCCTGCAGCGCGCCCACGGCCGGCCGGTCATAGCGGTACTCGGCGTCGTAGTCGTCCTCGACGGCCAGCGCGTGCCGGTCGCGGAGCCACGTGACCAGGGCGGCCCGGCGGGACGGAGCGAGGACCACGCCGGTCGGGTGCTGGTGCGCCGGGGTGAGCACGACCGCGTCGGCGTCGGTCAGGTCGCTGACCCGGAGGCCGAGCTCGTCGACCGGCACGCGGACGGCGGTCAGCCCGGCGCGCTCGGCGATGGCCGCCTGCTCCGGGTTGCTCGGGTGCTCGACGGCGACGGTGCGGGCGCCGCGGGCCTTCAGGGCGTGACAGATCAGGCCCAGGCCGTGCCGGTAGCCGTGGGTGATCACCGTCGTGCCGGGTGTGGCCACGACCCCGCGGGTACGCCCGAGATGGTCGGCCAGCACACCACGCAGGGCCGGGACGCCGAGCGGGTCCCCGTACCCCAGCTCCTCGGTGTTGATCTCCCCGACCGCCTCGCGCAAGCAGCGTGACCAGGCCTCGCGCGGAAAGCCCGGAGACGTCCGGGCGGGACGGCCGAAAGTCGAACCGGATCGTCTCGGCCGGGCCGGCCGGCTCGGGGGCCACGACCGGCCGGTTCGCGCCGGACGCCACCGTTGGGCGCGCGCCCTGCCGCATGGCCAGGTAGCCCTCGGCCGCGAGCTGAGCGTACGCGTCCACGACGATCTTGCGGGACACCCCCAGTTGCCCGGCCAGGTCGCGGGTCGAGGGCAGCGTGGCCCCGGCCCGCAGGCTGCCGTCGCGCACGGCCGTTCGAAGGTCGTTCTCCACCTGGCTGCGCAAGGTGCCCGGCCGTTCGCGCGACACCGCGAGGAGTAACTCCAACTGGACCCCTCCTCGATGGTGTGACTGGACCTGTCCTTGGTACCAGTTCGGCGGGACGGTAGCCACATGCTCTTCTCCACCTCGGTCCGGTCCTCGCCCGGCTGCCGCTGGCCACGTTCGGCATCGGCCTGCTCGTCCACGCCCACCACCTGACCGGCTCGTACGCCGCCGCCGGAGCCGTCTCGGGCGCCCTCGCCGTCGCCCAGGGCGCCGGTGGCCCGCTGCTCGGCCGCCTGGTCGACCGCCGCGGCCAGACGCAGCCGCTGCTCGGCGCGGCACTGGTCTCCGGGGCGGCGCTGACGGTCGTGGCCACGCTGCCGGTCGGCACCCCCCTGCCGCCGCTGCTGCTCCTGGCCGCGGTGATCGGCTTCGCCACCCCGCCGGTCGGCGCGTGCATGCGCACACTGATCCCGCTGCGCTTCGAGGCGCCTTCGGCGATTCGGCGGGCGTACGCCGCCGACGCCACCGCCACCGAGCTGACCTGGGTCTTCGGCCCGCCACTGGCCCTGGCCCTGGGCGCGGCGGCGGGCTCGGGCGCCGCCCTGCTCTTCGCCGCCGCCGTGGTCGCCGTGGCGACCACGCTGTTCGCCCTGGCCCCGGCGTCGCGCACCTGGCGCCCCGGGGCGGCCGGACCACGCCGGGCCGGTGCGCTGTCCGCCCCTGCGATGCGCACGCTGGTGGCGGTGCTGGTCGCGGTGGGCGTGGTCTTCGGCGCGACCGAGGTCGGCGTGGCCGCGGCGGCCGGTCCGTCGGCCGGCCTGCTGCTCGGCCTGTGGGGCGTCGGTTCCCTGGCCGGCGGGGTGGTGGCCACCCGGCTGGGCGGGGGCGCGGCCGCCGGGCGCGGGTTCGCCCTGCTGCTGGGCGGCCTCGGCGCCGGTCACCTCGCGCTGCTGGCCGGCCCGCTGTCGCTGACCGTCTTCGCGCTCGTCATCGCCGCGGCCGGTTCGATGATCGCCCCGATCCTGGCCAGCGCCTACGACATGGCGGCGACGGCCGCCCCGGCCGGCACGGCCACCGAGGCGTTCTCCTGGCTGGCCACCGCGACCGCGGTCGGTTCGGCCCTGGGCGCGGCGGCCGGTGGCGCCCTGACCGACGCCACCACCCCGTCGGCGGCCTTCGTGCTGGCCGGGGCCGCGGGTCTGCTGGCCGCCGCGACCGCCCTGGCCCGCATCCCCGCGCGCCGCCCCGCCCTCACCGCCGCCGCCCTCACCACCGCCCCGGCCCACGCTGACCGTCACAGCGCCGTCGCCGCCCCACGCTGACCGGCGCCGCCCTCACCACCGCCGCCTCGCGTTGACCGCCGCCCTCACCACCGCCCCGCCCCACGCTGACCGTCGCAGCGCCGTCGCCGCCCCGCATTGACCGGCGCCGCCCTGACCATCGGCGTCTCGCCCTCACCGTCGCCGTGGGCACAGGCGCCGCCCGGTTCAGCCGAGGTCGCGCAGTATCCCGCGAGCAGCGACCGCCCCCGTCCGGCCGCGGTGCACCCACGACGCGTCTCCTCGGTCCGCTTGCGCAGGTCCGCACCAAGGTACTTGATCGTCGTCCCGGTCGCTCATTCTCGGCCGTCCCGATCGAAGATCCACTGTGTAGGCTGTTCCCGGCAACGAATGGCGCCCGTCCTGAGGAGATCGCTGTGACCGACGACCTGCCGGCCTCCGCCGGGATCGACACCTCGGTGCCGCACTCCGCCCGCGTCTGGAACTACTGGATGGGCGGCAAGGACAACTTCGCGGCCGACCGTGAGGCCGGCGACGCCTATGTGAAGACGTTCCCCGGCATTGTCCCGCTGGCCAAAGAGTCCCGGCGGTTCCTCATTCGCGCCGTCCACCACCTGGCCGCCGAGGTCGGCATCCGCCAATTCCTGGATGTCGGAACCGGCCTGCCCACCATGCAGAACACGCACGAGGTGGCGCAGCAGGCGGCACCGGACGCGCGCATCGTCTACGTCGACCACGACCCGCTGGTCCTGGCGCACGCCCGCGCCCTGCTGACCAACACCACCCCCGAGGGGGTGACCGACTATGTCGACGCCGACCTGCGTGACCCCGATCGGGTGCTGGCCGACGCGCGCAACATCCTGAACTTCGGCCAGCCCGTCGCGGTGATGTTCATGGGAGTCCTCGGGCACGTCGAGGACGACGACGAGGTGCTGTCGATCATCGCGCGAATGATGGCCGCGGTGCCGCCGGGCAGCTATCTGGTCCGCTGGGACAGCACCGCCACCAGCGAAGGCTTCGACGAGGCGCAGCAGGGGTACGACGACACCGGCGCTATTCCCTACAAGCTGCGCAGCCCCGAGCAGGTCGGCCGGTGCTTCGAGGGCCTCGAGATGCTGGAGCCCGGCCTGGTGTCGATCTCCCGGTGGCGGCCGGAGTCGGACGACGCGGTCGCGGTGGACGGTTACGGAGCCGTCGCCCGCAAGCCGTAATGCCGCCCGCTCCTCACCCCGCGCCGGCAGTAACCGGCCGCTCCGCACCCTGCTGGCTGTGACCGCCCGCTCCGCACCCCGACGGCACGGCCACCCACGGCGTCAGCGGACCGGCCCGCGCTAACCGTCGCCCCTCGCTCCGCACCCGTCCGCCCCTCACCCACCCCCGCCAACCGTCGCCGCCCGCTCCTCACCCCGCGCTGACCATCTCCGCTCGCTCCGCACCGGCCCTCACCCGGAGGTCTTTCCAGCCGGCGACGAGCCCAGCATCGGTGGTGGCGCGTCCCCGGGCTGGCTGTCGGTCGAACCGGCCGACTTCCCCGGCTCAGCGGCCGGAGCTCCGGCTGGCCGCCCCCGCTCAGCGCCCGCGGCTCCGTCAGACTGCCCTGGCACGCCCGCCCGCTCTCCCGCCCGCTCTCCCGCCGGCACGCCCGCCCGCTCTCCCGGCGGCGCGCTCGGCGGCACGGCGGCCGGCGGCACGGCGGCCGTTGCGGCGGGTTTGATCACGTGGGCGGCGGCGGCCAGGAAGATCGTGAGGACGGGAAGCAGCAGCAGCGCCCGGTCGAGGCCGACCCGCGCCGCGGCGCCGCCGATGGCGACCGGCCCGGTGACGAAGCCGAGGTATCCCAGCGCCGCCACCCGGGACAGGGCGGCGCCGGGCCGGGTCGGGTGCAGGTTACCGGCGGCGCTGTAGAGCTGCGGGATGGCACAGGACAGGCCCACGCCGAGCAGGCCGAACCCGGCGATCGCGGCGACCGGTGTCCCGGCCAGGACGCCGGCGCCGATGCCGACGCCGGCGATCAGCCCGCCGACCCGGAGCAGGGTGTGCGGGCGAAACGCGGTCGCGAGACGGTCGCCGGCCAGCCGCCCGATGGTCATGGCGGCCGCGAAGGCGGCGTACGCGGTGGCGGCGGCCGCCGGTCCGGCCTCGATGCGGTCCAGGTAGACGCTGCTCCAGTCGGCCGCCGCGCCCTCGCTGAGCAGGGCGCAGAAGGCGAGCAGGCCGAGCAGCCAGACCCGGCGGCCGACGCCGGTCGGTGCCGCGCCGGCCTGCTCCGGCGGGTGCTGAACGCCGCGCACGTGAGCCCGGGGTGGCCGGGCCCGCGGGGCCAGCCAGGCCGCCGCCACGGTGAGCGCGAAGCCGACGATGCCGAAGGTGGCGATGCGGTCGAGGCCGGTGTGGGCGCAGACCGCCGCGGCTCCGGCGCCGATCGCCCCGCCGATGCTGAACAGGGCGTGCATCGACGTCATGATCGGCCGCTGGTAGCCGTTCTGGCAGACGACCGCGGCGGCGTTCATCGTGACGTTGAGGGCGCCGTGCACCACCCCGAAGATCACCAGGGCGACGCTCAGCGACCACACGTCCCGGGCGAACGCCGTAGCGGTGAGCGTCGCGCCGACTGCGAGCGCGGCGACGGTCATGACCCTGGACGGGCCGAGGCGGTCACCGAGCCGCCCGGCCAGGCGCATCCCGGCCAGTCCCCCACCGGCCAGCGCGAGCAGCGCGATGCTGAGCCGGTCGTCGGTCAGGCCGAGGTCGTGTTGAACGGCGGGGATGCGGCCGGTCCAGCTGCCGATCGCCGCCCCGGCGATGATGAACGCGGCGCTGATGGCGATCCGGTTCCGACGCAGCACACGCCGGCCGAGCCTGGTGTCTCGGTTGGTGGCGGCGGCGACCATGAACAAATCTCCCGACAGGCGGCAATCCAGGGCGTTCCAGACTATGTGTGATGATCATCGATTGCGCGGCGGTGTGTGCGACGCCACGAACCTGAACCCTGGATGCACTGTGATCCGACGGTTCGGCCGGACGCCGGGAACCGGGTCGGTGAAGAAGCCGGTGACGGCCGGCGAAGGCCCGCCCCGGACTGGTTCCGGGGCGAGCGAGGATCACGCCGTGGGCTGGGTGCCCAGGCCGGGTCGTCGCCCTCGACGTGCTGCGGGGCTACGCCCTCGATGCGGAGCGGCCGGGGTTACGGCTTGCGCGCGACCGCCCCGTACATGGCGATGTCCTTGTCGGCGATCTCGGTCGCGTCGGAGCCGTCGGGCCGCCACTTGTGGACCTGGACCAGACCTGGCTCGACCAGCTCGAGGCCGTCGAAGAACGCCAGCGCCTTGGCGCGGTCGCGGAAGAACAGGGTCTCACCGAGCCGGTTGTACTCGCGCTGGACCTCGGCCAGCGGAACCGGGTCGAAGTCGTCGGTCGCGATCGACATGGCCAGGTAGCTGCCCGACGGCAGCACGTCGAGCACCTGCCGCACCACCCGCAGTGCCTCGGCGTCGTCGGGGATGAAGTGGACGATCGCGATCAGCAGCAGCCCGACCGGCTGGGTGACGTCGAGGGTCCGCACGAACTCCGGCGAGGTGATGATCGACTGTGGGTCGCGCATGTCGGCCGCGACATAGGCGGTGCGGCCCTGTTCCGACCCGAGCATCAGAGCGCGCGAGTACGCCAGCACGAGCGGGTCGTTGTCGGTGTAGACGACCCGGGCGGCCGGGTCGACCGACTGCACGATCTCGTGCAGGTTCGGTGAGGTCGGCAGCCCGGTGCCGATGTCGAGGAACTGCCGGATCCCGCACTCGTCGGCCAGGTAACGCCCGACCCGGTGCATGAACGAGCGGTTGGCCTGCATGTGCACCCGCAGCGCGGGCCAGATCCGCAGCGAGTTCTCGCCCGCCTCACGATCGACGGCGAAGTTGTCCTTGCCGCCCAGGATGTAGTCGTAGATGCGTGCGCCGTGCGCCACGTCGGTTCGCAGTCCGGAAGTATCTTGGTCGCGGCTTTCCACGGATAAACCTCCTGCATGACGGCGACGCCACTGGTGCCGGTGACCCTACACCGATCATGTATCGCCCTTCGATCCACTGTCGACCTCCCTGGCGTACGCCCGGACGGCCGGCCAAGGAACAGACGACCGACGGCCGACGAACAACGCCCCGGCCGTGGGCCGGGGCGTTGTCGGACTCCAGACCCTATTTCTGTTCGGGCTTCGCGTCGACGCCGGCTTCCTTACGCTGCAGCGGGGAGATCGGAGTGGGGGCCGCCGTCAGCGGATCGTAGCCGCCGCCGCTCTTGGGGAACGCGACGACCTCGCGGATCGACTCGGTGCCGACGAGCTGCATGACGACGCGGTCCCAGCCGAACGCGATGCCGCCGTGCGGCGGGGCGCCGAACTTGAACGCGTCGAGCAGGAAGCCGAACCGCTCCTGCGCCTCCTCCGGGCCGATCCCCATCACGTTGAAGGCTCGCTGCTGCACGTCGGCGCGATGGATACGGATGGATCCACCACCGATCTCCGCGCCGTTGCAGACGATGTCGTAGGCGTAGGCCAGGGCGCGACCCGGGTCCTCCTCGAAGCGGTCGATCCACTCGGGTGTCGGCGAGGTGAACGCGTGGTGCAGCGCGGTCCATTTGCCGCCACCGACGGCGACGTCCTCGGAGCCCAGCTTGGCGGTGGACTCGAACATCGGGAAGTCGACGACCCACACGAACGACCAGGCGCTCTCGTCGATCAGGCCGACCCGGCGGCCGATCTCCACCCGTGCCGCGCCCAGCAGCGACCGGGCGTCGTCGGGATCGCCCGCGCCGAAGAAGACGCAGTCACCGGGGTTCGCGCCGACCGCCTTGGCCAGCCCGTCACGCTCGGCGTCGGTCAGGTTCTTCGCGACCGGGCCACCGAGCGTGCCGTCCGCGTTGACCAGCACGTAGGCCAGGCCCTTGGCGCCACGCTGCTTGGCCCAGTCCTGCCAGGCGTCGAGCGCGCGGCGGGTCTGCTCGGCGCCGCCGGGCATGACGACCGCCCCGACGTACGGCGCCTGGAACACGCGGAACGGCGTGTCCTTGAAGTAGTCGGTGAGCTCGGTGAGCTGGAGGTCGAAGCGGAGGTCGGGCTTGTCCGAGCCGTACTTCGCCATCGCGTCGGCGTAGGTGATGCGCGGGAACGGCCGGGGGATTTCGTACCCGATAGTGCCCTTCCACACCGCGGTGAGGATCTTCTCGCCGAGCTCGATGATGTCTTCCTGCTCGACGAAGCTCATCTCGATGTCGAGCTGGGTGAACTCCGGCTGCCGATCGGCGCGGAAGTCCTCGTCCCGGTAGCATCGCGCGATCTGGTAGTAGCGTTCGAGGCCGCCGACCATCAGCAGCTGCTTGAACAGCTGCGGCGACTGCGGCAGGGCGTACCAGGAGCCTGGTCGCAGCCGCGCCGGCACCAGGAACTCACGCGCGCCCTCGGGCGTCGACCGGGTCAGCGTGGGTGTCTCGATCTCGGCGAACCGCTCCGCGTGCAGCACCTCCCGCGCGAGGCGGTTGACCTCGCTGCGCAGCCGCAGGTTGTGCGCCGGGCCGGAGCGTCGCAGGTCGAGGTAACGGTAGCGCAGCCGGGCGTCCTCGCCCACCTCGATGTGATCGTCGATCTGGAACGGCAGCGGAGCCGACTCGTTGAGCTCGACGAGCTCGCTGGCGTAGACCTCGATGTCGCCGGTGGGCAGATCGGCGTTCTCGCTGCCGGCGGGCCGCGGGGTGACCGTGCCGACGACCTTGACCACGAACTCCGAACGGAGCTTGTGCGCGCGCTCGGCCATCTCGCCCTCGCGGAAGACCACCTGGGCGATGCCGCTGGCGTCACGCAGGTCGATGAAGATGACACCACCGTGATCACGCCGCCGCGCGACCCACCCGGTCAGGGTGACGGTCTGCCCGGCGTGCTCGGCCCGGAGTGCCCCGGCCTCGTGCGTACGCAACACGATAGTGGCTCCTCTTAGTTCATGTCGGGTGTTCCGGTCAAGGCTAACCAACGCGCCCCGGACCTCGTCGTTGACTCCCCCGACGGGCGCGGATCAGCGCGAAGTCGCCGTGTCCGAGCGGTGCCCCCGCCGTCTTCACCGACGGCGACACGGTCGGCGACGAGCCGGTGGCTGGCGGTGTCAGGCCGGGTAACCCCACTGGACCAGGTGGTCGGCGATCACGGCTTCGACGTCGGCCACCTGGTCAGGGGTCAGTTCGCGGCGGTACGCGTCGCCCCGGCCGGCGTGCAGTTCGTGCTTGCGGAAGCCCCGCTCGAAGCTTGGGGTCCAGTCGAGGCCGAGGAACTCACACGCCCGGGTCAGCTCCTTGCGCGGGTCGAGGACGAGGTCCTCGTACCGGATGTCGAGCCACTGGCCGGGCAGTTGGGCGCGGGCTTCGGCGTACGCGCTCATCAGCATCGCCCAGCCCAGCCCGGCCAGCACCGGGAACGATCGCCCGGAGGTCTCCCACCGCTCGTGCAACGGCCGCGGCAGCGGGCCGAGGTACCAGTTCTCCGGCCCGCGCCAGCCGTCCCACCAGCCCATCTGCAGCCACGAGTTGACCACCGCGCGGCCGTCGCGGACCACGTTGACGACCTTGAGATCGGGGTACGCGGCGTGCAGGAACCCTGTCCGCGGCCACCCGGTCACGTGCTGGAGCAGCAGCTCGCAGCCCTGCGCGGCGATCCGCGAGTCGAAGAAGGACCGCGTCCGGCCGGCCATCCACGGTGTCATGTCGGAGGCCAGCAGGTCGCGGCAGGGCCGGCTGAATCCGGGCGTGACGTGCCGGTCGAGCAGCTGGTAGGCCTCGGACGGCGCGACCCGGACGCGGCCGCGTTCGAGCAGCTTGCGGCTGTACCGCAGCGAGGTCATGCCCGACGGGCGGGGTGCGCCGCGCCGGTAGAGCCGCCCGTTGTGCCGGCCGGTCAGGTTGAGTTTGGGCAGCTTGTCGTCGACGCCGGAGACGAAGCCGACCGCGGGGTGCCGGCACAGCAGCTCCTGCACCAGCGTCGACCCGCACCGGCCGGTGCCGGCGACCACGGCGAGACTCATCGGGTCCTCCTGGAGAAGGGGTAGCCCAGACGTCCCAGCAGCGGGCTGGTCAGGGCGGTTACCACGGCGTGGGCGCGCGGAGACATGGCCTGCCGCCACTCGTCGTCGGCGCGTACCTCGACGCCGCCGGTGCGGTGCCGGACCGGGTTGCCCGCCACCGAATGCGTCGGAGCCAGGGTGAGCAGGCCGTTCTCGGTGAACGGGAGCGCCGCGTCGGGGGCCGCGCCGGCGAAGGTCGCGATTTGTCGTACCCAGGTGGCAGGGTCCTGGACGACATCCTCGTAGCGCACGCGCAGATAGGAGCCGCCGCCCCAACGACTCAGCACGGCACCGTTCCAGACCGTCCAGAGGGTCGCCGCTTTCCACACGGGGTGGCGGGTCATCAGGCGTTCGTCGCCGTCCAGGGAGCGGCGCCGGCGCCACGAGAAGGCGGCCGCGCGCGGGTCGCGGACCACGTGCAGCACGCGCAGGTCGATGCCGGGCAGCGCACTCAGCAGCATGCCGTACGGAGGCAGCTTGGACGAGTCGACGATGACGGCGCCGCCGGTGTGCTCATGAATGGCCTGGTAGACGGCGGCGATCGTGGTGTCGTCGGGGCTTGGCGGCACCCTCAGCCGGTTCCGCATGCGCAGCCGGTCGCGCAGGCCGGCGGCGATCGACGCGGGGTCGTGCGGCGGCAGATCGGCCAGCACGGCGCTCCACATCGGGCACTCGGGCAGGGGGCGTCCGCACCCGCACGGCCGCTGTTCGACCAGGCCGCGCTGCCACAAATAGCGCAGCTCACCGGCGGCGAACAGGCCGTCGATCTGGCCCAGGGCGGTGGTCACCAGGGTGCTGCCGCTGCGCCCGCTGCCGGCCAGGTAGAGGACGCGGATCACGCCGCCGCCTCGTACGCCGCCCGCAGACCGGCGAGATGGTCGGCCGGGCTGAAGTGCCGCTCGACCTTGGTGCGGCCGGCCCGGCCCATGCGGTGGGCAACATCAAGATCTTGGAGGGTACGCTGCAGTGCGCTCGCCAGTGACGATGGATCGTCCGGGGGAACCACCTCGCCGTCCACGCCCGAGGTGATCAGCTCGGGCAGCCCGCCGAGGTTGGTGCCGACCACCGGAACCCCGCATCCGAAGGCTTCCAGCACGGCCAGGGGCTGGTTCTCGTACCATCGCGACGGCACCGCCACCACCGCCGCGCTCCGGATCAGCTCATGCAGCTCGTCCTTGGGCAGCCGCCCGTGAAACCGCGCCCGCTCCGTCCTCGGCAGCGTGGACAGAGCCGGCCCGTCGCCCGCGATGTCGACGTCGATCCCGGCGATCCCGGCCGCCTCGATCAGCGTGTCGACACCTTTCTCCGGCGCGATCCGCCCCGCGAAGACCACGCCCCCGCCCGGCTTCTCCTTGGTCCTGAGGTGATCGACATCGACCGGGTGCCGCAACACCCGGACCCGCCCGGCGCCGACACCGGCCCGGTTCATCACCCCGGCGAGAAACCGACTCGGTGCGATCAGAACGCCGACGCCGTCCCAGGCCCGGAAGCGGCGGTGCAGCCACGACTCGACCGCGAGCAGCGTGCTGGCCGAGCGTGAACCGTCCTTGCAGGAACGCCGGGCCGCCTGCAACGGCCCGCCGGTGACGCACGCGTCGCACGGCCGCCCCTTGTCCAGCATCTGGTAGCTCGGGCAGGCCAGTTTGTAGTCGTGCAGCGTCATCACCACCGGCACGCCGGCGGCCCGGCAGGCGGCGACCACCGACGGCGACAGCTGGTGATACACGTTGTGCATGTGCACCACGTCCGGTTTGAACGCGGCGATGGTGTCCGACAGCCCCCGCCGCGCCGACGTCGACCAGATCATCCGGGCCGCCGCCTCGACCCGGCCGCGCACGCCGGGCGGTGGCGGCTCCAGGTCCACCCGCGCCGGGAAGTGCTCCGCATAGGTCAGGCCCGGCTCGTTGTCGGCGTGCGCCATCCCGAAGAAGGCGACCTCGTCACCGGCCCGTTCCTGCAGGCGGGCCACGTCGAACAGGTAGCCCTCGGCCCCACCGCGCCGGTAGAGGAACTTGTTGACGTGCAGGACGCGCATTTATCCACAGGCCTGTCGTGAGGGTCGCCGGGTATCGAGCGCGGTCACGCTAGCATTCGCCTGCCACCGCCACCCCCGATCGAGGAGGTTCAGTGACCGACGAGCCTTCCGCGCTGCGCTGGTTCGCGCGCCGCGTCGTCCGGCACGTCCGCTGGGCCCGCCGCGAGGGTCTGGGCCGGCTGATCGCCGAGGACCGCCTCGACCCGCGCGAGCGCGTGCGCACGGCCTGGTCGAAATGGCGCTGGCGGCGCGCGCACGGGGTCATGCCCGGCCAGGCCCAGCCGGTGTACCTCGTCGGCCTGCAGCGCTCGGGGACGAACATGCTGGTCCGCGGCCTGGACGAGGCGCCCGAGGTGGAGGCGCGCAACGAGAACGACGGCGCGGTGTTCCGCCGGTTCCGGCTGCGCCCCGACGCCGACCTGATCCGCGTGCTGCGCCGCAGCCGGCACCGCGTCGTGCTGGTCAAACCGCTGTGCGACAGCCACCGGGTGACCGAGCTGCTGGCCCTTCCGGGACCGCGGCCGGGCCGGGCGCTGTGGATGTGGCGCGACGTCGACGACCGCGCCCGCTCCGAGGTGGCCAAGTTCGGCCCGGCCAACCTCAACGCGCTGCGGGCCATCGCCGAGGGCACGATCGGCACCGGCTGGCAGGGCGGCGGTCTCGGCCCGGCGGCCCGGCAGCTGATCGCGAGCTTCGACTACGACACCATGGACCAGCACACCGCGGCCGCGCTGTTCTGGTACGTACGCAACGACCTCTATTTCCGGCTGGGCCTGGACAGGCGACCCGACGTACTGCTGGTGTCGTACGGCGAAATGGTCCGCGACCCACAGGCCACGGCCCGCCGCCTGTGCGGCTTCCTCGACCTGCCCTACCAATCGTCCTTCGCGGCGAGCGTGGTGGCCGGTCCCGAGCGGGCCCGGCTGCCGATCGACCCGAGGGTGCGGGCGATGTGCGACGAGCTGACCGGGCGACTGCGAGCAGGAGTAACTCAGCGTGGATAGTCCCATCTTCCTCGTCGGCTGCCAGCGCAGCGGCACCACCATGCTGCGCCTGGTGCTCGACTCGCACTCGCGGATCAGCTGCGGCCCCGAGACCCGGTTCCTGCCCGACCTGCGGCGCATCGTCGACGAGCGGCGCGACTGGCCCCGGCTGGCCCGCTTCGGCTTCGACCGATCGGACTGGCTGCGGCGGATCGCCGACTTCTTCGGCGGGGTGCACGCCGACTACGCGGCCAAACGGGGCAAGGTCCGCTGGGCCGACAAGACCCCGCTGTACGCGCTGAGCATCGACTTCGTCACCGAGGTGTTCCCGGACGCGCAGATCGTGCACGTCATCCGCGACGCCCGCGACGTCGTCGTCTCGCACCGCAAGCGGTTCGGCTACTGGTCGGCGGTCAAGTGCGTGGTCAAGTGGCCGCGTTACATCCGCACCGCCCGGGCCTTCGGCGCCCAGCTGCCCGCGGCGCGATACCACGAGTTGCGCTACGAGGAGGCTGTCGCCCAGCCCGACAAGACGCTGCGCGAGCTGTTCGAGTTCCTCGGCGAGCAGTGGGAGGAAGGCGTGCTGGAATACGCCGACCGCTCCCACGACGTCGCCGACAAATACACGGTGGAGGCAGACAAGCGCCGGGCGGCGGCCGGCACCGACGCCGCCATCTACGCGTCCCGGGTCGGCACGTACCGCAAAGAGCTCGACCCGTTCCTGCGTCTGCTGGTCCGGGTTTTCTCCGGGCCGATGCTCAAGGAGCTGGGTTACCGATGAAGCGCGCCGCCGCCCTGCTGGCCGTCCTGCTCCTGGCCGCCGCCTGCACGTCGTCCCCGCCGCCGCCCGAACCCGCGCCCGCACCGACCACCGTGGCGCCCCCGCCCGCCTCGGCGCAGAAGGGCCGCACCTACTTCGGCGCCCACTGGGACTGGAACCGCTACCAGCAGTTCGAGCCTTACCTGCGCAAACTCGCCGGCTCGTCGACCTACTACGAGCTGAGCTGGTGCGACATCGAGAAAACCCAGGGCTCCCCCGACTTCTCCGCCCTGGACGACATCGCCGCCAAGAGCCGCGCCCTGGGCATCCGCCTCGACCTCAAGATCCGCATCGGGGTCTGCTGGGCCACCGGCGGCACCGCCCAGCACACCCGCGGCGAGGCCGGCAAGACCGAGTCGGCCATGCCCAAGGACCTCGCCGCCTACCAGGGCTTCGTAACCACGCTGGTGAAACGGTACCGGCCGCTGGGCGTGACCCGGTACGCCATCGAGAACGAGGTCAACGCCCAGCAATACTGGACCGGCACCCCACAGGACTACGAGACGCTGGTCCGGGCGGCGGCCCAGGCGATCCACGGCGCCGACCCGGCCGCGCAGGTCGTCGACTCGGGCATCAGCAGCGTCGCGATGGGCATGGGCATCGCCGACCGGCTGGTCGAGGCCGGGCAGCCGGCCCAGGCGGTGGCCGCCTACGACGCCTACTTCGCCCGCCGCATCGGCACCCGCGGCAAGCAGATCCCGCGGGTGAACGACGCCGACGACCTCCAGGCCGCCCTGGCCCACCCGGTCAACCAGCGCAACCTCGCGTTCCTCGCGGTGACCGGGAAACTGCTCACCGACAAGGTCGTCCAGGTCCGTCAGCTGCACTTCTACGAGCACCCGGACGGCGTGGCGCCGCTGCTCGACCTGCTCGAGGCGACCACACCGGCCGGGGTGCCGATCTCGGCCTGGGAGGTCGGCCGGTTCGACAAGTCGGCCGATCCCGACCCGGCCGTGGTGGCCGACGAGATGACCCGGGTGACCGGGGCCCTCGCCGCCGCCGGCGTGGTCGACGTGGTGTGGCTGCCGCTGGCCTTCAACCCGGGCAACCGGGCCGGCGCCGAGGTCCGGGCCGGCCTGCTCTCACCCGAGGGCCAGGAACGCCCGGCCGGTGTGGCCCTGGCCGGGCTGGCCTCGGCCGGTCGCGGTGCCGTGGCGTCCCCGGTCAACCAGGACGGCCTGGCCGGCGTCGCCTTCAGCGGCAACGGCACCCGCATCGTGGCGTGGTCGGACGGCGCGTCCGTGCCCGTCGGTCTGCCGGCCAAGAACCTCGACAGCGGCGCCGCCGTCACCGAGGTCGGGCAAGATCCCGTGCTGGTGGAGACCGATCAGCCCCTCGACAAAGCGTTGGACTCGCTCAGCAAGTGATCCGACAACTGCATATGGTCACCGTGGACGGCCGCTCCCTATGTTCAGGCCATGAAGCGACTGCCATGGATGACCGCCATCACCGCGGTGGCGGGTCTGCTCGCGACCGCCACACCGGCGGCCGCCGCTGACCCGCCCGCGACAGTGGTTTCCGGCGGGGTCACCCAGCCGGTGTTCGGCTACGCCGACGCGATCCGCGAGAAGCTGTTCATCGACTCCACCTTCGACAGCGACCACGACGGGTTGCGCGACATCATCGCGTTCGACGTGATCCGGCCGCGCGCCACCGAACAGGGGCTCAAGGTGCCGGTGATCATGGACGCGAGCCCCTACTACACCACCCTGTGCCGCGGCAACGAGTCCGAGTGCAAACAGGACCTGGACGGCGACGGGCTGCTCGACAAATGGCCGCTGTTCTACGACAACTACTTCGTGCCGCGCGGCTACGCGGTGATCCTGCTCGACATGGTCGGCACCGGCGGCTCCACCGGCTGCCCGACCACCAACGCCAACGAGGACAACCTCAGCGCCAAGCAGGCGATCAACTGGCTCAACGGCCGGGCCACCGCCCGTAACGCCGCCGGCCAGCCGGTCGAGGCCGACTGGGACAACGGCAAGGCGGCCATGGTCGGCAAGTCCTACGACGGCTCGCTCGCCCTGGCCACCGCGGTCACCGGCGTCAAGGGCCTGACCACTGTCGTGCCGATCAGCCCGCCCTCGGAATACTACGACTACGTCCGCTCCAACGGGGTCGTCACCCGCGGCAACGACTACGTCTCCTCGCTGGCCAACACGGTCACCAACCCGGCCCGCCGAGCCTACTGCGCACCGGTACGGGCCGAACTCGGGGCGGCCGACGGCGACGACACCGGCGACTACACGGCCTTCTGGAACGAGCGCAGCTACGTCAAGAAGGTGCCCGGCCAGACCGCCAGCGTGCTGTTCTACCACGGCCTCAACGACGACAACGTCCGCCCCGACCACTTCAGCAAGTACTGGGCGGCGCTGGCCGAGAACAACATCCCGCGCAAGGCCTGGCTGTCCCAGGAGGGCCACGTCGACCCGTTCGACGTGCGCCGCTCGGTGTGGGTGGACACCCTGCACCGCTGGTTCGACTACTGGCTGCAGGGTGTGGCCAACGGGATCATGGACGAGCCGCGCATCGACATCGAACGCTCGGCCGACGTGTGGGAGACCTACGCCGACTGGCCGGTGCCCGGCACCACGCCCACCGAGGTCTACTTCCAGCCCGGCGGCGACCTGGGCCTCGTACCCGCCGCCGCCTCAGCGACCGAATCGCTGCTGGACAGCACCACCCAGAGCGAGACCACCATGGTCCGCAACCCGGACACCGTCCAGGCCAACCGCCTCGCCTACGTGTCCGACCCGCTGACCGCGCCGCTGCACCTGTCCGGAACGGCCCGGCTGCAGGTCCGCGCGGCCGCGGACAAGACCGACACCAACCTGGGCGTGATCCTGGTCGACTACGGCACCGCCGAACGTGTCGCCCACCGCCAGTCCGGCGAGGGCATCCTCACACTCACCACCTCGGACTGCTGGGGCGAGAACAGCGCCACCGACGACGGCTGCTACCGCCAGACGGCCAAGCGCGTCGCCACCGCCGACCTGGAGGTGGTGACCAAGGGCATCCACGACGCGGCCAACCGCCAGTCCCTCCGCACCGCGGTGCCGCTGGTGCCCGGCACCGCCTACAACTACGACTTCCCGCTGCTGCCCGAGGACTACGTCCTCCCCGCCGGCCATCGCATCGGTGTGATCGTGGTCGGCAGCTACCCGCAGTACTCCAGCCAGGCCGACCCGAGCAACGCCCGGATCACCTACCAGCTCCGCGGCAGCCGGATCCTGCTGCCGATCGTGGGCGGGACCGCCGCCGCCCACGCCGCCGGCCTGTAACCCGGTTGCGCCGGGCCGGGACGCTGTTCAGCGTGCCGGCCCGGCGATGGGCCACCGGTGTCCGGCGTTGCCCGGTGTTGCCCGGTGTTGCGTGTCCGCGCCCGGTGCGGCGGGTTGGCTGACGGACATGACGGCCTTCTGGAAACGTGATCGGACCACCCGGGGATGGGCCGCGCTGGCCACGGCTCTGGTGCTCGCAGCGGCCGGGTGCGGCAGCGGTGACGCGCCCGCGGGTGGTACGCCGGACGGCCCGGCGGCCACCCGCACCACGTGGCCGCAGCCGGTCGGCGGGCGACTGACCACGGACATGTGTGATCTGCTCGGCCCGGCCGACTACTCCGCGGCCGGCGCCACCGCGGCCGTCTTCAACGAGCGCAAGCTGATGCCGCGAAAGGATCCGACATTCCTCTCGTGCCACTCGGTCGGGGAGAACTGGCTGACCCTGAACCTGCAGCCCGGTGCGGTGTCGGGCGGTATCTACTACGACTGGCGGTTGCGCCAGCACCGCAAGAAGGCGGGTAAGTCGGCCGAGCTGCGCGAGAACGTGGTACCCGGGGTCGACGCGAGCTACTACGACGCCGAGGACGGCGGCCATCAGCTGGTGGTGCGGCGCGGTGCCCTGATCGTGACGCTCGAGATGGGGTTCATGAACGACGGGATCGACCAGTTCGCGGCCACCACCAAGCTGGTCGGTCTGGTGCTGCGGCGTACGCGGGCCGGCACCACGGAGACCGGCGAGCCGCACCATCTGATACTGACGGTCACCGGCCGTCCGGCCCGGTTCGGCCCGGTCGACATCCAGTACTTCGACCCCAACACCCTCGAAGCGGTCAAGGAGCGGGCCGACGCCCTGCCCTGGATCAAGAAACTCGACTTCGCCTGGTACGGCGACTTCAGCCCCAGCATCTCGGTGGACGCTCTGCCGGCGAGGCCCGGACTGAACAAGTACCTGTCCTGCGCCGTCCACATCGATGGCAAGAAGGTCGACGAGTCGCTGCAGCCGGGGTCGTCCGCCTCCTGCCGGGGCTCGGCGGCGGAGTAAAGCGGCGGAGTAGAGCGGCGGAGTAAAAGGGAGCCGCTCCCCCGTACGGCCGGAGCTTTCCTAGACTGTCCGATGTGAGTGACGAACGTCGGGAACTCGACCCGGTGACGGCGTTCTGCACCGAGCTTCGTCACCTCACCCAACGGTCCAGCCTGTCGGCCACGGCCGCGGCCCGACGCCTGCACATCAGCCGCAGCCAGTACTACGCGGTGATCAACGGCTCGGTCCGGCGGCCGCCGGACTGGGCCAAGGTCGAGGGCATCCTCCACCTGTGCCAGCAGCCCGGCGCGGCGGTGGCCGCGTGGCGTCAACGCCACGACACGATGGTCCTCGAGTACGACCGCCTGCGCACCGAAAGCCGCACCGCCCCGCCCGACGGTCCCGCTCAGGCCGACGCTCCACCCGACGGTCCCGCCCCCACTCAGGCCGACGGTCCCGCCCCCACTCAGGCCGACGGCGTCCTCTTTGCCGAAGGAACGGCGCGCGAGGAGGACAGGATCGGTTCGAGCCCGGCGGCTCGTCGCGCGAGCCGGTGGCGGGTCGGCACGATCGCCGCGGCCACCGTGCTGCTGGCCGCCGCGGGTACGGCCGCCGTGCGGGCCTTCCCACCCGGCGCGTCCGACAACCGCGCCGACCCGCCACCGCCCAGCACCGGGCCGGCCGGTGTCCTGCCGAGCCTCGCCGCCGACGGCACACTGGAAGGCCCGCGGGCCGGCGCCGCCCCCGAGACCGAGAACCCGGACGACCCGGACGAGCGCAAGGCCTGCGTCAGCGACCCTCCCCCGCCGGGCACCGAACTCCTGGCCGTACCCCGGCAGCACCGCCCGGGCAACAACAAGATGAACCACGACTGGTGGGGCTCGACCGTTCAGATCAGTTTCAACGCGGCCAACCCGGCCGCCTTCGACGCGAACGTCGCCACCGGCGGCGAACAGGTGTGGGACGCCATCATCCTGCACAGCTGCGTCCCGCTGGTCGCGGGCCACCGCTACGTGCTGCGGTTCTCGGCGGCGACCAACCCGGCCGGTCCGGTCATGGTGCGGGTGCAGGACAGCGTCGACCCGGAGGCCAACGAATCGGTGACCCGTACGCTCGACTTCACCCCGCGCCCCACCCCCCGGACCATCGAGTTCACCGCCCGGCACACCAGCCGCAGCAGCGAGCTGACCTTCCAGGTCGGCGGCTGGAACACTCCGTTCCGGCTCCGAGCGACCGGAATCAGCCTCACCGAGAAGGCCTGAGCCCCCGGGCCGCCGAAAGGCCGTTGAAACCGGGCCGCCGAGACGAGCGGTCATAGGCGGAAGGCCAGCACCGGGCCGCCGAGACGGGCTCAGATGCGGAAGGCCGACACCAGGCCACTCAGCTCGCCGGCCATCGCCGCCAGCCGCTGCGCCGCCTGATGCGTCTGCCGGGCGCCGTCGCTGGTCGATCCGGCCTCGGCGGCCACACCCGAGATCGTGCCGGCGATCTCCTGGGTCCCGCCGGCCACCTCCGCGACGCTGCCACCGATCGTGGCCGTGGTGGCCGCCTGCTCCTCGATCGACGTCGCGATCGTCCGCTGGATCTCCGACACCTGCCCGACCACGTTCACGATCTCGCCGATCGCCTCGGTGGCCTTCTGCGTGGTCTCCTGGATCGCCTTGATCTTCGCGGTGATGTCCTCGGTGGCCCGCGCGGTCTCCAGCGACAGCTCCTTGACCTCACCGGCGACCACCGCGAAGCCTTTACCGGCGTCGCCGGCCCGGGCCGCCTCGATCGTCGCGTTGAGCGCCAGCAGGTTGGTCTGCTCGGCGATCGACGTGATCGTCTTGACGATCGCCCCGATCTCGGCGCTCGCCTCGGCCAGCCGGCCGACCGCCTCGGAGGTGCCCCGGGCCGTGTCCACACCCTGGTCGGCGATCACGACCGCGGTCCCGGTGTTGCGGGCGATCTCACCGATCGACGCTTCCATCTCCTCGGCCGCCGCCGCGATGCCGGCCACGTTGGCCGACACCTTCCCGGCCGCGTCCGACACCGTCCGCGCCTGCGAGCTGGTGCCGTCGGCGCTGTCGCCCATCCGCACCGACAGCGTCGACAGGTCCCGTGACGCCGAGGTCAGCTCTTCGGTGCCGGCCGTGACCCGGGTCAGCGCGTCACGCACCTCCCGGACGGCGGCGTTGAACGCGCGCGACATCTCGGCCAGCTCGTCCCGGCCGTCCACGTCCAGGGTCGCGGTCAGGTCCCGGTCGGCCAGCCGGCGCAGGGCGTGCACCACCCGTCCGGCCGGGCCGGTCACGCTGCGGGTCAGCAGCAGGGCCAGCGCGATGGCAAGCAGCAGGGCCAGGCCGCAGCCGATCGTCATCAGCAGCTGACCGCGGGTGGCCGACGCCTTGGCCGCGGCCACCGCCGCGTTGCCGCGGCTGGTGGTCGAGTCGGCCAGCTCGGTGGCCAGCCGGCCGACCGCCTGCACGCCGTTGATGTAGCTGTTGTTGAGGATCTGCAGGGCCGCCTGCACGTCGGCCTGGGTGTTCTTGCCGAGCAGCCCGGCGATCTGGTTCTCGTTGGCGTCGACGCCCGAGAACTGTTGCTTGAGCTGGTCGAAGGTGGTGCGTTCGGCGGCGGTGAGGAACCGCGGGTCCATCGCCGCGAGGACGGCGGTGGCGGCCTTCTTGTCCTTGACGACGTCGTCGCGGTTGGTGCCGGCGGCGACCACGTCGGCCGGTTGTTTGGCCACCGACAGATTCGACATGTAGGCGATGACCCAGCTGTTCATGTCCGCGGTCAGGAACTTCATCTCCATGGCCTGCCGGCTCAGCACCTGCACCCCGGCGGCGGCGTCGGCGGCCCGCTGCTGCCGGCGCTGACCGGCCACCCCGATCACGGTCACGACCACGAGCAGCACGCAGACCAGCCCGAACGCGCCGAGCAGCCGCAGGCGTAGACGGGTCCCGCGCAACAGACCAGCAAGGAACACGGCACATCCCATCGAGCGACTTGCCGTCAGCGTAGGGCCGGGGACGCTTCGGCCGCTGACAAACGACGTACTCACCGCCACACCCGCTACGGCATCCTAGGAGGCCAGTTCGGTCGCTGTGCGTCGCCCGTCCGGAGGCGGCGAGTGCCGCACCGGCTGTGGCCGGCCCGGCACCGGATCGAGACCTGACGACGCGAGGATTCCGGCCATGGGGGCGATCCGGCGGGCGTGGCCGTATTCACTGATCGACGCCGGCGTCGTGCTCGCCGCGTTCCTGCTGCTGCCGGCGCAGAGCCTGCCCGACAAGGCCTACGAGGGCGACGCCAACCTGCTTTTCCCGTACGCGCTGGTCAGCCTGATCACCGCCGTCCTGGCCACCGCCGGCGCGCTGACCTGGCGGGCGATCCGCGGCCGGCGGCAGTTGCGCCACCTGGCCGTGCCGTTCCTGCTGGTCTTCGGCATCCCGATCGTGCTGTACGCGGCCGGCGGCGCCCGCAGCCGCTGGCTCACCGGCCTCCTCTGCGCCGCCCTGGCCGCCGCGCTGCACGTCGCGCTGGAGCTGCCGCGCGTCCACTACGCCCTCCCGGCCGGGGTGCTCGCGGTGGCCGCGTTCGCCGGCACGGCGGCGGGCTGCCAACCCCAGTGGCGCGGCGAAGACTTCACCGCGACCGGGTTGCCGCTGGTGGTGGCCGACATCCCCGGTCACCGCCTGACCGGCACCTACGCCGACAAGGGCGCGATCATCCTGGAGTACGACGCGGCCGGCTCACCCCTGACCGCGACCGTCTCCCGCCACTGCGAGTCCACCGTCTGCGTCGACCTGCACGGCGCCTACCTGGGCCTGACCCAGCCGATGCCGGGCGTGACGGTCCGCCCGGCGTCGGCCACCGAGCTGGGTTCCTACCCGGTGTCGTGGACGTCCCTGCCCGATTAGGCCGGGTTCGCAGTTCAGCCCAGTGCGAGGCGAGGCTGGACCCCGAAACACGGCCCGGCCGAGCGGGTCGCCGGGGCCGGGACGGCGTCGATCAGCCGCACCTCGCGCGAGCCGGCCCGGGTGGACGCGCTCTCGTCAGTCGCGGGGAAGCACGCCCAGCAGCGTCGCGGTCAGGGCCAGGTTGAGGTAGTCGGTCAGTTCCAGGTGGAACCGGGCCAGATCGGGTTCGGCCCGGTAGGCCTCGAGCAGGCTCGGCGGCGGTGTGCTGTACGCGGTCAGCGCCCCAGCCATGACCAGGCTCTGCAGGCTGAACAGGGCCGCGTTCTCCCCCAGCTCGGGCAGATGTTTCCGGAGCAGGGCGCTCATCGTGTCCAGCCGGCCGAGGGAGGCGCGCTTGTAGCGGGCGACGACCTCGACCGAGACGTTGTGTTCGAGCACGCTGCCCTGGGCGCCGAACAGGTCGCAGAGCACCGGCCGGCCGGCGAGGGAGCGGCCGAGGATCTCGGTCACCGAGGTCGCCCGCTCGGTCATGGGCCGGTCCTGGTCGACGCCGGCGGCGAGGTCGCCGGCCAGTTCAGTGAGCCACTCCCCCAGGAAGCGGTCGAGCAGTTCGAGCAGCACCGCCTCGCGGGACTCGAAGTAGCGCAGCACGTTGGGCTTGGCCAGGCCGACCCGGCGGCTGAGCTCGTTCAGGGTGACCGCGGCCACCGGCATCTCGTCGAGCATGGCCGACGCCATGTCGAGGATCGCCCGCCGGCGGATCTCGCGCTGCTCCTCGGTCCGGGCTCGCTGAAATGTCACGAGCGCCACTCTAGCTTAGGTACCAGCGGTACGATAACGTCGTCAACACAAGATACCTTCGGTACGTTAGGGGCCTGACATGAGCGAGAAGTGGACGACGGCTGACATCCCCAGCCAGCGTAGGCGGGTGGCCGTGGTGACCGGGGCCAACACCGGCCTCGGGTACGAGACCGCCCGGGCACTGGCCGGGCGCGGCGCGTCGGTGGTGCTCGCCGTGCGCGACGTCGAGAAGGGCGAGCGGGCCGCGGCCGGCATCACCGGCGACGTGATGGTGCAGGCGCTCGACCTGACCTCACTCGACTCGGTCCGGGCCGCGGCGGCGACGCTGCGGTCCCGGTTCGACCGGATCGACCTGCTGATCAACAACGCCGGCGTGATGTACACACCGAAACAGACCACCCGGGACGGCTTCGAGCTGCAGTTCGGCACCAACCACCTGGGCCACTTCGCGTTCACCGGACTGCTGCTGGATCTGATGCTGCCGGTGCCGGGCTCGCGCGTGGTCACGGTCAGCAGCAGCGGCCACCGCATCCGGGCCGCGATCCACTTCGACGACCTGCAATGGGAGCGCTCGTACAGCCGGATCGGCGCCTACGGTCAGGCCAAGCTGGCCAATCTGATGTTCACCTACGAGTTGCAGCGCCGGCTGGCCCGGCACGGCACCACCGCCGCGCTGGCCGCGCATCCCGGCCTGTCCGGCACCGAGCTGGCCCGCTACACCCCGGCGGCCCTGCGGCTCCCGATCACCTGGCTGGCACCGCTGCTCACCCAGACCCCGGCGATGGGCGCGCTGCCGACCCTGCGCGCCGCCACCGATCCGTCCGCGCTCGGCGGCCAGTACTACGGTCCCGGCGGACGCAACGAGGTCAAGGGCCACCCCCGGCTGGTCACCTCCAGCCCGGAGTCGTACGAGGTGGCCGTCCAGCAGCGCCTGTGGGCCGCCTCCGAAGACCTCACCGGAGTCCGCTTCCCCAACGGATCGCCGGTCAAAAGCTAGAACCAGCGGTACGCCCGGGCGGTATCCGCCGAGGCCTACCACTGCATGGAGAGGGCGGGGTGGGCAGTGGCCGGAACGGGGGAAACCGGCCACTGCCCCGGGATCAAAGACCTACTTGTCGACGCGGCACTGCCTGGTCTGCGTCTGGGCGGGATCGGACTCGGAGGTCGCGGTCAGCTTGACGAAGCCCGTCGCCACGGCCTCGGGGGTGGCGGCGACGGCCACCCGCACCGTCGTGGTGGCGCCGAACTTGGCCGTGGCCAGGGCGTTGGGCAGGGTCGCGGACCAGCCCCGGCCGGCCACGCCGGCGGAGAGCCGGTACACGTCGGAGGTCAGGTACTTCGCCGCGTCCTCCGGGTGCTGCTGGCCGCCGGCCGAGTAGACGCCGGTGTTGGTGAGCTCGAACGAACACGTGACGCCCCGGTTGGTGGGCTTGCCGCCGGACGAGACGACGCCCGGGCGCAGGGCCACCCCGTGGGTGCTGGGGCCGCCGGTGCCGTCCAGCGACTTCACCGCCACCGTGTACGACAGCACACCGGCGCTGTCCCGCTTCACGTCGAGGATGTAGAAGTGCAGGCGGTTGGCCGTGTCCTCGTACTCGAACTCCGAGCCCGACCGGGTGCCGGCGTGGAACAGCGCGTCCGACAGCTGCCGGTAGTCGCCCATCGTGATCTTCGCGGGTGTCCCGTTCGGCCGGATGAAGTCGACCATGTCGATGTCCTGCGGGTTGGCGTCGACGGTCCAGACGAACGGCGCCGAGTCCTGGTTCTTGGTCTTGCTGAGCATCACGCCGGCGTCGGGCGTGAACGAGTCCGCGCCCATCCGGTCGATCACCTCGACCGTATAGTTCTGGAAGCCCCGCCCGTCGCACAGCGGGTCGGTGTTGACGTTGCAGGCGGGCGCCCGGTCGCCGTTCATCGCCACGTTCACACCCATCAGACCGTTGGCGCCGGGTACGACCTCACGGGCCGTCACCTTGGCCACCACCAGACCCGAGGACGCCAGCGCCTCCCGGGACAGCCGCAACACGTGGTCCTCGCCGACCAGCCCGATCTTCAGCTTGTCCCGCAAGGTGTGGGCCGAGCCCATCGAGCCGCCCTTGACCGCGGGGATCTGCCAGCGGGTGTGCGGCCCGCCGGGCCCGTTGAAGGAGCCGCGGGACATCATCGACCAGGGGCCGGTGTACGCGCGTCGCAACGGCACGCCGTACGGGTTGTTGTAGTTGTCCCCGATGGTCAGTAGGTGGCTGAGCTCGTGGGCGTACGTACCCATCCCGGAGCTCTCGGCCTGGGTCGACGATCCCCCGCCGGCGTTGGGCCAGATCGTGGCGGCCGCCGCCCACGACGTCCACTCGACGTAGCGGGTGCGCGCGTAGTTGGGCTGCGGCTCGACCGGCGGCCCGAACGCGTCGGTGACGTCCTCCTTGGTCTGGAACTTCATCTCGCCGAACTCCTGCCAGGTGGACGACTCGTCCTGCCCGGCCGAGAGGATGAACACCAGCTCGTACGAGTCGGCCACGGCATCGCCCACGTCAGCGCGCCACGCGGCCAGGGCGTCGGTGCGGATGTTGCGGTTGCACGTGTCGCCGGTCGGGCACATCCCGGGGTTCATGTCGTTGGTGATGCCGTACTGGTAGGACTTGGCCGGCATCTTGTACGCGCCGAACGCGGTCAGGTCGACGCCGTAACGCCCGCCCGAGTCCTCCATCCAGTACTCGTGCAGCGTGTGCCCGCCGTTCAGGGTGTTCGGCGTGTTCAGCAGGTCGCGGTAGTAGCCGGGCACCGCGGCGCGGGACAGCCCGGACACGGCCGGCTGCGGGTTGCCGAAGATCGTCGACCCGGGCCGCTGGGTCACCACGAACGGCTGGTCCGGATAGTCCAGTGTGACCAGTGCGATGTCGAAGTTGCGGACCGAGCCCTCGCGGGCCGGGTTGTTCCAGTCCGTCGCGGGCGGACGCTTGTAGTCGTCCCAGGTCATCGCGTCGGGGTTTTCCCAGTTCTGGGGGTCGATCACCGCGAACGGGCCGGTCGCCGGGTCGGCCGGGGCGGCCTGGACGGGCGTCGCGGTGAACGTGGCAACCAGTGCGGTCGTGAGCACGACGGCCAGGCCTCCGCGTCGCATCCCTGCGTACGTGAGCTGCATCACCGGAACGTAATGGCTCGATCGACGGATGTGATACCTGCAGATGTCGGCAGGTGCATCCGCATCATTCGACACCTGACGAAGATCACGCCTTGATCCGTGACACCGGTATCGACAATCATCGGCATCCAGGGGGAAGCATGCTCGGTGATTTACAGCGCATCGTCGATGCCGTCGCGCAGCGGGTCGGCCGGGCCGCGCTGATCGAGGACAGCCACCAGCTGGTGATCGCGTACTCGTCGCACTCGGAGCCGATGGACGACGTCCGGCGGGAGAGCATCCTGAGCCGGCACACCAGCCCCGAGGTGATCACCTGGTTCCGGGCGCACGGCGTGCACCGGATCCGGTCGCCGCTGCGTACCCCGGCCGCGCCGGAACTGGGCCTGCTCCCCCGGGTCTGCCTGCCCATCGTCCACCGTGATCTGCTGCTCGGCTTCCTCTGGTTCATCGACGCCGACGGCAGCATGTCCGATCAGGACATCCGCGCGGCCGGCGAGGCGGCGGGCGAGGCGTCCCGAGTGCTGCACCGGGCCGGCCTGCTCGGCGACCTGGCGTCGCAACGGGAGGCCGAGGCGGCCCGGGCCCTTCTGTCCGACGTGGCCGAGACCCGCGAGCGGGCGGCCAAGGAACTGCTCGAGGACGGCCTGGTCGCCGACGACGGACCGGTGGTGGCGCTGGCCGTGCAGCCGGCCGGGGACGAGGCGTTCGACGAGCCGGCCCGGGCCGCGGTCGAGCACGCCCTGGTGCTGACCCGCCGCTGGTACCGGGACCGGGCCGCGGTGCACCTGATCCGCCGCGACCACGGGCTGCTGCTGCTCAGCGGCCGGGCGGCGCCGCACCGCTCGGCCGAGAAGGTGGCCCGGCACCTCGGCGACACCCTGGACGCGGTACGCCGCCGCCTGCCCGGCGTGACGCCGACGGTGATCGGCCTGGGCGAGGTCTACCCGCGGCTGGCTGACGCGGTGAGCTCGTACCACGAGGCGGTGCGCTCGGCCCGGGTCGCGGCCCGGCTGCCCGAGCTGGGCGAGGTGGCGTCGTGGTCGTCGCTCGGCGTCTACCGCGCGGTGAGCCTGCTCGACGAGCAGCGGCTGGACGCGCGGGCGGTGCACCCGGGCCTGCTGCGGCTGCTGCACACCGACGGCGGTCAGGTGCTCGTGGAGACCCTGGAGACCTATCTGGACCTGGCCGGCAACGCGCACGCCACGGCCGAGCGGCTCCAGCTGCACCGGACCACGCTGTATTACCGCCTCCAGCGGGTCGAGCAGCTGGCCGGCACCAACCTCAAGGACGGCACCGAACGCCTCTGCCTGCACCTGGCCCTGAAGATGGCCCGCCTGACCTCAGTGCTCCGCCAGTAGCCGATCGACCTCGCGCCGGTCGTCGGCGAACTCGGCGTCGAGGCGCTCGCGCAGCCGTTCGTCGAGCGGCGGCGCCCCGGCCGCGCGTCTGGTGTGCCGTTCGGCCGGCACCGGTCGCGGTTCCAGGCCGAGGAAGGCCAGCACCTCGGCGTAACGCGCGGTCAGTTCCTCGGTACGCAGCACCAGCACCCGATCGCGCCCGGCCGCGTCGAACCACCGGGTCAGCTGGCCGGCGTACTTCCCGCGGGCCACGTAGCTGTACCGGCGGCGGGCGTCGTGACCGCCGGCGGCGAGGCGGGCCGGTTCCGCGTCCAGCGCCTCGGCGAACGGGAGGCTCTCCACCCCGTACGCCACCGAATGAAGGTAGTGCGAGTAGGCGCGCTCGGCCGGGTCACGGATCAACGCGACGAACCTCGACCCGGGCAGCATCGCGGCGGCGCGGGCGGCCGCGCCCGGGTCGAACAGATAGTAGGGCGAGGCCTCGAAACTGCGGATCCCCGGCGGCCGGACCGGGAAGTGCGCGCGGTACCAACGCTCGCCCCGCCCGTGGTGCAGGCTGAAGAACTGCAGCTCCTTGCCGGTGGCCGGGCGCACCGACGGATGCGCCGCCAGGTAGCGGTAGAGCGACGTGGTGCCGCACCGCTGCCCGCCGACGATCAGGAACTCGGGCAGCCGGCCCAAGGGCAGAGGCAGGACCGCTTTGCCGTACGCGCGGGAAGAACGCACCGCCCGCCGCAGACCGTCAACTCGCACGAGCGCCCTTCCGCAACGTCCGCAGCACCATCCGGTCCTCAGTCCCGAGGCCGAGCGCCAGCACCGTCCCCGCGTACACCGCGGCGATCGCCACCAGCCCCGCGACCAGCGCGACCGGACCGCCCGGCAGCACCGCCCCGAGCAGCAGCCCCACCGCCAGCGCGGCCGCCCCGGCCAGCAGCCCCTTGGCCATGCCCCGGGACACCGGCAGGGCCGCGATCAGCCGCCGCACCTGGACCACCCGGGCCAGGTTGACCACGGTCAGCGAGGCCGCCCAGGCGACCGCCGCGCCGACGATGCCGTAGACCGGGATGAGCACCAGGTTGAGCAGCACGTTGAGGACCAGCGCGGCCACATTGTCGGCCATGTTCAGCGCGACGTTGCCGGACATGTTCAGCACCGTCCCGCACGGCCCGGTGGCCGCGTTGACCAGCTGCCCGGCGGCCAGGATGACGGTCACCGCCGCCCCGGCCGTGTACGCGTCCCCGAACAGCCGCAGCAGCTCGCCCGGGAACGCCAGCAGCGCCGCGAAGGCGGGCAGCGACAGCCGGATCACCCAGCCGGTCACCGCCCGGTAGCTGGCCCGCACCTGATCCAGCTCGCCGCGGTGGTAGAGGTCGGCCAGGTAAGGCGCGAAGGCGGCGTTGAGCGGGGCGAGCACGAACACGGCCACGGTGACCAGCCGGGTCGACACGTTGTAGACGCCGATGTCGGGGCGGCCGAAGAAGCCCAGCAGCAGGGTGTCGAGCCAGATCAGGCCGGTCGAGGCGAGCGACGAGACCCAGCTGACGGTGGAGAACGAGAACAGCCGCCGCGGCGCGTACGTGTGGCCCGTGCCCGGCAGCGCGTTCAGCCGCCGCCGCAGGGCCAGCAGGGCCAGGATCGCCGCCGACCAGCCCGACACCGCCAGCGCGATGAACGCCCCGCCCACCCCGAACCCGGCCAGCAGCAGCGCGGCGGTGACGACGAGCCGGCCGGCGGGTTCGTAGATCTGCCCGATCAGCGTGAACGCCCGCTGGCTGCGCCAGCCCCGGGTGGCGGCCAGGGCTGCCTCCATCACCGTGGACGCGGGCAGCGTGAGGGCCATCAGCCGCAGGCCGCCGGTCAGGCCCGGGTCGTGCAGGCGCTCGGCCAGCCACGGGGCGGCCAGGGCGAGGACCACGCCGAGCACTGCCGCCGAGCCGGCCGAGACCGCCAGCGCGAGGCGGACGGTGCCCCGGACCGCGGCCGGGTCGTCGTCGGCCAGGTGCACGGCGACGAACCGGGTCACGCCGGCCCGGAAGCCGGACAGGGCGAGCAGGCCGAGCAGGGTGAGGACCGCGTACCCCTGGGCGTAGCGGCCGACCTCGTCCTCGCCGAGGACGCGGGCCAGCAGCAGCAGAACCCCGAAGACGGCGGCCTGGCCGAGGATCGCCCCGGCCAGGTTGAGCATCCCGCCCCGGGCGATCCCTCTGATCGGCCGGTCCGCCCCGACCGTCATGGCTGTGCCCTCCTCGGCATGCCCTTCCGGCCCTCGCCCGCGGGGCCGTAGGCACGCTGCGGGGCCGGCCGCTCGGTGCGGGCGGTCATACCGCAGCGGTCTCCCGGTCGCGCCGCGAACCGTTGACCGGACCGTCAAAAGGGGACGACGGGCGCCGCACGATCTCCAGCAGCACCACGAGCAGCACCGCGATCAGCAGACCGGCGCCGGCCACCGGGGGCACGGTCTTGAGCAGGGTGTCGGCCTTGGAGTCGGCGGCGACCGCGCCGGTGCTCGACACCGACTTCGGGTCGGCCGCGCCCATCTGCGCCCGGGCCGCCTGCAGGCCCTTCTGCGCGTCGGACAGCGCGTTGGTCGACGCGTCCCGCTGGGCGATCAGCGCCTGGTAGCCGGGCAGCTTCGGACCCAGCTCGTCGAGCCGCTTCTGGTCGTCGGCGATCGCGTCCTTGGCCGCGTCGGCCGCCTTGGAGTTGCCCGCCGCGGACATCTCCAGCTGCTGCCGGCGCAGGTCGGCCTGCTCGGCCAGGGTGGCCGAGTAGAGCTTGTCGGGCTGGGCGACCTTGTTGGTCTTCTCCCAGTCGCCGATCTTCTTGGTCGCCGCGGTCACGTCGGCGTCGGCCGCCGCCACCTGCTGGGTGGCCACGTCCACCTGGGACGCGAACAGGAAGGTCAGCGCCCGCCCGGTCAGCGCGGTGGCCACCGGCGCCACCTTGTCCTTGTCCGGGCCGGTGAAGGTCAGGGTGAGCTGACTGCTCGCGCCGACCTGCTTGACCTCGACGCCGTCGCGCAGGTCGTCGGCGTTCACCCCGGTGTCGGCGGCGACCTGGTCGATCACCTTGGGCGAGGTGGCCGCGGCGGAGAAGGCGGCGACGAACTGGTTGGCCGCCTGCTGGCCGGCGAACTGCTGCGCGGCGACCCCGCCGATCAGCGCCGGCGCGGCCACGTAGGTCGTCACCGCGTACTTCTGCGGGCTGAGCAGCACCACCAGCGTCGCGACGAGCGCGGCGAGGACCGGGACACCGATCAGGATGGGCAGCCGCTTACGCGCCGTGCCGAGATAGTCCACTGTCTCCATGCTCCTCGACTGAGTCCCTGCCGGCCGCCGGGGGCGTAGGAGCCCCGGCCACCGCTGCGAAAGCCACCAAGTACCACAGCGTCGCCACGCTCGACAGCACGTTCGACACGGCGCTGATCGCCACGAAGGCGACCGCGCAGCCGAGGTTGCCGGCCGCGATGCCGCGCGCGAGCGTACCCGGCGGGGCCCGGCGCAGTGCCCGCAGCCCGGTCAGAAGCAGCAGGAGCACCATGGCCAGATAGGCCAGCAGCCCGACGACGCCGGTCTCGACGTACGCCCGGAGGAAGTCGTTGTGCGGCTTCTTGGCCTCGTCGGTCTGGAACTGGGTCATGTTCGGGCCGATCCCGGTGACCGGGTTCCGGTTGGCCAGCGACACGATCTCCGACCAGTAGTCGAGGCGCCACTCCAGGGTGTTCCCGGTCGGCGCGCCACCGACCTGCCGGTCGTCGGCCAGCTGGGCGAAGCGATCCCCCACGGCGGGCAGCAGCGCCACACCGAGCACGGCGGCCAGGCCCAGGGCCACCAGCATCTTGGCGCTGCGCTGGACCACCGCCACGACGACCAGCCCGATGCCCAGGCCGAGGATCGCGCTGCGGGTGTTGGTGAGGAACACCAGCACGAACGACAGCCCGAGCAGCACGCCGAGAGCCACCCGCAGCCGGCCGCGCACGTACCCGACGACCGCGAACCCGAAGATCAGCAGGAACATCAGGTACCGGCCGAGCGTGGTGGACTGCGCGAACGGCCCGCTGATGCGGGTGAAGCTGCCCTTGACCTCGGCCGGCGGGTTCCCGGTGAGAGACAGGATCACGGTGTACGCGACCACGATCGCCAGCGACGCGTAGACGGCGAGCAGCACCCGCCGCGCGTACCGGTGATCGGGCACCAGTTGTTCGAGCACCACGAACATGACCACCACGGTCAGAATTCGCAGCGCCTCGAGCAGACTGTTCGGCACCTTGTCGGCGCCCAGGGCACTGACCAGCCCGGTCGCGCCGACGACCAGCCACGCGACGGTCAGCGGCGAGGTGCGCAGCCGTCCTCGCTCGCGGGCCCGGGCGGCCAGCCACAACCCGGCGGCGATCAGGAACAGCACGGCCAGGATGGTCGACGGGTCGAGCGTGCGGCTGACCCCCTCGGCGTCCACCCCGGCCTTGCCGGCCGTCGGCCCGCTCAGCTTGAACAGGTCGACCATCGGCCGCACGGCCAGCATGAGCAGCACGTACGCGCCGAAACGGGTGACCGCCAGCGCGGCCACGACCAGGCCCAGCGCGGCCGCGACCGGGATCGCCGCCAGGCCCATCGAGCCCTGCCCCAGCGCCCAGGTGGTGAACGCGGCGGCGCCGGCCGAGGCCACCGCCGCACCGATCGTCAGCAGCCGGTTGGTCACGACCTCTTCACCACGGACAGGTAGACCCGCTCGATCTCCCGGGCGGCGGTGTCCCAGCTGTACTGCGAGCGGAGCCGGCCGCCGTGCAGGGTGGCGCCGAGCCGTTCGGTGCGGGGCTCGGCCAGCATCCGGCTCAGGGCGGCGACCAGGTCGTCCTCGTCGCCGTCGCGGAACAGGCGCCGGCCGGCGTCGTCGGAGCCGAGCAGCTCGACGTGCGGCGGGATGTCGCTCGCGATCACCGGGAGACCGTACGCGCACGCCTCCAGCAGGGTCAGCGGCAGCCCCTCCAACCGGGACGGCTGCACGAACCCGGCCGCGTTGGTGTACAGCTCGGCCAGCAGGTCGCCGTAGGCGAAGCCGGTGAACACGATCCGCGGGTCGTCGCCGGCCGCCTCGCGCAGCACGCGCACGTACTCGTCGGAGAACGACGAGCCGCCCACGATGGCCAGCTTCAGGTCGGCGCCGTCGAGTGCGGCGGGGAGCCGGCGGAAGGCGCGGATGAGCAGGTCGGCGGCCTTCTCGGGGACGAGCCGGCCGACCAGCAGCAGGTAGCCGCCCTCGGTCAGCCCGAACCGGCTGGTGATCTGCTGGGCCGGCACCCGGCGCTGCTCGGCCACCCCGTTGGGCACGTAGCGGGTGTCGGTGCCGAACCGGTCCTGGTAGTGGCCGGCCAGGGTGCGGGACACGGCGATGCGTACGTCGGGCACCCGGCCGCTGCACCAGTGCGCGGCGCCGAGCACCGCCCGGGCCAGCCGGCCCCACTTGGCCCGCTGGTTGTCCAGCCCGTGGATGGTCTGCACCACCCGCACCCGGGACAGGTAGCGTGGCAGCGGCGCGACCAGGCCCGGCCCGATCCCGTGGTAGTGCACGACGTCCGGCTTGTCGGTGAGCGCGGCCAGCGTGGCGGTGGCGGCGTGCGCGATGGCGTCCAGGTGCTTGGTGGCGACCGTGCGGGTGTGCCGCAGCCGCACGCCGCGGTACTGGTCCATGGGCATCGCGTCGTAGCTGTTGCGGCAGTACACGGTCACCTCGTGACCGAGCGCGACGAGCCGGGCGCTGAGCTCCTCGACGTGCCGTTCGATGCCGCCGTAGGTGGCGGGCATGCCCTTCTGCCCGATCATGGCGATGCGCAGCGGCCGCCAGCCGGTGGGCCGGTCGTCGACGTTCTCCGGCGACCGCCGGGGCCGGACGATCCCGGACAGGCGCAGCCGGGCATCGGTGTCCTCGGCATCGACTTCGTTCAGCGTCACGCGGTCCCCAGGTCTATCGAGTACGGTCCACGACGCTGCCGGCGAGGGTGGCCAGAGCGGCACGGGCCTCGTCGGTGATCGGAGCGTCGGTCAGTGCCGCGACCGCCGACTCGGCCCGCACCTTGATCATGTCCTCCACGCGGTCGAGCGCACCGGTGGCGGCGATGATCGTACGCAGTTCTTCTGCACCTGCGGGGTCCAGATCCGATTTGCCGAAGAGATTTTTAAATTTATCGCTCTGACCTGCGTCACTGCGCTCCCGGGTCAGTGCGATGAGGACTGTCGGTTTGCCCTCTCTGAGATCATCAAGGACCGGTTTGCCGGTCACCGAGGGGTCGCCGAAGACGCCGAGCACATCGTCACGCAACTGAAACGCGTCGCCGAGCGGGTCGCCGAAACACAGCAACGCGGCCAGGGTCTCGGGCTCGGCCCCGGCCAGCGCCGCGCCGATCTGCAACGGCCGGGTCACGGTGTAGCGGGCCGACTTCATCCGGATCACGGTCAGGCCGCCGGCCACCGAGCCGTCGCCGACGCTCGACACCAGGTCCAGGTACTGGCCGGCGATCACCTCGGTGCGCATGAGCGTGAACAGACGGTGACCGCGCTGGATCCACTCCGGGGGCAGGCCCGAGCCGGTGAACATCTGGTCGGCCCAGGCGGCGCAGAGGTCACCGCCGAGCAGGGCGGCGCTGTGGCCGTAGCGGGCCGCGTCGCCCCGCCAGCGGTGCCGGTTGTGCAGGTCGGTGAAGTGCCGGTGCATGGACGGGCGGCCGCGGCGCTGGTCGCTGCCGTCCATGATGTCGTCGTGGATCAGGGCGAACGCGTGGAACAACTCCAGCGCGGCCGACGCGGCGATGATCTCCGAGCCGTCCGGTCCGCCCGCCCCGCGCCAGCCCCAATAGCAGAACGCCGGGCGCAGCCGCTTGCCGCCGGCCAGCACGAACCGGCGGCAGGCGTCGAGCACGCCGTGCGGGGCGCCGTCGGGCCACTGTGGACTCTGCCCGTCCAGGAACCTGGTCAGCGCCTGGTCGAACCGGCTCGCCAGGTCCTCAGCCACGCCCGGTGGCACCCCTACGGTCATGATCGCGCCCCGGAGGGGTTCCGGCCCTCCGTGCCGTCCGAAGGACCAGGCATCGGTCGCGACACAGCTCCCACCATTTCGAGGAGCAGGGTCTTGACCTCGGTCGCGGCGACCGTCTCGCGGGCGTACCCGGGATCCGAACAAATCAGGACCGGCGCGTCGCGAGGGTCGTCGGGGAGCCGGCCGTGCGAACCGCGCACCGCGCGGGCGCCGGCGTCCAGCCCGACCACGTTCATCAGGTAGCGCATGCCGATCTTCTTCCGCAGCAGCGCCAGACCGGCCCGGCCCTTGGCCGCACCCGGACTGGCCGGGTCGAAGAACAGCTCGGCCGGGTCGTAGCCGGGCTTGCGATGGATCTCGACCAGCTTGGCGAAGTCCGGGGCCTTGGCGTCGTCGAGCCAGTAGTAGTAGGTGAACCAGGCGTCCGGCTCGGCCACCAGCACCAGGTCACCGGCCCGCTCGTGGTCGAGCCCGTGCGCGGCCTTCCCGGCCTCGTCCAGCACCTCGGCCACGCCCGGCAGCTCGGCGCAGCGCTTGGCCACCGCCGGCCGGTCGGCCGGATCCTTCACGTACACGTGCGCGACCTGATGGTCGGCCACCGCGAAGGCCCGGCTGGTCCACGGGTCGAGGTATTCCATCCCGGCCTGGGTGTAGACCTCGAGCAGGCCCTCCGAGCGCAACATCCGGTTGATGTCGACCGGCCGGTTCACGTCGACGATGCCGTACTCGGACAGCACCACCACCGTGGCGTCGGCGCCGAGCAGCGGGGCCAGCTCCTCGTCGAGCTCCCGGGCGGCCGCCGCGGCCTGCGGTGACGACGGCCCGAAACGCTGCAGGTCGTAGTCGAGGTGCGGGACGTAGACCAGCGTGATGTCGGGCTTCTGCCGGGCCAGCAGCCGCTGGGCCGCCTTGATGATCCAGGCCGAGCTGGTCAGGTTGGCGCCCGCACCCCAGTAGTTGAACAGCGGGAACGTGCCCAGCGCCGAGGTCAGGTCGTCGTGCAGCTCCGGCGGGTACGTGTAGCAGTCCGGATCCTTGCGCCCGTCGGCGTGGTAGACCGGCCGCGGCGTGACCGTCCAGTCGACGTCCATGCCCATCGCGTACCACCAGCACACGTTGGCCACCGTCAGACCGGGCCGGGCCTTCCGCGCCGCCTCCCACAGCTTCTCGCCGCCGACCAGCCCGTTGTGCTGCCGCCAGAGGAAGACCTCGCCCAGCTCCCGGAAGTACCAGCCGTTGCCGACGATGCCGTGCTCGCGTGGCAGCTCGCCGGTCAGGAAGGTCGACTGGGCCGAACAGGTCACCGCCGGCAGCACGGTCCCCAGGGGTGCCTGGAAGCCCCGATCGGCCACCGCGCGCAACCGGGGCATGTGCTCCAGCAGCCGCGGGGTCAGCCCGACCACGTCCAGCACGAGCAGTGGTTTCACGGCTTGGCTCGTCCTCAACCCTGCCATGTGGCCTTCTCCCGGTTCAGATTCAACTCTTCGAGCAGCCCGCGGGCGTGGTCGAGCTCGGCGGCGATGCCAGCCACCAGCTCGGCCGGATCGCGCGGCCGCGACCCCTCGGGCAGCACGTTCCAGGTGTACGTCTCCACGTCCAGGTGGTCGCAGAGCGCGACCGGCCCCCCGACCAGGTGCCGCAGGGCGTCGCGCAGCACACCGGTGGTGGCCCGCAGCGGCGGCTCGGGCTGGGCGTGGATCGGCACGTGGTAGTGGATCCGCCACGGCTGCCCCCGGTCCCCGGCCAGCGCGTCGTCCAGGTCGTCGGTGCTCAGCCCGCGGCGGCCCCGGGTCTGGTGCAGGAAGCGCGGCTCGACGTAGCGGGCCAGAACCTCCGCGTCCCGCTCCGGGTCGTCGCTGGCCAGGGCCGCGGACACCTGGGTCTTGACGATGGGTACGCCCGCGGCGCGCAACCGTTCGAGGGCGGCCGCCGGATCCTCCCAGGCGCAGGCCAGGTGGGCCAGATCGAGGCAGACACCGAGGCGTTCGGTGTCGGCGTCGCGCAGCATCGCCGCCGCCTGGGCGGTGTTCTCGACCACGCAGCCCGGCTCCGGCTCGAACGCCACCCGGATCGTCCGGTCCTGCCGGGCCAGCTCGTTGGCCAGCACGTCGAGCGAGCGGCGGCAGGAGTCCTGACGCTCGGAGTCCCACGGGGTACGCCAGGCCAAGGGCAGGGTCGAGACCGAGCCGCGGGCCGCGTCGTCCGGCATCAGGTGTTCCAGGATCCGGGCCAGGTTCAAGGTGTACGTGAGCCGGGCCGGGGTGGTCCAGTCGGGCTCGTACACCGCGCCCTTGACCACCGGTTGCTGGAACGCCGCGTACGGGAAGCCGTTGAGGGTGACCACCTCGAGGCCTCTCTCCGTTATCGCCCGCGTCAGTCTCGTCAGAGCGCTCCGGTCCGCGACCAGCGCCGACGCCGCCGGCGCGGCGATCCACAGACCAAGACCGAGGACGTCGGTGCCGAGCTTCTCCCGGATCGGCAGCGCGTATGTGTCCAGCTGCTCGATGATGCCGTCGAGGTCCTCGGCCGCGTGCACGTTGGTGCAGTAGGACAGGTGCACGGTCTGCCCGTCACGGTGCTGAAGGCGCATCAGCTACCGCCCCGCAGGATCGAGCTGCCCTCGAAGGTCTTCTGCGGGGGCGCGATGTCGGAGAGGTCGAGCTTGCCGGACTGGCTGTAGAACTCGACCGGGTTCTGCCAGAGCACCTTGTCGACGTCGTCGGCGGTGAACCCGGCCGCCAGCATCGCCTCGGCCGTCGCCACGGTCAGCAGCGGGTCCGACTTGCCCCAATCGGCGGCCGAGTTGACCAGGATCCGCTCGGTGCCGCGCTCCTTCAGGATGTCGACCATGCGCGGCGGGGACATCTTCGTCTCCGGGTAGATGCTGAAACCCATCCAGCAACCGGAGTCCCCGACGATGCCGACCGTGACCTCGTTGAGGTGGTCGACCAGGACGTGGCCCGGTTCGATGCCGGACTCCTTGACGACGTCGAGCGTCCGCCGCGTACCCGCCGCCTTGTCCCGGTGCGGCGTGTGCACCAGCGCCGGGAGCTCGAACTCGACGGCCATCGCCAGCTGGGCCGCGAACACCTCGTCCTCGACCGGCGACATCGAGTCGTACCCGATCTCACCGACCGCGACGACGCCGTCCTTGTCCAGGTAGCGGGGCATCAGATCGAGCACCGGGCGGCAGCGCGGATCGTTGGCCTCCTTCGGGTTCAGCGCGATCGTGGCGTGGTGGCGGATGCCGTACTGCGCCGCCCGGAACGGCTCCCACCCGATCAGCGAGTCGAAGTAGTCGGCGAACGACCCCGGGTTGGTCCGCGGCTGCCCCAGCCAGAACGCCGGCTCGACCACGGCCTTGACACCGTGCGCGGCCATCGCCGCGTAGTCGTCGGTGGTCCGCGAGGTCATGTGGATGTGCGGGTCGAAGATGCGCACGGTGTCACGCCTCCAGTTTCTCGAGCAGGGCGGTCGCGTCGGCCGGCATCTCGCGTCCCGCCGCCGCCCGCTCGTCGGCCAGCGAACGGAGCATCTGGGCCAGCTCGGCGTCGGCCCGCCGGTCCAGGTCGGCCACGGCGTCCAGGGGTACGCCCATGAAGACGAGCTTGATGACGCCCTGACGCCAGGTCGCGGCGTCCAGATGCTCGGCGTACCCGCCCAGCGCGGCCGCCACCAGCCGGGTGTCGTTGGTGCGCAGCGCGTCCAGCAGCAGCGGCACCCCCGCGTCCCCCATGTTCAACAGGGGGAGCGCTTTCAGGACGGCCAGCTTCTCGGCCGCGTCGCCGTGCTCGTAGATCTCAATGATCGTGGCCGGGTCCTGATCCCTCAGCAGCACGGCCCTTCCCACCTGCCCGGCGGTCCAGCCTCCGGCGATCGGCTCTCGCCCCAGCTTGCGGTCGGCGCGGGCGAAGAGACCCGGCAACGCGTCCGGTTCGGCTTTCGCCCTGCTCTCCGCTTCGGCCAGCCATTCACTCGCGGGTAGTGCGTCCCGCAGTTCGTCCAGCTTCACCCCGCCGCCCTCCTCAGGAACTCGATGGACCGCCGGGCGACGTCCGGCGCCGCGTGCGAGTGCCGCGGCAGCTCGACCGCGACCAGTCCTCCGTAGCCCGCCTCCCGCAGCGCCCGCAGCACCGGCGGGAAGTCGATCTCCCCCTGGCCGAACTCGAGATGCTCGTGCACCCCACGGCGCATGTCGTCGATCTGCACATTGACCAGATGGCCGGCGACGTCGGCGACACAGTCCGCCACCGGCATGTCCTCCACGGCCCGGCAGTGCCCGATGTCGAGCGTGATGCCCAGCGCCTCCGGCTCCCCCAGCTCGGCCCGCAGCCGCCGCCAGTCCCCGATGTCGTTGACCAGCATCCCCGGCTCGGGCTCGAACCCGACCGGTATCGTCGCCGCCGCCAGCACCTCGGCCACCCCGTCGGCCAGCCGCTTCCAGGCGGTGTCCGGGTCGACGTCGTCCGGCCGCACGCCCGCCCAGAACGACAGCGCCTCAGCCCCCAGATCGGCCCCGATGGCGGCCGCCCGCCGCAAGAACTCGATCCGCAACGCCCGGTCCTCGTGCAGCAGGGTCGGCGCGTGCTTCCGCCACGGATCGAGCAGATACCGGGCCCCCGTCTCGATGACCACCCCGAGCCCCAGATCCCGCAGCCGATCCCCCGCCCGAGAAACCTCCCGGGCGACATTCACCCCGAACGGATCCACATGATCGTGATCCAACGTCAGCGCGACGCCGTCGTAACCCAACTCGGCCACAACCGCGAACGCCTCATCCAGCCGATGATTGGCGAACCCGTTCGTCCCGTACCCGAACCGCAGCCCCACCCCTGACCGCCCAGCCGCACCAGACCCGCCGGCCGTCACACCCACCGCCGGCCGGGCCACACCCTCTCGCGCCGAAGCTTCCGTCAGCCGCGCTGTGGTCTCGGCCGTCCGCGCCCCAGGTCCTCCCGGCCCCACTGAGGCTTCCCCTGGCTGTGTCGGGGCTTCCCCGGGCCGCGTCAGGGCATCCTCCGGCCGCGCCGTAGCTTCCCCTGGCTGTGTCAGAGCCTGCCCAGGCGGCGTCACGGCTTCCTCCGGCGGCGCCGTAGCTTCCCCTGGCCGCGCAGCAGCTCCGACACACCGCGTTCGCCCGCGCACATGTCCCGCGAACCCGGCCGGCCCTCCGCTACCCAGCCCGCTGGCCCGAGCAGTCTCCAAGCCCCCGCTCTCAGCCCCAGCCGGCGCGCCACCAGAATCCTCTCCGGCACCAAGCCCTTCCCCGCCGTCAACCCGCCCCCCGACAGCGGTCTCCTCACCCAGCGCATCCTCTTCATCCAGCGGCAGCTCACCCCCAGGCGCCGCGATAGTCGGCCCATCCGGCGTCCCCGCACCGGGCGAACGCCCGATCGGCCCGCCCATGATCGGCTCCCCGCCCCCCACCGGCTCACCACTGATCGGCGTACTCATGTCGGCGAGACCTTCCGAGCCAGCGCCCCCGCCAGCGGAGCCGCCGCCGCCACCGCCAGCCCCGCGAACGGCGCCCCCGACCGAGCCGCCAACGCCCCCTGCAGCGAGGGCAACGACGTGATGCCCGCACCCACCGCCGCCCGGACCCGAGGCGCCGCCGGGTCACCGATGACAGCCGCCTGGGCGCGCCCGTACTTCACCGCGTAGCCCACCGCCAGCGCCGCCGTGGCGGCCGCCCGCCACCCGCGGCCAGAGAACCGGCGCCCTCCTCGGTGGAGGGTGGGTTGCGCTGATCGACGACCCGCCCCCTCCCCCGCCCCGTCACTGGGTGGGCCGGAATCTAGCGCACCGGCACGACGGCTCGACGCGGCTGTCCACAGGCGTCCGGTGGTGGCCACCACCCCCGTCAGCGCCGCCGTCGTCGCCAGCGTGGCCGCCGCCAGCCTCGGCTCCGCCCCAGACACCTCGCGCCGTGACAACGCTGTCACCGTGTACGTGTGCAACGCCACAGCCAGCGCCGACGGCACCGCCCTTCCGGGTCGCGCCGCGCCGCTGGCCCCGAGCATCACGTCGAGCCCCCGGCACAGCGCCATCCCGGCCGGCCCGGCCGCGGTGTTCTTCAGCTTCAGGTCGTAGACCCAGACGGCCGCGGCCAATGGCCCGGCCACCGCGAGCGCTTTCCGTCCACCGGCGAGGCCGGCGATGGCCAGTCCGGCTCCGGTCAGCCCGGCAGCGATGCCGAGGGCCGCGGGCGCCGGGACCCGTCCGGAGGGGATGGGCCGTTCCGGCCGTTCGACGGCGTCCAGGTCCCGGTCGGCCCAGTCGTTTGCCGCCATCCCGGCCCAGTACAGGCAGACCGAGGCGCCGGCCAGCCCGGCCGTGGCCGGTGACAGCGCTCCGGCGGCTCCGGCTCCGGCCACCACGTCGCCGGGAACAGACAGGGCGGCGGGCGCCCGCACCAGCGAGATCAGATCACGCAACCTCATGCGGAGGCCTCGTCGTCGAACGGCCCGGCCAGGGAGACGGAAGGAGCAGGCGAGGCGGACGGAGCGGAGGAGCCGGCGGGGACAGGCGGGGTGAAGGACGCGACCAGCCCGGCCAGCTGAGCCCACTGCTCGGCCAGCGCCGACGGCCCGTCCCCGATCGGGTCCTTGAAGAAGAACCCCAGCTCCGGCAGCGGCCCGCTGCGTCCGCCGCGCTGGGCGGCCGCCGTCAGCCGGGCCAGGTCGAGCACCAGCGGCGCGGCCAGGGCCGAGTCGCACCCGTGCCAGGTGAACTCGACGCGCATCCCGGTGCCGAGGAAGCCCTGGAAGGTGACCAGGTCCCAGGCAGTCTTGAAGTCTCCGATCTCCTCGACGTAGTCGATGCGGCTGGTGCCGGACGGCTCGTAGCCCAGCGCGTCCCCGAGTACGCGCTGCTTGCTGGCGACCTTGGCCGCGTTGGCGGCGGGGTCGGCCAGGTTGGCGCCGTCGCCGCCGCCCAGCAGATTGAGGCCGGACCAGCTGCGGACGCGCAGATTGCGCATGGCGAACATGGGCGCCAGCACCGATTTGACCAGCGTCTCGCCGGTCTTGCCGTCGTTGCCGGCGTACACGACGCCCTTGGATCGGGCGAACGCGTCGAGGAACGGCAGCCGCGCCCCGGTCGACGGGGTGAAGTCGATGAACGGGCAGCCCGCGGAGAAGGCGGCGTAGGCGGCCAGGGAACTGCCGGGCAGGGAGCCGAGCGTCGCGGAGACGTTTTCGAACAGGGGTTCGGTGGTGGAGACGTTCACGACGACGACGAGGTCGAGGCTGTGGCGGGTACGGAAGCCGGCGATGTCGGCCGCGATCAGCTGTGCGGTGTGTTCCTGGGTGTCGGCCGTGGGCAGGGGCCGGACGTTCTCATCGTGCTCGGTGAGCTCGTCGGTGAGCGCGGCGACGAGGCGGCCGGGGAGCACGCCGGCGGCGGCGAGCGCCTCGGCCTTCTTGACCACCGGCGTGCTGACGATGTCGTGGCCGCCGAACACCAGGTCGCCCCAGCCCGGAAGGGCCGGGCTGCTCAGTGGCGGCAGCTCGGTGACGCATCCCGTCGTGTCGGTCAGGCGTGCTTTCAGGGCGAACGCGCCGACGGTGGCGGTGACCGCCACCGATCCGCGCGCGCCGATCAGCCAGATTCCGGTACGCATCAGCGGACCTCCCGGGGGGCCAGGCCCGGGTCCCCGGGAGGCCGGGGGCCCGGGGTGTTGAGCTATCTGGTGTAGATGCTGAGCGCCGACATGTTGTCGTAGCTCTGCTGGGCGACGCGCAGGCTCTTGCCGGGGTCGGCGGAGCCGCCGAGCTGTGCGTCGTCCATCTCGTAGTTGGCGTGGTGGTAGTCGGGCAGTCCGATGGTCTGGAAGAACTGCTGGAAGTTGATGTCGCCTTCGCCGAGTGGGGTCTCGGCGTAGCCGGTGGCGGTGTGGTCGCCGTCCTTGGCGTGGAAGAGCGGGAAGCGCCGGGTGCGGTTGGCGACGGTGAGGATCGGGTCGAAGATGTCGGTGCGGAAGTTGCCGTTGGCGTTGGTGTACTGCTTGAAGCGGTGTTGTGCCAGGTAGGCCCAGAGGAGGTCCATCTCGAAGTAGACGAGCTCGGGGTCGGTCTTGGCGATGAAGTACTCGAGTTTGCGGATGCCGGTCGAGTGGGTGGGGCGCCCGTTGCTGTCGAACGGTCCGGCGTCGAGCAGGAAGTCGTACGCGGTGTCGTGGTTGTGGGTGTAGAGCTTGAGCCCGCGGGCCTGGGCCCGGGCGCCCATCGCGTTCCAGTCGTCGACGGCGCGGTCCCAGTCGGCCTGGTACTGGCTGCCGGACGGGTCGCCGCCGGTGCCGATGTGCGGCATGCCCAGGGTCTGGGCGATGTCCATCTCGGCATCGAGGGTCGAGGGGTTGATGTTGGTGTGGGTGCCGTTGGCGACCAGCCCGTTGTCGTCCAGGATCTTGCGGATCTCGGCCGGGGTGATCTGCCGGCCGAGGATCGACGTGTGCTGCGTGTACCCGGCGAACTCGACCTCTTTGTAGCCGACCGTGGCGAGGTGGGCGAGGACGCGTTCGAAGCCGTAGGGCACGCCGCTGTTGTCGGGGGCGGCCTGGATGCGGTCGCGGACGCTGTAGAGGATGATGCCGCGGCGCTTGGGCGGGATCAGCGGCTCGGCCCGGAGTTTTCCCTCACCGAGCGCGGCGCTACCGGTGTTGATCACCGGGAGGCCGGCGGCGGCGAGAGCGGCGGCCGCTGCTCCGGCGGTGGCGAGGAGCTTGCGACGGCCGAGGCCGGGCTTACGTTCATCCATGTCTGCGTACCTTCCGAGGGTGGCTCCGAAAAGGACAGAAACAAACGGGCTGTGTCGACCTTGTTACATAACGGGACGCTAGCTGGGCGTCAGACGAAAAGAAAGATGGTTGATCGACAAAGTTCTTCATTTGTAGATGTAACTTCTTGATTCAAAGACAAAAGCTTTGAGGGGTACGGGCACAGGGGACGCGCCGATCCGATGCCACGGGAACGGGCGCCGCCGGAGGGCCGGAAACGACCCCCGGGCCAGGCCCGTCAGCGCCGGTAGACGGTCAGCGCCGACATGTTGTCGTAGCTGAGGCCGGCGTAGGCCAGCGACTGCCCCGGGTTGGCAGCCCCGCCCGGCGCGGTGTCCATCTCCCAGTTCGCGTGGTGGAACCCGGGCGAGCCGATGGTCTCGAAGAACTGCTGGAAGTTGATGTCGCCCTCGCCCAGCGGGGTCATCGTGTACCCGTTGCCGTCGCTGAGGTTGCGGTCGCCGTCCTTGGCGTGGAACAGCGGGAACCGCCGGGTGCGGTTGGCCACGGTCAGGATCGGGTCGAAGATGTCGGTCCGCGTCCGGCCGGCCGAGTCGACGTACGTCTTGTACTTGTACTGCGCGACGTAGGCCCAGAAGACGTCCAGCTCGAAGAAGACGTTCGCGGGGTCGGTCCGGGCCATGAAGTACTCGAGCTTGCGGATGCCGGACGAGCGGGTCGGGCGTCCGTTCGCGTCGAGCGGGCCGGCGTCGAGCAGGAAGGCGTACGCCCCGTCGTGATTGTGGGTGTAGAGCCGCAGCCCGCGCGCCTGGGCCTGGGCGCCGAGGTCGTTCCAGAGCGTCGCGGCGGCGTCCCAGTCGGCCTGGTAGGCGCTGCCGGTCGGGTCGGAGCCGGTGCCGATGTTCTGCATGCCCAGCGTCTCGGCGATGTCCAGCTGCTGCTGGAAGGTGGCCGCGTTGATGGTGGTGTGGGTGCCGTTGGCGACCAGCCCGTTGTCGTCGAGGATCTTGCGGATCTCGGCCGGGGTGATCTGCCGGCCCAGGATCGACTCGTGCTGGGTGTACCCGGCGAACTCGACCTCTTGGTAGCCGAGCTCGGCGATCCGGGCCAGGACCCGCTCGAAGCCGTAGGGGACGCCCGAGCCGTCCGGGGCGGCCGTGATCCGGTCCCGCACGCTGTACAGGATGATGCCCCGGTTCCGGGCCGGGATCAGCGGCTCGGCGTGCAGCTTGGCCTCGCCGATGGCCGGCTTGGCGGTCTGCAGCACGGGCAGTCCGGCCGCGCCCAGGGCGGCCGCGGCGCCGGCCGCGGTGGCGAGCACCTTACGGCGGCTGACCTGCGACTTCAGGGGAACCTGGCCCATTTTTGCCCACCTTCCGATGGCGGCTCGCCGGCCGCTGAGTGCGTGCGTCAGAAGCGGTCCGAAGTGGACCTGAGAACAGGCTGTGTCGAGTGTGTTACGTCTGGCCGAGACGCTATCCCGGTCCAAAGTGAAAAGAAAGACTGCCTAACGAAGAAGTTGTTGATCCAGATGCACAACTTTCATCGATTCAGACAAAAGTATCCGTAGTCGCCGCGTCACGGTTAGGTTGGGGTCGGTGGTAGCCCCCGGGCCGCATCCGCTGCACGGACACCGCCCCGGGCTCCCACTGACCGTGGGACCAGGAGGGTGTGATGATCAACGATCTGGCCGCCCGGCTGCGCTCGCTCCTCGGCGCCGAGCGGGTGATCAGCGACCGGCAGCGGCTGCGGACCTACGAGTGCGACGGCCTGGCCCTGTACAAGGTGATCCCGGCCCTGGTCGTGCTGCCGCACACCGCGGCCGAGTGCGCGGCGGTGATCCGGGCCTGCGCCGACGCCGGCGTCCCATGGGTGGCCCGCGGCTCCGGGACCGGCCTGTCCGGCGGCGCCCTCCCGCACGCCGACGGCGTCCTGCTGGTCACCTCCCAGATGCGCGACATCCTGGCCGTACGCCCGCAGGACGAGCGCGCCGTGGTCCAGCCCGGTGTGATCAACCTGGACGTCAGCAAGGCCGCCCGCCCGCACGGCTACTACTACGCGCCCGACCCGTCCAGCCAGCAGATCTGCTCGATCGGCGGCAACGTGGCCGAGAACTCGGGCGGCGCGCACTGCCTCAAGTACGGCTTCACCACCAACCACGTGCTCGGCGCCGAGGTCGTCACCGCCGACGGCGACCTGGTCCGGCTGGGCGGGGACGCGCCCGACACCCCCGGGTACGACCTGCTCGGCGCGTTCGTCGGCTCGGAGGGCACGCTGGGCCTGGCCACCGAGGTGACCGTACGCCTGGTGCGGCTGCCGGAAGCCGTGCGTACCCTGCTCGCCGGTTTTCCCTCCACCGACGAGGCCGGCGCCGCTACCTCGGCCATCATCGCCGCCGGGGTGGTGCCGGCGGCGATCGAGATGATGGACATCCTCGCGATCGAGGCGGCCGAGGCGGCCGTGCACTGCGGCTATCCCCAGGGCGCCGGCGCCGTGCTGGTGGTCGAGCTGGACGGCCCGGCGGCCGAGGTCGAATCCCAGTTCGACCAGGTCGTGGCCCTGTGCCGGGCCAACCAGGCCGGCGAGATCCGGATCGCCGCCGACGACGCCGAGCGGGCGCTGATCTGGAAGGGCCGCAAGTCGGCGTTCGCCGCCGTGGGCCGGATCAGCCCCGACTACATCGTCCAGGACGGCGTGATCCCGCGGACCGCCCTGCCCGAGGTGCTGCGCCGGATCGGCGACCTGGCCGCGGCCAAGGGCGTCCGGGTCGCGAACGTCTTCCACGCCGGCGACGGCAACCTGCACCCGCTGGTCCTGTTCGACGACGCCGTCGAGGGCGAGGCCGAGCGGGCCGAGGACGTCTCCGGCGCCATCCTCGACATCTGCATCGAGCTGGGCGGCTCGATCACCGGCGAGCACGGCGTCGGCATGGACAAGGCCCGGTTCATGCCGCGCATGTACACCGCCGCCGACCTCGACACCATGCAGCTGGTCCGGTGCGCCTTCGACCCGCGCGGGCTGGCCAACCCGGGCAAGGTCTTCCCCACCCCTCGGCTGTGCGGCGAGGTGCCCGGTCGGCACAAGGGCGCCCATCCCTTGGCGGAAGCCGGTATCGCGGAGGTGTTCTGATGGCGCTGGCCGACCTGACCCGCCCGGCCGGCGACGACGACGTGGTCGGCGGCGTCCCGGCCCGGCTGGTCGCCGCCCCCGCCACCACCGCCGAGGCGTCCGCGCTGCTCCGGGCCGCGGCCGGCCTCACCGTGGTGGTGCGCGGCGCCGGCACCAAGATCGACTGGGGTACGCCGCCCCGCACGCTCGACCTGATCATCGACACCCACCGCCTGGCCGGCGTCCGCGAGCACGCCGCCGGCGACCTGATCACCGTTGTCGGCGCCGGCACTCCCGTCGACGACCTCGACCTGCCCGGCCAGCAGCTCGCCCTGGACTCCCCCGTCCCCGGCGCCACCGTCGGCGGAACCGTCGCCGCCAACATCAGCGGTCCCCGCCGGATGCTCTACGGAACCGCCCGCGACCTGCTGATCGGCATCGAGGTGGTGCGGGCCGACGGCACCGTCGCGCGATCCGGCGGCAAGGTGGTCAAGAACGTCGCCGGGTACGACCTGGGCAAACTCTTCACCGGCGCGTACGGGACCCTCGGCCTGATCACCGAGTGCGCGTTCCGCCTGCACCCGCTGCCCGCAGCGGCCGCCTTCGTCACCGCCGCCGCCCCCTCCCCCGCCGCCGCCGGGCGCCTCATCGCCGCGGTCCTCTCCGCCCAGGTGGTCCCCTCGGCGATCGAGATCAACGCCCCGCCCGGCGCGGACGTCGAGATCGCCGTCCTGCTCGAGGGCACCCCCGACGGCGTCAAGCACCGGGCCGAAGCCGTGGCCAAGCTCTTCGCCACCTCCCTCCCGCCGCCCTTTGCTCTGAGCACACCGATGCATCAGTCGGCGCCGGCCTGGTGGAACACCTATCCGTGGGCGGCCGGCGGGGTCGGGCTCAAGCTCACCGCCCCGCTCTCCCGGGTCCCTGACCTGCTGGTAGCCGCCCGCGCGGCCGAGGTGCCGGTTACCGTCCGAGGCTCGGCCGGCACGGGCGTGCTCTACGCCGCGGCGGGTGATGCACCGATGTGCTCAGAGCAAAGGGGTGATGCACCGGTGCGCTCAGAGCAAGGAAGTGATGCACCGATGTGCTCAGAGCAAGGAAGTGATGCACCGGTGTACTCAAAGCAAGAAGGTGATGCACCGGTGTACTCAAAGCAAGGAAGTGATGCACCGGTGTGCTCAGAGCAAAGGGACCTCGGGGCGATCGGTCGGAGCGTCGCGCGGCTGCGGGAGGCGGCGGTCGCGGCGGGCGGCCACGCGGTTGTCCTCACGGCGCCGGCCGGGCTGCGCGAGACGCTCGACCTGTGGGGGCCGGTGGACGGGCTGGAGCTGATGCGGCGGGTCAAGGCGCAGTTCGATCCGGCCGGGATGTTCGCGCCGGGCCGGTTCGTGGGAGGGATCTGATGGCCGACATCGACGCCCCGCGGGGTGCGCTCGGGGAGACCGGTGGGGTGCCACGGGACGTGCTGGGGGCGGTGCGGGCCTTCGACGACGACCACCCGCCGGCCCGGGAGCTGATCTCGGACTGCGTGCACTGCGGGTTCTGCCTGCCGACCTGCCCGACCTACGTGCTGTGGGGCGAGGAGATGGATTCCCCGCGCGGGCGGATCCACCTGATGTCGCAGGGGCTGAACGGGGAGCCGCTGAGCCCGAGCATGGTCGGGCACTTCGACAACTGCCTGGGCTGCATGTCCTGTGTGACGGCGTGCCCGTCGGGAGTGCGCTACGACCGGCTGATCGAGGACACCCGGGCCCAGGTCGAGCGGCGGCACCCGCGCGGTGCGAAGGAGCGGGCGCTGCGGAAGGCGATTTTCGCGCTCTTCCCGTACCCGAGAAGGTTGCGATTGTTGCGCGGGCCACTGCGGGCCTATCAGGCGACCGGGCTGCAGCGGCTCGTGGCGCGGACGGGACTGCTGGAGCGACTGGCGCCGACCCTGGCGACCCTCGATTCACTGGCGCCCCGGCTGCGCCGCGTGCCCGCGCCGCCAAGGCTGGTGCGGGCGCGCAGTCCGCGACGGGCGGTCGTCGGGATGCTGACCGGATGTGTGCAGCGGGCGTTCTTCCCGGACGTGAACTCGGCGACCGTGCGGATCCTGGCCGCCGAGGGCTGCGACGTGGTGCTACCGCCCTCGCAGGGCTGCTGCGGGGCACTGAGCGTGCACAACGGGCGCGCGGATGAGGCCCGGGAGTTCGCGCGGCGGCTGATCGACACCTTCGCCGACAGCGGGATGGACTACTTCGTGGTCAACGCGGCCGGGTGCGGGTCGTCGCTGAAGGAGTACGGGGTGCTGCTGGCCGACGATGCCGCGTACGCCGAGCGGGCCGCCGCGTTCGCCGCCCGGGTGCGGGACCTCTCCGAGCTGCTGGTCGAGCTCGGCCCGGTGGCCGAGCGGCATCCGCTGCCGATGACCGTGGCCTATCACGACGCCTGTCACCTGGGGCATGCCCAGGGCGTACGCGCACAGCCCCGCGCCCTGCTGACCGGCATCCCCGGCCTCGAGCTGCGCGAGATCGCCGAGCCCGACATCTGCTGCGGCTCGGCCGGCGTGTGGAACGTCCTCAACCCGGGCCCGGCGGCCGAACTGGGCGCCCGCAAGGCCGGCAACGTGCTCGCCACCGGCGCGGACCTGCTGGTCACCGCCAACCCGGGGTGCCTGATGCAGGTGGCCGCGGCGGTCCGGCGGGACGGCGGGAGCATCGCGCTGGCGCACACCGCGCAGGTGCTGGACGCCTCGATCCGGAACCTGGGCCCGGCGCAACTTGTCAGCCTAGGCCGCTGACCGGAGGATCCGGGGCGCTTCGCCCGATCTGACACCTCCGAGAGAGATGCGAATTACCTTCGCCTCGTGGCGACAGGTCTCGCGCCGGGCGTCCGGCGCATCGCTCTCGGAGTGACCGTCCTCCTGATCGTCGCGTTGACCGGGCCCCCGGCGTACGCGGCGGTCGGCACCGTCAGCACCACCGCCCAGGGCCTGCGCGGCAACGTCGCGCTGCTGTCCCTGATCAACGTCCCGCTGACCACGCCCCAGGCGACCTGGACCACCGGCGGCTCCCAGCAGACCCGGCCGACCGTCGGCGCCGGCGTCCCGGGAGTCCTCGACGTCGGCGCGATCACCGCGACCGCCGGGCCCTCCGGCACGGGCGGCACCGCCACCTCCGGCACCGCCGGGCTCAGCCTGCTCGGCGCCGTCTCGCTCGACGCGATCAGCACCCAGTGCACGATGAACGCGAGCACGATCAGCGGCGGCCTGGACGCCGCCAACCTGAAGCTGCTGGGTAACACCGTCAATCCCGGCCTCGGGCTCGCTCTGAACGCCCCCGGCCTGCTCAGCGCCACCCTCGGCGCGCAGACCGCCACCTGGAACAGCGGCACCGGCCGGCTCGACTACGGCGTCCGCGGCCTGGACGTGCAGCTGCTCAACGGCGGGCTCGGCCTGGTGGCCGGCGGCAACGTGGTGATCGCCGAGTCGACCTGCTCGGGCATCCTGCGGCTGGGCACCGTCAGCACCACCGCCGCCCAGGTCACGCCGGGCCGCTCGGGCACACCGAAGGTGACGGTCACCAACACCGGCGACATCGCCGCGCCCAACACCACGATCCGCGTACCGGCGCCGCCCACCGGCTGGACCGCGGGCACCGCCACCACCACCGGCGGCGGCGACTGCACCACCACCTCGTCGTTCATCACCTGCACGGGCGTGACCGTGCCGGGTGGCGGCTCCGTGGTGGTCAGCCTGCCGGTCACGCTCGCGTCCTCCGGGGCCGCCGCGGCCGGCTGGGCGCCGACCGGCACCCAGATCTCGGCGGTCAGCACACCCGTGGCGGCCGTCACCGGCACCACCGTCGCGGTCACCGGCAACGGCACCCTGGCCAGCGCCGGCCCGGCGGTCACGGACTCCGGGTCGATCACCGTGAACGCGATGAACGTGGCCGCCGGCAAGAGCGGCCAGACCACGCTGACGGTCGGCAACGACGGGCCGTCCGACGCGACCGGCGCCACGGTCGCAATCCCGATCGGGAACCGGCCGGCCGGCGTCTCGGTGCAGTCGGCCACCTACAACGGCAGCGGCTGCGCGGTCACCGCGGCCACCCTCACCTGCACCGGGGTGTCCGTACCGGCCGGCGGCACCGCCGCGATCACCATCCGGGCCGCGGCCACCACGACCACACCGCCGCTGACCACCTGGGACCTGGCCGGCGTGCAGACCACGCTGAACGGCACCGCGGTCAGCGGCGGCGGCCGGCTGCTGACGGTCAGCGACCCCGACGTCAACCTGGACAACGGGGTCACGGTCACACCGGCCACGGCGGTGCCCGGTGACGGGGCCGCGACCCCGACAATGCGGATCCGCAACGTCGGCATCATCCCGGCCACCGGCACCACCGTCACCGTGGCCGCGCCGCCGGCCGGTTACAGCATCGGCGCGGTGACCACCAGCAACGGCACCGGCACGTGCACCACCTCGGGGGCCGTCACGTGCACCGGGGTGACCGTACCGGCGATGGGCGCGGTGACCGTCTCGATCCCGGTCACGCTGGGCTCGGCGGTCACCGCCGGCTGGGCCGGCGCGGTCACCGCGACCAGCGGCGACTCGACCGGCACGGCCTCGGGCCCGATCGTCACGGCCGACCCGCGGTGGACGCTCGGCGTCACACAGACCGGCCCGGCGGCGCGGACCGTCCGGCCCGGCCAGCCGACCACGATGCGGGTCGAGGTCACCGACCAGGGCCCGTCGGACGCGGTGAACGCCGCCTTCGTCATGGTGGCGCCGCGGTCGACCCAGTTCTCGTCGCCGCTCACCGGCACCGTGCAGCAGCTGTGCCAGCCGATCGGCCCGACCGCGCTGCGGTGCACGCTGAGCAAGCAGGTCGGCGACCCGGCCACCGTGTTCCTGTTCCCGCTGGACGTCTCGGCCCAGGCCGACCCGGCCGGCCCGCTCGACGGCGGCTGCGTCAGCCCGGACGACAACACCACCTGCGGCGACGCCGGGGACCGGGCCTCGCCGGCGATCCAGCTGCGTACCCCGCTGACCGACCGGATCACCGTCACCGCACAGCCGGCGACGATCGTGCCCGGCACCGCCGGCTTCGGCCGGGTGACCGTGTCGTCCAGCCAGGACGAGACCGGGCTGGCGCTGACCGTGCCGATGGCCGGCCTGCCCGCCGGTTTCACCGTCGACGCGGCGACCGTGCCCGGCGGCTCCTGCGCCACCGGCACATCGGTGGTCTGCACCGGCGTCGACCTGACCGCCGGGCAGAGCACGGACGTGCGGATCCGGGTGGCCGTCGCCGCCGGCGTGACGCCCCCGCGGACCTGGACGGCCACCGGCATCGTCCTGGACGACGGGGTGGAGGCCGAGTCCTACAACGGCACCCTGGCCACGGCCGGGAACCCGGCGTACGACCTGGACGCCACGGTCACCCTGCCGCCGGACAACACGGTCGAGCCCGGCGACCCCACTGTGGTCAAGCTGGTCGTGACCAACAACGGCCCGTCCGACGCCCCCGCCACCACGTTCACCGTGACCGCGCCGGACAGCACCACCTTCGGCACGCCGCTGCCGGCCGGGTGCACCGCCGACTCGGCCACCGTGGTCCGCTGCCCGGTGACCCTGGCCGCCGGCGCCGGCACGCCCGAACTCGAGCTTCCGCTGCTGGTCGACCCGGCCGCCGACCCGGACGTGCCGCACGGCGGCGGTTGTGTCGAGCTGGACGGGCAGCCCGGCTGCGACCGGCCCTACGGGCCGCTGATCCTCGAGGTCGGCTTCGACCGGCAGGTGGAGCTCAGTCTCAACCCGGCGACCGTGACGCCCGGGGCCACGGCCACCGCGTCGGTCGGGGTGACCGCCACGCACGGCCGGCAGGACGGGCTGACGGTCGTCGTACCCCTCGCCGGCCTTCCGCCGCAGCTGTCCGTGACCGCGGCCGCGGTGGCCGGTGGCACCTGCGACGTCTCCGGTGGTAACGCCACCTGCGCCGGCCTGGACGTGGCCGACGGCGGCACCGGCGTGGTCGAGCTGACCGTCGCCGCGCTCCCCTCGGCCGCTCAGGGCGTGGCCTGGGACGCCACCAATGTGACGGTACACAAGGGATCCGACGCCGAACCGATCAGCGGTCGCCTGGCCGTCACCGGCCCGCCGGTGCACCCGCTGGGCGCGACGATCACCCCGCCGGCCACCCCGCTCGAACCCGGTGACACCGGCACGCTGCGGGTGACCGTCGACAACCTCGGCCCGTCCGATTTCCCCGGCGCCGCCTTCGGCGTGTTCGCCCCGACCGGCGCGACCTTCGGCACCCCGCTGCCGGCCGGCTGCACCGCGGCCGGCCCGATGCATGTCACCTGCACCTTCACCATCACGACGGCGCAGGCCCCGGTGCCGTTCGACTTCCCGCTGACCGTGGACAACAACGCCGACCCGGACAACGGCCCCCTGCGCGGCGGCTGCGCCGACCTCGACGACAACGGCTCCTGCGGTACGGGCGACGAGCCCAACCCGGACATCCTGCTGACCACCCCGCTGGACCGGCGGCTGACCATCACCCCGGTGCGGGCCGACATCGTGCCCGGCACCGCCGGGACGGCCCACATCACCCTGCGCTCGGACCGGGCCGAGGACGACCTGACCGTCACCGTCCCCACCGCCCTGCCGGCCGGCTTCGCCGTCACCGCGGCCTCCTTCGCCGGCAACGCCTGCACCACCACCCCGGCCGAGGTCACCTGCTCCGGCGTCGACCTGGCCGCCCGTACCGGCGCGAACGTCGACCTGCGGGTGACAGTGGCCGGTTCGGTCGCCGCCGGCGTCCCGTGGGACGTCACCGGCATCCGCGTCGCCGCCGCCCCGGACGACGACGCCACCGCCGACGGCCGGCTGGCCCTAACCGTCGACCCCGACTACCGGGTGACCGCGACGGTCACCGTCCCACCGGACGGCACGGTCGAGCCCGGCGACACCACCAGTCTCACCCTGGTCGCCGGCAACCGCGGCCCGTCCGACGCCCCGGCCACCACGTTCACCGTGTCCGCGCCGGCGCAGACCACCTTCGTCGCCCCGGTTCCCAGCCCGTGCGCGCCGACCGGCCCCACCCTGGTCACCTGCACGGTCACCCTGGCCGCGAACGCCACCACCGGCCCGGTCGTGCTGCCGCTGAAGGTCGCCGACGACGCCGACCCGTTCAGCCCGCACGGCGGCGGCTGCGTCGACTTCGACCACGCGCCCGGCTGCTCCGGCACCGGGGACGGCCCGATCGCCGACCTGTCGCTCAAGGTCCCCTTCGACGACCAGGCGACCCTGACCGCCGGCACCCAGTCGATCACGCCGGGCACCGCCCGGACCACGACGGTCGAGGTCACCGCCGCCCACGGCGACCAGGACGACCTCACGCTGACCGTGCCGGTGACAATGCCGGCCGGGCTGTCCCTGACCCGCCTCACCGCGCCCGCGGGAGTCGCCTGCGCCTCCGACGGCACGACAGTGACCTGCACGAACATCGACCTGACGGAGGGTGACACGGCCGCCGTGGCGTTCCAGGTGGCCGCCGCGCCCGGCGCCGCTCAGGGCATCGCCTGGGACGCCACCGGCATCGCGCTGAGCAACGGCACCGCCGACCCGCCGGTCACCCTCGACGCCCGCCCGGCCGTGACCGGCCCGCCGGTGCACCCGCTCGACGTCACCGTGACCGCGCCGGCCGGCCCGGTCCTGCCCGGCGGCACCGGCACCGCCACCGTGCGGGTCGACAACCTCGGCCCGTCCGACCACCCGGGCGCCGCCATCGGCGTCATCGCCCCCGCCGGGACCACCATCGGCGAACCGGTCCCGGCCGGCTGCACCCGGGTCAGCACCACCCGGATCACCTGCACCCTCGACATCACCGCGGCCCAGGCCCCGGTCACCCTGGCCGTCCCGCTGACCGTCGACGCGGGCACCAGCCCCGGCGGCCCGCTCGGTGGCGGCTGCGCCGACGTCGGCGACGACGGGGCCTGCGGCGGCACCGACGACATCCGGATCTCCGGGATGTACGTCGCCACCCCGTTCCCCGCGCAGATCATGGTGTCGACCAGCCCGGCCACCATCGCGCCGGGCACCGCGGGCACGGCCGGCGTGGTGATCACCACCGACCCGGCGCAGACCGGCCTGACGGTGCGCATCCCGCTGAGCGGCAAACCGCCGGCGATGACCGTGACCACCCCGGCCGGGTGCACCGCCGACACCACGGCGATCACCTGCACCGGCGTGAGCATCGCGCCCGGGCAGAGCCACACGGTCACGCTGCCGGTCGCGGTCGCCGCGTCCGCCCCACCCAACCTGGTCTGGACCGCGACCGGCATCACGGTCACCGACGCCGACGGTGTGCCCGCCCGGATCAACGGACGACTGGTCACGACCGGCCCGGCCACCTACCACCTGACCGCGACCGTCGCCGGTCCGCCGGACCGCACCGTGCTGCCGGGCGGCACCGCGACGATGACCGCGACAGTCGGCAACACCGGTCCCGCCGACGCGACGAACGCACCGGTCAGCGTCCGCGCGCCGGTCGGCACCACCTTCGGAACGCCGGTCCCGGCCGGCTGCACGGCAGGCCCGGCCAACGTGCTGACCTGCGCGGTTACCCTGCCCGCGAACGGCACCCGGCTGACCTGGGCGCTGCCGGTCGTGGTGCCGGACTCGGCCGACCCGGCCGTCGCGCTCACCGGCGGCTGCCTGGACCTGGACGGCGACAACGCCTGTGGCGGCCCGGCCGACGTGGCGCTGCCGGACATCCTGTTGCGCTCGCCGCTGGGCGACGTCGTCACGGTCACCGCGACCGATCCGGTGGTCACGCCCGGGCGCTCGGCCCCGGCGCGGCTGCGGTTCACCGCGAGCGCGGACCGGCTCGGCAGCACGCTCACCGTCGACACCGGCGAGCTTCCCGCCGGGCTGACCGTCGGCGATCCGTCCTGCCCGGGTACGGGCACCACCATCACCTGCGCCGGCGTCGACCTGCGGGCCGGGCAGGCGTACACCCTGACCATGACCGTGACGGCCGCCGCCGACGCCGACGTGGCCTCCTGGGTCCCGATGATCACCCTGGCTCAGGGCGGCGAGACCGGCTGGAAGAAGCTCGAGACGGCCACCGTCGGCGGGCCGGAGACCGCGTTGACCGTCGACGTGGCCGTGCCCGCGCCCGGGACGCTGGTCCCGGGCGGCACCGGGGACCTGGACGTGACAGTGGCCAACGCCGGCCCGTCGGTGCTGCGCGACGCCCACCTGGCGTTCCGGGCGCCGACCGGTGCCACCTTCGGCACGATCACCGCGCCGGGCTGCAGCCGGACGTCGGACACGGTCGTCGAGTGCTCGTACGCCACCCTGACCGTCGGACAGCGCACCTTCAGCCTGCCGATCGTCCTGTCGGCCGGCGCCCTCCCGGGGGTGCCGGTCGGCGGCGGCTGCGTGGACGAGAACGACGACCAGCGGTGCACCTTCCCGCCCGACACCGGCATCCCGCCGTTCGTGCCCGGCATCGCCCTCGGCGCCCGGATCAGCGCGGCCACCGACCCGGTGACCGTCACGCCCGGCCTCAGCGGCACCGGCGCGGTCGTCCTCACCGCCACCGGGGCCACGGCGACCAGCGATCTGACCGTGACCATTCCCCGGGCCGCCCTGCCCGGCGGCTTCACCGTCACCGGCACCGGCCCGTGCGCCACCACCGACACGGTCATCACCTGCACCGGCGTCGACGTGCCGGGCAATGGCTCGGCGCGGCTGCCGGTCACCGTCCGGACCGACCCCGCTCTGGCCGCCGGGGTGCGGTGGACGGCCGAGGGCATCACGGTGGGCTCGGCCGACGGGCAGAGCGCCCGGTTCGACGGCACCCTGGCCAGCACCGGGCCGCCGGTCGCCCCGGTCACGTACCAGGTCACCACCGGCCCGGCCGTCGTGGTCGAGCCCGGTGGCACGTACACGTCGACCCTGACCGCGCACAACGACGGCCCGTCCACCGCCGCCGGCGTGACCGTCGCCGTGCTGGCGCCCAGCTCGGCCACCTTCGGCCCGCTGCCCGCGGCCACCGCCGCGGTCTGCGCCCGGTCCACCGGCAACACCCGGCTGAACTGCGCGTTCACCCTCGCGCCGGACGCCGGCGGGGCCTACCAGCTGCCGATCGTGGTGAACGCCGACGCGACCACGGCGCCCACCGGCGGCTGTGTCGACCTGGCCGGCGACGGCGCCTGCGGCCAGGGCGACCCCGGCCTGCCCGGCGCCGGCTTCCGGCTCCGGCTGGGCGACGCGGTCACCGTCACCGCCACCGGCACCCACCTGGTCCCCGGCACCGGCGGCAGCACCACGATCACCGTGGCGTCGGCCGACGGCCGCACCGGCCTGAGCGTGGCGATCCCGGTCGGCGGCCTGCCCGCGGGCGTCACCGTGGGCACGGCGAGCTGGAACAACACCGCCTGCCCGATCAGCGGCGGCGCGGTGCGGTGCACCGGGGTCACCGCCGGCCCGGACGCCCCCGCCGCGATCGTCGTCGGCCTGAGCGCCGGGCCGGACGCGGTCGCCGGCGGCTCGTGGCGGCCCGCCGTCACCGTGGCCGAGGACGCCGCGTCGATCGCCCGTACGGTCACGGCGATGACCGTGGCCGACCCCAGCGCACCCGTCACGGTGGCCGTGACCGGGCCGGCCGCCGGCACCCTGCTGCCCGGCGGCACCGGCGAGATGAACGTCACGGTCACCGACGCCGGCCCGTCCAACGCCCGCGGCGTGGTGGTCCGCTTCATCGCCCCGACCGGCACCACGTTCGCCGCGCCGGCCCGCACCGGCTGCGTGCTCGCCGCCACCACCCGCGTCGACTGCACGATGGACGTCCCGGTCGACGCGCCGCAGTCGTTCGTGCTGCGCTTCCAGGTGCCGTCCAACTCTCCGTCGGGCGGCACGATCACCGGCGGTTGCGTGGACGTCGACGGCGACCGGCTCTGCGCCTTCCCGCCGGACACCCGGATCCCGGCCGTCACGCTGGGCGAGACGCTGCCCGCGATGATCCAGGTCAGCACCGACCAGGGCGGCGTGACGCCCGGCGGCTCGGGCTCGGGCCGGGTCGTCCTCACCGCCACCCGCCCGCTGACCGGCCTGCGCGTCGTGGTCCCGCTGAGCCTGCCGGCCGGCTTCGAGCTGACCGGATTCGCCGGGCCCACCGGCGCCACCTGCGTCCGCGGCGCGACCACGATCACCTGCACCGGCGTCGACGTCGTGGCCGGGGTCAACACCGCGGTCACGCTGACCGGCACGGCCGCGTCGTCGCTGCGTGCGGGCGTCAGCTGGACCGCCACCGGGATCACCGTGAGCCGCACCGGGCAGAGCGCCACCCAGATCGGCAACGGCCCGATCCTGACCACCGGGGACCCGGTCGCCCCGCTCACCCTCACCGCCGCCGGCCCGGCCGGCGGCGTGGTCCCGGGCGGGAACACCACGATGACGGTCACTGTCGCCAACCCGGGACCGTCCGACGCGGACGGCACGACGGTCACGGTCGAGGCCCCGGAACTGCTCGGCTTCGGTACGCCGACCGGCACCACCGCCCGGTCCTGCACCCGCGGCAACGACCGGCTGATCACCTGCACGGTCCGGCTGACGGCCGGCTCCACGCCGCTGAGCTGGGTCTTCCCGCTGACCGTGTCGACCTCGGCGACCGACGGGCAGTACGTCGACGGTCCGTGCGTGGTGGACGGCTCGGCGCGTACCTGCACCGACCCGATCTTCGTGTCGCAGTTCGCCAATCAGCTCCCGGGCACGGTGACCTTCGGGTTCGGCCCGGCCACGATCCGGCCCGGCCGGTCGGGCACCGGCACGGTCACGCTGACCTCGGTCGACAACCTCGACGGGCTCACGCTGAGCATCCCGCTGGCCGACCTGCCCGCGGTGTTCACCATCACCGGCCCGCCGGACGGCTGCGTGCTGTCCGACGAGGCGATCACCTGCGCCGGGCTGTCGATCCTGGAGAACGTCCCGCTGGAGATCCCGATCGCGCTGTCCGTGTCGCCGTCGGCGGGGACGGGGGTGAGCTGGTCGCCGTCGGAGATCCGGCTGTTCCGCCCGGACGCCGAGACCGACTACGTCACCGGCTCGGGCATGATCGCCTCGACGTCGGACCCGGAATACACCGTGTCGGTCCAGATCGGCACGCCGAGCGTGCCGTCGCCGGCCGCCGGGCAGACCACCGTCCTGCCGGTCACGCTGACCAACGAGGGCCCGTCGGACGCCAGCCCGTACGTCGTGTACTTCGTCATCCCGACCGGCATGACCACCGGCACCCTGCCCGGCGGCTGTGCCGCCACCGGTGGCCGGACCGTGCGCTGCGAGGTGGCGACGATTCCGGCCGGCGGGTCGGCCGACATCGGCATCCCCCTCAGGGTGAACCCCGGCCTGGCCACCGGCACCGTGCTCGGCGGCGGGTGCGTCGACAACGCCACCGGGCAGGGCACTGTGGACGGCGCCTGCGAGAGCAACGACGACACGCTGGTGCCGGACCTGACCGTGGCCGCGCCCGACGTCGACCTCACCATCTCGATCCTCGACCCCGAGCCGAAGGCGACGAGCGGTGGCACCGTTCGGCTCGCGCTGCCCTACTCCAACGTCGGCAACACGAGCGCGTCGGGGGTCCGGTTCCTGGTCGACCCGCCGGCCGGGGTGACAGTGGTCAAGGCCGAGATCGTGCCCGACGCCGGCGGGATGAGCCTGGCCGCGGTGCGGGCGGCCGCGTCCGCGCAGGACACTGTGACCGCGACCTGCGTGAGCGACCCGGACGGCGACGCCAACGCGGTGGTCTGCACCGGGCCGGACGCCCCGGTCGCCGCGTCCAGCCTGCTCTACCTGACGCTGGCGGTGGCCAAGGGCGCTCCGGCCGGCACCGTGCCGGTGTCGGTGACGATCAGCACGACCAGCCCGGAGGGCGTGACGGTGAACAACACGGTCACCGCCGATCTGACCATCGCGGCCGCTCCGGCCACGGTGTCGCCGACCGCGACAGCGACCGCCACGGCGGCTCCCGCGCCCGATCACGGCGGCGGGAACAACGGCGGTGGCAGCGGGTGGCTGCCCCGGACCGGTCAGAACATCATGAGCCTGGTGCTGCTCAGCTTCCTGCTCGTGCTGGCCGGTGTCGCCGCCTGGGTGGCGGCGCGCAAGCAGCGACCGGTGGCCGGGCTCAGCCCGGAACCGCCATCTCGCCCAGCTCCGACCAGTCGTCCTGATCAATCGTCTGACTGACGATCTTCGGGGTGGCCACGAGGTGCGGCGGCAGCTCCCGCTGGGCCCGCTGGAAGTGCGCGGAGGTGACGTGGGCGCTGCCCGCGTCGCCGTCGCGGAAGGCCTCGACCAGGACGTATTCGCACGCGTCGTCGAGGCTGCGGGACCAGTCGAACCACAGGCAGCCCGGCTCGGACCGGGTCGCCTCGGTGAACGGGCCGGCGATCCGCGGCCAGTCCTCGGCGTACTCGGGCTTGACCCGGAACTTGGCGGTGATGAAGATCATCGGTGGTCTCCCTCGGTCGGAGACACGACCTTAACCTCAAGGCCGGCCGCCGGCTGCCGACATGACTGAGGTGAGCGCCGTAAGCACGCGTCACGCCCTCGACGACATCCTGTCCGGCGGCGCGCTGTCGTGCGTCTTCCAGCCCTTCGTCGACGTCGATTCCGGCCGGACGCTGGCCTTCGAGGCGCTGATGCGCGGGCCGGCCGGCACCCGGTGGGAGGCGCCGCTGACCCTGCTGGGCGCCGCGCACGAGGCCGGGCGGCTCGCCGACCTGGAACAGGCGTCGCTGCGCGCGGCCCTCTCCGGCGCGGCCGAGATGTCCGCCGGCCGGCCGGTCACGGTGTTCGTCAACCTCGAGCCCAGCACCCTGACCGGGCACCTCGACCTGGTGCTGGCCGAGCTGGCCGGCCGGGCCCGGCACCTGCAGGTGGTGGTCGAGGTGACCGAGCGGGCGCTGGCCGCCGACCTGGCCGGGATCCTGGCCGCGGCCGAGGCGCTGCGGGCGGCCGGCTGTGGGATCGCGCTCGACGACGTCGGGGTGCAACCCGCGTCGCTGGCCTTCATCCCGCTGCTGCGCCCCGAGGTGGTCAAGCTCGACCTGGGGCTGCTGCGGACGGTCGAGGACCCGGCGACGGTCGCGGTGGCGGGAGCGGTTCGCGCGTACGCCGAACAGACCGGCGCCGAGGTCGTCGCCGAGGGCATCGAGTCACCCGGCGACCTGACCCGCGCCCTGGTCCTGGGCGCGACCCTCGGCCAGGGTTGGCTCTGGGGCCGCGGCGAACGACGGATCGACCCGGCCGCCTTCGAGCCGGAACGGTTCGCCGCCCGCCCGATCGGCACGGCGTTGCGTGCGACGCCGTACCAGATGATCGGGGCCGGCCGGCGGATCCGGCTGGCGCCCAAGCACCTGCTCGTGCCCGTGTCCCGGACTCTCGAACTGATGGCCCTGCAGGACACCGTGCCGCCGATGCTGTTCGCCGCGTTCGAGCACGCGCGGTTCTTCCCGCCGGCCGTGGTGCGGCGGTTCACCGAGCTGGCCGCCCGGCTGCCGTTCGTGGCCGCGCTGGGCGTGGGCATGCCACCGGACCCGGCGCCCGGCGTCCGCGGCGGCGCTCTGGCCGGCCACGACCCGCTGGCTCGGGAGTGGACGGTCGTGGTCCTCGGCGCACACACGTCGGCGGCGCTGATGGCTCGCGACCTCGGCGACTCCGGGCCGGACCGGGACCGCCGCTTCGAGTTCGCGGTCAGCTACGACCGCGGCCTGGTGACCGCGGCGGCGCACGCGATGGTCGGCCGCCTGTGACGGGTTTGCTAGGCTCCGGCCGAAGTTAACAGGTGTCAACTTCGAGGAGCCGTGCCTGTGCCGACCGTCGCCGACCTTCCCCAGCCACCCGGCCTGCCCGTGCTGGGCCACGCCCCGGCCCTGGCCCGCGGCGGCACCATGCACCGCACCCTGTACGGCTGGCGGGACCGGCTCGGCCCGACGTACCGGGTCCGGCTGGGCCCGTCCACCGCGGTCGTCACCGCGGCACCGGATCTGGTCGACACGATCCTCCGCGAGCGACCGGCGACCTTCCGCCGGGCCACCTACCTCTCCGACGTCATCGACGAGCTCGGCGGGCACGGCCTGTTCAACGCCGAGGGCAACGACTGGAGCCGGCTGCGCCGCAGCGCCGTGCCCGGGCTGAGCGTGACGTCGCTGCGGGACGCCTTCGGCACCATGGTGCGGTCGACCGACCGGCTGCGCGAACTCTGGGCGGCGGCCGGGCCGGGCGTACGCGTCGACGTCCTCGACGACCTGATGCGCTACACCCTCGAGGTCATCGGCGGCCTGACCCTGGGCCACGACCTCGACGCGGTCCGGCGGCCGCACGAGGACGGCCTGCACCAGCGCCTGCCGGTGCTCGCCTCGACGCTGGTCCGCCGGGCCTACAGCCCGCTGCCGTACTGGCGCTGGTTCCGGCTGCCCGCCGACCGGCGCGCCGACGCGGTCGTGGCCGAGACCGGCGCCCTCGTCGCCGGGCGCTACGCCGACGCCCGCCGGCGGATGAGCGCGGGCGAGGCACCGACCTGCTACCTCGACACCCTGATCAAATCCAGCCTCGACCACGACGAGCCGCTGACCGAGCCGGAGGCCGCCGCCGCCGTCATCAACATGCTGGTCGCGGGCGAGGACAACACCGCCGCCCAGGCCACCTGGGCGATCCACCACCTGGCCACCCACCCCGAGGTGCAGGCCAAGATCCGGGCCGAGACGGCCGAGGTCCTGGGCGACCGGGCCCTTCCCGGCGACGCGGCGTCGCTGTCCCGGCTCCGCTACGTCGAGGCCGTGGTCAAGGAGACGACCCGGGTCAACCCGCCGTCCCCGTACGCCATCATGGAAGCCGCCGAGGACACCACGCTCCCGGGCGGCGCCGGTGGCCTGCGCGTCGCCCGCGGCACCGTCTTCATCCTCCTGCTCGACGACGGCAGCGACCCGGGCCCGTTCCAGCCGGAGCGCTGGCTGTCGGACCCGCCGGCCACCTCGTCCCGGCCGTTCGGCGGCGGCCCGAGGTTCTGCCCCGGCCGCAACCTGGCGCTGATCGAGAGCATGCTGCTGATCGCCATGGTGTGCCACAACTTCACCATCGAGCCGGACACCTCCCGCGGCCCGGTCGGCGAGCGGGTCACGTTCGCGGTGTTCCCGACCAACGTCGGGGTTCGGCTGCGGCCGGTCCGGTGAAGCCCCAGGCGGTGAGCAGCCGCTCCAGCTGCGCCGCCGGCTCCTCGGGCCAGGGATGGGCCGGCTTGTGGAGGCGCAGCGAGATCACGCCGTGCAGGCAGGTCCACAGGTCGGCCGCGGTCAGCCCCGAGGTGTCACCCGAGGCCCGCAGGAGTTCGCCGATGCCGGCCAGCAGCGTGTCGGCCGCGTCGCTGCGTACGTAATCGGCGCCGAGCTGGTCGGCGCTCTCGAAGCGCAGCTGGTAGAGCCCCGGATTGTCCAGACCCCAGCGCAGATAGCCGTACGCGAGCAGGCGCAACCGTTCGGCCGGCGGCCGCCCCGCGTCGTCGGCCGCGGCCATCGCCGTCACGAACGACGCGTCGATGCTCAGCATCACGGCCTGGTTGAGGTCGCTCTGCGCGGCGAAGTGCCGGTACACCGCGGTGGCCGACACGTCGCAGGCCCGGGCCACCGCCCGCAGCGACGGGACGGCCAGCGACATCCGGGTCGACGCAAGCCGGACCGCGGCCGCCACCAGGTCGTCGTACAGGCCGTCCTTGCGCACCGGTCCACCATCCGTTCGTCCGTGGGGCTACCGGACGATAATCACAGGTCCCCCGCCGGCGCGGCCCGGCCGGTGGGGCGTGTCGCCGGCGGCCCTCCGACGGCCGGCCGGATTCCGGTTCCGGACAGCGAACCGACGCGGCCCGCCGTCCGTACTGAGGGGCATGACGACCGCACCGGATTGGGACGATCTGACGCTGGAGATGCCGGTCGCCGGGCGGAAACCGGACCCGCTGCCGGAACCCGAGATGCATCGCCCGCGGGTCCGCCGGCTGCTGTTCGCCGGGCTCGCCGTCGCGGTCGCCGTCGCCGGCGTGCTGATCATCGTCTCGGTCAACCGCGACGCACCGGCCGCGCCGCGCCGCGCGGCCTCGGCCTCGGCCTCGGCGATCGACGTGATCGGCGGGTCCTCGATCACGGTGCGTACGGCGGATCTGGGTGAGGACCTCTATCGGGTACGCCCGGCCGCCCGCGAGTCCGACGATCACGGCCGGATCCGGCTGGAGGTGCCCGGCGGCCCGGTCGAGCTGCTGCTCGCCACCGGCGTCGCCTGGGACCTGGGCATGCACGGACCGGCCGAGACCCGCACCGTCGACCTGGCCCAGGCCCGGGTCAGTACGGTCGCCCTCTACGACGGCGCGGCCCGTCTCGACCTGCGCCTGCCCCGCCCGGACGGCACCCTGGCCGTGCGGCTGACCAGCGGCGTCAACCAGTTCGCCCTGCACACCACCGGCGACGCCCCGGTCCGGGTCCGCGTCGGCAGCGGAGCCGGCCGCGTCGTCCTGCCCGGCCAGTCCCACGACGGCGTCGCCCCCGGCGCCCTCTTCACCCCCGACGACTGGTCCGGCGCCGGCAACCGCATCGACCTCGACGCCGCCGGCGGCATGGCCCAGCTGACCGTGTCCCCGGGCTGACCGGCCCGGAGCCGACCGGCCGGCCGGGCAACACCGTGCCGACAGTTCAACACTGTGCCGACCGGCCGACCGGGCAACACTGTGCCGACCGGCCGACCGGGCGACACCCGTGACGGGCGGTCAGCGGGACGACACGCGGCGGCCGGTCAGCCGGGCACGGTGACGGCCGGCGATCCGGATGCCGGGCCCGAGGGCGGGACGGCCGGGCGGCACAGCGCCGGGCTCTGCAGCTCGCCGCAGGGGCGGTTCCCGTGCGTACGCAGAATGTCGGCCCCGACCTGGTTGGTGAGGTAGCGCAGGAAGCTCGCCGCCGGCGAGGTGGCCGGCGGCTCCCCGTACGTATAGCCGTACTCGGTGTCCCAGAAGGGATATGCGCCCTGGTCGGCGGCCTCCGACGTGGCCGGGCTCTCGCCGATCGTCACCACCGCGACGTTCGCGCGCCCGGTGGCCGCGCCCAGCTCGCTGTAGCCCATCGCGCCGGGCTGCCCGGCCACCACGTCGAGCAGGTCGGCGGTGCTGGCCCGTTCGCAGCGCAGCGGACCCGCCTTGGCTCCCGGGTCACGATCGCGGCAGTCGTTGGAGTTGGTGCCCTCCTCGCGGACGCCGCCCAGGACCCGCTTCTGGAAGGCGGTGCGGGTGCCGGAGCCGGGGTTGCGGCTGACCAGGCGGATCGGGACGTCGTTGCCGTGTCCGTGCTGTTGCGCAGGAAGACCAGCAGCTGACCGACGACCAGCAGCATCAGGAAGCCGATCAGCGCGACGGTCCGCTTCGACGCGCCGGTCCGGGCCCGGGTCACCTGGATCTGGCCGCCGCCGACGCCACCCTTGATGCCGCCGATCACCACCGGGTCGTCGTAGACGCCGAGCCGGCCGTTGTGGTCGTCGCCACGTTCCAGCGCGGTCAGCACCTTGTAGTGGGCGTTGCGGTTGAGCGGGACCTTGGGCAGCTCGATCACGTTGTCGTGGACGGCCATGCCGGAACCGGGCGCGAACGCCGGGCGCAGGAACTCGTGGCTGAGCTCGGTGACCACCACCCCGGCGACCCGGCGGCCGGGGAAGCGTACGCGCAAGCCCACCTTGTCGGTGTCCAGCACCGCGTAGTCGTGCGGGTCGATGTTGGTGAAGCCGTTGTTCTCCACCCGCAGCAGGACCAGCGTCGGGTCCTCGAGGTCGTGACCGTCCATCTGCAACTGTTTGAGCGCGCCGGCCGCCTCGATCGCACCGGCCGCGTCGACCGCGGTGGTGTCCATCTGCACGCGGTAGCCGAGCCGCTTGCGACCCTTGATGACGAACTCGTAGAGAGCCGCGCCGACCGGCACCAGCACGCCCAGCGCGGCCAGCGCCACGCCCGACCAGACGTCTATCACCACGCCGAGGTTAGGCAGCACGCACAGGCCGTGCCACGTACGCTGAGACAGTTCAGCTTTTCTTCACCGGGCGTCCGCAAAGGAGGCGACGGCATAATGGATCTCGTGGCGAACTGGGAATACGCGAGGCTCGAATACCGCTCGGCCGGCACCTTCGGTGCGGACAAATTCATGGACTGGACGGCGACGTTCCACCACCCGGGCGGGGTGCTGCGGTGGGGTACCGACGAGCGGTTCGACGATCTGCGGCACCTCAACCGGGCCGGCGCGGCGGGCTGGCAGGCCTACGACCGGACCGCGATCCACGTCATCAACGAGCCGCACCGGCTGGCCGCGGTGACCTACTCGATGCGCCGCCCGATCCCCGCGCCTACGGTGTGAAACCCCGGTAAGGCGTCGGCAAACCGACAACCCGGTATCTTTCCCCGGCCCCCGGCCCTCCCTCCACACGGACACGGCCGAGGGGGACGTGTCCCGCCGGCCGCCCGCGCGGCGGCCGGCGTTCCTCGGGGGAAAGGTGCTCCGCGTGAAGCGTCACGTGCGCGAGAACTACTACGTGGTGGGCGAGGGCGTCCTCACCACCGGCGAGGACGGGGGGCGGGTCGAGCAGCCGACCACCCTGGCGGAGCTGCGCAAGTTCCGGTTCTCGCGACTCGGGCCGAAGGGCAAACCGCTCGACGAGCTCCTGCTCGAGAAGGTCGCTAAGGCCATGACGGTCAAGCCGACCGAGGCCGAGCCGGTACAGCCGGTGTCGTCGGGCCCGCCGGTCCCGGCCGGTTTCACCTATCTGGGCCAGTTCGTCGACCACGATCTGACCCTGGACAACACCGCGGCCGCGCTAGGGGAGCACGTCACGGTGGCCGAGCTGCTGCAGGGCCGGTCCCCGGCGCTCGATCTCGACTCGGTGTACGGGCGGGGCCCGGCCGACGCCGACGACGACCGGTTCTACGCCGCCGACAAGGCCCACCTGAAGGTCGGCATCACGGCCGCGTTCAACAACGCCAACACGCCGTTCACCAACGTCAACCTCAACGGCTACGACCTGCCGCGGGCCACCCAGGGCTCGACCAAGGCGGAACGGCAGCGGGCGCAGATCCCGGACGCCCGTAACGACGAGAACCTGATCGTGGCCCAGACCCACCTGGCCTTCCAGCGCTTCCACAACCGGGTGGTCGACCACCTGGCCGACCGCGGCGTGCCCAGCGCGATGCTGTTCAGCCGGGCGCGCGAGCTGGTGGTCCGGCACTACCAGTGGATGCTGCGGACCGACTTCCTGCCGCGCATCGTCGACGCGTCCATCGTGGAGGACGTGTTCACCAACGGGCGCAGGTTCTTCGAGCCGGTCCCCGGGCACGACGGCCCGTACCCGAGCCTGCGGTCCGGTGACACGCCGACGATGCCGATCGAGTTCTCGGTGGCGGCGTACCGGCTGGGACACAGCATGGTACGGGCCGCGTACGACTGGAACCGCATCTTCCGGCTGGGTGGCGGGACGCTGCGGCTGCTGTTCATCTTCAGCGGCACCAGCGGCAACTTCGACCCGGCCAACCCGAACGTCAACGACCAGGAGACCGGTCTGTTCGAGCGGCTGCCGACCAACTGGACGGTCGACTGGCGCCGGATGTACGACTTCGCGGGCGAGGCGGGCCGGGCCGACCTGGCCGGTCCCAACGGTTTCAACATCGCGCAGCGCATCGACACGCTGCTCGTCGACCCGCTGTCCACGCTGCCGTTCGGCGCGTTCGGCGGTTCCGGCCTCAAGCCCGACTCGCCGCGGCTCAACCTGGCCTTCCGCAATCTGGTCCGGGCCAACATGGTCAACCTGGCCACCGGTCAGCAGATGGCCGAGTTCCTGGGGATCGGCGCGCTGAAGAAGGACGAGATCCTGACCGGCTCGGGTGGCGCCAAACTCGACGCGCTGACCGAGAGCGAGAGGGACGCGTTCGCCCAGCGGACGCCGCTGTGGTTCTACATCCTGCGGGAGGCCGAGCTCAACGGCGGCCGGCTGACCGGGGTGGGTGGCCGGATCGTGGCCGAGGTGTTCCACCGGGCCATGGAGGGCAGCCGGGTCTCGATCGTCGAGGACCCGTCCTGGCGTCCGTCGCTCGGGCCCGACGCCTCGACGTTCCGCATGGTGGACCTGCTGCTGTTCGCCTTCGAGGGCAAGAAGGAACTCCTCGCCCCGCTGGGCGACGAGGTCGTCACTCCCCCGCCGGCGTGATCGGGAGGCCCGGGGCGCTACCGCCCCGGGCCCCCTCGCATTCAGCTGCCGAACACCTGGAACTCGGCCGTGGCGACGTTCGTGGCGCCCGGCGTCGTCGAGGTGGCGCAGTCGGTGGTGCTGCGCGGGTCGTTGTCCTGCTCACCGGCGTAGAGCGGGTTGCCGGTGCACTGGTTGGTCAGCACCCGGTAGCGCACGTGGGTGGCGTTGCCCGGGCGTACCGTGAACGACTTGATCACCAGCTCGGGCACCTTGGGGCGGAACTGACCCGAGGTGAACGCGTTGGCCGGGCTGACGAAGACCGACCGGTAACCGGCGTCGGCCGAGCAGTCCTGACCGGCGGCCGCGTTGCAGGTGAGCACCTCGAAGCTGCGCACCGCGGTCATCGGCGTGCCGTTGAAGCCGCTGACCTGCACGCGGGAGACCAGCTGGGGCGCGGCGCCGGGCAGGTCGACGGTGACCGTCTTGCCGGCCACGCCACCGGTGCCGGTCCACGAGGTGCCCTCGGAGTCGTCGAGCAGGTTCTGCGCGTTGACCCCGTCGCCCGCGGCGGTCGCACCGTTGGTCGACGACGCCAGGTTGCTGGGCATCACCGCGGTCACGGCGGTGGTGACCCCGGCGTACACCGGCTGGGTGAACTTCTTGTGGCCCAGGCCCTTGCCGATGGCCAGGAACTTGTAGGTGCCCGGGACCACGGTGAAGGTTTCCGGCAGCGGGGTGGCCGGGTCGGTGTCGGCGACCGGGGTCGACCCGAAGTCGTAGTCACCGATGTAGAGGCGGGCCACCTTGCCCGCGCCGGCGCCGGCCGGCTTGAACGTCAGCTCGACGTTCTCCGTGTACGGCGAGGCGAAGCTGGCCACCGGGTCGACGTCCGACGGCCCGCTGGAGGCGCCGGCGCCCATGCCGCGGACGGCGAACGCGTTCCACAGCAGGTCGGCGTTGGCGCCGTCGAAGCGCAGCGCGTCCGCCGTGATCATGTTGTCGCGCATGTCGAGCATGCTGATCTGGCCGGTGGCGGCGAGCAGGAACGAGTCGAAGACCAGCTGGGCCCAGCGCCGGTTGCCCGGGCACTCGGTCGCCGGCGTCTGCCCGTTCGCGCACGCCTCCTGCTGGGCCCGGGTGCCGGTGCCGTAGCGGGAGACGAAGTTGCGGCGCACGTCGAACTGGGTGGCGCTCCAGATCTCACCGTCGGAGTGCACGGCCGGCCCGCGGTCGTACCCGAAGTTGGAGTAGTTGAGCGGACTGTTGCTCATGTCGTAGTTGCGGATGCCGGTGGCGAGGTCACCGGTCACGTAGCCGCCGGTCACGTACGGCGTGTTGCCGCGCGGCGTGTAGCCGGCCTCGAACAGGTACTCCATGGCCATCAGGTCGGACCAGCTCTCGCCCATCGACCCGCCCTGCTGGGAGCTGATGTTGCTGTCCGGGCCGGCGATCATCCGGTTGCTGATCGCGTGGGTGTACTCGTGCCCGATCACCGTCATGTCGAAGTCGCCGTCGACGCACGGCGGATAGGCGGCGCCGGCGGTCGGCTGCCACATGTACATGTTGGTCACCGGGGTGACGCCGTCCGGCGGCGAGGCCTGGTTGGCGTTGTTGCGGGTGGTCTGCGTGTTGGCGCCCTGCTGGGCGTTGCCGCGCTCGGCGTCGGCGCCCTTCCCGTACGCGGAGACGTTGGTCTTCTGCAGGTTCCAGGTGGCCTCGGTGAAGCCCAGGTGGTACGCCCAGTCGTGCATCCGGTTGTGCATCGCGAACAGGTTCGCGGTGGCGGCGTTGACGTCCGCCTGCTGCGCGGACGCGAGCGTGGCCGGGTCGCATTTGCTGCTGTTCCACTGGTTGGTGAAGGGGTACGTGTAGTCCCGCGTCGCGCTGGCGTCGGCCGGCACCTGCGGCGTGACGGAATCCCAGAACCGCACCGAGTAGGCCGAGTTGCCGCTGGTGGTGTGGCTGCTGGCGCCGGTGTCCGGGTCGATGTCCCAGGCCTTGCCGGTGGCCGGGTCGAGCACCACCCGCGAACATTCCGGCGCGGCGGCGGCGCACCAGGTCGCCCGGGTGTCGGCGCCCGTGCTCGGCGTGCTGGGGAAGACCTTCCAGTGCGGGTTGTCCTCCGCGAAGTTCACCAGGTTCTCTCGTACGAGGATCTTCCCGTCACGGGCGTCGACGTACGTGGTGTAGCCCAGCTCACCGTCCTTGGACAGGAGCACGACCTCGTACGCGGTACGCGCGGCGGCCCCCGGCATCGGCATGGCGACCGTGCGGACCCGGTGGGTGGCCAGGTCGGCCCGGGTCAGCCCGGCGTCGCGCAGCGCGGCGGTGATCGCCTCGGCCTGGGTGAGGGTGGCCGGCTCGGGTGCGGCCACCTCCGGGCTCAGCGTGGAGCTGACCGCCAGCACGTCGCCGCCCTTGACCGCGACCGAGACCAGGCCGTCGTGGGCGGCCGGCAGCTTGCCGAACCTCTGCCGCAGCAGCACGACCGAACCCTTCCCGACCGGGGTGCTGGCCACCGTCTGCAGGTCGTCGACCGAGGCGGTGTCCAGGGCGAACAGGCCGCGGCTCTGCTTGAGGTACTGCCTGGCCGCCGCGACCGGGTCCGTGGACAGGCCGGTGGCGAGCTTGCCGGTGAGGGACGCCGGCGTGCCGAACTTGTTGAACCGGGCGCCGGCCACCCGGGCGCGGGGAGCGGCCGCGCCCGGGCGGTTGTCGACGAAGTCGTGTTCATGGCCGACCGCTTCGCCGGTCAGCGGGGTCCCGGCCGGTGGGGCGGGCGCGGGGGCCGCGCCGGCCGGCATCGGACCCGTCGCTATCAGGGTGGTTGTCGCGATGAGCCCCGCGACCAGGGCCGACCGTGTGCGTCTGTGCACGCATGCCTCCTGAGCAGCCGTCCAGCAGGATCTCTGCGGACCTCCGGAGCCTACTCAAGAACTTGCATGTATTGATGTCCTGAATGACGCGGAACTCGCTCACGGTTAATGTCCGACGTTCCGCCGGGATCTCACGCACAATGGCCGGATGACCCGCGAGACCGGGCGCATCCTCATCGCGTCCAACAAGAAGGCCCGCCACGACTACGCGATCCTCAAGACCTACGAGGCCGGTCTGGTGCTCGCCGGGACCGAGGTCAAATCGCTGCGCGCGGGCTACTGCTCGATGCGGGACGCGTTCGCGGGCGAGCACGAGGGCGAGCTCATCCTGTACGGGCTGCACATCGCCGAGTACGGCTTCGGCAGCTGGACCAATCACGCGCCGCGGCGGAACCGAAAGTTGCTGCTGCACCGGGTGGAGATCGACCGGATCCGCGCCCGGCTGCGCGACGAGCACGGGCTCACGCTCGTACCCCTGTCGATGTATTTCAACGACGGGTGGGCCAAGGTCGAACTGGCCCTGGCCCGCGGTCTCCGGTCGTACGACAAGCGGCAGGCCCTGGCCGAGCGGGACGCGAAACGCGAGATCGCCCGGCACATGGGCCGCCGCCTGAAGGGTCGTGCCTAGCTCTTACCGGCCGGCGCCGCCTTACTGGCGCAGCCCCTCACCTGCCAGTTGCCTCACCAGCCGGCGCCTCACTTGCCAGTGCCTCACCAGCCGGCGCCTCACTTGCCGGTGCTGATGCCGTTCTCGTCGCAGAGCCGCTGGAGCTTGCTGCCCTTGCAGATCTCCTTCGGGTCGGCGAACCCGGCGTTGATCACCTTGTTGATGTTCTCCTTGGTGATCGCCTCCGGCGTCAGGCTCACGAACGGGACGTACGCACCGGACTCGACGTCCTTCTGCTGCCCGCTGGCCGAGCCCGGCTCGCCGTTGTAGAGGTCGGTGGCCAACTTGGCGGCGGCCTTGGCCTCCTCGGCGATGTTCTTGAACACCGTCATGCACTGCTCGCCGGTGAGGATGTTCTGCAGGCCCTGCACGGTGGCGTCCTGGCCGGTCACCGGGATCTTGCCGGCCATGCCCTTCTTGCGCAGCACCTCGATGACCGCGTTGGCGAGGCCGTCGTTGGCGGCGAGCACACCCTGGATCTTGGGCTGCTGGGCGAGCATCTGCGTGAAGATCACGCCGGCCTCGTCGTTGGCCCAGTCGGCGACCCACTGGTCCGGGCCCTTGGTGTACTGGGCCGAGTCGTACATCGGCTGCAGGATCTGGTCGTAGCCGTTCTTGAACTCGGTCGCGTTGTTGTCCGTGGGCGAGCCGTTGAGCTCGGCGATGATCGGGTTCGACGTGCCCTTCTCGGCGATGCACTGCTTGAGTACGGTGCCCTGGTTGACGCCGACGGCCTTGTTGTCGAACGACACGTAGAAGTCGGCGCCGCCGTTGAGCGTCAGCCGGTCGTAGTCGATCGTCTTGACGCCGGCCGCCTTGGCCTTGTCCAGGACGATCTTGGAGGACGGCGAGTCGAGGTTCACCACCATGAGCACCTTGACGCCGCTCTCGATCATGCTTTCGCCGATCTGGATGAAGCGGGCCCGGTCACCCTGGGCGTTCTGGATGTTGACCGGCACGCCGGCCTTGTCGAACTCCTGCTTCAGGAACTTCGGGTCGTCGGTCTTCCAGCGCTGCGCCGACTTCTCGTCGGGCAGGATCACGCCGACCCCGCCCTGACCAGTGGTCTTGGCCTTGGTGCCACCGCCGGAACTTGCCGCGCCGCCGTCCCCGTCATCACCGGTACAGGCGGAGAGACCACCCGTGGCCAGAAGTCCGAACACGGCGAGCGACGCCATTGCCTTACGCATGAACGGGGGTCCTCTCGGGGTCCTCAAGGGGGGTGTCGAGGCGTGCCGCGAGGGATGGCGGGCCCTCGGTGCGGGTCCAAGATACGACGTGCCAAGGCCAAAGGTGCACTCCCAGCCCCACCCACACCCTTTTCCTAACCGAAAAGCCGATCCGTCCTCACGTTCCGTAAAACAGGCCCCCACCCAGCGCAAGCGGAGATCATTTAGTTAACCCACCACCCAGTTCCACCCACCTCCGCGGCTCCTCGCCGGCTCTCCACCGGCGCGGGCGTTGTCCGGCGCGGCTCTTCACCGGCGCGCGAGCTGAGCGGACCCCGCACGGCTCGTCACCGGCACGCGAGCTGAGCGAACCCGCACAGCGCTTCACCGACGCGGGCTGGGCGGGTCCCGGAGGCGCGCGGGCCTAGGATCGGCGCATGGCGTTCGAGCAGCACGGACACACCCACCGGCTGGACTGGGCCGACCCGACCCTGCGGGAGTGGGACTGCACCGTGGTGTGGTCCGACCCGGTCAACCCGGAGTCCGGAATCGTCCTGGACCGCTCCGCCTTCTATCCCGGCGGCGGCGGCCAGCCCCCCGACCACGGAGTGCTGCTCTGGGCGGGCGTACAGACCCGCGTGGTCGACACCCGCAAGGGCGACGACCTCTACCTGATCCCCGCCCCCGGCGACCCCGTCCCGCCTCCCGGCACCGCCGTCCGCGGCGCCCTGGACGACGACCGCCGCTCCACCCTGATGCGCACCCATTCGGGCCTGCACATCCTCTGCGGAGCCGTGTTCCGCGACTTCAACGCCTTGGTCACCGGCGGCAACATGCAGCCCGGCGAGGCCCGCATGGACTTCAATCTGCCCGAGGTGCCCCCAGGCTTCAAACAGGCCTTGGAGGATGCCGTGAACGCCGAGATAGCCGCCGACCGCAAAATCATCGCCCGAGTCCTCCCCCGCGACGAGGCCCTGGCCATCCCCACCCTGGTCCGCACCCAGGACGCCCTGCCCCCACTGGAGATGCCCGAAATCCGCGTCGTCGACATCGTCGGCCTCGACATCCAGGCCGACGGTGGCACCCATGTCGCCTCAACCGCCCAGGTAGGCCACATCACCGTCCAGAAGGTCGAGAGCAAAGGCCGCCAAAACCGTCGCGTACGCATCAAGCTCTCCACCTGACCGCCACCGCCACCTGACCGCCGCGCCGCCGCCACCCGACCGCCACTGCCACAGCCACCTGACCGCCGCGTCGCCGCCACCCGACCGTCGCCGCCACCCGACCGCCATCGCCACCGCTTTGCCCGCGGCAAGGCACACGGCCCCACTCGTCGCGCCGCGCCCCACCGCCGAGCCGCTACCCCTGCCCACTCAGGCGGGGATGCCGGGCCCACCCGAGCGCAACCGCCGCTGCCGCTTGACCCTGTACATCTCGGCGTCAGCGGTCGCGACCAGCGCCCCGAAGTCATCCCCGGCGGTCCCCAGCGCCGCCCCGACGCTAGCCCCGACGAAGTGCACCCCGGTGGCCGTCTCGATCGGTTTGCTCACCACGTCCCGGAGCCGTTCGGCCGTCTCGCGCAACGGCACCGCCAGGTTCTCGCCGGACAGCACCACCAGGAACTCGTCCCCGCCCATCCGGGCCAGCACGTCCCCCTCCCGGATGTGCCGGCGCATCCGCCGGGCGACGACCCGCAGCACCTCGTCCCCGGCCTCGTGCCCGGCCGCGTCGTTCACCCGCTTGAAGCCGTTCAGGTCGATCACCAACACTCCCACCTCCCGCCCCGGCTCTCGCAACAGCGCGTTGACCCGGTCGCGCAGGAACGCCCGGTTGGCCAGCCCGGTGAGCGAGTCGTGGGTGGCGGCGTGCTGGAGTTCCCGCTGGCTGCCCTCGAGCGCCGAGTGCATGCGGGCGTGGAGGATCGCGATGGCCGCGTGCTCGGCGAAGAGTGTGAGGATCTCCCGCTGCTCCGGGCCGGGACGCATGCCGCTGAACGGCAGGTCGACGCTGAGCACACCGACCCAGGCACCGCCCGGCGCCATGAGCGGAGCGAAGAGGCAGTCGAGAGGATGCCAGGCGTCGGGGTTGTCGGGCACCGGGACGTCGGGAACCCAGGTGTGGAGGCTTTCCGGCACGCCCTTGCGATGGTCGACGAAGTAGAGGTTGTCCCAGCGGTCGGCCCGCCGGAACAACTCGTGCCAGTTGTCCGCGCTGCCCTTGGTGCCGACCATCTCGCGCCGCAGCTTGTCGCTGCCGGCGGCGGAGACGACGGTGAAGTCGCCGTTGGGCTCGGCGAGGTTGACGACGGCCAGCCCGAACCCGGCCGCCTCCACGACACCCTCGGCGACGGCGTCGAGCGTCTGGGTGAGGTCGAGGCTGCTGTGCACCCGTTTGCTGACCGAGATGAGCGTACGCAGCGCCTGCACGTGTGCGTCAGCGTCGGACATCGGTCTCCCTCGGGCCCTGCGGGATCGGCCACCAGCAATCTATCGGGCCGGTCGCCCGCATCGGGCCGGAGACACACGCACCTCCGGCCATTGAGATCAATAAGCATGGCCTGAACAGCATCCGGACATCGGTTCCCCCTCCGTTCCGGCGACAACACTGCCACGGGATTGGATCCAATCGCAAGCTTTGTGGACCAGAGGATGCCGGTGTAGCGTCACATTGGATCCAATACCGAGCCGAGGGGCAGGAGGACGACGGGCATGACAGTGGCTACGCAACGGATCGCCAACCACCTGCGGGACGCCATCCTGGGCGGCCACCTCGGCCCCGGCGACCGGGTGCGCCAAGAGGATGTGGCGCAGCAACTCGGCGCGAGCCGGCTGCCGGTGCGTGAGGCGCTCCAGATGCTCGCGGCCGAGGGGTTGATCGAGAACGAGCCCAACAAGGGCGCCCGGGTGCCGCGGCTCAGCCGGCACGAGGTCGACGTCATGTACCGCATGCGCGAGCAGCTCGAGCCCCTCGCCCTGGCGGAAAGCCTTCCTCACCTCGACGACTCCGACCTCTACCGCCTGGTCGAGCTGCAGGACGAGATCGAGCGCGGCACCGACACGCACGGTTTCCTGGAGCTGGACCGCCAGTTGCACCTGCTGACCTACGCCGGCTGCGAGATCGAGCAGCTGAACGCCACGGTGCACCGGCTGTGGAACTCCACGCAGCACTACCGCCGAGCCTTCGTGCAGACGAGCGGGAACGAGCGGATGTGGGCGGTGAACGCCGAGCACCGGCTGATCATCGACGCGATGTTCCGGCGGGACGAGGTCGACGCGGGACGGTTCGTGGCCGGGCACATCCGCCGCACCCGGGCCGAGCTCGGCCGGCATCCCGAGGTGTTCGGGGAGAAGCGATGACGGCCTGGTCAGGAGTTCTGGGTCGACCGCCGGCTGAGCGCGAGCCAGATGCGGTCGCGGGTGAACGGTGGCTCGGTGAAACGGATGCCGGTGGCGTCGCGGAGGGCGTTGGCCAGCGCGGGGGCGACCGGGTTGAAGGGACTCTCGCTCATCGACTTGGCGCCCAGCGGGCCGATGGCGTCGTCGGTCCGGGCCAGGTGCACCTCGGTGTGGGGTACGTCGGCGAAGGTCGGCAGGTGGTATTGCCGGAAACCGGCGGTGGTCACCCGGCCCGCGGCGTCGATGTCCACGTGCTCGGCGAGCGCGGCGCCGAGGGCCTGGGCCACGCCACCCTCGATCTGACCGCGGATCTGGAGCGGGTTCATGACCGTGCCCGCGTCGGCGCTGTGAACGCTGGCCAGGATGCGGAGTTCGCCGGTGGAGGGGTCGACGGCGATCCGGAACCACTGGGCGTTGAAGGCGACCGAGCGTGGACTTCCGCCCCAGTGCCCTTCGGCGCGCAGGGGTCGCGCCACGCGGGCGGCCACCTCCTTCAGGGTGGGACCGCCGACCACGGCGTCGAGGGTCAGTTCGGCGCCACCGGCCTCGGCCAGGATATGCGCGCGGAGCCCACGTGCCGCATGCAGGACGGCCTTTCCCGCCACGACTACGCCGGTGGAGGCGAAGGCGCCGGTGTCGTGCCCGACGAGGTCGGTGTCGGACTGGCGGATGGCGATCCGGTCCGGTGTGGTGCCCAGGGCATCGGCCGCGATCTGGGCGTGGACGGTGGTGCTGCCGTTGCCGAACTCCGCGGTGCCCACGGCCAGATCGAAGGTGCCGTCCGGAAGCAGGGTGGCCACCGCGTCGGCGAAGTGGCCGCCCGGCGGCCCGGCCGCGATCATCGCGATCGCCATGCCCTCGCCCACCAGCCACCCGTCGGGAACCGCGCCGAACGGCTCCGAGCCCCCATCGGGCATCGGCGGGGCTTCGGCCGAGAAGGGAACACCGGACGAGGTCGCGCGTCGCGGCGGTGGGGACGCTGGGTGGGACCTGCGTTCGCGGAGGTGGGACAGGCACTGGTCGAGGCCGTAACTGGCGATCGTCAGGTCGTCGGCGTGGCTGCCCGGGGCGGTCATGGATTCGCCGGGACGGACGATGTTGCGTTCGCGGAAGGTTACCGGGTCCATGGCGAGCGCCCGGGCGAGCTCGTCGAGGACGGATTCGACGGCGAACGAGACCTGGCCGAGGCCATAGCCGCGGAAGGCGCCCGCCGGCACGGTGTTGGTGTAGACGGCGTAGGCATCGGTTCGCTTGTTGGGGCAGCGGTAGACCGCCAGGGACTCGTGGCAGCCGTGGAACAGCACCGCGGGCCCGTGGTTGCCGTAGGCGCCGGTGTCGGAGACCACGTGCAGGTCCATCGCCGTCAGGGTGCCGTCGGCGGCGGCCGCGGCGCGCATCCGGACCGTGAAGGCGTGCCGGGTCGTCGCCGCGGTGAACTGCTCGGCGCGGGTGAACTCCCACTTCACCGGGCTGCCGGTACGCATGACGGCGAGCGCCACCAGGTCCTCGGTCAGCATCTCCTGTTTGCCGCCGAAGCCGCCGCCGACCCGGCCGGTCAGGACGCGTACCCGCGACGGGTCCAGGTCGAGTACCCGGCACAGCGCGCGACGGGTCAGGAACGGCGTCTGAGTGCTCGACCGCACCACGAGGCGGCCGTCGTCGTCCAGCCAGCCGATCGAGCCATGGGTCTCGAGTGCGGCGTGCTGGGCGCGCGGCGTACGGAAGACGGCCTCGAACTCCACCGCGCCGGCCGCGAAGCCGGCGGCGACATCGCCGAGCTCGTCCCGCAGCCGGCCGACGACGTTGGTCTCGCCGTGCAGCAACGGCGCGCCCGGAGCCATGGCCTCGGCGGCGTCGACGACCGCGGGCAGCACCTCCCAGTCGATGTCGATCGCCCGGCAACCCTCCTCGGCCGCGGCCTCCGACTCGGCCACCACCGCGGCGACCCGCTGGCCGGTGAACCGTGCCGTGTCGTCGAGCATGCGCGTGTCGGCCGGGTCCTCCGACGGGTGCTCGTGCTGTGCCGTCGAATACAACGTCGATGGCACGTCCTCATGGGTCAGCACCAGCCGCACACCGGGGACGGCGCGTGCGGCCGAAGTGTCGATGCACCGGATCCGGGCGTGGGCGTGCGGCGAGCGCAACACCTTGAGATGCAGCAGCCCGGGTACGTCCACATCGAACGTGTACCGGGCCGCGCCCGTGACGACGGACGGCCCGGCCGGTGCGCCGACGCCGGCCCCGACCGCGTTCCCCGGCGACACCGCCGTCACGTGGCGCACGCCGTCGAGGGCGTCGGCGATCGCCCGGTAGCCCGTGCACCGGCACAGGCTGCCCTTGAGCGCGCGGGCGCGGTCCATGCCGGGCGGCAGGGCGGCCGCCGTCATGATGTATCCGGCGGTGCAGAATCCGCACTGGAACCCTTGCGCGTCAAGGAATCCCTGCTGTACGGGATGAAGCGATCCGGGCGGCGCGAGCCCTTCGATAGTGGTGATCTCGCGGCCGGTGGCGCGGAAGGCGGGATAGACGCAGGAGTGCACCGGCGTGCCGTCGACGTGCACCGTGCACGCCCCGCAATCGCCGGTGTCACAGCCCTTCTTCACGCCGAAGTGGCCCAGCGAACGCAGATAGGTGCGCAGACACTGCCCGGGTCGTGGCGCCGGGCCGGGAGCGGGATCGCCGTTGACGATCACGGCGTCAGCTCCTGGCGGATCTCCTCGGCGTACGCGCGGGTGAGGTGGCGACGCCAGACCGGCAGGCCATGCACGTCGTCGACGTACGCGTCGGAGGGGATCCGCTCGGCCAGCGCCACCTGCAACGTCTCGGCGCCGGGCATCGACGGGAAGGTCAGCTGGTACGGGCGCCAGGTCGACGCGGTCACGGTCAGCGTGAAACGGCCATCCACGTCGCGGCGGCCGATCAGCAGGGCCGCCGACCGGCCGTAGGTGTGCAGGGACGCCTGCCGGAAGGTGGCCACACCGGTCAGTGCCGGGGCGGGCAGGCGGATCGAGCGCAGCAACTCGCCGTCGGCCAGCACGGTGGTGGCGTTGCCGGTGACGAAGGAGGCGACCGGCACGCGGCGGGACGAGCCGTCCGGCGACAGCAGGAGGCACTCGCCGTCCAGGGCAACGGTCAGCGAGATCATCGGGCCGGCCGGCAGCGCCGCGCAGAGGTTCCCGCCGACGGTCGCGACGTTCCAGATCTTGAAGCTGGCCAGGAAGGAGTGACAACACCCGCGGGCAACGGCACGGAACGCACCGAACCGCGGCGCGGCGTCGAAGCCGGCCAGATCGGCCACCGTGCACGTTGCGGCGATCTCCAGACCGTCGTCGCTCACCGTGAGCGGGGCCCAGCCGGCGGCGGCCAGGTCGAGGAGGCGGCGGACCTCGGGGCGGGGTTCGCCGAAGAGGGCGGTGCCCCCGGCCAGCCAGGCGTCACCCGGCCGCCACTGCCCGACCCGGGCGGGGCTGACCACCTCAGCGACGGTGTTGAGGTCCACGCTCCGACGCTACGCGTCCGTTGTTACAGCCCGTAGAAGATTGCCGAACCGCCACTCACGCGCTAACCTGGGCCCATCGCGCGGTGACCGCCCCCGCAGCGGACTTCCCATTGGACCCCTCTCGTCGGGCCCACAACAATCTGCACCTCAGGCGAAGCGGATCATCCCGCCCGAGGTTCGAGCACCCGCATCCGAGTGCAGGCGCCAAAGCGAAAGAACGGCTGAGCGCGACCCCGGACGCAAGCAGGCGCGGCCAGGAGAGGCAAGAAGGCCAGCGGCCCGCAACGCAAGAAGGTCCAGCCCGCCATGCAGGAAGGTCCAGCCCGCGACGCAGGAAGGTCCAGCGCGGAACGCAAGAGACGGTCCAGCGCGGGAAACAAGAGACGGTCCAGCGCGGAACGCAAGACGGCCCGACGGGCCCGAAACGCCAGCCGGCCCAGCGCGCGGAACGCGAGACGGCCTTAAGCCGAGCGCAAAAATCGCCACCGGCGCACGAATCCCCAGGCAGTGCCGACCAATCCCATTGGAGTACCCGAAAAATGACCACGACCCAGACCAAGACGCCGACCAGGCGCCGTGGGAGCAGCCGGCCCGCCGACGAGCGCCCACAGAACCAGAACACCACCGCCCAGAACCGTCCACCCGACTCCACCACGACGATCGAGGTCGAGGGCCTGGTCGACATCGTCAATGACCGCGCCTGGATCCGGGCTGACGGCTACCGGCCCGGCCCGGGCGACCTCCCGGTCAACACCAACGACGCCGGGAAGCTGCGCCGTGGCGACCATGTCCGGGGCACCGCGACCGTCACCGGCCGGCGCCCGGCCACACTGAAGATCGAGCAGGTCAACGGGCGTGACCCCGAGGCCAAGCGCCCGGACTTCTACGATCTGACCCCGGTCTACCCCCGGGACCGGCTCCGGCTCGAGACCGACCCGGGCCAGCTCACCAACCGTGTCATCGACCTGGTCGCGCCGATCGGCAAGGGGCAGCGGGCGCTCATCGTCGCCCCGCCCAAGGCCGGCAAGACGATGATTCTGCACGCCATCGCCACCGCGATCAGCCGCAACCACCCGGAGTGCCACCTCATGGCCCTGCTCGTCGACGAGCGGCCGGAGGAGGTCACCGACATGGAGCGCACGGTGCGCGGTGAGGTGATCTCGGCGACGTTCGACCAGACGCCACAGGTGCACACGGCCGTCGCCGAGCTGGCCGTCGAGCGGGCCAAACGCCTGGTCGAGGAGGGACGCGACGTCGTTCTGCTGCTCGACTCGATCACCCGGCTGGGCCGCGCCTACAACCTCGCCGCCCCGGGCCGCGGGCGCACGCTCAGCGGCGGCCTCGACTCGAGCGCGCTGCACCCGCCGAAGCGGCTGCTCGGCGCCGCCCGCGCGCTGGAGGGCGGCGGATCGCTGACGATCATCGCGACCGCGCTGGTCGAGAACGGGTCGGTGATGGACTCGTTCCTGTTCGAGGAGTTCAAGGGCACCGGCAACGCCGAGTTGAAGCTGGACCGCGGGCTGGCCGAGGCGCGGATCTTCCCGGCCATCGACGTGGCCGAGTCCGGCACCCGGCACGACGAGCTGCTGCAGGACCCGGCCGAGCTGGCGATCGCCGGCCACCTGCGCCGCGTGATCGAGAGCCCGGAGCACTACCAGCGCTTCCTCACCCAGCTCAGGGGCACCCCGGGCAACCCGGCCCTGCTGAGATCAGGGTCCTGACCGGGCCTTCCCCGATGAAACTCAGGCACTCGCGAAGCCATCCTCGAAGTACACCAACGGAAATGGAAGCGAGTGATCACCATGAACGCCGTCCACGACTCGATGGCACGGCAGGGTCTCAGCCGGCCGCGCGACGGACGCATCCTCGGCGGTGTCTGCGCCGGCCTCGGACGCCGTTTCGGGCTCGACGCCTGGACCGCTCGGCTGATCTTCGCGGTGACGTTGCTGGTCATCCCCGGCAGCCAGATCCTGATCTACCCGGTCCTGTGGATCCTGATGCCTTCCGAGGAGCGCGGTTTCGCCGCCCAGCACCTCAGCTGAGTGAAAAAGTTCGCCGAAAACCGCGCTGGCTGACGCCGCCGGAAAGAACAAGTCTGTTTCGCCGACGAGTTCGGCCGCAATCTGGACGCCATGCGCGACGAGATCGCGGCCGAACAGGGCCGCCTGAACCGCCTTTATCGCCGCCTCGACCAGATGCGGGCGGAGACCGAGACGGTGGAGCGTCTGGCCCGGCTCGACGCCGCCGAGGACCGGCTCTGTTTCGGGCGGATCGGTGATCTGGCGGTCGGCCGGATCACCCTGATCGACAACGATGTGCCGTTGCAGGCGGATTGGCGCACGGAGGTCGCCCGGCCGTTCTACGACGGCACGTCGGCACGGTTGTTGTTGCGGACGCACGGGCGCCGGGTGACCGGTATCGACACGGGTCCGCGGTTCGACGCCGATCGCACCGGCCGGATGCCCGACATCGTCGCCACCATCCAGGCCGAGCAGGACGCGATCGTGCGCGCCGACCCGGACGGCGTGCTGGTCATCCAGGGCGGCCCGGGCACCGGCAAGACGGTTGTCGCGCTGCACCGCGCCGCGTACCTGCTCTATCACCGCCCCGCCCTGGCCGACCTCGGTGTGCTGGTCGTCGCGCCGAACCCGACCCTGCTCAGCTACATCGACCAGGTGCTGCCGGGCCTCGGCGAGACAACGGTCACCCTGACCACGCTGACCGAGAACGTCCAGGCCGAGGATGAGCCCCGGGCGAGCGAGATAAAAAGTCGGCTGTCGATGGCCGGTATTCTCGCCGACGTCCTGCGGACCATGCAGGACGAGATCCCTTTCCCGGCGGCAGTGGAAAAGGCGCGGACCGAACCGCACAATCGGGCGCGAGCTGTCTACGCCCAGGCGGTGGCCGACGAGCTGGCCGCCGAACGCCAGGCCTTGGAGGACCGTTTCGAGTCCGAGGTCGCCGACATCCTGGCCGAGGCGAAAATCGACGACGCGGTGGCCGCCGATCTGGCCGAACTGGGCCTGGCCCACGTCGAAACCCAGGATCAAAATCATGATTTCGTACGCTCGGCCGCCGAGGCCTGGTGGCCGGTGCTGACTCCTGAGCACGTGGTGGAGGCCTTCTACGCCGACCCGCACCGGCACGCCGCCGGCCGCCTCACCCCGGCCGAATGCGACCTGCTCAAACGCGCGCCGGGCACGGAGCCGACCACGGCCGACGTCCCGCTGCTGGACGAGGCGGCGGAACTGGTCGGTGCCCGGGGCCTGCGCGCCTACGGTCACGTGGTGGTCGACGAGGCCCAGGAGCTCACCCCGATGGCCTGGCGGATGGTCTTCCGCCGCTGCCCGAGCCGCTCGCTCACGATCGCCGGCGACGTGGCGCAGACCGCCGACCCGGCCGGCGCCACCACCTGGGCCGACGCGTTACGTCCGCACGTCGGCGACCGGTTCCGGACGGCCTGGCTGAGCGTCAACTACCGCACCCCGGCCGAGATCATGGACGCCGCCGCCGAGCTGCTGCCCGCCGCCGACCGTCCGCGATCCGTGCGCTCCACCGGCGTACCCCCGTGGAAACGCACCGTGACCCACGCCGAGCTGGCCGGAATAGCCGCGCATGAGGTCGAACGCGGCGGGATGGTGGCCGTCGTCACGCCCGACGAGTGGGTGGCCGAGGTCGCGACCAGCATCGGCGCGACGGCGTTCGGCCCGGACCCTGACCTGACGCGACAACTCGTGGTGCTCGGCGTACGCCAGATCAAGGGTTTGGAATTCGACAGCGTCCTGATCGTCGGCCCGACGGCGATCCTGGCCGGCCCGCGCGGCCGCAACGCCCTCTACGTGGCCATGACCAGGGCGACCAAGCGGCTGGGCCTGCTCGAGGTCAGTCGTCGGTCGGCACCGACATCGGCCGGCGCTCCTCCTCGCGGGCGGCGATCTGGGTCATCGCGCGACGGTATTGACCACGGGTGATCTCGCCGTCCGCGAGCTGGGCCGCGAGCACCCCTTCCAGGCTGCCCGGTGCGCTCGGCAGCAGCTCGACCTCCAGCGTGGCCTGGGCCTCCGCCGTGCGCTTCCCGAAACCGTCACGCACCGCACACCACGCCGCGAAGACGATCAGGCCGCCCAGCACCAGTGTGAGGAGCATCAGCACGATCACAACTCCACCTCCGCCAGGCAATACGGATCGGAGGCGCGCTCGGTTCAGGCGTCCGTAACCGCCGTCGGGGCGAACGGATCCGCTCACCGACGGTAGCGACGCGCGGTTATCCACAGGGGATTGCCCGCCCGTGAGCTGCGCGGATAGCGTGCATGGCAACCACCGAAGCCCGTTGAAGGGGATCAATGGCGATGCCCAGATCTCTGTTGGCCGTCCTGTCCGTCCTGGCTCTCGTGCTGCCCGCCGCGCCCGCCCGGGCCGGCGAGGTGAACGACGCCGTGATCGCCCAGTGGGGCTCCGACCGGCCGGCGAAGGCCGAGCAGTTCTACTTCGTCCTGCCCGACCGGTTCGCCAACGGCAACCGGCGCAACGACGACGGCGGGCTGTCCGGCGACCGGCTGTCCACCGGGCTGGATCCGGCCGACAAGGGCTTCTACCACGGCGGCGACATCCAGGGCGTTATCGACGAACTCGACTACATCCAGGGGCTCGGCACGACCGCGATCTGGATGGCGCCGGTGTTCAAGAACAAGCCGGTCCAGGGCAGCGGCGCCGACGTCTCGGCCGGTTACCACGGCTACTGGATCACCGACTTCACCGCGGTCGACCCGCATTTCGGCACCAAGGCCGACCTCGAGCGCCTGGTCCGGCTGGCGCACCGGCGCGGCATGAAGATCTACCTGGACATCATCGTCAACCACACCGCCGACGTGATCAAGTACGCCGAGAACACCTACTCCTATGTCGACAAGGCGACCCAGCCGTTCAAGGACGCGCGGGGCCGCCCGTTCGAGGACCGCAACTACGCCGACGGCACCAGGGCGTGGCCCGAGGTCGACGAGAAGTCATACCCGTACACGCCGGTGTTGTCGGGGCGCGACCGCACGGTCAAGGTGCCGTCCTGGCTGACCGACCCGACGATGTACCACAACCGGGGCGACTCGACCTTCGTCGGCGAGAACAGCGAGTACGGCGACTTCTTCGGGCTCGACGATCTGGCCACCGAGCGGCCCGAGGTGGTCCGCGGGATGACGAAGATCTACTCCGACTGGATCACCAGCACCGGCATCGACGGATACCGGCTGGACACGGTCAAACACAGCGACCTGGAGTTCTGGCAGCAGTTCAGCCCGGCCGTCCTGAAACAGAAGCCCGGCTTCTTCATGTTCGGCGAGGTCTACAGCGCCGACCAGGAGGTCGAGTCGACCTACGTGCGGCGCGGCGGGCTGCCGGCCACCCTCGACTTCTCGTTCCAGGACGCGGCGAAGAACTACGTCGCGTCCGGCGGCTCGGCCCGGCAACTGGCCGGCGTCTACGCCAAGGACGACCTGTACACCGCCCGGGACACCGGCGCCCAGCGGCTGCCGACGTTCCTCGGCAACCACGACATGGGCCGGATCGGCTCGTTCATCGCCGGCGGCGGCACCGACCCGGCCACCCATCTGCGCCGCGACGAGCTGGCGCACGAGCTGATGTTCCTCACCCGCGGCCAGCCGGTCGTCTACTCGGGCGACGAGCAGGGCTTCACCGGGCCGGGCGGCGACAAAGACGCGCGACAGGACATGTTCGCCAGCCGTACGCCCGACTACCTGGACGACGACCTGATCGGCACCGACCGGACCCACGCGGTGGCCAACTACAACCCGCAGCACCCGCTCTACCGCACGATCGCCCAGCTCAGCGCCCTGCGGAAGGCGAATCCGGGCCTGCGTGACGGCGTGCAGACGACCCGGTACGCGGCCGATGGCGCCGGCGTCTTCGCGGTCTCCCGGGCCGAGCGGGACGAACGCCGCGAATACGTGGTGGCGGTCAACAACGCCGCCACGCCGCAGACCGTCACCCTGGACACCTGGACGCCCGCCTCGGCGTTCACCGGCATCTACGGCGCCACCGGCACCGTCCGATCGGCCGGGGACGGCAAGCTGACCGTCACCGTCCCCGCGCTGTCCTCGGTGGTCTACCGCGCCTCGGCCACGATCGCCCGGCCGGCCGGGCCGACGATCAGGATCACCTCCCCCGAGGCGGACGCCCTGGTGCCCGGCCGGACCGAGGTCACCGCCGAGGTCACCGGCGACCCGCTGGCCGAGGTGACCTTCGCGGCCAAGGTCGGCGACCGGCCGTGGCAGCTCCTCGGCACGGCCCACCGGGCGCCCTACCGCGTCTACCACGACCTGACCGGCCTCGAGGGCGGCACGAAGATCCAGTACCGGGCCGTTGTCCAGGGCAGCCGCGCCGCCGCCTCGGTGCCGGCCCGCGTCGGCACGCCGGTCAGCAACGCCAGTCCCGACTACATGGTCGTGCATTACCAGCGCCCGGCCGGCGGCTACGAGGACTGGAACCTGTACGCGTTCGGCGACGTGGAGACCCCGACGACGTGGCCGCAGGGGCAGCCGTTCGCCGGTGAGGACGCGTACGGCCGGTTCGCCTGGGTCAGGCTCAAGCCCGGCGCGCAGAGCATGGGCTTCATCGTGGTCGACAAGAACGGCGTCAAGGACGTCGAGGCCGACCGCTTCGTCACGCCCGCGCGCACCCCGGAGATCTGGCTCAAACAGGGCGACCCCACGGTGTACGAGTCGCAACCCGCGCCGCCACCGGACCAGAACACCGCGATCCTGCATTACCGGCGGGCCGACTTCGGCTCAACCTTCAGTCCGGCTGAGGGTGGTGGCGGGGCTGAGGACGGCTGGGGCCTGCACGTCTGGGGCGGCGCGGCGAACCCGACCGAGTGGTCGTCGCCGCTCCAGCCGACCGGGCGGGACGCGTTCGGGGCGATCTTCCGGGTGCCGCTGGCCGCCGGGGCCACCGAACTCAACTACATCGTGCACAAGGGCGACACCAAGGATCTGCCCGACGACCAGCGGCTCGACCTCGGCCAGGGCCGCGAGGCGTGGCTGCTGGCCGGGGTGTCGCCACGTCTGCTGCCGGTGACGCCCAAGGCCGGTGGGGCCGTCGGGGTGGACCTGGGCAAGTCGCAGGCCGTCTGGCTCGACCGCGGGTCGATCGCGTGGGCGGTCGGCGGCGGTGGTTCGCTCGCGCCGGCGGGGGCGGGTACCGACGGCAAGATCTACGACCTGGTGTACGCGCGGGACGGCGGCATCGGTGTCGCGAACGGCGAGCTGACCGGCACCTACCGCAGCGTGCACCTGTCGGCGGTACGCAACGGGCTGACCGAGGCGCAGCGGCAGAGGTTCCCGCAGCTGTGGGCCTATCCCGCCTTCCGCCTCGACCGCCGTGAACAGGTCGCGGACATCCTCCGCGGCCAGGTGGTGATCACCGAACGGGACGCGGCCGGCACGCTGCTGTCCGCGACCGGCGTGCAGAACGCGGGGGCGCTCGACGACCTCTACGCGGGCGCCACCCGGTCGACGCTCGGGCCGGTGATCGACGGCGACCGGGTCACGCTGTCGGTGTGGGCGCCGACCGCCGTGTCGGTGAAAGCCGAACTGAGCGACGACACCGTGCCGATGCGCCGGGACGACGCCACCGGCGTGTGGTCGGTGACCGGGCCGGCCGGGTGGAAGGGAAGGTACTACCGCTACCGGGTGACCGCGTGGCAGCCGGCCGTGGGCAAGGTGGTCACCGCGTCGGTGACTGATCCGTACTCGGTGGCCCTGTCGGCCGACTCCGGGCGCAGCCTGATCGCCGACCTGACCGACCCGGCCCTCGCCCCGCCCGGCTGGCAACGACTGCGCAAGCCGACCGCGACGGCCAAGCCGCAGATCTCCGAGCTGTCGGTACGCGACTTCTCGATCGCCGACGCGACAGTCCCGGCGGCCGAACGCGGCACCTACGCGGCGTTCACCCACCCGGCCGGCGCCGGCATGAAGCACCTGAAAGCGCTGGCCGGCGCGGGCACGACACACCTGCACCTGCTGCCGGTGTTCGACTTCGCCACGATTCCCGAGAAGCGCGCCGACCAGCGGCAGCCGGCCTGCGACCTGCCGTCACTGCCGCCGGACTCGGAGCGGCAGCAGGCGTGCGTGGCCGCGGTGGCCGCCACCGACGGCTACAACTGGGGCTACGACCCGCTGCACTACACGACGCCGGAAGGCGGGTACGCCACCCAGCCCGAGGGCGCCGCCCGCACCCGCGAGTTCCGGCAGATGGTCGCCGGGATCAACGGCGCCGGCCTGCGGGTCGTCATGGACGTCGTCTACAACCACACCGCGGCCGCCGGCACCGACCCCAGAAGCGTGCTCGACCAGATCGTGCCCGGCTACTACCAGCGGCTCAACGCCGACGGCACGGTGGCCAACTCGACCTGCTGCGCCAACACCGCGCCGGAGAACGCGATGATGGGCAAGCTGGTCGTCGACTCGATCGTCACCTGGGCCCGGGCGTACAAGGTCGACGGGTTCCGGTTCGACCTGATGGGGCACCACCCCAAGGCCAACATCCTGGCCGTACGCGCGGCGCTGGACCGGCTCACCCCGGCCCGTGACGGGGTCGACGGGCGCGGCATCGTGCTCTACGGCGAGGGCTGGGACTTCGGCGAGGTCGCCGGCAACGCCCGGTTCACGCAGGCCACCCAGGCGAACATGGCCGGGACCGGGATCGGCACGTTCAACGACCGGCTGCGGGACGCCGTGCGTGGCGGTGGCCCGTTCGACGCCGACCCGCGCGTGCAGGGGTTCGCGTCCGGGCTGTTCACCGACCCGAACGGCGACCCGGTCAACGGCACGCCGGACGAGCAGCGGGCGCGGCTGCTGCGCTACCAGGATCAGATCAAGGTCGGGCTGAGCGGCAACCTGAAGAACTACCGGTTCACGAACACGGCCGGGGCCACGGTCACCGGGGCGCAGGTGGACTACAACGGCTCGCCGGCCGGATACACGGCGGCGCCGGGCGAGGCGGTCACCTATGTGGACGCGCACGACAACGAGATCCTGTACGACGCGCTGGCGTACAAACTGCCGGCCGCGACGACGGCCGCGGACCGCGCCCGCATGCAGACCGTGGCGCTGGCCACCACGGCGCTCGGGCAGGGCACCGGGTTCGTCGCCACGGGCAGCGAGCGCCTGCGGTCGAAGTCGCTGGACCGCAACTCGTTCGACTCGGGTGACTGGTTCAACCAGATCGTCTGGGACTGCCGGGCCGGCAACGGCTTCGGCCGGGGCCTGCCGCCGGCGGCCGACAACCAGGACAAGTGGCCGTTCGCCCGCCCGCTGCTGGCCGACCGGGCGTTGGTGCCCGGCTGCGCCACCATCGGCCTGTCCGACGCCCGCTACCGGGAACTGCTCGAGGTGCGCGGCTCGTCGCCGGTCTTCGGGCTGACGACGGCGGCCGAGGTGCAGCGGCGGCTGACGTTCCCGCTGGCCGGCACCGGTGAGAAGCCGGGCGTGCTGACCATGCGGCTGGACGGGCGCGGGCTGGACCGGCGCTGGAAGTCGGTGACAGTGGTGTTCAACGCGACGCCGGCCACCGCCACGCAGACCGTGCCGGTGTTGCGGGGCCGGGCCGTGTCCCCGCACCCGGTGCTGGCCGCCTCGGCCGACCCGGTCGTCCGCACGGCGGCGGTGGACCGGACGACCGGGACGTTGACGGTCCCGGCCCGGACCGTGGGAGTGTTCGTGGAGCGCTGACGTCAGGTGCCTGCCGCGGCGGCCCCGCCGGCCGGCCCGCCGCTGGGCGGAGTACCACCCGACCCGCCGCTGGGCGGAGTACCACCCGGGGCGCCGCTGGGCGGTGTACCACCCGGGGCGCCGCTGGGCGGAGTACCACCTGGGGCGCCGCTGGGCGGAGTGCCACCCGACCCGCCGCCGGCCGGGGGCGCGCCGCCGCCCTGCTCTTCGCCGGACGGGTCGATCGCGATTGTCAGCGTGGCCTGGTAGCCCGCGGTCACGCTGCCGGACATCGTGGCCAGCTCGGTCTTGGCCGAGTCGTCGCCGAAGACGTTGTCGGTGGCCAGCGAGACCTGGCTCAGGTTCCGGACCGAGGCCGAGTAGCCGTCGGTGGCGTAGACCGCGTCGGCCGCGTCCTCCGGGATCGCGATCTGGGACGTCTTCACGATCGGGCCGTCACCCGCGGTGGCTTTCGCGATCGACGAGTACACCTCGAAGTGGATGTGCGGCCACCGGCCCGAGTAACAGGCCGGGAAGATGCTGGTGAAGGTGACCGTGCCGGTCTCGTCGGTGGCCTGGATGCCGCGCAGGTAGTTCTGGTCGGTGACCCCGTCGGAGTACAGCGAGTAGCGACCCTCCCGGTCGCAGTGCCAGGCGTAGACCGCCGCGCCGGACACCGGCTTGCCGGCCAGGTCGTTCACCACCAGGGAGAAGGCCAGGGGTACGCCTCCGGCTGTGCCATTCGCGTCGCCGAAGGACGAGCGGATGTCCTTGCGGACGATCCCGTCCAGGGTGCGGACGTCGGGACCGTTGGAACCGTCCGCGGGGTACGGGCCGGCGGTCTCCGACTCGACCTCGGCGAGTGAGCCGCCGGACGCGGACGCCGAGGCGGCCGGAGTGACCTGGTCGCCGCCACACGACGCCAGCACGGCCAGGGCGCCCGCACCGCCGAACGCGGCGAGCAGCTTGCGCCGGGACATCGTGCTGAGGTCGAACCGCAGACCCTTGTCGTGCACGCGGCGCACGTACGCGGCATTGTCCTCTGGGCTTTGCATCAGGTTGAACCTCTCTGGATCGGCTACCCCCTACCGAACCCCCTCGCCCTGTGCGGCTCCTGTGACCCACCTGTGGCCTTCCGTTCGATACCTACGGCCCGAGCGCACCCTCGACGTCACGTTGCGCCCGACCGACGGCCGGCCGATCCGCGTCACCGGAACCTGGTCTTCCTCGCACAGTTCTCGGTGATCGTGGTGACGCGGTCGCTGAACGCGTCACCATCCTTCTTGAACTTGATGCGCGGCCCGTCCTCCACCGGCGCGACGTCGACCCCGGCGTTCTGGATGCACGTGACAAAGGCGTGGTAGCGGTCGGCGTACTCGTCGAAGTTCTGGCGTTTGAGACGGTCCATCGCCGGCTCCGGCTCCTTGGCGTGGCACGCCTGGTACGCCGCCCGGTACTTGCCCGACTCCTCGTCGACGGTCGGTTTCCAGGTGCCGTGGCCGGTGTCGACGCCGGGCACCCCCTGCTCGTGCAGGCACGACGTGTAGATCTCGAGCCACTCGTTGATCTCGTCGCTGGTGGTGTCGGCCCGGATCAGCGGGCGCTGGTTCTCGACGTCGGCCGCCTTCGCGGGCCCGGCCGACGCGCTCTGCAGGGTGGCGACCCGCGGCGGGTCCGCCCGGGGCCCCTGTCCCGGCGACCCGCAGGCGGACAGGGCGAACGCCGCGACGATGACGGCGAGTGCACTTCTCATGGACGATCATCCTGAGCGCCGATTGTCTGAATCGTGTCAGGACGGGGAAGTGATCCGCCGCCGCCACGAGATCGGGTCCCCGGCCTCCGCGTCCAACGACCGGCTGCCGCCGAGCACCACCCCGACGACCCAGCCGACCGTCGGCCCGTGCACGGTCCCCCGGCCGGCCCACGTCGGACCGGCGGCGCTGTGCCGGGCACCTGCGCCGGCACCTCGTCACGGCCCCGGCGGGCGTCCCGGGCGAGCCTGGCAATCGTCCTTCTTCCGACCCTCGATGCCGGTACGTGCGTACCGATCCCTGCGGCCGGCGACCGTCGCGTCGCTACCTTCCGCTGGTGATCATCAAGCCGCCCGCACCCGCGGTCAACACCCGTGCCGTTCTCGGCACCGTGCTCGTCGCCGTGTTCGTGTCCAGTCTCGACCTGTTCGTCGTCAACGTCGCCCTGCCCGAAGTCGGCCGCGATTTCGGCGGCACTTCCCTCGGGACGCTGTCCTGGGTGCTGAACGCGTACGCGATCGTCTTCGCCGCCCTGCTGGTGATCTCCGGGCGGCTGGCCGACCGGAGCGGCCACCGCCGAGGTTTCATCGTCGGCCTCGCCGTCTTCACCGCCGGCTCGGTGCTGTGCGCGGTCGCACCGAGCGTGCTGTTCCTGATCGCGGCGCGGGTCGTCCAGGCCGCCGGCGCCGCCGCCCTGCTGCCGACCTCGCTGGCCCTGCTGCTGGCCGTCACCCCACCGGACCGGCGGGCCGGCGCGGTCCGGATCTGGAGCGCGACCGGCGCGATCGCCGCCGCGCTGGGACCGGTGGCCGGCGGCCTGCTGGTCGAGCTCGACTGGCGGTGGATCTTCATCATCAATGTCCCCGTCGGTGTCGCGGCGCTGCTGGTCAGCCGGCGGGTTCTGCCCGACGTACGGGACCAGCAGCCCGGTGCTCTCCCCGATCTGCTCGGTGCCGCCCTGCTCGCGCTCGCCGTCGGTACCCTCGCGCTGGGCCTGGTGCGGTCGAACGACTGGGGCTGGGGCTCGCCGCGGGTGATCGGCGGCTTCGTCGCCGCGGTCGTGCTCGGCTACTGGTTCCTGCGCCGGTCGGCGCGCCACCCGTCGCCGATCGTCGAGCTGCCGCTGCTGCGTACCCCGGCCTTCGGCCCGGCCACGATCGCCGCGCTGCTGTTCACCGCCGCTTTCTCCGCCATGGTCCTGTCGGCCGCGTTGTGGACGCAGAACGGCTGGGGCTACTCCGCCCTGCGGACCGGACTCGCCCTGGCCCCCGGCCCGCTCATGGTGCCCGTCCTCGCGGTCGCTGTCGGCCCGCTGGTCCGCCGCGTGGGCGCCGGCCCGGTCGCGGCCGCGGGCAACCTCGTCCTGGGCGCCGGCGTGGCGTGCTGGTTGGCCGGCGTGGGGCCGGAACCGCACTATGTGACCGACTTCCTGCCGGGGCTGATCCTGACCGGGCTCGGCGTCGGCCTCGCCCTGCCGACCCTGGTCGCCGCGGCCACCAGCGCCCTGCCGGCGCATCGCCTGGCCACCGGCTCCGGCCTGCTCAACACCGGCCGCCAGGTCGGCACCGTGGTCGGCGTCGCCGTCCTGGTCAGCGTGATCGGTTCGCCCCGGACGAGCGCCGCCGCGCTGGACGCGTTCCAGAACGGCTGGGTGGCCATCCTCGTCGTCTGCCTGCTCGGGGCGGTCGCCGCACTCCTGATTCGCCGCCCCCAGCAGTAGCCCCCGAAGGAGGCCGAAGTGTCCCTGACCATCACCCGGCGACTCGTCGGCGGCCTGCTGAAGGTCGCGTTCGCCACGCTCGAGCGGGTCGCACCCGGGCCGGGCAGCGTCCTGGCCACGCGGATCTGGCTCACCCCGCCGCACACCTCTCCGGCCGCCCCCGGCCCGACCGGCGGCCGTCGCTCCACGGTGCCGGTGAACGGCAGCACCGTGGCCGTCGAGGAGTGGGGCGAAGGCCCGGCGGTCTTCCTGCTGCACGGCTGGGGACGCACCCGCCGGGACTTCGACGCGTTCGTCCCGCCGCTGGTCGAGGCCGGCTTCCGGGTGATCGCCGTGGAGGCTTCGGGGCACGGCGACTCGGCGCCGGGACCGCAGGGCGGCCGCCGGTCGCTCCTGCCCGAGTTCATCGACGCCCTCTCCGCCGTGACTGATCGGGCCGGACCGGCGTACGCGATCGTCGCGCACTCGGCCGGGGCGGCCAGCGCGGCCCGCGCGGTGCTCGACGGTCTCCGCACCGAGCACCTGGTCCTGCTCGCGCCGATGGGCAACCTTCTCGATTACACCGCAGTGTTGCGACCGACGCTCGGCTTCGGCCGGCGGATCGACGCCGGATTCCACCGGCGGCTGGAGCAACGGTCGGGCCGGCCGCTCACCGACTTCGACGTCGCCGAGGGCGTGGCCGGGCGGGTGGATCTGCCGCCGATGCTGGTGGTGCACGACCAGACGGACCGGCGCAATCCGTACTCCGACGGCGTGCGGATCGCCGCGGCCTGGCCGGGCGCCGAACTGTGCCCGACGACCGGCCTGGGCCACGTCCGGATGCTGCGCGATCCGGCCGTGGTCGAGGCGGTCGTCACCTTCCTTCGCAAATAGCGTCAGACCAGGCCGGTCCGCACGGCGTAGGCCACCGCGTGCGAGCGGTTGCGCACCTGCAGCCGGTCGACGACGCGCTGGCTGACGGCCTTGACGGTGCTGGTGGGGGTACGGATCAGCTCGGCGATCTCGACGAGACTGTTGCCGTCGGCGGTCAGCCGCAGCACGTCCCGTTCGATCCGGCTCAGGCCGGGGCCGGCGCCGGCGTCATGCCGTACCCGCTGGATCTGGATCAACAGGTCACCGACCAGGTTCGGTGGCCGGGAGTCGCCGGCCCGAGCGACCACCCGCACGACCTCGGCCAGGCGCTCGGCGCTCACCGCGGCGCGGGACAGCACTGCGACGATCCGGCACTCGACCGCCGCCGGCACGTCCTCGCTGGTGATCACATCGGTGATCAGGATCACCGGTCGGCCGGTCGGGGCCAGTCGGCGCAGCGTGGCGACCACGTCGGCGGTCAGCCCGGCGCAACAGACGACGCGCAGGTCGGCCCGGCCGCGGTCGGCCGCGGCGACCAGGACCGGGCCCGGGCGCGAGCGCAGGAAGGAGGTGACGCCCACCGCGCTGAGCGGGTCTGCGGTCAGCAGGTCGATACGTATGGGTTCCACCCGAGCGATCCTGACCGGAACGCCTTCGGGAATCCTCCACACGGGATCCGCCCTGCTAATCTCTGCTTTCGTGGTTGCCGGCGGACGATTCGAGTACCGCGTCCTCGGGCCCGTCGAGGCGCTGTTCTCCGGCGTGCCGTTCTCGGTCGGCGGTCCCCGGCACCGGGCGTTGCTGGCCGCGCTGCTGCTCCGGGCCAACTCGGTCGTCTCGGTCGATCGCCTGGCCGACACCCTCTGGGAGCAGCCACGATCCGGCACCAAGGAGCTGCTGTACGGCCGCATCTCCGAGATCCGCCTGGCGATGCGCAAGGCCGGTGGCGGGCCGGCACCGGAACTCGAGACGCACACCGGGGGCTATCTACTCCGGGTGCCGGACGACGCGCTCGACGCCCGGCGGTTCGAGCGGCTGGTCGAGTCCGGTCTGTCCGCCACCCGGTCCGGCCGGCACGACGAGGCCGCCGAGATCCTGCGGGAGGCCCTGGGCCTGTGGCGCGGCCCGGCGCTGGCCGAGCTGGCGCACCTGCCCGAGGCGGCCGCGGAGATCGCCCGGCTGGACGAGTCGCGGATGCGCGCGGTCGAGGCCCGGATCGGCGCCGACCTGGCCCGCGGCCGGCATCGGGAGGTGATCGCCGAGCTCATCCCGCTGGTCGCCGAGCACCCCCTCAACGAACACCTCTGGGCCCAGCTCATCCTGGCCCGGTACCGCTCCGATCAGGTCGGCGACGCGCTCGCCACCTTCGACTCGGCCCGGCGGCAGCTCGCCGAGCAGCTCGGCACCGATCCCGGTGAGCCGCTGCGGCGCCTGCACCAGCAGGTTCTGCGTCAGGACCCGGCTCTCGACCCGGCCCCGGCCGGGCCGCTCCGGCCGCGACTGCCGGCCCGCGCCTTGACCAGCTTCGTGGGCCGCGACCCGGAGCTGGCCCGGCTGCGCGACCTGCTGCGGACCGGGCGGCTGGTGACCGTCACCGGCATCGGCGGGATCGGCAAGACCCGTGTCGCCGTCGAGGCGGCGTCGCGGGCCGGCGTCGACGGTGGCACGGTCTGGCTGGTCGAGTTGGCCGCCCTGGCCCAGCCCGACCTGCTGGCCGACGCCGTGGGTGACGTGCTCGGCGTACCGCCGCACGGCACCCGGCCCCGGGCCGGCCTCGTCGAGGAGTACCTGCGGGACCGCGACGGCCTGCTGATCCTGGACAACTGCGAACACCTGGTGGACGCGGCCGCCGGCTTCGCCCTCCGGATCCTCGCCGCCGCCCCCGGTCTGCGCATCCTGGCCACCAGCCGGGAGCGGCTCGGCGTCACCGGTGAGATCCTGTTCCCGCTGACCGGCCTGGCCCTCCCGGCCGCCGGACCGGACCGGCCCGAGGCCGCCGGTGCCAGCGCCGCCGTCCGGTTGTTCGTCGAGCGGGCCGGGGCCGTCGATCCCGGCTTCGCGCTGACCGGCGAGACCACCGCCGCGGTGGTGACGATCTGCCGCGAGCTGGACGGCCTGCCGCTCGCCATCGAGCTGGCGGCCGCCCACGCCAACGCCTTCACGGTGACCGAGATGGCGAGCCGCCTCGACGACCGCTTCGCCCTGCTCGCTCAGGGCAGCCGCACCGCCGAGCCCCGCCACCGGACGCTGCAGGCCGTGATCGACTGGAGTTACCGCCTCCTCGACGCTGACGAGCGTCGCCTCCTCGCGCGGCTGAGCGTGTTCGCCGGCCGGTTCGACCTGGCCTGGGCGGAGCAGCTGGCCGCCGATCTTCACCCGTCGGGACGGGTGGCCGGGCTGATCGCCGCGCTGGTCGACAAGTCGCTGCTGCTGCGGGAGTCGGGCCGCTACCGGATGCTCGAGACGGTGCGGGCGTACGGGATGGAGCGCCTGGCCGAGCAGGGTGAGCTCGCGTCGGTGCGGGACCGGCACGCGACGCTCGTCGCCGCGATGGCCGACCAGCTGGGTCGCGGATTCCTCAGCAGCGACCGCGACCGGTCGGTGCGGCTGCTCGACGCGACGATGGAGCAGTTCCGGTCGGCGATGGAATGGACCGTCGCCAACGGCGACGCCGGGACGGCGTTGCGGATCGCCTCGAGACTGACCACCTACTGGCACATCACCGGGCAGTACGCGGTCGGCCGCCGCTGGTTGCGGTACGCGTTGGACGCCGGCGGTGAGTCGTCGCCGGCCATCCGGGCCTGGGCGCTGGGCGGCCTGCTGCTGATGACATCGCTGCAGGGTGACCTACCGGCCGCGACCGCCGCCGGTGAAGCCGCCGCCGCTCTGTTCCAGCACGTGGGCAACCGGCGCGGATACGGCGCGACACTGCGTGGCCTGGCCACGGCGGAGGCCTTCGCCGGCAATCTGGACCGCGCCGACGCGCTCCTGGCCGAAGCCTTGGCGGTCGCGCGGGAGGCTGCCTGGCCCTGGCTCCTCGGCTGGGTGTACGCCCAGCTCGGCCTGATGCAATCCTTCCGTGGCGACTGGGAACGGACCGCCGAGCTGGCCGCCGAGGCGGAGAAGGCGTTGGTGGACGCCGACGACCCGGAGGTGCTCGCCTTCACCTGGCTGCTCAGCGCGGAGGTCGCCCGCAATCTGGCCGGCCCGACCGCCGGCGCCGAGCGGCTGTGCGACGCGCTGCGCCTCCTCGACCAGGTGGCGATGCAGTGGAGCATCACCATGGGCCTGCATTACGCGTCGCTGGTCTTCGCCGACCTCGACCGGCCGGACCGGGAACTGGTCCTGCTCTCCGCCGGGTCCGAGCTGCGCCGCCGGACCGGCCGGGCGTTCTTCGCGACCATGGCCGAGCATCAGGAGAAGCGGCTCGCCCACCTGCGGGTGCTGCTGAGCGCCGAGGAGTTCGAGGCCGGCTGGGAGGCCGGACGGTTGCGTCCGGTCAGCCGGATCATCGACGAGGTGTGCCGGGAACTGGCACCTCCGGAAAACCTGGACATCGTCGCGGAGCCGGTCTGAAGGAGACCCGCCGATCATCGGGCGCGTGGAGAGCTGCTGATGGATCAGGACGGGCTGGCGGAGTTCCTGCGGGTCCGCCGCGAGGCCCTGCGGCCGGCGGATGTCGGGCTGCCCGCCACCGGCGTACGGCGCACCCCCGGGCTGCGGCGGGAGGAGGTGGCCGAGCTGGCGGGCATCCCGGTCGACCGGTACCTGCGTCTGGAACGCGCCCGGGCGGCGCCGCCCGGGCCGGATCTGACCGCTGCCCTCGGGCGCGCCCTGCGACTGGAGCGGGCCGAGTTCGACACGCTCTGCCGCTTGGCCGGCGGGACCGGACCCACGCCGGACCGCGGATACGTCGAACCGGGCCTAATGGTCCTGCTCGACGCGTTGACCGCGGTCCCGTCGGCCGTAGTCGACCATGAGCTGACGGTGGTCGTGCAGAACCCGCTGTCCGAGGCGCTGCTGGGCCGGTGCGTGGGGCGGGCGGGCCGGCGGTCCAACCTGATCTGGCACTGGTTCACCGACGAGCGAATGCGATCGATGGGTACGCCGGGGCAGCTCGCCGCCGTCGGACGCGGCCTCGTGGCCGAGCTGCGGACGGTAGCGGCCTGGCGCGGTCCGGACGGCACCGCCGACCGGCTGGCCGGCGAGCTGGCCGCGGTCAGCGACGAGTTCGCCCGGCTGTGGGCGACGACACCGGTCGGCCGGTTCGAGTCGGTGCCCTGGTCGATCGACCACCCCGTCGAGGGTCGGCTGGAGGTCCACGCCGATCTGGCGGTGACCATGTGGTCCGGGCACCGCCTGCTGATGCTGCGCCCGAAGTTGGGGACGGGCACCGCCGGGCGCCTCCGGCGACTGCTCGAACGGCCGGCTCAGAGTGTGCCGGACAGGACCGGAGGGCCGGGCTGCTGACCGGCGCCGACGCGCTGGCTGGTGATCTCGATGCGGCGGAACTGGCGCAGCGGCACGCCCGACCACAGCTCGACCCGGCCCTGCTTGTGCATGTGGAAGGTGCCGAGCGGGACGTACTGGCCGTCCTTGACCGCCCAGCCCTGGTAGTAGCTTCCGGCCGGGGCGGGCGGGAGGCCTTCGGCGTTCAGCACCAGCCGCCAGCCGGCGTCACGTTCGATGACCTGCAGGCGGCCGTGCGCGCTGGGGCCGGCCAGCTCGATCGTCGCGGTCGGCTGCTCGCGGGTGGCGAAGTAGCCCCCGACCCCGGCCACCGCCAGCACCACCGCCGCGACCGCGCCGGTCACCCACTGCCGCCGCCGGCGTCGCGCCGTGCCCGGCCGGGTGCTGCCGCCCGACGGGCCCCGGGCCGGCCGTCCGTCACCGGGCCGCGTCGACTCCGTGGAAGGCCCGGCCGCCGCCGAAGGAGCAGCGGAAGGCGCGGCCGGAACAGCAGGAGGCGCGTCCGTGGCCGGCGACGAGGCCGCGGCGATCAGGCCGGCGATGCCGCCGGGCAGGTCGGGCGGCTCTTCCCACAGGCCCGGGTGGGACAGCAGCGACGAGACCCGGGCGATCGGCCCGGTCTGCCCGCACGGCCCACCCTCGAGCGCGGCCGCGCGTTCGTCGAGCACGTCGTCAGTCATCGTGCGCCTCCGGGACCGAGGAAGCCGAGGCCGGTTCGTCGAGGAGGAAACCCAGCGCCCCGGCCAGACGCTTGTGCGCCCGGTGCGACCGCGACTTGACCGTGCCGATCGGCAGGCCCAGCCGGGCGGCGATCTCGCTCTGCGTGAGCTGGTAGAAGTGCGCCAGCCGGACGATCTCGGCCTCGTCGGCCGGCAGCGCGTCGACCGCCCGCCGGACCTGCCAGGCCTCCCACAGTCGCTCCGACGAGACCGCCTCGACCGGGACCTCGGGCAGCTCCGAGCCGCTGATCTGCGGCCCGCGGCGCTCGCGGCGGTAGACGTCGATGGCCGCCTTACGGGCGATGCCGAACACCCAGGGCGCCAGCTCGCGGCCCGGGTCGTAGCGTTGCCGGCCGCGCCACAGGGCGATGAACGCCTGCTGCATGGCCTCCTCGGCCAGCCCGCGGTCGGCCAGCATGGTCACCGCCATCCCGAAGACCGGGCCGCGGAACGCGCTGTAGACAGCCGCGAACCCGTCCTCGCCGCCCGTCGCGAAGTGGCCCGCCAGCCCGGTGTCGTCCATGGTGCACCCGATCGTAGGCGGTCGATGACGGAAACGGCGGACGCGGGGCCGGTCATGACGTCGTGTCCTCGGCCGGGACCGCTGTGACCGTCTCGGCGCCGACCGTGGCCCGCCCGGTGGTGACGTCGATCGTGGACGGCTTGACCACCTGCCCGTTGACCTTGGCCAGGCCGACCTGGCGGCCGTCCTTCAGCACGATCCAGCCCCCGACGATCTTGGCGCCGCGGACCCGGCTGGCGAAGCGGTACAGCCCGGACGGCTTCTTCGCGACCTCGATGGTGAAGTCGCGGGCCTTGCCGCCGACCGTGACCGTGCCGGTGGCCTGCTTCTTGTCGGCCGTACCGGTCAGCGTCGACCCGTCGTCGCCCTTGAGCTCGAGCCGCCCGTCGACGGCCGTGCCGGTCAGCCAGGCCTCGAGCTTGTCGCCGTCGCAGAGATAGGCGATGGCCGCGCCGTTCTTGGCCGCGACGGCCAGCGAACCCTCCTTGAGGTGCCCGGCCCAGGTGCCGGTCAGGGCCTGCCGCGCGACCGGTTCCCGGGCCACCGGCGGCGCCTCTCCCCCGTTGCCGGTGGGCGGGGTGGCGCTGTCCTCGGGGACCGGGTCCGCGCCCTCGCCGGGAACCTCCGGGCCGCGCGACGCGGCCGCCACCACGTCAGCACGGGGAGCGGAGCCGGGGGCGAAGATGCGGTTCCACTGCCAGCCGGCGCCGAGCATGACCGCGGCGACGCTGATGCCGGCCAGCAGGATGGCCAACGGGCTCATGCGCTTCATGACTCTCCCCGGGAACAGACGACCTGTCTGCTACTGGTTCGCAGCCACCGGCCCGATCGGTTCCCGTTCGGCCGGGGAAATTTCTTCGGCGAGCCGCGGGATACGCACGGTGAAGGTGCTTCCCCGGCCGACGGCGGAGCGTACGGAGACCGCGCCACCGTGCTCGGTCACGATGGTGTGCACGATGGCCAGCCCCAGCCCGGAACCCTGCACGGCCTGGTCCATCGCGTTGCCGCCCCGGTGGAACGGCGTGAACAGGCCGGGCAGGTCGTCGGCGGGCACCCCGATGCCGGTGTCGCTGACCTCGACCGTGGCGACGTCGCGGTCGGTGGCGATCCGGCAGTGGATCCGGCCGCCGGCCGGCGTGAACTTGACCGCGTTGTCGAGCAGGTTACGCACCGCGTGGTCCAGCCGGGCGGTCTCTCCGGTCACCCGTGCCGGCGCCGCCTCCACGGTCAGGACCAGGCCCTTCGCCGTCGCGGCGGGGGTCACGTCGGCCACCACGGCGGTGATGAGCTCGGCCAGGTCCACCGGTACGGCCGGCTCGGCCGCCCGCTGCGCCCCGGGGTCGAGCAGCAGCAGGTCGGCGACGGTGTCCTGCAGTCGCAGGGCGTTGCGCAGGATCGCGTCGAGGCCGCGCCGCTGCGGCGGGGTCAGGTCCTCGTCGTCGTCGGTGAGCATCTCGGTGTAGCCCAGAATGCTGGTCAGCGGGGTCCGCAGCTCGTGCGTCACGGTCGCCACGAAGGCGTCCTTGCGCTCGTCCAGGGCCCGCAGTTCGCCGATCAGGCGGGTCTGGCGCACGTGCAGGCGTTGCTGGCGTACCGCGTGCTCGATCTCTCGGGCCAGCGCGGCGAGCAGGCGCCGCTCCTCCTCGCCCCACTCCGGGCGGCCGGCCCGGGCCAGCAGCAGCAGCCCGGCCGGGCACTCGTCGTCACCGGGCAGCGGGACGGCGACGCCGCCGGGCACGTCGGCGACGACGACCGGCACACCGGGCGGATTCTCGACCACCGTGGCGACCGTGGCCGGGCCGAGCGGGGTGGCGCCGGACGGCCAGCGGACGTTGACCGCGGTGCCCGGGGCGATCGTGACCCGCGCGTGCACGGCGTCGGCCCCGAACGCGGCGGCCATCGTCTCGGCCACGCGCAGGGCGGTCGCCTTGAGGTCCGGGTCGCGCCGGAGCTCGGCCGACACCTGCTGACGGAGTTCGTTGCGCACGCCGCGGGCCTGTTCGGCGGCGAGCAGGCGTTCGGTCTCGGCGGCCAGGTCGTTCACCGTCCCGATGACGGCGCGTAGTTCGGCCGTACCAGACGGAACGGCCCGGGCCGACCGGTCGCCGGCGGCGAGCCGCTCAAGGGTGCGCCGGATGTGCTCGAGCGGAGCGAGGAGGCGGCGCTGGTGCACCGCGGCCATGATCATCGCGAGGGCGAGGAAGGTGATGGCCAGACCACCGAAGAGCAGCTGGACGCCACGGATCCGGGACCGGTCGGCCGCGGCCACGGCCTGCTGCTGGGCCCGCAGCGCGTCCTCGACCGACGCGTTGGCCACTCGGAACCGGTCGAACGAGGTCTTGCCCCGGGCGGTCAGCGTCTCGTTCCCGTCCGGGACGCCGGCGTTGACGATCGGTGTGGCGTACGCGTAGAGCCAGTGCGCGGCGGCCGCCCGCTCGGCGGTCAGCCAGCGCCGTACCTCCGGATCCGTGGACAGCTCGGCGACGTGGTCGAAGGCGACGAACGCGGCCACCTTCCCGGACTTGTACGGGTCCAGGAAGGTGGGGTCGCCGGTGAGCTGGAAGCCGCGTACCCCGGTCTCGGCGTCGGTCATGTTCTGCAGCACGGCCTTGTTGGCGGTGCGCGCGTCACCCAGTTGCTCGGCGTGGAGCTGCTGTGTGGCCTGCAGGCGGTCCCCGACGACCAGCTGGACCAGCACCAGGGCGAGGAAGAGGGCCAGGAGGACGGCGATCCCGGCGCCGACCCGGGCCGTCATGCTGCGCACCATGGTCACGCGTCCGGCAACGTGAAGGAGATGGTCGTACCGCCGCCCGCGTTGCCTTCGGCCCAGATCCGGCCGCCGTGCCGTTCGGCGATGCGCTGGCAGGTGCTCAGGCCGACGCCGTGCCCGGCCGGGGTCCGGTCGACCCGGGTGAACATCTCGAAGACCCGCGCCCGGTGCTCCGGCGGGATGCCCCGGCCGTTGTCGGCGACCGCCACGACCCAGCCGTCGTCGTCGCGGTCGGCGCTCACCTCGACATGCGGGCGCCGCTCGGGGTGACGGTACTTGACCGCGTTGCCGATCAGGTTCTGCAGTAGCTGGCGGATCAGCGTGGCGTCGCCGTACACCTCGGGCAGGCCGGGCGGGACGATCACCTCGGCGTCGGCCTGGTCGATGGACGCGCGCAGGTCGGTGACGGCGAGGACGGCCAGGTCGCCCAGGCCGACCGGGGCCGAACGGCACGGCCCGCTGCCGGCCTGCGCGTACGACAGCAGGTCGCTGATCAGGTGCTGCATGCGGCCGACGGCCCGGGTGGCCGAGCTGACCCACGATCGGGCGACGCTGTTCTCGGGCTGTTCGTCGCCGAGCAGTTCCAGGTAGCCGTTGACCACCCCGAGCGGCGCGGCCAGGTCGTGGCTGACCACCCCGGCGAACTGCTCCAGCTCGGTGTTGGAGCGCCGCAGCTCGGCGTTGGCCGCGGCCAGGTCCTCGTGCGCCTCCTTGAGCGCCTGGTGCTGCCGCTCGGACTCGGCCAGCAGCTCGGCGTTCAGGCGGGCCTGGCGGCGCCGTTCGAACAGCGCCAGGATCACCCCGGCCAGGTCCTTCAGCCGGGCGATCTGCTGCTCGTCGAGTACGCCGGGCGCGGTGTCGAAGATGCACAGGCTGCCCAGCGCGTGCCCCTGGGGCGTGATCAGCGGCGCCGAGGCGTAGAAGCGGACCTCGGCCAGCGCGCCGGTCACCCACGGGTTGAGGCGATAGGTGGCGTCGGTGCTGGCGTCGGGCACCCAGACGAAGTCGCCGGCCTCGAACTTGATCGCGCACATCGAGTCGCTGCGCCGGGAGACGCCGCCCTCGAAGCCGATGGTGGTGAGCTGGCACTGCCGGTTCTCGTCGATCAGGTTGAGGGTGGCGAACGGTTTGCCGGCCACCAGGGCGGCCACCCGGACGACGGCCTCGAGCTCGTCGCCGGCCGGTGCGTCGAGGATCCCGTACTCGTGGAGGGCCTCGAGCCGCAGCAGCTCGTGGGTGGTCGTCGTCACCTTCATCACTTCGGCAGCGGTACGCCGCTGTTGAGCATCGTGCGGGCCTGCGCATCATGTGAAATCTGGGCGGCCGAGGGGTTTCGTTATCGATTCGTGACATCGGTGCCGATCTTCACGACCCGTGATAGGTTTTCGCGGCAAATCGGACACGCAACCGGTGTCTGTGACGCTCGGTAACGCCTAACGGGGGTGTTCTGGTTACCCGCCGGTAATCTCACCGGTTGTGACCGGGGCCACGGCGGAGCAAAGTGTCGGTCCATCGAAGTTCCCCCGCTTTGAGAGAGGCTCCACCGTGACCGCTGCGGTTTCTGGACGTACCAACTGGCGCAGGTTCGCGCTCGCGGCGGGCGTACCCGTCGTCGCCGCCGGCGGCCTGCTCGTGATGATGTCCCAGGGTGCGCTCGCGGCCAGCTTCGCCGTCTCCGGCCAGGACTTCAAGATCTCGGCCGACCGGCTCGACGGCACCGGCTTCTCCCAGTACGGCGGCGTGGTCAAGGACGCCTCGGGCAAGCAGATCCCGGTCTCCATGTCCGGCATCGCCAACGCCGAGCTGACCAATCTGTGCCAGTCGGTGCACGTCAAGGACTCCCCGATGAGCCTCACCATCACCGCCGGCACCGAGAAGGGCCAGCCCGCCGAGGCCACCAACCTGCTGATCGGCATGAAGGATCTGTCCGGCGACGCCACCTTCACCAACATCAACATCGGTCAGGACGCGGGCACCCTGACCAAGGGCGGCGCCGACGCCAAGGGCGAGACCGGCAGCTTCGGCCAGCAGTCCGACAAGATCCTGATCGACGGCCTGAAGCAGACCGCGGTGTCCACCACGGCCGGCACGTTCAAGCTGACCGGCCTCAACCTGAAGCTCAACTTCGGCTCCGCGCCGAAGGAATGCTTCTGAGGTGAAGGCCAGCGAACTCTGGCGACGCTTCGGCGGCTGGCGCCGGGTCCGGCCGTTCTGGGGCGGGCTGCTCATGGTGCTGTCGGCCGCGGTGCTGTTCCTCAGCGCCAACCTGACGCTCGAGGCGATGCAGGTCCACTTCGGGCAGGAGGGCTTCCTGTCCTACCTGCTGCCGCTGATGCTGCTGCTGTGCGGGCTGCTGGTCTGGTTCACTCCCGCGCAACGCCTGTTCTACGCCGTCATCGGCCTGCTCACCTCGGTGTACTCGCTGATCGGGCTCAACCTGGGCGGCTTCGGCGTCGGCATGCTCCTCGGCATCGCCGGCGGCGCCCTGGTGATCGCCTGGACCCCGGCCCCCGCGTCCGCCGCTCCTTCCCCGGAAGCGACTTCTTCCCCCCGCGACGCGACTTCTTCCGCCCCTGACGCCGCCCCTCGCGACGCCGCCCCTCGCGACGCCGCTTCTCCCGACGCGGCCGCGACAACGGATCTTCGCCCGGCCGCCCAGGAGCCGCCCCCTTTCGCTGATCCGGGGAGGAAGGCGCTGGCGATCCTCGCGGTCCCACTCGCCGTCGGCCTCTCGCTGGTCCTGGCCGCCCACGCTCCCCGACCGGCCCAGGCCGAGCCCGCCTGTCCCAAGGGCATGCCGTCCCGAACCACGACCCCCTCGCCCGACAAATCCGACAGGCCGGAAAAGGTGCAGCGGCCGGCCCTCACCAAGAAGCCGGATCCCTCCGCCAAGAAGACCCCCGAGCCGGCCCGGAGCACCGACTCGAAGAAGGGCGACGACACCGGCAACCCGATCGTCGACGGCTGGAACGACTTCGTCGACGGCGTCGGCGAACTCTTCGGAGGCGGCGACGACGAGTCCCCGTCCCCCTCCCCCAGCGCCTCCGCCCCGGCCGACCAGCCGACCAAGCCGGGCCCACCGACCAAGCCAGGCGAGTCCACCAAGCCCACCAAGCCCGGCGTCGATCCGGCCGAGCCCGGCACGCCGAAGCCCAAGAACGACGACATCCCCTGCCTCGGCCCACGCGTCCTCGACAAGACGGCCGATCCCGGCGACCTCCCCCCGGCCGCGATCGTCGGCGGCCTGATGGAGGGCGACAAGCTGACCATGTACGACTCGACCTACGACGGCGTGACCACCCTGGACACCGCCACCGGCAAGAAGCGGGTCCTCAAGTTCAGCATGCGCAAGTCGGAGACCACACCGTTCAAGCTGACCATCCAGGAGCCCGGCGGCCACACCACGGTGATCGACGCCGGCACCCTGACCACGACCGGCAACGTCAAGTTCTACACCCCGAAGTTCGAGGGCAAGCTCTTCGGCATCATCCCGGTCACCTTCACGCCGGACCAGCCTCCGCCGCTCACCCTGCCGAAGCTCGTGTTCACCGACGTCAAGATCGACCTCTCGTTCGTACGCAGCGACGTCCTGACCGGCAAACCGCTGAAGATCACCGAGACCCGGTGAGTCCCTTTCGCTCCCGCCACCCCGCGACGGCCTTCTCGGCGTCGATCGGCGGGAGCAGCGTCGGCGGCCCGTCCAGCAACCCGACCCGAGCCTTGCCGATCTGCTCGTTCAGGGCCTCCACGTACTCGCGAACCGCCTGCTCCGACGGCCGGCGGTCGATCTCACGGTTGAGATCCTCGCGTTCCCGCCGCAGCGCCAGCGTCGGCGGCAGCACCCCCGACCCGGCGCCCTCCCGCCGCAGCCAGTCCTTGACCCACCAGTCCTCGTCGTACTCGCCGCCCGCCCCGCGCAACGGTTTCCCGGCGCCGGGCAGGTTCTCGAACTCGCCGCGCTCCTGAGCCTCACGCAACTGCCGATCGATGGCCGACTCGTACCGGTGCACCATGAGACGAGTCTAGTTCGGCGACGCCTTCTCCAGCCGAAAGCTCTGCGCCCCGGTGCCGTTGCAGCTGAACTGGTCGAGCTGGAGTTCCTCGGCCGCGTCGCCGTTGGGGATGTCCAGGCACTTGTCACTGAACTTGTTGACGAAGTGGTAGTGACCGCCGTTCTCGGCGACCGCCCGCCACTGCTGCCGGCCGTTGTAGGGCCAGAGCTGGATCTTGGCGAAGTCGTTGGGCGCCTGCTCGACGACGTCCAGGCTCTTCAGGGTGTCCAGCCGGCTGGCGATCCGCAGGAAGCCGTCGGAGGTCGGCAACAGCTGGAAGTGCTGGCCCTTGGCCGTGCCACAGGTGAGCTGCTGGACCGGGGTGTGCTCGTCCGGTACGCCACCCCGCACGTCGACACACTTGTCGGTCTTCAGGTTGACCAGCCTGTACCAGGTCTTCGCGTCGATGCCGGTGGCCGCCGCCGGTGGTTTCGTGGTCTTGCCCGGGCGGGCCGATTGCTGCTCGGGCGCCGCCGGGGCCGGGCTCGACGGGACGGTGGGCTCCTCGGCCGGCGCCGGCCCGGTCGGGGGTGCCGACGGTTCGGACACCACGGCCGGGGCCTCGGACACCGGGAGGAGCGCGGCCGACGTGTCCGCCGCGGGCTGCGTACGCGACCGGAGCACGAACCCGGCCCCCACCCCGAGCACGACGACGGCGGTCAGCACGGCGGCCAGCACCGGCAGCCATCGGCGCCCGGACGACGACCGCCGGACGTGGGCACGGGCCGGTGTCGTCCCGGCAGCCACCGCACGCAGCATCCGCTCGGCGGTCGCGGCGTCGGCGCGGTGGGCCGGGTCCTTGTGGAGCAGCCCCTCCAGCACCGGGCCGAGGGCGCCGGCCCGGACCGGCGGGCGGGGCGGCTCCTCGCCGGCCACCGCGGCCAGCGTCGCGATCGGTGACGACTTGGAGTACGGGGGCCGGCCCTCGACGGCGGCGTACAGCGTGGCGCCGAGCGACCACAGGTCGGCCGACGGCCCGATCGGCTGGTCGAGGATCCGCTCGGGGGCCAGGAACGACGGCGACCCGACGACCGCGCCGGTGGCGGTCATCGAGCTGTCCCCCGACAGCAGGGCCAGGCCGAAGTCGGTGAGCACCACCCGGCCGTCGAAGCCCAGCAGCACGTTGGCCGGCTTGACGTCGCGGTGGAGCAGGCCGGCGGCGTGCGCGGCGCGCAGCGCGGAGAGGACGGCCAGCCCGATCTCGGCCACCCGCCGCGGCGGCATCGGGCCGTCCTCGCGGACCACGTCGAACAGCGAGCGGGACGGGATCAGCTCCATCACGATCCACGGCTCGCCCCGCTCGTGCAGGACGTCGATGACCCGGACCACGTTGGGGTGGTCGACCCGGGCGATGGCGCGGGCCTCCCGCAACACCCGCTCGCGGAGCCGGTCGACGTCGCGGGGGCTCAGGCCGCCCGGTGGCAGCATCTCCTTGACCGCGACCTCGCGACCGAGGAGGAGGTCCTGGGCGGCCCAGACCCGGCCCATGCCGCCCTCGCCGAGGACACGGACCAGCCGGAAGCGGCCGGCGAGTGTGAATGGTGCCGCGGACAAGGTGGTCTCCGACTTCGTGAAGGCACGCGACAGCTGTCACGTCGATACACGGAAACGAGAAGCATACGGATCAAGGGTCGCGGGATTACTCTCGGGCCCATGTGCCGAAACATTCGACCGCTCAACAACTTCGAGCCGCCAGCGACCCGGGACGAGACCCACGCGGCCGCGTTGCAGTACGTGCGCAAGGTCGCGGGCACGACCAAGCCGAGCTCCCGCAACCAGGAGGCCTTCGACCGGGCCGTGGCCGCCGTCGCGCACGCCACCGAGCACCTGCTCGACGAGCTGGTCAACGTCGGCCCGAAGAAGGACCGCGTGGTCGAGGCGGCCAAAGCGCGGGCCCGGGCCGAGAAGCGCTACGCCTCCTGACCGCGCCGGCCCACCACCGCCAAACACACTGGAAGCCCAGCGCGGTATCCGCCGCTCGCGCCTACCACTGCCCAGCCCGGTGGTGGCCCGGCGCGGCATCCGCTCCGCGGACACCGCGCCGGGCTACCACTGACCAGGTACTACTTGGCCGCCGGGACCTTTTCCTGGGTGGTGGAGGTGGTGGTCGCGGCGGGGGTGCTGGCGCGGCGGAAGGCGAGCAGAGCGATGATCAGCGCGATCACGCCCAGGGCGAGGCCGGCCAGCCCGAGGGCGGTGCCGGTATTCGAGGTCTCGGCGGCCGGGGCGGCCTGCGCGCTGACGGCCGGGCCGGACGCGGCGGCGGGGGCGGCGCCACCCTCGGGGGCGGCCTTGGCGAGCTTCAGGACCGGGGCGGGGCTTTCCGGCTCTTCCCCACCGGCGGCCGGCTCGTCGATCCAGCGGACCACGTTGCCGTCGGAGTAGGTCTGCAGCGTCTTGAAGACCATCTGGTCGACCTCGGGCAGCGGGCCCAGCGAGACGTCGAACTCCTGGAACTGGCCGGGCTTGATGGCCGCGTCGGCCGCCGCCGTCCAGGTGATCTTGGAGACGGCCTCCTTGATCTGGGTGCCGTGGTTGTCGAGCGGCTTCGCCAGGGGGCTCTTGGTGACCGCGGCGGTCCAGCCCGGCACCGGCCTGATCGACACCGAGGCGACCGGCGCGTTCTGGATCGGCAGGGTGACCTCGACCTTGGTGGTGGACGCGGTGTCACTCTCGTTCGGCACCCGGAACGTGGCCTTGGCGTACCCGCCCTGGGCGGCGTTGGCCGAGCTCACGGTCACGTGCGCGGACGCGGGGGCGGCGATCGCGAGGGTGAGCGCGGCGACCGAAACGGCCACCACGGCGGCCCGCTTGAACAAGGTCATCTTCTCTCGGCCTTCCAGACGTATGGAACGTACGGCCATTGGTCGGTGGCCGGCGCGGAAAAGTTCCCTACGACTTCGGCAACCGCACCTCGACCCGGAGACCGGGCGACGCGTCACCGAGGGTAATGGTCCCGTGGTGCTGGCGGAGCAGTTCGCGGACGATCGCCAGCCCCAGCCCGGACCCGCCCGCGTCCCGCGCCCGCGCGTCGTCCAGCCTGGTGAAACGCCCGAACACGCGCTCCCGGTCGGCCGCCGGGATGCCCGGGCCGTCGTCGGTCACGGTGATGACGGCATCGGGTGACAGGGTCAGCGTCACCGAGGAGGCCGAGTGGCGTACGGCGTTGTCGAGGAGGTTGGCCACCACGCGGCTCAGCGAGTCGGGATCACCGGTCACGACCACCGAGGGCGGGAGGGACGAGGTCACCGAGGGATAGCGGGAGACGACACCGGCGAGCACCTCGGAAAGGTCGACGGAGACGAAGCGTACGGCCGGGCGGGTGGCGGCGTCGTCGGCCCGGGCCAGCAGCAGCAGGTCGTCGACCAGCCGGCTGAGCCGTTCGACGTCGGTGAGCAGGTCGGCCGAGAGGGCCGGCCAGTCGGTGTCGTCGGGCAGCCGCTGCGCAACCTCCAGTTCGGTCCGCATCGTGGTCAGCGGGCTGCGCAGCTCGTGCGCGGCGTCGGCGACGAAGGCACGTTGCCGGGCCCGGGACGCGTCGAGGCGGCGGAGCATGTCGTTGAGGGTGACCGCGAGCCGGTGGATCTCGTCGCGGGAGTCGGGCACGGGCAGGCGGTCGGACCGGGCCCCGCCGGTGATCTCCTCGGCGCCCGACCGCAACGCCTCGACCGGGTTGAGGGCGGCGCCCACCACCTGCCACGACACCACCGTGAGGACGAGCACCAGCAGGGGGAACACGACCAGCAGGGTGATCCGCAGCAGCCGGATGCCGGCGGTCACGTCGGCGGTGCTGCGGGCGACCAGGACGTGCACCGTCTCGGCACCCTGCCGCGCGTCGACGACGACCACGCGCACCGCGCCGTCCACCCCGATCCGGTCGCCGGCGATCACCGTGCCCCGGCCGTTGGGCAGGCTCTTGAGCTCGTCGGGGTAGAGGATCGGGGTCAGCCGGTCGGCGGTCGCGCTCACCGCGCGTACCCGATCCTCGGCGTCGACGACCTGCACCTGCACGCCCACCGTGGCCGGGATCGGGTCGCTGAGCGCGTTCTGTTCGACCAGGTCGGCGACCGCGCGGGCGGTGGCCAGCGCGTCCTGGTTGATGCTGCGCAGCAGCGCGAAGTTGAGCACCGCGATCAGCGCCAGCCCACCGGCGACCAGGCCGGCGGCCAGGGCGGCGACCGAGACGCCGGTGAGCCGGGCCCGCAGCGAGCGCCGCCGGAACCACTTCATGCGCCGGAGCAGATCAGGACGCCACCGCGAAGGACGCCACCGCGAACGGCGTCACCACGAGGGACGCCACCGCGAAGGACGCCACCGCGAACGGCGCCACCACGAGGGACGCCACGGCGAACGGCGCCACCGCGAGGAACGCGACCGCGAGAAAAGCCGCGGAGGAAGGCGCCGCGAGTCATACCGGCGCCGCCGCGAGACGGTAGCCGGCCCCGCGCACGGTCTCCAGACGGTCGCGGCCGATCTTGCGGCGCAGATAGCCGACGTAGACCTCGACGGCGTTCGGGGCGGTCTCCAGCGCCGCGTCCCACACGTGGTCGAGCAGCTCGGTCTTGGAGACGACCTGGCCGGGGTGCCGGATCAGATATTCCAGGAGGGCGAACTCGCGGGCGGTGAGGGCCACCTCGGCGCCGGCCACTGTCACCCGGCGCTCGGCCGGGTCGAGCTCGACGTCGCCGTGGGTCAGCACCACCGGGCGTTCCCGGCCGCCCCGGCGCAGCAGGGCGCGCAGGCGGGCCAGCAGCACCACGTACGAGAAGGGTTTGGTCAGGTAGTCGTCGGCGCCGCAGTCGAGCCCGTCGGCCTGGTCGTACTCGCCGTCCTTGGCCGAGAGCATGAGCACCGGCAGCCACTGCCGTTCCGCCCGCAGCTGCCGCACCACCCGGTACCCGGAGAGCCGGGGCAGCATGATGTCGAGGATCATCGCGTCGTACCCGCCGTGCCGGGCCATCTCCAGCCCGTCCTGGCCGTCGGCGGCGACGTCCACCGCGAAACCCTCGGCCATCAGCCCCCGGCGCAACGCCGCGGCCAGCCGCTCCTCGTCCTCCACCACCAGCAACCGCACGTGACAACTCTGTCATGCCCGAAGCACCCCCTAGGGGACCTTCTCAGCGCGGTCACAGGCCTCACAGAGCATGGTGGTGGCAGGACAACGGGAGGTGGACGTAGTGAACGTGTTCAGGTCCAGGCCTGCTCTGCGCTGGCTGGTGCCGTCGGCCGCGGCGGTCATGGTGATCGGGGGCGGCGCGGCCGCCGGGACCATCATCGCCAGCGCGGACCCCGGTCTGCCGCCGCGTAGTGCGGCGCAGCTGCTGGTGGATGTGCAGAACGCGAAGGTGGACGGGCTGTCCGGAACGATCGTGCAGACCGCCGACCTCGGGCTGCCGTCGGTGCCGGGCGTGACCGGCCAGGGTGACGAACTGACCAAGCTGATCGCGGGCAGCAACACCGCGCGGGTCTGGTACGCCGGCGAGGAGCAGGCCCGCATCGCCATCCAGGGCGTACTCGGCCAGACCGACGTGATCCGCAACGGCAAGGACGTGTGGATCTGGCGGAGCGCCGGCAACACCGCCGAGCACCTGACGATCCCGGCCGACAAGACCGGCAAGCCGGGGCACACGCCGCCGGCCGGCGTGGTGCCGTCGACGCCGCAGGAGGCAGCCGACGCCGCGCTCAAGGCGATCGACCCGACCACGGCGGTCAGCACGACCGGTGCCGCCGAGGTGGCCGGGCGGGACGCGTACGAGCTGGTGCTGGCGCCCAAGGACACGGCCTCGCTGATCGGGCAGGTGCGCCTGGCCATCGACGCCAAGGAGCACATCCCGCTGCGGGTCGACGTGTACGCCAAGGACGCCAACAACCCGGCCGTCCGGGTGGCGTTCCAGCAGATCAGCTTCACCAAGCCGGCCGCCGAGCAGTTCACCTTCAACCCGCCGCCGGGGGCCAAGGTGGAGACGCAGACGCCGGAGAAGCTGAAGGCCGACGCCGAGAAGCGGGCCGAGGAGGCCAAGAAGCAGCACGGCGCCCTGGCCCCGAAGAAGGAGCTGACCGGCAACAAGGTGGTCGGCAAGGGCTGGACGTCGGTGTTCGTCGCCAAGGCCCCGAAGACCGACGCGAAGGGCGCGGGCCAGGAGGCCCAGGCTCTCGACGGTGTGCTGAAGAGCCTGCCGGCGGTCAAGGGTTCGTGGGGCTCCGGGCACCTGTTGCAGAGCACCCTGTTCACCGCTCTGCTGACCGATGACGGCCGGATCCTGGTCGGCGCGGTCGCCCCGGAGAAGCTGTACGAGGTCGCGGCCCAGAAGTAACGAGAACCGCGAGAGCGGCGGCCGGCGAGCAGACGCTCGCCGGCCGTTGCGCATTCCGCCATCGCCTACCGGATCGTCACCGGAATGCGCGGCGGACCGGGCTGTTGACGGCTGATTCCGTTTCGGCTCTGCAAAATAGTTCGGATTCCCTTGTCTCATGGGCCTCCTCTGTGTCAATGTCCCCCCACGTCAGTGAGGGCAGGAGGACCGACCGTGAGCGATTCACTGCCCGTGCTGCGGAACTTCATCGGCGGCGCGTACGCCGAGCCCGCCGACGGCGCCACCTCGCCGGTGATCGACCCGGCGACCGGCGAGACGTACGCCCACGCCCCGGTCTCCACGGCCCAGGACGTCGACGCGGCCGTGGCGGCGGCCCGGGACGGCTTCGCGACCTGGCGGGACGCCACCCCGGCGGAGCGCCAGCTGGCCCTGCTGCGGATGGCCGACCGGGTCGAGGCGCGGGCCGAGGAGATCATCGCGGCCGAGTGCCGCAACACCGGCAAGCCGGTCGACCTGACCCGCGCCGAGGAGATGGCGCCGCTGCTCGACGAGTTGCGGTTCTTCGCCGGCGCGGCCCGGATGCTCGAGGGCCGCTCGGCCGGTCAATACCTTCGCGGGTACGAGTCGTACGTGCGCCGCGAGCCGGTCGGCGTCTGCGCGCAGGTCACCCCCTGGAACTACCCGATGGTCATGGCCGTGTGGAAGCTCGCCCCGGCCATCGCCGCCGGCAACGCGGTCGTCCTGAAGCCGTCCGACACCACGCCGGTGACCACGCTGTTGCTGGCCGAGATCGCCGCCGAGGTGCTGCCGCCGGGCGTGTTCAACGTGGTCTGCGGCGATCGCGGCACCGGCCGTGATCTGATCGCCCACCCCGGGCCGGCCCTGGTCTCGATCACCGGATCGACCCGGGCGGGCATGGAGGTGGCCGCCTCGGCCGCCGCCGACCTCAAGAAGGTGCACCTGGAGCTGGGCGGCAAGGCGCCGGTGATGGTCTTCGACGACGCCGACCTCGGCCCGACCGCCGCGGCGATCGCCGACGCGGGCTATTTCAACGCCGGCCAGGACTGCACCGCCGCGTCCCGGGTGCTGGTCCACCACCGGGTCGCCGCCGATTTCACCGAGGCGCTGGTCGAGGCGTCGCGCCGCGAGGTGATCCCGGTCAACAACGAGAACCAGCTGGCCCGGGTGCTCGGCTTCCTCGACCGCGCGCCCGAGCACGCCCGGGTGGTCAGCGGCGGCCGGCGGATCGGCCGCGCCGGCTTCTTCGTCGCGCCGACCGTGGTCACCGGGCTGGAACAGCGCGACGAGATGGTCCAGGACGAGATCTTCGGACCGGTCATCACCGTCCAGGAGTTCACCGACGAGGACGCGGCGGTCGGCTGGGCCAACGACGTCCGGTACGGCCTGAGCGCCAGCGTGTGGACCCGCGACCACGCCCGGGCGATGCGGATGACGCAGCGCCTCGACTTCGGCTGCGTCTGGGTCAACACGCACATCCCGTTCGTCTCGGAGATGCCGCACGGAGGGTTCGGGCACTCCGGGCACGGCAAGGATCTGTCCGCGTACGGGTTCGACGAGTACACCCGGATCAAGCATGTGATGCACAACGTCGGCTGATAGAGGTACCCCGGATGAGCGACACCCCCGCGATCGAGTTCGTCGGCGTACACAAGGAGTTCCAGGCCCACGGCGAGACCGTCCACGCCGTACGCACGCTCGACCTGGCCATTGGCTCGGGCGAGTTCTTCTCGCTGCTCGGGCCGTCCGGCTGCGGCAAGACCACCACGATGCGGATGATCGCCGGCTTCGAAGACCCCACCGCCGGCACCATCTTCCTGGACGGCCGGGACGTCACCGGGGTGGCGCCGCACAAGCGCGACGTCAACATGGTCTTCCAGTCGTACGCGCTGTTCCCGCACATGTCGGTGTACCAGAACGTGGCCTTCGGGCTGGAACGCAAGCGGGTGGCCAAGGACGAGATCACCCGGCGGGTCGGCGAGATCATCGAAATCGTCTCGCTGGACGGCATGGAGAAGCGCGCCCCGCGGGAGATGTCCGGCGGTCAGCAGCAACGCGTCGCCCTGGCCCGCGCGCTGGTCAACCGGCCCCGGGCGCTGCTGCTGGACGAACCGCTGGGCGCCCTGGACCTCAAGCTGCGCCAGCAGATGCAGGTCGAGCTCAAGCGGATCCAGCGCGAGGTCGGCATCACCTTCGTCTACGTCACCCACGACCAGGGCGAGGCACTGACCATGTCGGACCGGATCGCGGTCATGCGGGGCGGCCGGATCGAGCAGCTGGGCACGCCGCGGCAGATCTACGAGAAGCCGGCGACCCGGTTCGTGGCCGGCTTCATCGGCACCTCCAACCTGCTGGAGGGTCCGGTGGCGAGCAAGGACGGCGGGATCGCGACGGTCACCTTCGGGGAGGACCACGTTCTGGTTCCGGTGCCTGAGGCGGTCGCGGTGGGCGACCGACTGGAGATCTCGGTACGCCCGGAGAAGATCGAGCTGGAGCGCGGCGACACTCCGCCCGGCGACTGCAGCGTGCTCTCCGGAACCGTCGCCGAGGTGGTCTACCACGGGACCTCGACCAACTACACCGTGACGACCGCGGCCGGTCCCGAGTTCACCGTCTTCGACCAGAACGCCGCCAACGCCGACGACCTCGCGGTGCGCGGCGACAAAGTCTTCCTCTGTTGGAACGCGCAGCACTCGTACCCGATCGGAGTCTGATGAATACCCCCCTCTACCGTGGTTTGACGCAGCGCCGCCTCGGCCGCCGGGATGCCCTGAGGATGGGCGGGCTCGCCGGGTTCAGCGCCTTCCTGGCCGCCTGCGGTGTGAAAGGTCAGGGCAATCCGGGCGCCAGCGCGGCCGCTCCCGACGCGGTGGCCAAGTTCTGGGCCGGGAAGACCGCCACCAAGCACGTCGACATGGCCAGCTGGCCGCTCTACATGGATCCGAAACAGCCCGAGCTCAAGGCGTTCACCGCCGAAACCGGCATCACGGTGAACTACCAGGAGGTCATCCAGGAGATGGGCCCCTGGTTCGCCAAGGTGCAGCCGCAGCTGGCGGCCAAGCAGCCGATCGGGTTCGACCTGCAGATCATCACCAACGGGCAGCAGTTCAAGCAGTTCACCGACTCCGGGTTCCTGGCGCCGCTCGATCACTCGAAGCTGCCGAACTTCGCCCGGAACGCCGGCCCCGCGTACAAGAAGGAAGCCTTTGACCCTGGGAACGTCTACAGCGTGCCGTGGACGTCCGGGATCACCGGGATCGCCTACGACCCGGCCAAGACCGGCCGTGAGATCACCAAGCTGTCCGACCTGTGGGACCCGGCGTTCAAGGGCAAGGTCGGGATGTTCTCCGACACCCAGGAACTGGCCAACTTCGGGATGTTGGTGCTCGGCATCAACCCCGACGACTCCACCGCCGACGACTGGAAGAAGGCGGCTGGCAAGCTCAAGGAGCAGAAGTCGTCGGGCGTGCTGCGCAACTACTACGACCAGAGCTACATCGACGCGCTCGGCAAGGGCGAGGTGTGGCTGACCCAGGCCTGGTCCGGTGACGTATTCCAGAAGAACGTCTCGGACGGCACCAACTTCAAGTTCGTGATCCCGGCCGAGGGCGGCACGATCTGGACCGACAACTTCAGCATCCCGGTCACCGCGCCCAACGCGGTCGCCGCGCTCACCCTGATCGACTACTTCTACCGGCCCGAGGTCGCCACCGACGTGGCCGCCTACATCAACTACGTGACGCCCGTGCCGGCCACGCAGGAACTGATGAAGGCCAAGGCCGAGGCGGCCACCGGCGACGAGAAGAAGTCCCTGACCACGGTGGCCGGCAGCCCGCTGGTGTTCCCGACCGAGGCCGACTACGCGAAGCTGCACTACTACCGCAACTTCAAGACCCCGGCCGAGTACCAGGACTTCCAGCGCGTCTTCGAACCCGTCGTGCTGGGATGAGCCGGCTGCGGCGCGGGCTCGCGCCCTACCTCCTCGTGCTGCCCGGCGGGCTGTGGCTGGTGCTGTTCTTCGCCGTACCCATGATCACCATGTTGTCGCTGTCGCTGCAGCAGGGCGACATCGTCAACGGGTACGCGTTCACCGGCCACTGGCAGACCTACGTCGACGCCATCGGCAACTACCGCACGCAGCTGTTCCGGTCGCTGATCTACGGGGCGATCGCCACCGTCGTGCTGATCGTGGTGGCGTTCCCGGTGTCGTACTGGATCGCCTTCTACGGCGGCCGACGCAAGGCCACGTACCTGTTCCTGCTGCTCCTGCCGTTCTTCGTGTCGTTCGTGCTGCGGACCATCTCGTGGCGGCAGATCCTCACCGACGAAGGGCCGGTGCTCGGCCCGCTCAAGGACCTCGGGCTGCTCGGCAGCTCGTTCCACGTGCTCGGTACGCCGTTCGCGGTCATCGCCGGCCTGGTCTACAACTTCCTGCCGTTCATGGTCCTGCCCGTCTATGTGGCCCTGGAACGCATCGACCCCCGGATCATCGAGGCCGCCCGCGACCTGTACGCCGACCCGGCCACCGCCTTTCGCAAGGTGATCCTGCCGCTCGCCCTGCCCGGGGTGTTCGCCGGCGTGCTGATGACGTTCGTGCCGGCCAGCTCCGACTACGTCAACTCGGCCGTGCTGGGCAGCTCCTCGACCACCATGATCGGGCAGGTCATCCAGGCGCAATATCTGGCCACGGCCGACTATCCGACGGCGTCGGCGCTGTCCTTCGTACTCATGGCCGTGCTGTTGATCGGGGTCTTCGCCTATGCCCGGGCCCTGGGGACCGAGGACGTGATGAAGGTGGCGGCCCGATGACCCGGCGCTTCAGCTGGCTGCGGGCGTACACCTGGCTGGTCGTCGCCTGGCTCACCCTCCCCGTCCTGGTGATGATCGCGTTCGGGTTCAACGACACCCCCGGCCGCTACAACCAGACCTGGGAGGGCTTCACCTTCAAGTGGTACGGGCGGGTCTTCGGCATCGACGCGCTCACCGAGGCGCTGCTGATCTCGGTCGTCGTCGCGATCATCACCGCCGTGGTGGCCGGCGCGCTCGGCACCGGCATCGGCTACGCGCTGGGCCGCCACCGGTTCCGCGGCTCCGGCCCGGTCAACCTGGTGCTGTTCGCCGCCATGTCCGCCCCCGAACTGGTGATGGGCGCCTCGCTGCTCACCCTGTTCGTGTCGCTGGGCATCGGCCTCGGCCCGGTCACCATCACCATCGCGCACATCATGTTCAGCATCTCGTTCGTGTCCGTCGTGGTCCGCGCCCGCGTGCTCACCCTGGACCGCTCGCTCGAAGAGGCCGCCGCCGACCTGGGCGCGACCGGCTGGACCACGTTCTGGCGGGTCACCTTCCCGCTGTTGCTGCCGGCCATCGGCTCCGGGATGATGCTGGCCTTCGCCCTGTCCATCGACGACTTCGTGGTCACCAACTTCACCGCCGGCACCACCGTCACGTTCCCGCTCTGGATCTGGGGCGCCACCCGGGTCGGCCTGCCACCGCAGGTGAATGTCATGGGCACGCTCATCTTCGCGGTCGGGGTGCTGATCGCGGTGCTGTCCGGGGTGCGCTCCCGGCCGCGCCGCCGCCGTGGCTGATCCGACGGCCGACGCCGCCCCCACATGCTTCTGGCTCGATCAAAAGGGGGCGCCGCCGGCCCTCGATCCCCTGTCCTCTTCGCTGCGGACCTCGCTGGCCGTGATCGGGGCCGGGTACAGCGGGCTGTGGACCGCCCTGCTGGCCAAGGAACGCGACCCCGGGCGGGACGTCGTGGTGCTGGAGGCCGGGACGGCGGGCTGGGCCGCGTCCGGCCGCAACGGTGGGTTCTGCTCGGCCTCTCTGACCCATGGGTACGAGAACGGGCTGCGCCACTTCCCTTCCTCGCTGGCACGTCTCGAGCAGCTCGGATCGGACAATTTGGACGCTATCGAGGCCGCCGTCGCTCTGTATGGCATCGACTGCGACTTCGAGCGCACCGGAGAACTCGTGGTGGCGACTTCGCCGTGGCAGCTGTCGTCGCTCTCCTCGTCGCCGGACTTTCTCGGCCGGGAGGCGGTGCAGGCGGAGGTGCGGTCGCCGCGGTTCCTGGGCGGGGTGTGGGACCGGGACGGATGCGCCATGGTCGACCCGGCCCGGCTGGTCTGGGGACTGCGCCGGGCCTGCCTTTCGCTGGGCGTACGCATCTTCGAGAACACGCCGGTGCTGGGCATCGGTCAGGCCCGTCGCGGGCTCCGGCTCGACACGCCGCGCGGCGAGGTCGTGGCCTCGTCGGTGGCGCTGGCCACCGGGGCGCACGGCAAGCTGCTGCGGCGGCTCGGGCACTACGTCATTCCCGTGTACGACTACGCGCTGATGACCGAGCCCCTGAGCGCGGCGCAACTGGCGTCGATCGGCTGGGCCAACCGCCAAGGGCTGGGCGACGCGGCCAACCAGTTCCACTACTTCCGGCGTACGGCCGACGACCGCATCCTGTGGGGCGGTTACGACGCCGTCTACTACCGTGGCGGCCGGATCAGCCCCGCCCGCGACCAGCGCGACGCCACCTTCCGCCGCCTCGCCCGGCACTTCGCCGACACCTTCCCGCAGCTCTCCGGGCTCCGCTTCACCCACAAGTGGGGCGGGGTGATCGACGCGTGCAGCCGCTTCAGCCCGTTCTTCGGCACCGCCCACGGTGGCCGCCTCGCCTACGCGACCGGCTACACCGGGCTGGGCGTGGGCGCGACCCGCTTCGGCGCGAACGTCATGCTCGACCTGCTCACCGGGCGCCCGACCGAGCTGACCGCCCTGGAGATGGTTCGCCGCAAACCGGTCCCGTTCCCGCCCGAGCCGGTCCGCAACGGCGTCATCCAGCTGACCCGCTGGTCGATCGCCCAGGCCGACCGCAACGCCGGCCGCCGCAACCTCTGGCTGCGCACCCTCGACCGCTTCGGCGTCGGCTTCGACTCCTGACCAGTGGTAGCCCCTCGGGGATGCCGCCCAGGGCTACCACGCGGGTCTCGGGTGGTAGGCCTGGGCGTTTGCTCGGCCGGGGATGCCGCCCGGGGCCACCACGCGGGTCTCGGGTGGTAGGCCTGGGCGTTTGCTCGGCCGGGGGAGGCGCCCGGGGCTACTGCTGGGGCGGGAAGGGGTCGGGGACTGGGACGGCTTTGAGTGAGGGGCGTTTCCGGGGGTATCGCTGTGGGGGCGGGCACGATCGAGATGTGAGATCAGTGATGGAGGAAGCGCGATGACGACGACGAGGACCCTGGCCGACGGGCGGGAGATTCCGGTGCTGGGTCTGGGCGTGTGGCAGGTCCGGGACGGGCGGGAGTGCGCGGACTCGGTCCGGTGGGCGCTGGAGGCCGGGTACCGGCACATCGACACCGCCCAGGCCTACGGCAACGAGGACAGCGTCGGGCGGGCGTTACGCGACAGCGGGGTGCCACGGGACGAGGTGTACATCACGACCAAGTTCAACCCGGGACGGAAGGATCCGGTGGCCGAGCTGGACGGCAGCCTCGAACGGCTCGGCGTCGAGTTCGTCGACCTGTACCTCGTGCACTGGCCGGCCGGCGGCCCGACCCGAGCCTGGGACGGGATGCAGAAGGCCCAGCGGTCGGGCCAGGCCCGGTCGATCGGGGTCTCCAACTTCGGCACCGGTGACATCGACGCGGTGCTGGCCGTGGCCGACATTCCGCCGGCGCTCAACCAGATCCAGTTCAGCCCGTTCGAGTACCGCCGCGACCTGCGGGAGCACTGCGAGAGCCGGAATATCGCGGTGGAGGCCTACAGCCCGCTGGGCACCGGCCGGCACCTGGACGACAAAGAGGTGGCCGCGATCGCGGAACGTCAGGGGCGTACCCCGGCCCAGATCTTGATCCGCTGGTCGTTGCAGCGCGGTCTGATCGTGCTGCCGAAGTCGACCCACCAGGACCGGATCGCCCAGAACGCCGAGGTCTTCGACTTCGAGCTCACCGGCGACGAACTGGCCGCGCTGGACGCCCTCGACCGGACCGGCGGCACCGGCCGCGCCCTCGAACGCACCTGGTGGTGACCGGCGCTGGGCCCGTCGACACCGCCGGGCCGACCTGGAACGGCCCGGGTCGGGGGCCGGGCCCAGCCCGCCGCACCGCGGGACAGCGGCGTCAGGCGGCGCCGGTCAGCTCGATGGAGTGGATGCGGTCCTCGACGCTCTGGGCGTGGTGGGCGGTGATCAGCTCGTCGGCGCCGGCCTCCTTGGCGAAGGCCTCGAGGTAGTCGCGGACCTCGCCGGCCGTGCCGACCGCGGTGTAGCGGGTCATCTGGGACAGCTGGTGGCCGCTCGGGGAGGCCAGGAACTCGTCGATCTCGGCGTCGGTGAGATTTCTGCGAATCGGGCCGCGGGTCAGGAAGGCGCGGGTGCGGGCGCGGTACGCCGATGTCATCTGCTCGACGGCCTGGTCGTGGGTGTCGGCGGCGATCACGTTGACGCCGGCGATCACGTGCGGGGACGCGAGCTGGGCGGAGGGGCGGAACGTGTCGCGGTAGACGCCGACCGCCTGCTGCAGGGCGTCGGGGGCGAAGTGCGAGGCGAACGCGTACGGTAGCCCCAGCGCGGCCGCCAGCTGGGCGCCGAACAGCGAGCTGCCGAGGATGTAGAGCGGCACCGGGAACTCGGCCCGGGGCACCGCCTCGACGCCGGGGATGCGGGACTTACCGGCGAGGTAGCCCTGGAGTTCCTGTACGTCCTGCGGGAACGTGTCGGCCGACGTGTTGTCGCGGCGCAGGGCCAGCATCGTGTTCTGGTCGCTGCCGGGGGCGCGGCCCAGGCCCAGGTCGATGCGGTCGCCGAACATCGAGGCGAGGGTGCCGAACTGCTCGGCGATCAGCAGCGGCGAGTGGTTGGGCAGCATGATGCCGCCGGCGCCGAGGCGGATCGTGTCGGTGTGCGCGGCCACGTAACCGATCAGCACGCTGGTCGCGGAGGACGCGATCGACGCCATGTTGTGGTGTTCGGCGTACCAGACCCGCTGGTAGCCGGTGCGTTCGGCGACGCGGGCCAGCTCGATGCTGGCGGCGAAGCTCTCTCGCGCGGACTGCCCGGAGGCGATGGGAGCGAGGTCGAGCAGAGACAGGGGAATCGCCATAGGCCCATACTCGCTCGCGCCCACAGAGATCTCCCAGAACGACTCAGATCCGGGTCAGAGACGTGCGTCACGGGTGCTCGGCATGACACGGATCGAGCCGGTGGACCGGCGGGTTCTCGCTGGGCATGCGAGAAATGGAGCTCACGACCGGGGTGGGCAAGGGGGCCGTTTGCCGGATCTCCCTGCCGGAGCTGACCGGTTAGTCTCCTGTGGACAACGGAGCTGTTCGATTCACGGGGAGCCGCAGCATGATCCGTCGGGTTCTGGCCGCCGTCGCCGCACTGTCCCTGGTCGTCGCCGGGTGGGCCGCACCCGCCCGGGCCGCCGCCGTGGGCACGGTCACCGGCACGTTCACCACAGCGGCGGGCGAGCCGATCGCGGGCGCCGGGGTCAGCGTGTACTCCGACACCAACTCCTACCGCGGCAGCACCGTCACCGACGCGAACGGGCACTACACCGTCACCGACGTGGTCGCCGCCGGCGTCAAGGTCCAGTTCTACGACCATCTGCTGCGGCAGTACGCCCACCAGGCCCTCGACCTGCCGACGGCCCAGGTGTTCCCGCTGCCGGACGGCGGGGTGGTGACGGTCGACGAGACGCAGATCCCGATCGGCACGGTCGAGGGCACCTACTCCGACGCCGCGGGCCGGCCCATCGCCGGCGCGCTGGTGACCGCGTACTCGACGGACAACCGGTTCCTGGTCAACGCCGAGACCACCGCGGACGGCCGCTACCGGCTGCTGCGGGTGCCGGCCGGGCCGGTCAAGCTGCAGTACAACCGGAACAACCTGGTGCAGTGGGCGTACCAGGCCGCCGACTTCGCCGCGGCCGACGTCATCGACGTGCCCGCCGGCCGGACCGCTGTCGTCGACGAGACGCAGCTCCCGGCGGCCACCATCCGGGGGCGGGTCACCGCGCCCGGCGGCGGCACACCGCCCAGCGACTTCTACGTCTCGGCCTACCCGGTCGGCGGGACCGGCAACATCGGCGGCACGATGGCCGACGACGGCACGTACGAGATCAGCGTCCCGGCCGGCCAGTGGCGGATCGGCGTGGAGACCGACATCACCGGCAAGCAGTACGTGCCCCAGCGCACCCAGTTCGCCGACGCCACCGTCTTCACCGTCCAGGTCGGGCAGACCGCCGACGTCGACGAGACCCTGCTCCCCCGCGGCGCGATCTTCGGCGTGCTCAAGGCCAACGGCGGCCGAACGGTGGTCGATCGGCAGGTCAGGGTCTGGCAGGGCGAAACCGTGATCGCCTCGCAATATTCCGGCGACGACGGCGGCTACTGGTTCGGCGGCCTGACCCCCGGCGTCTACCAGGTGTCGTACGAGAACGGCGACCAGACCCGCACCTGGGTGCCCGGGACGCTGCACCGTGAGCAGGCCGACGAGATCACCGTGCGGGCCGGCGAGGCGACCGAGGCCAACACCCGCGACCTGGGCTCGGCCACCGTTCGCGGGCGGCTGACCACGCCCGACGGCGCGCCGGTGCCGGACGTGTCCGTCCAGATCGACGCGGTGCCGGGCGGGCGGTCGTACGCCGATCTCACCGACGAGGATGGCTACTGGGAGGCCGACGGCATCGACCCGGAGGACTACCGGGTGTCGTTCGAGAACCTGTTCACCGACGCGAGGCAATGGGCGTACGGGAAGACCAGCGAGGCCGACGCGCGGGTCTTCACCCTCACGGCCGGTTCGGTCACCACCGTCGACGACCAGTGGGTGGTCGGCAACACGCTGCGGGTCACGGCGACCGACGCGGCCGGCGGCGGCCCGGCCGACGGCTTCTGCGTACGGTTCGGCACCTCGCCCGGTTTCTGCACCAGGACGTCGACGGTGTCGGTGCCGGGGCTTCCGGCCGGACCGATGAGCGTACGGGTCGTTCCGCTGAGCAGCAGTGACTACCTGCCCAGCGGGCCGGTGCCGGTGACCGTGGCCGACGGCGGGATCACCCCGCTGACCGTGCCGCTGGCCCGCGGCGGGCGGGTCAACGCCGAAGTGGTCGACCGGGCCACCGGCACCGGGCGCAAGCAGTGGTGCCTGAGGCTGGTGACGCCGGGGACGGGCGGCGTACCCGACGAGGACGATCAGGGCTGCACCCACAAGAACGGCCGGATCACGACGTACGCGGTGCCGGCCGGCACATACCAGCTGTTCGTCTCGTCGACCGACTCCCAGGGCCTGGGCGCGCAGTGGGTCGGCGCGAACGGCGGCACCGGCAACCAGAAGGAAGCCGCCAAGATCAAGGTGAAGGTCGGACGGACCACCCGGCTGCCGCAGATCCTACTGGACCCGGGCGGCGACGTGACCGGCGTCGTCCGCGACCCCGGCGGCGCGCCGGTGGAGAAGGTCAACGTCGGCGTCAACGCCTGGCCGCTGGACAGCACACCGCCGTTCTACGAGTCGTTCACGAACGGGACGTTCCGTGTCTACTCGCTCGGTCCGTATTCCTGGCCGCTGCTCTTCACCTCGAAGAACGGCGTCGCGCCGCGGCAGTACGCCGGCGCCACCGGCAACCGCTACCAGGCGGCCACGGTCACGGTGCGGCCGCGCGAGGGCGCGACGCTCGACTACACCCTGGCCGCGGGCGGCCGCCTCACCGGCACGGTCACGACGACGCGGTCCTTCACCACCGGCCGCCTCACCGCGGTCAACCCGGCCACCGGCGACGTCCTGGCCGCCGCCGACGTCACCAGCCCGAACCGCACCTACGACATGCCGGTCATCGGCGGCGGCGCCGTCCTGCTCCGCTGGTCCCTGACCGGCGCCGGCGGCGGCTCCGGGGCCTGGCCCGACAAGGTCAACGTCCCCCGGTCCGGCACCAAGACCGTCAACCTCACGATCCCCGAGGACTGACCGCCGGGCGATCGCCTGGGCCGCCACCGCCGGCCCGGACCGGGGACGCGGGCATCCCCAGGCCGCACCGCCGCCGCGGTCCAGGACATCGCGGCCGACTGAACGACGCGAGCCCGGGCCGGGTGAGGGGGCCGACTCCCGCACCCGGCCCGGGAAACAGCGGCCGAACACCCTCCACCGTGGTGGAAACCGTTTTCAATAGCAAGGAGGCACGCCGGAAAGATGGGCGCCGGGTCTTGCCAGCGACGGATCCAGTGCAAAGGATGGCGCCATGACCGCGAAAACCGTGCTGAAGAACGTTGTCGCCGGAGAAGCCGTTGAGCCGGCCGACGGGCGGTACGAGGACCTGATCGATCCGGCCACCGGCGAGGTGTTCGCGTCCGCGCCGGTTTCCGGGGCGGCGGACGTCGACCGGGCGATGGACGCCGCCGCCGCGGCCTTCGAGACGTGGCGGGACACCACACCCGGCGAGCGGCAGCGGGCCCTGCTGCGGTTCGCCGACGCCGTCGAGAGCAAGGCCGGGGAACTGGTCGCGGCCGAGTCCCGGAACACCGGCAAGCCGCTCGGGCTGACCGCGAGCGAGGAGTTGCCACCGGCCGTCGACCAGATCCGGTTCTTCGCGGGCGCCGCCCGGCTGCTCGAGGGAAGGTCGGCCGGCACCTACCTGAGAGGCTTCGAGTCGTACGTGCGGCGCGAACCGGTCGGCGTCTGCGCGCAGGTGACGCCCTGGAACTATCCGCTGATGATGGCCGTCTGGAAGATCGCGCCGGCCCTCGCCGCGGGAAACACCGTGGTGCTCAAGCCGTCGGACACCACACCGGTCACGTCGCTCATGCTGGCCGAGATCGCGAGCGAGTTCCTCCCGGCCGGCGTGCTCAACGTGATCACCGGCGACCGGGACACCGGGCGGCTGCTGGTGTCGCACCGGACCCCGCAGATGGTGTCGATCACCGGCTCGGTGCGGGCCGGCATGGAGGTCGCCGAGGCCGCCGCCAAGGACCTCAAGCGCACCCACCTCGAGCTGGGCGGCAAGGCGCCGGTGGTGGTCTTCGACGACGCGGATGTCGAGGCGGCCGCGCAGGCGATCGCCGAGGCCGGCTACTTCAACGCGGGACAGGACTGCACGGCGGCGACGCGGGTGCTGGCCGGGCCACGGGTGTACGACGACTTCGCCGCCGCGTTGGCCGAGCAGGCGAAGAACACCCGGACGGGCGCCGCCGACGACAAGGACGTGCTCTACGGCCCCCTGAACAACGCGTCGCAGCTGACACGGGTCAGCGGGTTCGTGGACCGGCTGCCCGACCACGCCGACCTGAAGGCGGGCGGCAGCCGGCAGGGCGATCGCGGCTACTTCTACACGCCGACGGTGGTCAGCGGCCTGCGGCAGGAGGACGAGATCATCCAGGACGAGGTGTTCGGGCCGGTCATCACCGTGCAGCGGTTCACCGACGAGGACGAGGCGGTGCGCTGGGCCAACGGCGTGCGGTACGGCCTGGCGTCGTCGGTGTGGACGGCCGACCACGGGCGGGCGATGCGGATGACCCGGCGGCTGGACTTCGGCTGCGTCTGGGTCAACTGCCACATCCCGCTGGTCGCCGAGATGCCGCACGGCGGGTTCAAGCACTCGGGCCACGGCAAGGACCTTTCCGTGTACGGGCTGGAGGACTACACCCGCGTCAAGCACGTCATGCACAGCCTCGGGGAGTGACCGTGACGTCCTCCGACGAACTGCACAAGCGCCGGGCGTCAGCGGTGGCCCGCGGGGTCAGCTCGGTGATCTCGTCCTACGTGGACACCGCGGCCGGCGCCGGGATCCGCGACGTGGACGGCAACACGTGGCTGGACTTCGCCTCCGGCATCGCTGTCACGTCGGTCGGCAACGCCGCTCCGCGCGTCGTCGCGGCCGTCCAGCAGCAGGCGGAAAGGTTCACCCACACCTGTTTCATGGTCGCGCCGTACGAGTCGTACGTCGCGGTCTGCGAGCAGTTGATCGAGTTGACACCGGGCGCCTTCGAGAAGCGGGCGGCCCTGTTCAACTCGGGCGCCGAGGCCGTGGAGAACGCCGTCAAGATCGCCCGCCACGCGACCGGCCGGCCGGCGGTCGTGGTGTTCGACCACGCCTACCACGGCCGGACGAACCTGACGATGGCGCTGACCGCGAAGGTGATGCCGTACAAGCACCGGATGGGCCCGTTCGCCCCCGAGGTCTACCGCGCCCCGATGTCCTATCCGCTGCGGGACGGCGGCCGGTCCGGGCCGGAGGCCGCCCGCACGGCCATCGACGTGATCGAGAAGCAGGTCGGCGGCCCCAATGTCGCGGCCGTGCTGATCGAGCCGATCCAGGGTGAGGGCGGCTTCGTCGAGCCCGCGCCCGGCTTCCTGCCCGCGCTGGCCGCCTGGGCCCGGGACAACGGAGCGGTGTTCATCGCCGACGAGATCCAAACCGGTTTCTGCCGTACGGGCGACTGGTTCGCCAGCGAGCACGAGAACCTGGAGCCGGATCTCGTGACGACGGCCAAGGGCATGGGCGGCGGCCTGCCCATCGCCGGTGTCGTCGGCCGCGCCGAGATCATGGACGCCGTGCACGCGGGCGGCCTCGGCGGCACCTACGGCGGCAACCCGATCGCTTGCGCCGCCGCGCTCGCCGCCGTCGAGACGATGCGCGAGCTCGACCTGACCACGGCCGCCCGCCGCATCGGCGACGCCATGCTGCCCCGCCTGCGCGAGATCGCCGACAAGGCCGACGGCATCGGCGACGTCCGTGGCCGCGGCGCCATGATCGCGGTCGAGCTGGTGCGGCCCGGCGGCATCGACCCGGACCCACCGGCCGCAGCGGCCGCCGCCAAGGCCTGCCACGAGGCCGGTCTGCTGGTGCTGACCTGTGGCACCTACGGCAACGTGCTGCGGTTCCTCCCGCCGTTGGTGATCAGCGACCCCGACCTGGCCCGAGGCCTCGACATCGTCGAGCGCGCGCTACTGCTCCCGTAGGGCCCAGGGGGTGCCGTACTCGATGAGCTTGTCCAGGAACGGCACCGCGTCGAAGGCCTCGGGCCCGAGGACGCCGGCGCCGGTCCACGTCCCGGTCCGGAGCAGCTCGAGGGCGATGATCGGGTTGACGGCGGTCTGCCAGACGACGGCCTGGGCGCCGTAGGACGCCATCGACCACTGGTTGTCGACCAGGTGGTAGAGGTAGACCGAGCGCGGCAGGCCGTCGGGGCCGAGACCGGTGACCAGGGTGCCGGCGCAGGTCGAGCCGGTCATCCGGGAGCCCAGCGTGGCCGGGTCGGGCAGCACCGCGGCGACCACGTCGCGGGGTGACACCTGGACGCCGCCGACGCTGACCGGCTGGGTGCGGTCGAGGCCGAGTTTGCGCAGGGTCTTGAGGACGTCGATGAACTCCTTGCCCAGCCCGTACTTGAAGGTGACCTTGCGCGCGTCGACCCAGCGCGGGATGAGCAACACCTCCTCGTGCTCGACGTGGACGCACTCGACCGGGCCGATGCCGCCGGGGAAGTCGAAGGTCTCCGGCTCGCTGAGCGGCTCGCAGGTGTACCAGCCGCGGTCCTTCTCCCAGATCACCGGCGGGTTGAGGCACTCCTCGATGGTTGTCCAGACGCTGAACGAGGGCGCGAAGTCGTACCCCTCGACCTTGAGGTTGCCGCCGTCGCGGACGCCGATCTCGTCGATCCGGGTGAAGAGGTGGTCGGCGGCGTACCGCGCGAACACGTCGGACAACCCGGGCTCGACGCCGATGCCGACCAGCGCCAGCCGTCCGGCCGTCACCCAGTCATCGGCCAGCGCGAACTGCTCGTCGCCGAGGCGGACGCCGGGCCCGGACAGCGACATCGCCATGTCCAGGTAGTCCGCTCCGGCGGCCAGCGCGCCGGTGAAGATCGGCATGACGAAGCGCGGGTCGACCGCGTTCAGCACGTGGGTGATCCCGTGCTCGCGGCACAGCGCGGTGACCGCCGCGGCATCGGCGGCGTCGACCTTGGCCGCGACAAATCGGGCGTCCAACGACGAGATGGCCGCCGACGCCTTGGACAGATCGTGATCAGAGACCACGAAGGTGTTGAAAAAGTCACGCCGAGCGGCGATGCCGGCGGCCGCCGCACCCACCCCGCCGGCACCGATGAGAAGGATCCGCATGTCGCCCACCAAACTGAAACCGTGTTACCGCAGCGTTCCCACCACGGAAACACTTGTCAAGACCTCAGAAAGTTGCGATAAACGTATGTACATCCACCGCAGCAACGGATTCAATGGGGTGACAAGTAACCGACCACGGATTCCATTGCCAGGCCGGGTGTCCCCGGGGACAATCGCGGCGTGACGGACCTGGCGCTGGACGACATCAACAAGCAGATCATCGAGCACCTGCAGCGCGACGGGCGGATGTCGTACGCCGCGCTGGCCAAGACCATCGGGTTGTCCGAGGCCGCGGTACGTCAACGCGTACAACGACTGCTGGACGGCGGGCTGATGCAGATCGTCGCGGTCACCGACCCGCTGACGCTCGGCTTCGCCCGGCAGGCCATGGTCGGCGTCAAGGTGATCGGTGACCTCCGGGTGGTGGCCGACGAGCTGGCCAAGATCCCGGAGGTGGACTACGTGGTGATCTGCGCCGGCGGCTACGACCTGCTCGTGGAGCTGGTCTGCACCGACGACGAACACCTCCTGGACCTGCTCAACGAGAAGGTACGGGCGGTCGAGGGCGTCGCCGGCACCGAGACGTTCATGTACCTGAAGCTGGCCAAACAGACGTACGCGTGGGGAACGAGATGACGCAGGACCACCTCTGGATGCACTTCACCCGTCTGTCCGCCGGCGAGGCACCGGTCATCGTGCGCGGGCAGGGTCCGTACATCTGGGACCAGAACGGCAAGCGCTACCTCGACGGGCTCTCCGGCCTGTTCGTCGTGCAGGCCGGGCACGGCCGCACCGAACTGGCCGAGGCCGCCGCCAAGCAGGCCGCCGAGCTGGCCTTCTTCCCGCTCTGGTCGTACGCCCACCCCACCGCCCTGGAGCTGTCCGAGCGCCTCGCCACGATGGCGCCGGGCGACCTCGACCGGGTGTTCTTCACCACCGGCGGCTCGGAGGCGGTGGAGAGCGCGTGGAAGCTGGCCCGCAGCTACTTCAAGCAGACCGGCAAGCCGATGAAGACCAAGGCGATCTCGCGGATGGTCGCCTACCACGGCACCACCATGGGCGCGCTGTCGATCACCGGCCTGCCCGCGCTCAAGCAGCAGTTCGAGCCGCTGGTGCCGTCGACGTTCCGGGTGCCGAACACCAACTACTACCGCCGGCCGGACGAGAACATGACGCCCGAGCAGTTCGGGATCTGGGCCGCCGACCGGATCGCCGAGGCCATCGAGTTCGAGGGGCCGGACACCGTCGCCTGCGTCTACCTCGAGCCGGTGCAGAACTCCGGCGGCTGTTTCCCGCCGCCGCCGGGCTACTTCCAGCGGGTACGCGAGATCTGCGACCGCTACGACGTGCTGCTGATCTCCGACGAGGTGATCTGCGCGTTCGGCCGGCTGGGCGAGTTCTTCGGCGCCGACCGGTACGGCTACCAGCCCGACATCATCACCTGCGCCAAGGGCCTGACCTCGGGCTACGTGCCGCTGGGGGCGATGATCGCGTCGGAGCGGCTGGTCGAGCCGTTCCTGACCGGCAGCGCGTCGTTCGCGCACGGCATCACGTTCGGCGGGCACCCGGTCGGCGCCGCGGTGGCCAACGCCAACCTGGACATCTTCGAGCGTGAGGACCTCAACGGTCACGTCCGCGCCAACACCGATCTCTTCCGCTCGTACCTCAACCGGCTTTTGGATCTGCCGATCGTCGGCGATGTCCGGGGCGACGGCTACTTCTTCGGCATCGAACTGGTCAAGGACAAGGCGACCAAGGAGACGTTCGACGCCGAGGAGTCCGACCGGCTGCTGCGCGGTTTCCTGTCCCAGGCCCTGTTCTCCGCCGGCCTGTACTGCCGCGCCGACGACCGCGGTGACCCGGTGGTGCAGCTGGCGCCGCCGCTGATCTGCGAGGAGCAGCACTTCGCGGAGATCGAGCAGATTCTGCGTACGGTGCTGAGCGAGGCGTGGAGCCGCATCTGAGCCCGTCGTTCTGGCTGGCGTCGCTCGCACCGATCGAACCGCGCCGGCCGCTCGACGGCGACGTCTCGGCCGACGTGGCCATCTGCGGTGGCGGCTACACCGGGCTGTGGACGGCGTACTACCTGGCCTCGCTCGACCCCTCGCTGCGGATCGTCGTCCTGGAGGCGAACTACTGCGGCTTCGGCGCGTCCGGGCGCAACGGCGGCTGGTGTTCGGGGCTGTTCCCCCGAGATCTGCCCGGGATGGCGCCGGCGCTGGCCGACGCGGTCGACGAGGTGGGCCGGGTCACCGCCGCGGAGGAGATCGACTGCCACTACGCCAAGGGCGGCACGATCTCTCTGGTACGCACGGAAGCCCAGCTCCGGCGGGCCGCCTCGGCGCCCGGCTTCGTGGACGCGGCCACCGCCCGTGACATCTGCGGTGCGATCGGCGTGCTGGGCGGCGTCTACAGTCCCGACTGCGCGGCGTTGCACCCGGCCCGTCTGGTACGCGGGCTGGCCGACGCCGCCTCCCGCCGCGGCGTGATCATTCACGAGGGCACCCGCGTCCGCACCGTCAGTGGTAGCCCCGGGCGCCGTCCGGGGGCGGAACACCGGCCTGGGCTACCACTGACGGTGCGGACCGACCGCGGGACCGTCACGGCCCCGGTCGTCGTGCACGCGCTGGAGGCGTGGCGGACGACGCTGCCCGGCTTCCGGCGTTCCGTGGCGCCGGTCTACTCGCTGATGATCGCCACCGAGCCCCTCGACGCCGCCACCTGGGCGCGCATCGGGCTGCGGCGGCGCGAGACGTTCACCGACGAGCGGCGGCTGGTCATCTACGGGCAGCGGACCGCCGACGACCGGCTGGCGTTCGGCGGGCGCGGGGCGCCGTACCATTTCGGCTCCCGGATCCGGCCCGGCTACGACCATGTGCCGCGGGTCTTCGAGGCGCTGGAACGGACCCTGACCGAGCTCTTCGCGATCACGCCCAAGGTCACCCACCGGTGGGGCGGCCCGCTGGGCGTCCCGCGCGACTGGACCCCGTCGGTCGGCCTGCGCGACGACGGCCTGGCCTGGGGCGGCGGCTACGTCGGCGACGGGGTGGCCGCGGCCAACCTGGCCGGGCGTACCCTCGCCGATCTGATCCTGAGAAGACCCACCGACCGCGTACGCCTGCCCTGGGTGAACCACCGCTCGCGCCGCTGGGAACCGGAACCGGCCCGCTGGCTCGGCATCAACGCCGCCCTGCGCGGCACGATCCTGCTCGACCGCCTGGGCCGCTAGGACGCATCTGGACGACCCCGGCGCGGTGCTACCAGGCCACGACGCCCTGGGTGCTCGGCTGGAGGGTGCCGAGCTGGAGGCTGCTCATCGCGATCTGCGGGCGGGACGCGTCCGGGAAGCCCTCCGTCTCGGCCACCACCCCACGGCTGCCCGCCTCCAGGCCGGCCCGGAAGGTGGCGGCGGCCGGGCAGGTGTCACGGTCGCAGGCCACCCATTTGATGCCCTGGAACGATCCGCCGCCCGGGCGCAGGATCATGTCGGCGGCGGCGCCCGGCTCGTTCACGTTCTTCGTCGGCACGTCGATCGGCTCGTCGGCCGGGTTGTAGAGGGAGACGAACGCACGGCCCTTGATCCGGCAGCTTTGGTTGGACTCGTTCACGACCGAGACGATCGCCTTGTGGGTGCCGGCGGCGGCCGGGTTGTCGTCCTGGGCGATGAGCGTGACGCTGATCGCCGCGGTCCGGCAGGGCGGGGTGACCGGCTTGCTCCGGGACGGGACGACGACCGGGCCGCCCTCGCCGGCCCCGGACGGGCGGCCGGTCGCGGTCCGGCTCGGGGCGGGGGCGACGCTGGTCGCCGGGGCGGCCGAGGGCGGGCCGGACGACGGTGCCGGGCCGGGTTCGGACGGCCCGGCGGCGAGGTCCGACCCGGCCCGCGGAACGTCGGAGTCGACCAGCTGCCGGACCGGGGTGAAGGCGAACACGCCGGCGGTCACGATGCCGATCAGGGCGATGGCGGCCAGGACCGGTGCCAGTCGCCCCCACCGGCGCCGGCCGCTGACCACCGTCGAGGCGTTGTTCGCGGCCGGCTGCCGGACCGCGTGGGTGGCCTGCCGCAGCTCCGGGGTGTTGCCGGAGGCCCCGGCGGCGACCAGCATGTCGATCAGCTGGGCGGCGGTGGGCCGGCGGTCCGGTTCCTTGGCCAGGGTCATCGCGACCAGGTCGCGCAGCGGGGCGGGCAGGCCGGTCAGGTCGGGCGGCTGGGTGAGGATGCGGGCGGCGGTCGCGGCGGCGGAATCGCCGGTGAAGGGGGTGCGGCCGGTGCCCGCGTACGCGACCACGACACCCCACGCGAAGACGTCCGCGGCCGGGCCGATGGTGGCCCGGGCCGAGCCGGCGTCGAAGCGTTCCGGCGCCATGTAGGCGACCGTGCCGACCATCTGATCGGTGCCGGTGTGCTGGCTGGTGGCCTCGAACGCGCGGGCGATGCCGAAGTCGATCACCTTGGGGGTGCCCAGCGAGAACAGCACGTTGCGGGGCTTGAGGTCGCGGTGGATCACCCCGGCGCCGTGGATGGCGGCCAGCGCGGTGGCCACGCCCACGGCCACGCTGTAGAGGTTGCCGCCGGTCAGCGGGCCCTGCTCGGTGACGACGTCGGCCAGGCTGGGACCGTCGACGTACTCGACGACCAGGTAGGGCGTCTCGTGGTCGGCGTCGGCGTCGAGCAGCTCGGCCGTGCAGAACGGGGGCACCTGGCGGGCCCGGTTGACCTCACTGCGGAACCGCGCGCGGAACTCTTCCTCGTACGCCAGCTCCGGTTTGATGATCTTGATCGCCACGGGCCGGCCGTCGGGGGCGCGGCCGAGGAAGACAGTACCCATGCCGCCCTGGCCGAGGCGGCTCTCGAGTCGGTAATGGCCGATCTGGCGCGGATCGTTCGGTCGCAGCGGGCCCCTCATCGTGGCGAAGATACTACGGACGAATCCGGCGCACCCAGGTCGGCCGGCGTTAGTCTCGGACCGGTGGACGAGCTGATCGACGTCGTGGACGAGCAGGACCGGGTGGTCGGGCAGGCGCTGCGCAGCGAGTCGTACGCCCGCGGGCTGCGCCACCGCTGCGCCTTCGTCCTGGTCCGCGACGCCGACGACCGCGTTTTCGTGCACCGGCGGACGGCGACCAAGCAGGTGTTCCCGTCGCTCTACGACATGTGGGTGGGCGGCGTGGTCGGTGCGGGCGAGACCTACGACGAGGCCGCGCTGCGCGAGGCGCGGGAGGAGCTCGGGGTGTCCGATCTGCCCCGGCCGCGGCCGCTGTTCAAGTTTCTGTACGAGACCGGGACGCACGCCTGGTGGTCGGCGGCCTACGAGCTGAGGTGTACGCGACCCGTCCGGCCCCAGGCCGAGGAGGTCGCCTGGCACACGTTCCTCACCGATGGGGAACTGGCCGCCAAGCTGACCGAGTGGCAGTGGGTGCCGGACGGGCTTGCCGCCTACCGTGAGCTGCTGAGGCGCGTCAGTCCTTGATGTCGTGCCGGGTGATCTCGCCGGTGACGGCGTCGAGGCGGATCCGGTGCTCGAACCGGCCGTTGCGGATCTCCACCCGATACTCGGCGTGCTCGGACTTGAGCTCGAACTTGGTGATGGTGCCGCCGCCGCTGGCCTCGAGCGCGATGGCCTTGGCCTCGTCGGCGGTGATGAACTCGTCCGCGTACGCCGACGACGTCACCGCCGCCGGCGCGTGGGTCACCGCGGCCGACGCGGCACCGGCCGCACCCGCCACTCCGGCCAGCGCGAACACTCCGACGACGAGCACGCGACCTACGTTTTTCATGACTTTTCCCCCTACTACCGACAAGAAGTACATCGATGTCCGACGATAGTTGAGGCTTCCATCATTGTCGATTGGCAACCAAATTGACTGCCCTAACGGACACCAGTCACCGTCATTCGTGACGTCCACCGAGACGCCGGCGTGACCCCGGACCCGTCCCGTCGGCACCGGCCGCCGACCCCTGCCGGCGCCATCGCGGCACCCCGGCGAGGGCCATGACCTGGAATTGCGCACCGGGGAAGAGTTCATTCACCCGTCCCGCCGCCGATGGTTCTCCTGACGCCCGACGTGGGCGGCCCTGGAGGACGAGATGCGAGCGCAGTTGGCCAAGGCGGTGTATTTCGGCCGCAACGGGATGGAACCCATTCTGGTGCTGGCCACTATCGCCGCTTTGCGCCTCTTCGGCCTCTCCGGTGACACCCCGCTCTGGATGATCGGCACGCTGCTGGCCGTCGGCGCCGTCTGGCAACAGCCCGCGGTGCAGCACCGGCTCTCCGGCGGGATTCACGGCGGGCGGCTCTGGGCGCGGATCGGCCTGCACGTGCTGCAGACCACGGCCGTCATGTACATGACCGGCTGGGGTGCCCTGCTGGCCGTCGCCCACCTGCACGTCTTCACGCTCTACCTGAAGGAGGACGGCTCGCGGTCGTGGCGGCCGCTGGCGGTCAGCAGCGCGGTCTCGATCGCGCTGGGCGAATTGTCCTTCTCGTACGGGATCCTGCACGGCTACCTGCCGCGGCCGCAGTCACACGGCATCTCGATGCTGATCGCGCTCGGCACTCTGACCACGGCACGTGTCCTCGGCCAGGCCACCCGGCAGCGGGAACGGGCGGAGAGCGCGTTGCGGGCCAGCGAGGAGCGGTTCCGCACGCTGCTGCGCGACGGCAGTGACGTGATCACGGTGAGCGCCGCCGACGGCACGGTCACCTACGTCAGCCAGGCCATCGCCCAGGTGATGGGCTACTTCCCGAACGACGTCACCGGCAGGCGGCTGCGCGAGTACGTGCACCCGGACGACCTGCTCGCCGACGCCGAGCTGCACGAGCGGGTGCTGGCCTCGGACGGCGCCCAGGAACACACGGCCGAGCTGCGCTACCGGCACGCCGATGACGCCTGGCACTGGCACGAGGTGATCCTGCGCAACATGCTGGACAACCCGCAGGTGGCCGGGGTGGTCGGCCATCACCGGGACATCACCGAGCGGCGGGCCGTGCAGGACCGGATAGCGCACGCCGCCGCCCACGACGGCCTGACCGGGCTGGCCAACGGGCCGACGCTCAACCGCGACCTGGAACGCGCGCTGGGCCAGGGCACCCGCTACCAGCACCCGGTCGGCATGCTCTTCCTCGACCTGGACGGGTTCAAGCTGGTCAACGACACGTACGGCCACGACGTCGGCGACCGGCTGCTGTCGACGGTCGCGGACGTGGTCCGGCGCACCGTGCGGGACACCGACACGGTCGGCCGGCTCGGCGGCGACGAGTTCGGCGTGGTGCTGACCCGGGTGGGTGGCGCCGACGAGGCGATGTCGGTGGCCCAGCGCATCATCGAGGGCATCGAGGGCAACGCCTCGGTGGCCGGCCTCAAGCTGGACGTCGGCTGCAGCATCGGCGTCGCGCTGGCCCTCCCCGGCGGCTCGGACGCGAAGACGCTGATGCGCCATGCGGACGCGGCGATGTATCGCTCGAAGCGCCGCGCCCGCAATGGCTACCAGTTGTACGAGGAGGAGGACGTCACCGCGCCCTGGCTGACCTAGCCCGGCCGGCGGTAGCCGATGGCGTTCATCCGGTCGATGTCGGCCATCCGCACGTGGTCACCGGTGTGCGGGGCGTGCACGATCTTCCCGCCGCCCACGTAGATGGCCACGTGGTGCGGATAGAAGACCAGGTCACCCACCTGCAGCTCGGACCGGCTGACCGCCCGCCCCTGACCGATCTGGTCACCGGTGTAGTGCGAGAGGTGTACGCCAACCGCGTCCCACGCCGCCATGGTCAGGCCGGAGCAGTCATAGCCGCCCGGTCCGATGGCGCCGAAGATGTACGGCTTGCCGATCAGGCTGCAGGCCCGCTGTGCGGCCCGGTTGCCCTTCTCCTTGGTGTACGTGGCCGGGCACGGGCCCAGCCGCAGCGGACCGTCGTCCGCGGTCTTGCCGTAGGCCGCGAGCCGCATCTTCTGCAACTCGTCGACCTGCTTCTGGATGCCGGCCTTGCTCTTGGCCAGACCGGCGTCCTGGGTGGCCAGCGTCTTCGTCAGGGTGTCGAGGTCCTGCTTGTCCTGGGAGAGCTGGTCCTTGAGGGTCACGACGTCCTTGACCGAGTTGCGCTGGTGCTTCGCGAACTGGTCGAGGAACTCCAGCTTGTCGGTCAGGCCGGTGGCGTTGCCGGTGAGGAGCATCGCCTTCATCGCTGAGGGCGAGCCCTGCATGTACGTCTGGGCCGCCTGCTCGCGCACCTGGCCCATCGCCACGTTGACCTGAACCTCGAGGGGGGTCAGCCGCTTCTGGATGGCGTCCAGCTTCTTGCGGTTGGCCTGGAGGTCGCCGTGCACCTTGTTGTACTTCTCGATGACCGGTTCGAGCTTGTCCCACTGCTGGTCGATCTGCTTCTCGACAGCACCGGGGGTCGGTTCGGCCAGGATTCCTGGCGTCGCGACCGCCGGCTTGGGGATGACCAGCACGGTCGCAAGAACGGCGAGAACGCTGATCAATCGGCGGGCTGCGCGGCTCACGAAGGTGGTCGGTCCTTTCGGTCACGCCGCCGGTGGTGTTCCTTGCTACGGATGTCGGCCGGGCGGCGGCTCCGCGGATCGACCGCGGTCGGTCGATAGGGGGACCGCGGAGCCCCGTTACCGTACTCCGCCCGTTGTCGCACGGAAACCGTGCCGTGACCGTTAACTCAGAGTGGCCAATTGCTGACGGCAACGCTGAGCCACGGGACGACCACGATGAGCGTGGGCAGCACCAACAGGGCTACCGCACCGACCAGCACCATCACCGAGAGTGCAACGGATCGCGGCCCCGGATCGGCCAAACGGGACAGTCGGCGATCGCGGCCGTCCCCGCCGCCCTCGTCGCTCAGGAGGGCCAGGGCACCGCGTACCGGATCGGCCCCGACGCGCCGCACGGCCGCGTCGTCGGCGACCATCTCGAGCAGCAGCCGCACCGCGTCCAGTGGCGCCCGGGACCGCAACGGGCGCGGGACGGCCTGGTAGAACGCCGTGAACGACTCACGGACGAGCTCGTGCATGTGCCGCAGGTGGGCCTGCTCGTGAGCGATCACGGCCGCGATCTGTGTGGTGTTGAGCACATCGAGCGCACCGCCGGTCAGCACCACCCGCGGTGAGCGCCCGGCGACGCAGTACGCCAGCGGTTGCGCGCCATCCAGCACCCGCAGCCCCTCGACGTCCAGACCGTGCCGCTGTTCGGCCCGGTCGAGCAGGTCGACCAGCAGCCGATGCCGGGACCGCCGGGACCGGGAGCGCCACATCACGCCGGCCAGCGAGACCAGCAGGCGCAGCACGATCACGGCGGCCACCAGCAGCGCGGCGATCAGCACGCCGGTGGCCACCCGGCGGTCAGCGCGGAAGGCGCGGATCAGCTCCTCGGGCCCGGCCAGCACGACACCGAGCGCGCACAACACCCCGGCCAGCGTGATCGCCTGCCAGAGCACGACGGCCGGGGCCGGGGCGCGGTCGGGCCACCGGGCGGCGGCCAGCAGACCCGGCGCGACCAGCGAGAGCAGCAGGCCGAGCGCGCCGAGGACGAGCGCTGTCACCCGTCCTTGCCGGCGGCCTCGATCGCCGCCCGCAGGGCCTCCGGGGGCAGCTGGCCGACGAAGTAGGCCAGGGCCGCGTCGGAGTCGGGCGTGTCGGCCAGGGCGTCCATCATCAGGCTCGCGGTCATCTGCTCACGGGTCTGCACCGGGGCGTAGAGCCAGGCGCGGCCGTCCCGTTCGCGGGTCACCACACCCTTCTTGGCCAGCCGGTCGAGCACGGTCATCACGGTGGTGTACGCGAGGTCGCGCCCGCGCAGCCCCTCGTGCACCTGGCGCACGCTGAGCGGCCCGGCGCTCTCCCACAGCTGGGTCATGACCTCGCGTTCCAGGTCTCCGAGGGGCATGTGAGCGAGTCTACTGCACGCCGTCGTACTACGCGTCGTAGTATCTACTACGGGACGTCGTAGAGGAGAAGCGCCATGGACGTGCTGGACCTGACCCGGCTGCAGTTCGCCGTGGTCACCATCTACCACTACTTCTTCGTGCCGCTGTCGATCAGCCTGGCCGGCATCGCCGCCGGACTGCAGATCGCCTGGCTGCGTACGAAACAGGAAAGGTTTCTGACCCTCACCAAGCTGACCGGCAAGCTTCTGATCATCACGTTCGCGGTCGGCGTGGTCACCGGGCTGGTGCAGGAATTCCAGTTCGGCATGGGATGGAGCGCCTTCGCCCGGTTCTACGGCGACGTCTTCGGGCCGACGCTGGCCATCGAGGGCATGCTCGCGTTCTTCCTCGAGGCGACCTTCCTGGCCCTCTGGTACTTCGGCTGGGACCGGCTGCCCCGCCCCGCCCACCTCGCGACGATCCTCGTCGTCTCGGCCGGCACCCTGCTGTCCGCGTTCATCATCCTGGCCGGCAACTCGTTCATGCAGAACCCGGTCGCCTACGAGATGGACCCGGCCACCGGGCGCGCGCATCTCACCTCGTTCTCCGACCTGCTGCTGAACAAGGTCAACCTGGCCGCGTTCCCGCACACCGTCGCCGGGGCGGTCATGGTCGGCGGCGCGCTGATCCTGGCCATCGGCGTGTGGCGCGAGCTCGACGTCTACCCTCGCCTGGGCGCCTGGCTGACCCTGATCGGCGGCGGGCTCACCGCACTGACCGGCGACCACCTCGGCAAGGTCATCACCGAGGTGCAGCCGATGAAGATGGCCGCGGCCGAGGCCCTCTACTCGACGACCACCGGGGCGCCGTTCTCGGTCTTCGCGGTCGGCGACTCGTTCCGGGTCGACGTTCCGTACCTGCTGTCGATCCTGGCCAAAGGCTCGCCCGGCGCGACCGTGCAGGGCATCGACGACCTTCAGGCGCAGTACGCGGCCCAGTACGGCCCCGGCAGCTACGTGCCGATGATCCCGGTCGCCTTCTGGTCGTTCCGCCTGATGATCGGCGTCGGGATGTTCGCCGCCCTGATCGCCGCGGTCTACCTGTGGACCTCGCGGCGCGGGCACACCCCGCACCGGCTGCTGCTGCGCTGGCTGCCACTCATCCCGCTGCTGCCGACCGCGGCCAACTCGATCGGCTGGATCTTCACCGAGACCGCCCGGCAACCCTGGCTGGCCTTCGGGCTGACCCGGGTGGCCGACGGCGTCTCCCCGGGCCTGACCAGCGCCGAGGTGATCGCCTCGCTGGCCGGATTCACCGTCGTCTACGGCGTGCTGGCCGTGGTCTGGCTCCGGCTGGTGCGCCACGTGTGCTCGGCGTCGCCCGCCGGCTCGGAACCCCGCCCGCTCGTCTCCACCTACTAGGAGCCGCTGCCATGATCACGTTCTGGTTCGCGCTGGTCGTTCTGGCCTGGGTGCTCTACTTCGTACTCGAGGGATTCGACTTCGGGGTCGGGATCCTCGCGCCGGTCCTCGGTCGTGACGATCACGAACGCGGGGCGGCCATCCGTACGGTCGGCCCGTTCTGGGACGGCAACGAGGTGTGGCTGGTCGCGGCCATCGGTGTCACGTTCGCCGCCTTCCCGGCCTGGTACGCCGCACTGCTGTCCGGCCTCTACCTACCGTTCGCGCTGGTGCTGCTGCTGCTCGCGGTCCGCGGGGTGGCGCTCGAGTTCCGGGGCAAGCACGCCTCGCCGCGCTGGCGCCGCCGGTGCGAAACGGCCCTGGCCGCGTCCTCGGCCGGGGTGATGCTGCTGTGGGGCGCGATCCTCGCCGTGTTCGCCCGCGGGCTGGCCCTGGACGGCGCCGGGGCGGTGACCGGCACCGGCCTCGGGCGCAGCCTCGGTCCGCTGTGGACGGTGTGGTCGTTGGCCGGTGCGGTGCTCGCGCTGGGCGGAGCGGTGCTGCTGGGTGCCACGTTCCTGGCGCTCCGGACGACCGGCCCGGTGCGGCGCCGCGCCCGCCGGGCGTCGATGCTCGCCGGCCTGACCCTGGCCGTCGCCACGTTCACCGCGGGCTGGGCCCTGGACAGCCGGCCCTTCCTGGTCGCGGCGATGGTCACCGTGGGCGTGACGGTCCTGGCCCGGTCCGGACGAGAGTCAACGGCGTTCGTGGGTACGGCCGTCGGCGCGGCCGCCGCGGTCGCGACGATCCTGACCGGCCATGGCGACGTGCTGCTGCCCAGCACGCTCGACCCGGCGTGGTCGCTGACCCGTGACTCGGCCGCGGCCACCGCCTCGACGTTGCGGCTGCTGACCATCGCCGGCGTGATCATCCTGCCCGGGGTGCTGGCCTACCAGGCGTACTCGTACTGGATCTTCCGCCGCCGCGTCTCCAGCGAACGGATTCCGTCATGAAACCTCGCCCCTCCTCCCCCGCTCCTTACCCCGCCGCGGCCTCCGCGCCCGCCTCAGTCCCCGCCGCCGCGTCCTCCCCGGCCGCGGCCTCCGCTCCCGCCGCGGCCGCGTCCGGTGGCTCGGTTCCGGCTCGGCGACGGGCTCGCGGGCCGATCGATCCGCGGCTGCTGCGACACGCGCGGGCCGCCCGGACCGGCGTCGGACTGCTGGCGCTGATCGGTGCCGGACAGGCCGGGACGGCGCTGATGCTGGCCGCCGGGCTGACGGCGGTGGTGGCGGGCTCGCGTAGCACCGGCCTGGTCCTTCTGGTCCTGACCTATCCCCTGCGGGCGCTGCTCGCCTGGGCCGAGCAGGTCGTGGCCCAGCGCACCGCGGCCCGCGCGACCGACGAGCTGAGGCGTACGACGCTGGCCGCGACCCTGCGCCACGGCCCCGCGTGGATCGCCCGTTACGGCAGCGGGCGGCTGATCGCGGCGCTGACCACCGGCCTGGACGCGCTGCGGCCGTGGTTCGCCGGATACCTGCCCGCGACCATCCTCGGCGTGGCCCTCCCGCCGCTGGTGGTGATCGTCATGGCGGTGGTCGACCCGATGTCGGCGATCATGACCGTCCTGACGCTGCCGCTGGTCCCGGTGCTGGGCGCGCTGATCGGCTGGGCGACCGAGGCCCGGTCCCGGCAGCGCTGGGCCGAGGACGCGCGGCTGGCCGGCCACTTCCTGGACGTGGTGCGGGGCCTGGCCACGTTGCGGGTCTTCGGCCGGGCCGAACGCCAGACAAGCGTGGTGGCGGCGATGACCGCCCAACACCGGACGGCGACCATGCGGGTGCTGCGGGTGGCGTTCCTGTCGTCGACGGCCCTGGACCTGCTCGGAACGCTGGCCGTCGGGCTGATCGCGGTCGGTGCCGGGCTGCGGGTGGCCGCCGGGGACCTGCCGCTGGCGCCGGCGCTGCTGGTGATCCTGCTCGCGCCGGAGGCGTTCCGGCCGTTGCGGGAGGCAGCCGCCCGCTATCACGCGTCGGCGGCGGCGTCGGCGGTGATCGACGACATCGACGAGGTCCTCGACGCCCCGGCACCGTCCACCGCAGCGGCCCCGGCACCGTCCGACACCGCAGCCCCGGCACCGTCTGACACGGCGGCCCCGGCCCAGTCCGACGCGGCGGCTGCACCGGACCTGGCCACCACCGTCGTGGACCGGCTGGATCTCGACGCCGCCCCCGGCGTACGCGCGAAAGACCTCACCGTCCGCCACCCGGATGCCGGGCACGACGCCCTCCGGCTGCAGCGGCTCGAGGTCCATCCCGGCGAGATCGTCGCCCTGCGCGGCTTCTCCGGCGCCGGCAAGACCACGGCCCTGCGGGTGCTCGCCGGCCTGCAACCCTTCGCCACCGGGAGCGCCGAACTCTTCGGCCCCGACGCTGTCTATCTGCCGCAGCATCCCGTCCTCCCGCACGCCCGGACCGTCGCCGACGTGGCCGGCATCGGTGCCCTCCGCGCCGTCGGCCTGGAGCGGGAACTTCCGCTCGGCACCGCGCTGGGCGAGCACGGCGCCGGCGTGTCGGCCGGCCAGCGACAACGGCTGGCGCTCGCGGCCGCGTTGAGCCAGGCGGGCGAGACTCCCCGGGTCCTGTTGCTCGACGAGCCCACCGCACACCTCGACGCCGTCTCCGAACGACGCGTCATCGCCAAGCTCCGCGCCGCCGCCGACCGTGGCTGCGCCGTGCTGGTCGTCGCCCACCGTCCCGCGCTGCTGGCAGCCGCCGACCGCACCGTCGTCGTCATCAACCCACCCGCCCACGCCTCTCCGGCACCATCCGAGCCGGCGCCATCCAAGCCGGCGCCACCCAAGCCCGCGCCATCCAAGCCCGCACCATCCAAGCCCGCACCATCCAAGCCCGCACCACCGGCGGCGGCCCAACCCTTCGCGGCGGTGCCGGCGCGGAGCGGCGAAGCCCCGGCAGACTCGGGCGGGCAACCCAAGTCCTGGCTGGTCGCGGCGGCCGCCGCGCTCGGCTGCGGTTCGTGGCTGGCCGGCATCGTGCTCACCGGGGCGGCGGCCTGGCTGCTGGTCCGGGCGGCCACCCTGCCGCCGGTGCTCAGCCTCTCGGCCGCCGTGGTGCTGGTGCGGGGCAGCGCCGTCGCCCGCCCGCTGTTGCGCTACGCGGAGCGGCTGGCGGCGCATCAGGTGGCGTTCGCGAAGCTGGGGGCCCGGCGGGCGGCCGTCTATGCCGGGCTGATCCCCCGGGTGCCCGGGCCGCGGGTGCGCCGGCGCGGCGAGCTGCTGACCCGGGTGGTGGACGATGTGGACGCCGACGTCGACGGGCTCCTCCGGGGGTGGCTGCCGGCGCTCGCGGCCGTCGGGGCGGTGCTGGCCGGCGCGGCGATGGTCGCGGCGGTGCGGCCGGCGGCGGCCCTGCCGGTGGCCGCGGGCCTGCTGGTCGCCGCGGTCGCCGCGCCCGCGCTGGGCGTGTGGCTCGAAACCCGGCGCGAGACGGGTACGGGTGAAGCACGCGAAGCCCTGCGCGACGCGATCGTGGAGACGGTCGACGGGGTCGAGGAGTTGAGTTCTCTCGGCGTACCCGAGGAGCGAAGCCGTCAGCTGGCCACCCTGGAAGCGCGGGCGGCGCGCGAAGCCGGAATCGCCGCCGCGCTGGGCCATGTCGGGTGGGGCCTGGCCGTGATCGGGGCGGCGCTGGCGTTGCTGCCCGGCGGGGCGCTCGGCCGCGAGTGGGCCGCGGTGCTGGTGCTGGGCGTGGTCGCGCTGGCCGAGCCGGTCGCCGCCCTGCCGGACGCGGCCCTGGCCCACCGCCGCGCCGTGTCCGCCCGCCGCCGCTTGTCCACAGTGACGTCCCCCTGTGGACAGCCACCCGAACTTGTCGTACCCGCCCGCTACGTTCCGACCCACCCAGTGCCCGGGGTGGGGGTGGCGGCGGACGCGCGTGTCGCAAGATCAAAAGCGGGTGCGGCGGCCGATCCGGGCGCGGCGTACCCAGGCGCCGAAGACGCGGGCGCGAAACCGGCGACCGGCGGCGTCGACGTGGCGGTGACCGACCTCGCCGCCGGCTGGACCGGCCACACCCTGAGCGGCCTCACGCTGAGACTCCCCCCGGGCTCCCGCACAGCCATTCTCGGCCCCTCCGGCGCCGGCAAGTCAACCCTGGCCGCGGTCCTGGCCCGCTTCCTCCCTCCGCGATCCGGCCGGCTCACCCTCGACGGCACCGCCATGGCCGAGATCGCCGAGGCCGACTTCCGCCGCACGGTGGCGCTGGTCGGGGACGAGACGGAACACGTCTTCGCCTCGACCGTGCGCGAGAATCTCCGCCTGGCCCGGCCCACCGCCACCGACGCCGAGCTGCGGGACGTCCTGCGGCGGACCGGCCTGGAACTGGAGCTCGACCGGCGGCTCGGCACGGGCGGCTCGACGATCTCGGGCGGCCAGCGCAAACGGCTGGCGACCGCCCGCGCCCTGCTCGCCGGCCCAGGGCTGCTGATTCTGGACGAGCCGACCGAGGGCCTGGACGGCGACTCGGCCGAGGCGCTGATGGCCGACCTGCTCGGTGCCACGGATGGCCGTACGGTGCTGGTGCTCACCCACCGTACCGACGGGTTAGTGCTGGCGGACCGCGTACTCCAGCTCGACGAGATCCAGGTCGGCGGCGGGTGTCGGGCGGGCGTACAGGAAGCCCTGACCGGTGGTGCAGCCCAGCGCGCGTAGTTCGGCCGCCTGTGACGGTGTCTCGATGCCCTCGGCGATGGTGGCCAGGTGCAGCACGTGGCTGAGCCGGATGACCGCCTCGGTGATGGCCGAGCCCTCGGGGGTGCCGTTGAGTTCGGCGACGAAGCTGCGGTCGATCTTCAGGATGTCGACGGGCAGGCGGGTCAGGTAGTGCAGGGACGAGTAACCGGTGCCGAAGTCGTCGACGGCGATGCGGATGCCGTGGCCGCGGAGGGTGGCGAGCACGGCGATGGCCGACTGGTCGACGATGGCCGACTCGGTGACCTCCAGCACCAGGGACGACGGGGCGACGCCGGTGCGGCGGAGGATGCCCAGCACGTCGTGCACCAGGGTGGGTTCCTGGAGCTGTCGCGGTGACAGGTTGACGCTGACGTAGCGCAGGCTGTCCCAGGCGGCGAGCTGGCGGCAGGCTTGTTCGAGCACGAACAGGCCGATGCCGGTGACGGCGCCGCTGCGTTCGGCGATGGGGATGAACTGGACCGGTGACACGATGCCGCGGGTGGGGTGGGACCAGCGGACCAGCGCCTCGACGGCGACGGGACGACCGGCCTCGAGGTCGATGATCGGCTGGTAGAGCACGTACAGCTCGTCGCGTTGCAATGCCTTCTCGAGGTCGTCGCTGAGCGCGGCGTCTTCGGCCCGGCGGTCGGTCATGGCCGGGTCGTACGCCTGCCAGCCGTGCGTGGCGGCCCGTTTGACCTGGTACATCGCCACGTCGGCGCGGCGCAGCAGCTCCTTGGGGGTGTCGTCCTCGGAGCCGAGGGTGAGTCCGATGCTGGCCCGGATGGGCAGGCTGTCCTCGCCCAGCCGGACCGGGTTGGCGGCGGCCATGGTGAGCACGCGCTGGGCGACCGCGCCGGCCTGTTCGACCCCGGTGACCTCGGTGAGCAGGACGGCGAACTCGTCGCCGCCGATCCGGGCGGCCACGTCGCCGGTGCGGACGACGCTGCGCAGGTGGTGCGCGAACTCGGTGAGCACGGTGTCGCCGGCGGCGTGCCCGTACGCGTCGTTGATCAGTTTGAAGCCGTCCAGGTCGACCAGGAGCAGCGCGTACGGTTCGCGCCGGCGCCGCGCCCGCCCGATCGCCTCGTCCAGGCCGGTGCGGTTGGCCAGGCCGGTGAGGGCGTCGGTGACGATCCGGTCGCGGCTCTCCCGCAGCGAGATGACCTGCCGGACGGTGATCGCCGCGGCCATGGTGATCAGCCCGAGGACGAGGCCGCCCCAGGGCAGCATGTCGTTCTCCTTGATGGTGACGACGACCATCAGGGTGCCGCCGATGACCATGGCGGCCACCGGCAGGTGGGTGGACCAGCGGAGGTCGGGCCGGGTGGGCCGGTCCGGCTGTGGCCGGGGTGCGCGGGCCAGCATCGGCGCGATGGTCATGAGCAGGCCGCCGACGGCGATCAGGAAGTTGGCGTACGGGGAACTGACCAGCATCGAGCTCTGTGTCTCGATGCCGGACCAGAGCGCGTCCCCGGTGAGATAGAGGGCCATGCCGGCGACCAGCAGGGCCAGCGGGCCGGTGGGCCGTCCGATCGCGCCGCGCAGCAGGGTGACCGCGACGGCCAGCAGCATCAGCAGGTCGCCGATGGGGTAGCCGATGTAGCCGATCCAGGACAGGCTGGGCGGCGTACCGGCGATGATCGGGTTGATCACGAAGTACCAGACGACCATGAATCCGCCGGCGACCACGCTGAGCGTCTCGGCGAAGAACGCGGCACGGACCCGGCCTTCGAGGCGCTGGGCGGGCGCGAAGAGCACCCCGAAGGCGAAGAACCCGAACGCGCCGAGCCGCACGGTGACGCCGATCCACCACAGCTCGGGGATCCGCAGCGCGCCTTCGGCGGCCAGCAGCACGAACGTCACGATGGCGCACAGGCGTCCCAGGGCGAGCATCCGCCACAGCAGTGCGTCGCCGCGCCGGGCGGCGCGCAGGCAGGCGACCAGCCCGGTGATGTCGAGCACCAGCATGGTCAGACCGAGCACGTACGCGCGCTGACCCGGTTGGAACAGGGTGTACGCCTGCCCGCCGAGCACCAGGAGTACCAGAACGCTGATGCCCCACCCACGCACAATCCGCCCCATGTACGGCAGTTCGGCAGGCGGTGGCGGATATTAAGCGTCGGAGAGCATCTCCAGTACCTCTTGTTCGGCCTGCTCGCGGGGCGTGCCGGGGTCGACATCGGCCACCGTCCCTCTCTCGTAGAGGTCGACCACCCGCGGGTCGACGTACGAGGAGCGGGCCACGGCGGGCGTGTTGCCGAGCAGCTCGGACACCTCTTTCATGGCGTGCGAGACGGCTTTCCGGCGTTTGTTCCCGGTCGGCTGGGGCCCGGCGGCGGCCAGCTCACCGGCCGCTTTCACGGTGCCGTGCCAGGTCCGGAAGTCCTTGGCGGTCATCTGTTCGCCGCTGACCTCGCGCAGGTAGTCGTTGATCTCGTCGGCGCCGACGGTCCGCCACCGCCGCGCGTGCGGGTCCCAGTATGCGAACAGCCGCTTCTCGCCGCGCCGCCGCCGCTTGAGTTCGCGCAGCACGGCGCACACCTCGCCGTCGCCGACCGAGCGCTCGTGCTGGATGCCGGATTTGCCGGGGAACTCCAGCAGCACGCAGCCGCCTCTGGCCCGGCAGTGGTCGGGGCGCAGCGTGGACAGCCCGTAGGACGGGTCTTCGCTCCGGTCGGCGTACTGGGCGCCGCCGACCCGGAACATGCCCATGTCGAGGAGCCGGACGATGGCGGCGAGCACCCGGTCGCGGCTCAGGCCCCGGCCGCTGAGGTCGGCGCGGAGGCGTTCGCGCATCTCGGGCAGGCGTCCGGCGATCTCCAGGGCGTGGTCGAACTTGGCCTCGTCCCGGGTGGTGCGCCAGGTCGGGTGGTAGATGTACTGCTTGCGGCCGGCCGCGTCCTTGCCGGTGGCCTGGATGTGCCCGCGCGGGTCGGTGCAGATCCACACCTCGCTCCAGGCCGGCGGGATGACCAGTTCCTTGATCCGCTCGGCCTGTGAGAGGTCGGTGAGCCGGGTGCCGTCGGTGTCCAGGTACACGAACCCGCGCCCGGACCGCCGGCGCCCGTACCCGGGCCGGCCCAGTTTGCTGCGCCGCAATCGCATGTCGCCGCGGATGCCCGTGCGTCGCATCGGCAAACATAAAGATCGGACCGTTGACCCGGAGCCCGCTGCATAAAGAGCGGCGCATAGAAAGTAGCCCCGGGCGGCGGATGCCGCCCGGGGCTACCACCCGGGCTCAGCGGTCGCGGCGGGTCAGCAGCCGGGCGACGGTGCCCAGTTCCCGCTCGGCGGGCGCCGGGGAGCCGGCCTCGGCCAATTCCCGCAGTGCCTCGTCGAGCAGCGCGTCGGCCCGGGCCTGGCACCAGGTCCGGGCACCGCACTCCTCGATCAGGTCGGCCGCCCGGGCGGCGTCGGCCCCGGTCAGCCCGCCGTCGCGGTACAGCTCGGCCAGGGCGGCCGCGGCCGGTTCACCCGAGTGCAGGGCGGCCACCACCGGCAGGGACTTCTTTCCGGTACGCAGGTCCGAGCGCACCGGCTTGCCGGTGACGGCCGGATCGCCCCAGATCCCGAGCAGGTCGTCGGTGAACTGGAAGGCCAGCCCGATCAGGTGCCCGAACCGGGCCAGCCGGGCGCACGCCGCCGGTGACCCGCCGCCGGCGACCGCACCCAGTTCGGTGGCGGCCGACAGCAGTGCCGCCGTCTTGGCCTCGGCCATCGCCTCGCACCGGGCCGGTGTCACGTCGCCGCGGCGCTCGAACGCGAGGTCGGCCAGCTGCCCGTCGATCAGCCGCTGGACGGCCGTGCCGAGCAGCGCGGCCGCGCGTACCTCGGCCTCGATGGTCTGACCGGCCAGCGCGAGCATCGCGTCCCCGGCCAGGATGGCTGGTCCGACCCCGTGCACGTTCCACAGCGTCGCCCGGTGCCGCCGGGTCCGGTCGCCGTCCATGATGTCGTCGTGCACGAGCGAGAAGTTGTGCACCAGCTCGACCGCCACCGCGGCGGGCACGGCGACCGCGGCGTCGGCGCCGACCGCCCGCGCGGCCAGCAGCGTGAGCAGCGGCCGGACCGCCTTCCCGGCGTACTCGCGGGCCGGGGCGCCGGCCGCGTCGCGCCAGCCGAAGTGGTAGTCGACCAGCTCGGCGGTGGCCGGCGGGAGCGTCGCCACCGCCGCCCGCAGCGGCGGGTCGACGGTGGCTCGGCTCCACTCCAGCAGCGCGGCCACGGTCCGGACCGGTGTCCCCAGCTCAACTGCGACCATGCACGCGCCTCCCTCAGTCGCGGCCGAGGCCGACCTGGACGTTGTCCAGGATGCCGAGGGCGTCGGGCACCAGCACCGCGACCGAGTAGTAGGCGCTGACCAGGTACGACATGATCGCCTTGTCGTCGATGCCCATGAAGCGGACGTTCAGCCCGGGCTCGTACTCGTCGGGGATGCCGGTCTTGTGCAGCCCGATCACGCCCTGGTCGTCCTCGCCGGTACGCATCGCGATGATCGACGTGGTCCGGGTGCCGGAGATCGGGATCTTGTTGCAGGGCAGGATCGGCACGCCGCGCCAGGCCGGGATCTGGTGGCCGTTGAAGTCGACGGTGTTCGGGTAGAGGCCGAGCCGGTTGCACTCCCGGCCGAACGCGGCGATGGCCGACGGGTGGGCGAACAGGAACTGGGTCTTGCGGCGGCGGCTGAGCAGCTCGTCCAGGTCGTCCGGGGTGGGCGGGCCGGTCCGGGTGTGTATGCGCTGCTTGAGGTCGGCGTTGTGCAGCAGCCCGAAGTCCCGGTTGTTGATCATTTCGGACTCCTGGCGCTCGCGCAGCGCCTCCACGGTCAGCTTGAGCTGCTGCTCGACCTGGTCCATGGGCTCGTTGTAGAGGTCCGCGACCCGGGTGTGCACGCGCAGGACGGTCTGGGCGACGCTCAGCTCGTACTCGCGCGGCGCGGTCTCGTAGTCGACGAACGTCCCCGGCAGCTCGTGTTCGCCCTCGTGGCCGGCGGACAGGTCGATCTCGGCCTCGCCGTGCCGGTTCTGCGGCCGGCCGTGCCGGGCCAGGACCGACCGCACGTGCTCGCGCAGCGTCTCGGACTGGCCGTTCATCCGGTCCAGGGCCGGCCGGGGCAGGGACAGCACGGTGCAGTGGGTGGCCGCCTTGGCGGTGAAGTTCCACAGCTCCAGTTCGCCGCCGAGGGCCTGGTCGCCGAAGTAGTCGCCGTCGGCCAGGACCCCGACGATCGACTCGTCGCCGTAGTCGCCGCGGCCGATCTTGTTGACCTTGCCGTGGGCGATCAGCACGATCTGGTCGACCGGCTGCCCGGCCTCGACGATGACCTGGCCGGCGTCGTACTCGCGCTGCTCGAACCGGGCCGCCAGCTCGGTCAGCACCTCGGTGTCCTCGAAGTCGCGCAGCAACGGCAGCTCGCGCAGCTCGGCCGGGACGACCGAGACCTCGGCGCCGACGTTGGTGAAGGTCAGCCGGCCGTCGCCGACGGTGTAGGTCATCCGGCGGTTGACCCGGTACGCACCGCCGACCACCTGCGTCCACGGCAGGACCTTGAGCAGCCAGCGCGAGGTGATGTTCTGCATCTGGGGCGGCGTCTTGGTCGTGGACGCCAGATTGCGCGCGGCGGCCGTGCTGAGGGCCTGCCGCCGCTGTTCCGCGGAAATCTCGTTGTCCGACCGTCCGGTGTCGACAGCAGTCACGCGAAAACCACCGTTCTTGAAGTTGTTACGCACTTGCAGGGCGGGCCAAGTTATATCCGAGAAATGGCGTGACACCCGTTCGGCGACACGTTTGTGTCACCTCCTCGTGGTTAACCACTGTGGAACACACGCTGCGCCCGGGTGACTTTGGTACGCACGCTGAGCTGGGGATGTATGGTCGGCGAGGTTCTGGCCCAGGATCAGGAGCTCATATGTCGACATTTACACTTCCCGATTTCTATCTGCCTCATCCGGCGACCCGGAACCCTCATGAGGAGCACGCCCGGAACCATTCCGAGGAATGGGCGCGCACACACGGGATGCTGGACGCCGGGTGCTGGGACCTGGAGAAGCTCCGCCGCAACGACTACGCGCTGATGTGCGCGTACATCCACCCCGACTGCGACGCCGAGATGCTCGCTCTGATCACCGACTGGTACGTGTGGGTGTTCTTCTTCGACGACGACTTCCTGGCCCGGTTCAAGTACAGCCGGGACCTGGGCGGGGCCCAGCGCTACCTGGACCGGCTGGAGCGGTTCATGGGCGAGGCGCCGCCGGCACCGGAGAATCCGGCCGAGTCGGGCCTGGCCGACCTGTGGGCGCGGACCGTGCCGTCCATGTCGGACGGCTGGCGGCGGCGCTTCGCGCGCAGCACCCACAACCTGATGGTCGAATCCATGTGGGAACTGCGGAACATCGCCGAGGGCCGGATCGCCAACCCGATCGAGTACATCGAGATGCGCCGGCGGGTCGGCGGCGCGCCGTGGTCGGCCAACCTGGTCGAGGTGGCCGCCGACGCCGAACTGGCCGAGCACCTGGCCGGGCTGCGGCCGCTGCGCGTGCTGCGGGACACGTTCTCCGACGCGGTGCACCTGCGCAACGACCTCTTCTCGTACGAGCGGGAAGTGACCGAGGAGGGCGAGAACTCGAACGCCGTGCTGGTCTTCGAACGCTTCCTCGACATCGACACCCAGCAGGCCGGCAAGCTGGTCAACGAACTGCTCACCTCGCGCCTGCACCAGTTCGAGCACACCGCGCTGACCGAGATCCCGGCGATGGTGGCCGAGCACGCGGTCGCGCCCCCCGACCAGCTCCGGATCGCCCGCTATGTCAAGGGACTGCAGGACTGGCAGGCCGGCGGGCACGAGTGGCACGCCCGGTCGAGCCGCTACACCAGGGTCTCCCGGACCCGGGGCCTGGGCCTGTCGGCGACCGGCCTGGCCCGCCGCTATGCCCAGCACGGACACGTGCCGATCGGCCGGCGCCCCGGGCACCTCCCCGTCCCGGATCTGTATCTGCCGTACCCGGTCCGGACCAGCCCGCACCTGCCCGCCGCGCGCAGGCACGGCACGGTCTGGGCCGAGGCGATGGGCCTGTTCGCCGGTGACCTGTGGAACGCGCGGCTGTTCGACGGCTTCGACTTCGCGCACTGCGCCGCGATGATCCACCCGGACGCCACCCCGGACCAGCTCAACCTGTCGTCGGACTGGCTGGCCTGGGGCACGTACGGCGACGATCTCTTCCCCGTGCGCTACGGCCGCACCGGCGACCTGGCCGGCGCCAAACTGCAGAACCTGCGCCTGTCCGCCTTCATGCCGCTGGACGACACGCCCACCCCGGCGCCGATCAACCCGGTCGAGCGCGGCCTGGCCGACCTGTGGCGGCGCACCGCCGGCCCGATGGCCCCCGAGGCCCGCGCGCGGTTCCGGGCCGCGGTCGAGTCGATGACCGCCGCCTGGCTGTGGGAGCTGGCCAACCAGGTGCACAACCGGGTGCCCGACCCGGTCGACTACGTCGAGATGCGGCGGGCCACCTTCGGCGCCGACCTCACCATGAGCCTGGCCCGCCTCGCGCACGGTGAGCTGGTGCCCGACGACGTCTTCGACACCCAGGTGATGCGCCAGATCGACTACGCCGCGCAGGACTACGCGTGCTTCGTCAACGACCTGTACTCGTACCAGAAGGAGATCGAGTTCGAGAACGAGATCCACAACATGGTGTTCGTGGTCGAGCGGTTCCTCGGCTGCGACCGGAGCGCCGCCCGCGACATGGTGGCCCGGCTGATGGAGGGCCGGATGCGTCAGTTCGAGCGGCTGGTCGCGGTCGAGCTGCCGGCCCTGTGCGAGCAGTACGCGCTGACCGAGCGGGTGCGCCGGCAGCTGACCCGGTACGCGGGCGAGCTGACCTACTGGATGTCGGGCATCGTGCGCTGGCACGAGACCTGCACCCGATACCGGGAGAAGGACGTACGCGAACGCTTCTCAGCCGTGCCAGGTACGCCACAGCGCCGCGTAGGGGCCGTCCCGTCCCACCAGTTCGTCATGACTGCCTAGCTCGACGATCCGGCCGTCGTCCATGACCGCCACCCGGTCGGCGTCGTGCGCCGTCTGCAGACGGTGGGCGATCGCGATCACCGTACGGTCGTGCAGCACCGCCGCCAGAGCTCGCTCCGCCGTCCGGGCGGCGGTCGGGTCGAGCAGCGCGGTCGCCTCGTCCAGGATCACCGTGTGCGGGTCGGCCAGCAGCACCCGGGCCAGGGCCAGCTGCTGGGCGCGGGCGCCGTCCAGCGGGTGTTCGCCCAGGTCCAGGTCGAGGTCGGTGGCCCAGCCGGCGCCGACCCGGTCCAGCGCCCGGCGCAGCTGCTCGTCGGGCGCCGCGATCATCAGGTTGTCCCGCAGCGACTCGGCGAACACGTGGTGCTCCTGGGTGACCAGCACGACGTGCCGGCGCAGCTCCTCCGGCGGCAGGTCGGCCACCGGCACCCCGCCGACCGTGATGCCGCCGGTCCGCGGCCGGTCCACGCCCGCTATCAGGCGGCCGAGCGTGGACTTCCCGGCGCCGGAGAGCCCGACGACCGCCAGCCGCTCCCCCGGCCGCACGGTCAGGGTCACGTCGTGCAGCACGTCGCGCCCTTCGTCGTACGCGTAACGCACGCCGTCGACCTCGATCCGCTCGCCGTCCGGGCGACGGTCCTCGTAGGCGGCGACCGGCACCGCGGCCAGGCCCTCGATCCGGGCGAAGGAGGCGCCGCTGCTCTGCAACTGCTCGATCCAGATCGTGATCGCGTCCAGTGGCCCGGCCAGTTGGCGCAGGTAGAGCACCGCGGCGCCGACGGTGCCGACCGACACCCAGCCGCGGGCGGCGAGATAGCCGCCGGCGAGCAGGATGATCACGATCGGCACGGCGTAGGACAGTTCGACCGTCGGGAAGAAGAAGGTCCGCAGCCGCAGCGTGGCCATCCTGGTCCGGCGGGTCTCGGCGATCGCCGCGCGGCCGATCCCCAGCCGCAGCCGGGCCAGCCCGAACGCCTCGATGGTGCGGGCGCCCTCGACGGTGGCGGTGAGCTCGTCGGCCAGCCGGGAGTCGGCCGCGCCCTCGCGCAAGTACGCGTCGCGGGCCACCCGCAGATACCACCGAGTGACGAACCAGATGCCGCCGAACCCGGCCAGCCCGGCCGCGCCCAGCGGCGGGCTGAGCACCAGCACGGCGCCGACCAGGAAGACCATCTGGACGAACGCGCCGGTCAGCGCGGGCATGATGTCGCGGACCGACTTGGCCACGGCGTCCACGTCGTTGGTGCCGCGGGCGGCCAGGTCACCGCCGGCCACGCGTTCGACCACGGCGGCGGGCAGGGCCAGGGCGCGGTCGGCGAAGTTCTCGCGGATCCGGGCGGCCGTACGCTCACCGAAGTTGGAACCGGCCCACAGCGAGTACCGCAGCAGGATCGTCTGGGCGACGGCGCAGCCGAGCACGCCCAAGGCGTAGTGGTCGACCTGCGACGGGCCGGCGCCCGCGGTGACCGCGTCGATGATCTTGCCGAGCAGCCAGGGGCCGCCCAGCCCGGCCACGGCGGCCAGCGCGTTGAGCACGAGCACCCCGGCCACGGCCCGGCGGTCGGCGGCGAGCAGCCGGACGGCCGCCGTGCGGACCTGGGCCGGCGACGCGATCGGCAGCGCCGTGCTCATGCGTGCTCCTCCTCGAACACCCGGGTGACCAGTTCGCGGTAGCCGGGCTGGGACCGCAGCAGCTCGTCGTGCCGGCCGGAGGCGGCGACCCGGCCGTCGACCAGGTAGTGCACGACGTCGGCCCGGGCCAACAGCACCGGCGACGTGGTGGCCAGCACGGTCCCGCGGCCGGACCGCACGTCGGTCAGCCGCCGCGCGATGGCCGCCTCGGTGTGCGCGTCGACGGCCGAGGTCGGCTCGGCCGCCAGCAGCATCTCGGGGTCGGCGTGCAGGACGCGGGCCAGGCGCAGACGTTGCCGCTGGCCGCCGGAGAGGTTGCGGCCGCGCCACTCCACCGGGCGGTCCAGGTCGGCGGCGATGTCGTGGGCCACCGCGGCGTCGATGGCCCGGCGTACCCGGTCGTCGTCGCTCTCCCCCGGCCCGGCCACCACCTCGCGCAACGTGCCCGCGAAGAGCTCCGCGTCGTGCCGCGCGACCAGCACGCGCTCGCGCACCTCGCCCCGGGCCATCCGGTCCAGGCGGCGGCCGTTCCAGGTGGCGTCGGTCTCGCCGTAACGGCCGAGCCGGTCCAGGATCGCCTCGGCGTCGCCGGTCCGCGCGCCGGCCAGCACGGTGAACCGCCCGGCCTCGGCGGTGACGCGGGAGACCGGGTCGCTCAGCGGCGCCGGCCCGGCCGGTGCGGGCTCGCCGTCCTCGGACTCGACGGGTACGCGCAGGAAGGACGCCACCCGCCGGGCGGCGACCAGGCCGCGGGTGATGTCGAAGCCACAGAAGATCAGCACGTCGACCGGGACAGCCAGCAGCGACGTCCAGCCGTAGACCGCGATCAGCTCACCGATCGTGATCTCGCCGCCGGCCGCCATCCGCGCGCCGATCCAGGTGACCACGGCCAGGAACAGGACCGGCAGGCCGGTGCCGAGCGCCCCGACCCAGCTCGACGACACCCCGACCCGATAGCCGAGGTCGCGCAGCTCGTCCGACTCGGCGCGGTACCGGCGCAGGTGCGATTCCTTGCCGCCGAGCCCGTTGAGCACACCGAGGCCGCCGAGCACGTCGACCAGCCGCCCGGCCAGCGAGCCCTGCCGGGCCCGGTAGCGCTGCCCGGCCGACTGGACCCGGGCCAGCATCGGCCCCACCACCAGCGCCAGGACCGGTACGCCGGCCAGCACGGTGACGGCCAGCAGCGGCGAGGTGTGCCAGAGCAGGACCGCCAGGACGCCGTAGGCCACGACGCTGGCGATGCCGACGCCGCCGACGTTCATCGACCGGGAGATCACCCAGACGTCGGAGATGCCGATGGTGACGACCTCGCCGGCGGTGATCCGGCGCGGCAGCCCGGCCCCGAGCCTGGTGGCGTGCTCCAGGACCAGGTCGGCGGTCATCAGCCCGGCGTTCGTGCGCAGCCTGGTCATCGAGCGGTGCCGCATGATGCCGAGGACGGCGCTGGCCGCCCCGACCGCTAGGACACCGGCGGCCCAGGCGACCAGCACGCTCATCCGCTGTGCGCGCAGCCCGTGGTCGATGGCCTGGGCCAGCAGCCAGGGCATGGCGGCGAGGCTCGCATACCACAGGGCGGCGTACCCGGCCCCGGTCGCGACCCTCCGTTTGTTCCGGACCGCCAGCCACCACAGAAATCGCCCAGGTCCCCGTATGTCCACTACGACACTCTTACCCATCGGGGGCTGTTACCGTCCAGCGATATGCGACGGGTGATCGGCGGCCGGCAGTTCGACTTCGCGCGCCGGGTGGCGGTGATGGCGATCGTCAACCGGACGCCGGACTCCTTCCACGACCGGGGCCGCACCTTCGCGTTGGAGCACGCGCTGACCGCCGTACGCGCCGCCGCCGAGCAGGGCGCGGACTGGATCGACATCGGCGGTGTGCCGTTCGCGCCCGGCCCCGAGGTGACACCGGCCGAGGAACTGGACCGGGTGCTGCCGGTGGTCGAGGCGGCCCGCGAGCTCGCGGTGGTGTCGGTCGACACGTATCGCCCGGAAGTGGCACGCGCGGTGATCGCCGCGGGCGCCGGCGTGATCAACGACACCTCCGGCCTGCGGGACCCGGCCATGGCTGACGCGGTCGCGGGTACGGACGCCACGCTCGTGATCACGCACAGTCTCGCCGCGCCCCGCACGCTGCATCCGTCGCCGCACTACGACGACGTGACCAAGGAGGTGTGCGCCTTCCTGGAGCAACGGTTGCGGGTTGCCCTCGACCGCGGCGTACGCCCCGAGCAGATCGTCCTCGACCCCGGCCACGACCTGAACAAGAACACGCTGCACTCGCTCGAGCTGACCCGCCGGCTGGACGAGGTCTGCGCGCTCGGCTATCCCACCCTGGCCGCGATCAGCAACAAGGACTTCATCGGCGAGACCCTGGACCGGCCGCAGTCCGAGCGGCTGGCCGGCACGCTCGCGGCCACCGTCTTCTGCGTCCTGCGCGGCGCTCGCGTCGTCCGCGTCCACGATGTCCGCGCGGCCGTCGACGCGGTGCGCATGACCGAGGCCATGCTGGGTTGGCGGGAACCGGCCTACACCCGGCACAACCTCTAGGCCGGGGTCCCTGGATCGGCCGGGACGCGGGTCTACGGCTGCGGGTCGAGGCTTCCGGCCATCTCGGCCATCCACGGCTCGGTCTGGATGGCGCCGGGGCCGACCAGGCGCAGTGAGCCGAGGACGGTGCCGAGCATGCCCATGGCCATGAAGTCGCGGGCCTCCTGGGCGGTCGCGCCGGTCAGCTCCCGGACCGTGGTGTAGATCCGCCCGAAGCCGGCCCGGATCACGTCGCCCATGGTCGGGTCGCCGGCCGCCGCGAAGCCGTGCAACAGCAGGGTGATCAGCTCGCGCTCGGCGATCAATTCGTTGTACGAGGTGCCGAGCGCCTCCAGCGTCGGCGCGTCCCTGGCGGCCGCGGTCCGGAAGTGCTCCTCGATCCGGTCGCAGGCGTAGCCGACGGCGGCGATGAAAAGTTGTTGCTTGGTGCCGAAGAGCCGGATGACGTACGGCTGGGAGACGCCCGCGAGGCGGGCCACCTGGTCGGTGGTCGTGCCGGCGTATCCGCCCTGGCTGAACGCGGTGACGGCGGCCGTGATCAGCTGATCGTGGCGCTCCCCGGCGGTGAGTCTGGTCCTGGGCATGCGCTCAGGTTATCAGTGAATAACTTCTTCCCTTGACAAAGTTATCAGCGGATAACTACCTTGGCCCTCGTAGTTATCAGTGAATAACAACTTGGGGGATCCCGATGACCGCCACCACCCTCGACCGGACCGCGGCCACACCGTCGCGCAAGGCCCGCCCGCTGGCCGCGGTCCTCGCCGCGACCGGCATCCCGATCTTCATGGTCACGCTGGACAACCTGGTCGTGACCACCGCGCTCCCGGTCATCCGGACCTCGATCGGCGCCTCGCTGACCGACCTGCAGTGGTTCGTCAACGCCTACACCCTCCCGTTCGCCGCGTTCCTGCTCACCGCGGCCGCCCTGGGCGACCGGATCGGCCGCCGCCGCATGTTCGTCGGCGGCATCACCCTCTTCACGCTCGCCTCGGCCGCCGCCGCCCTCGCCTCCGAGCCGTGGCAGCTCACCGCCGCCCGGGCCGTGCAGGGCCTGGCCGGCGCGGCGGTCGCGCCACTGTCGCTGACTCTGCTGGCCCAGGCCGTACCCGATCGGATGCGCAACGCGGCGGTCGGCATCTGGGGCGGCATCAGCGGCCTCGGCGTCGCGGTCGGCCCGGTCGTCGGCGGCGCCGTCACCGAGGGCCTGGACTGGACCTTCATCTTCTGGCTGAACGTCCCGGTCGGCGTCGTCGCCGTCATCCTCGCCGCGGTCGTCCTGCGCGACTCGCGGGGCGGCGCCTCCAAGCTCGACCCGCTCGGCCTGGTGCTCTCCGCGGCCGGCATGCTGCTGCTGGTCTGGGGCGTCGTGGACGGACCGGACCACGGCTGGACCTCCGGCCGGGTCGCCTCGATGCTGGCCGGCGGCGCCGCCCTGATCGGCCTGTTCATCGCCTGGCAGCGCCGCAACGCCACGCCGATGATGCCGCTGCGCCTGTTCCGGTCGCGCGGGTTCAGCCTGGTCTCGATCGTCACGCTGACCTTCTCGGCCGGCACGTTCGGCGCGGTGTTCCTGCTCGCCCAGTTCTTCCAGGTCGTCCAGGGCCTCAGCCCGCTCGACGCCGGCATCCGCACGCTGCCCTGGACGATGGCCCCGATGGTGATCGCGCCGCTGGCCGGCATCTTCGCCGACCGGATCGGCCTGCGTACCCTGATCGCCACCGGGCAGGCCCTGCTGGCCGGCGCGCTGCTCTGGATCGGCCTCGTCACCGGCACCGACACCTCGTACGCCGCCCTGGTCCCGTCCTTCGTCATGGCCGGCATCGGCATGGGCCTGACCTTCGCCCCCATCTCGACCATGGCCCTGGCCAGCGTCTCCGAGTCGGAACGGGGCGTGGCCTCGGGCGCCAACAACACCATCCGCGAGTTCGGGGTGGCCGCCGGCGTGGCCGCGCTGGCCTCGGTGTTCAGCTCGTACGGCGGCTACACCAGCCACGCCGCCTTCATCGACGGCATCGTCCCCGCGGTCTACGTCGGCGCGGCCGTGATCGCGGTCGGCGCCCTGGTCGCCCTGGCCCTCCCCGGCCGCCGCGCCTGACCCACACCAGTGGTAGGCAGTGGCGGTGTCCGGGACTCGGACACCGCCACTGCCCACCACTCAGCGCGGCAACCACTACCCCCAAGATCGGGCCGAACGGGCAACGGCCTTGAGACTGGCCACAGTGGACGAATTGGATGGAACCATCCGCCGGGCATGAGCCGGCGGACCCATCGAGCTTGGGAGGGAACCCCTTGCGGGCAACCAGAATCGTCCTGTCCGTCCTCGTCGCCACCGGGCTGGCGGCTGCGCTGGCACCGGCCGCCGCGACGGCCGCGCCGGCCGCCAGCCGGACCTACTCGTACGACTTCAGCACCGACACGCAGGGCTGGACCGCCGGCTTCGCCGACTACGACCCGAACTCCGCCGACCTGGAACTCGCGTCCGGCATCGCCGCGTTGCCGAGCGGCGCCGGCAGCGGCAGGGCCTTCTTCATCCAGGGCCACAACCGCAGCGACGACATGTACATGTTCTTCAAGCGGCGGCTCGGGACGACGGACGGCATCGTCGCCGGCCAGCGCTACTCGGTGCGGAGTGCGGTGACCTTCTGGAGCAAGGCACCGAGTGGCGGCTGCATCGGCTCCGGCGGCTCCGAGGGCGCCTCGGTCTACGTCAAGGCCGGCGCCTCCACCGCCGAGCCGACCCTCTACCTGGACAACATCGGCCACTACCGGGTCCACCTGGACAAGGGCAACAACAGCGTCAGCGGCACCGAGGCGACAGTGATCGGCGACGTCGGTAACGGCCACGAGTGCGGCACCAAGATCTGGACCAAGATCACCCGCAGCTCGACCACGACCCTGACCGTTCAGGCCGACAGCGGCGGCAACCTGTGGCTCAACGCCGGCACCGACTCCGGCTTCGAGGGCATCACGCAGCTCTACTACACCAACATCTCGATCACCCTCGCCACCGTCTAGGTTCGCCTTTCGCGGGTCCACCCGCGCTGGGCGCGGGGTCGGGGCGGGGTCCGCCAGACGGCGGCGGCCCTGCCCCCCTCTCGGTCCTGCCACCCGCCCAGCCCAACAGTGGTAGCCCAGCCCGGCATCCCGCCCCGAGCACCCGACCCGCCCGCCCGGCCTACCACCAGAACCCACAGTGGTAGGCCGGGCGGTACCCGGGACAGATACACCGCCAGGGCCTGCCACTGAGCACCCCGGACCGGGACCGGCGGCAACCACCGCGACCCGGCAACCCCGCCGCCTGGGAAACCCCACCCCAACCCCAGCGGCAGGCCGAGTCAGACCCGCAACCCCACCCCACCCCGAACCCAGCGGCGCCGACGCCGCCAGACCCGCAACCCCGGAGGCGTCTTCAGCGCCCGCGCCGGACGGCCTCCATGGCCGCGGACGTGCCGGGCTGCCCGAGGTAGGCGGCGAGCAGGACCATCAGAGCGGTCAGCCCGTCGGTGTCGATGCCGTTGCGGCGCGCCAACTCCAGGTAGACCGAGAGCCGCTGATCGGTCACCTGCTGAGCCACCAGCGCGGCGATGATCGCGACGCTGCGGTCCCGGTCGGTCAGCGCGGTGCTCTGCCAGCCGGGCCCACCGGCCGCCACATAGGCCTCGCGGGTGAAGACCGCACCGGCCCGCTCGGTCATGAGTCGTTCGGCTTCCGCGGGTTCGACGCCGAGGTTGCGGGCGTACACCTTCCGCCCGGCGACGGCACGGTCGTCCAGGGGCATCGTCATGGGATCTCCCAGGGTCAGAGGCAGGACCCGCGGTCCGGGGACTCGCCGATGATCGCGAAGAGCATCCGGCGCAGGTCCCGGACCTGGTCCGGGCCGAAGGAGCCGAGCGCGGCGGCCTCGACGGTGTCGCAGTCCGCGGCCACCCGCGCCCGCAGCGCCTCGCCCGCGTCGGTGATGACCGGGATTCGCAGACGACGGTCGCCCGGGGCGCTGTGCCGTACGACCAGGCCCCGCTTCTCCAGCCGGTCGAGCTGGCTCATCAGGGTGGTCTTGTCCAGGCCGAGGGATCGCCCGAGGTCGGACTGGGTGAGGCCGGGGGTCTTGTCGAGCGCGCTGAGCACGATGTAGTCGCGCAGGGCGAGTCCGTGCCGTTCGGCCGCCTCGCCGGTCACCCCGCGCATGCGTTGCGCGGCCCGGTGCAACAGCCAGGTGATCTCGGAATCGACAGTCGGCGCCGGGCCCGCGGTTTCGGCCACCGGCGGCTGTGGGGTTGGCATGGCCGAACCGTACGCCGTCACGCCGGGTGGGTGGCGACGTCGGGCGTCAGCAGCGGAACGCCGTCGTAGGAGCCGAGGTCGTGGGCGGGCACGATCCGCATGAGGCCGTCCAGGGCGATGATCCGGAGCAGGTCCTGGCGCAGCTGCCGCCGGTCGCTGTCGGCGAGCCGGCTGAGCAGCCACGGGCGTTCGACACGGCGCCGGATGCCGTCGAGCTGCCAGGTCAGGTCGCCGATGAAGGCGTACCGGGGGCCGGTCGGCGGGGCCACGAAGACGATCACGGATCCGGTGGTGTGGCCACCGGCCGGCACGACGACCACCGAGCCGTCCCCGTACACGTCGAAGCTGGCGGGAAAGCCCAGGTAGGGGTGGTTGTCGAAGCCGTACTCGTGTACCTCGTGGCCCTGCGCGACCCGACGGAAGACCTTGCCGTCGGGGTCGGTCGCGGCATAGAGCCGTTCGGCGGCGTTCATCCAGATCGGCGTGCCGGGCAGGCGGTCGAGGCCGCTGCTGTGGTCCCAGTGTGAGTGGGTCAGCAGGACGCCGCGCAGCCGGTCGCGGGCGTGGCCGGCCGCGTCGAGTTGGTCGCCGGCCGTGCGACCGGCCCGGTAGGGGGCGCGGACCAGCCGGGGAAGCATGCTCACGTGCTCGGCCACGTGGGCGCCGAAGCCCGCGTCGATCAGCAGGTCGCCGTGGGGGTGGCGGACCAGGACGGCGGAGGCGGCGAACTGGCGCTTGTCGCGGAACGATCCGCCGCGTACGGCGAGGGCGGCCCGGGTCTCGTAGGTGCCGGTCGGCAGGTGGTGGACGGTCATGCCGGCCGGTGGGTGGGCTTCGGGTAGCGGTTCGGCCCAGGCCGGCGGCCGCGGGAGAGGTGTCATGGTGCGATCGTATGAGCCAAGAACGTCTGAGGCAAGACGTTCTCGGCTCATACGATCTGCCGTTACGCTCCGACCTTGACCCAGACGTCGTCCAACTCGCCGTGGAACTGGTCGTTGTCGGCGCCGACGCCCTTGCCGCCCAGGCTCAGCGGCTGAGCGGTGATCACCGACAGGGTCGCCGGGATCGCCGTGCTGGTCTTGACCACGCCGTCGACCACGATGCTCAAGGTGGCGCCGGAGCGCCGGCACTCGAGCGTGTGCCACTGGGCATTGGCGATCGACTCGCGGCTACGGGCGATCAGCACGGCACCGCCGGCCTTGTCGCTCATCGCGCAACTGGGTTTGCCCGAGGCGCCGTCGGCCTGCAGCTTGTACTGGCCACCGCCGGTCGAATAGCCCTTCTGCAGGATGTTCTCCCCCGCCCCGGTCTCCTGCGGGCTGAGCCGGATCGCCGCGCCGTAGCTGAGCGGCCCGGTGCCCGGGTTCAGGTCGGGGGTGTCGGCCGACTGCAGCGCCAGCTTCGGGCAGGCGGTGCCACCGCACTTGGCCGGGAAGGCGAGAGCCTGGCCGTTGCCGTGCGGGACCATCCGGACCACGCCGCCGTCCCGGGCGATCGCGTGCAGCAGGTGCTTCCGGCCGGAACCGTCGTCGAAGGTGCCGTCCGCGACGGTGGTGTCGAAGTTGTACGACGCGACGTAGGGGCTGGCCGGCTGGGCCGGTGCGGCCGGGCCGGAACTCGGCGCCACCGGGCCGGCCTCCGGGCCCGACTCCGGCCGGTCGATGCGGAAGGCGGCGTAGCGCTTGCGGGACAGCGTACCGATGGTGGTGAAGTCACCGACCGTGCTGACCACACCGAGCGACGGCGAGGCCGCCATCCCCCGGACCCCGGCGACGCCGTTGGCCTGCGGAGCCCAGTCCAACAGGTTGCCCTGGCCGTCGACCGCGGCCAGCTTCACCCGCGGCACCGAGCCGTCGGTGCAGGCCCCCTTCACACCGTTGTTGGTCGTGGTGCAGGCCCGGTCGAAATGGCCGCCGACGTACGTGATGCCGTCCAGCACCGCGATCGCCTGCGCGTCACCGTCGAACACCCGGGTCCATCTGGTCGCACCGGCCGGCGAGTACGCGATCGCCCGCCCGCCCTGCCCGCCCAGCGCCGCCCACACGCCGGTCGAGTCGGCTGTCAGCGCGATCACCTGGGACACCGGCTTGGGTAGGAACGACTTGTCGAGGACACCCTTGGTCCCGTCGACCGCGGTCAGCCGCAGCGTGGACGACACCCCGTTGGTCTTGTGGAAGCTGCCGCCCAGGTAGACCCGGTTGCCGATGACCGCGAGCGCGTTGACCACGTCGTCGGTGGTCGGCGCCCAGGCGGTGTCCAGTTTGCCGTCGGCCAGGGTGAACGCGGCCAGGTTGGCCCGCGGCGCGTCGTCGACGGCGGTCAGCCGGCCACCAAGGTAGAGCCGGCCGTTGCCGACGCCGAGCGTGTTGGGCTGGCCGGTGACCGCGTGCTTGAGCGGGGTGAGCGCGCCCGAGGTGGCGTCCATTCCCGCCACCGAGTCGCGGGCGGTGCCGGAGATCTTGTTGAAGTCCCCCGCCGCGTAGACGGTGTCGCCGTCGACCGCGAGCGCGCGCACGTTGGCGTCGGCCGACGGCGTCCAGGGCAACAGCGCGCCGGTCCGCGCGTCGAACGCGGCCAGCCGCTCGCGGGCGATCGTCTTGCTGTTCACCACCGCGGCGGTGAAGCTGCCGCCGACGTAGACGGTGTCGCCGCGATGCACGACCGCGTAGATCGGCCCGTTGAACGACGGCGAGGTGACCGGTTCGCTCCCGACCACCTCGGCCAGCGCGGCGCCACCTCCGGCGATCAGCGCGGTGGACACGCCGACGATCAGGGCACGACGGGCTGCACTCTTTGTACGAATTCGGGTAATGAGCACAGGGAACGGTAGCTTGCCCGATTAGCGGCATAGGCCGTGCACCGGTCCGGCGATCGGGCCACAAATCAGCCCGAACGTGCCGTCACCACGCCACCCTCGCCGCTGCGAGCGCGGACCGCGTACCACTCGGATCGAGGTGTTGCCGCAGGTCGGGCGGCATGATCCGGAACGGGTGAGCCCGCCCGGACCGCTCGGCCGGCCGCATCGGCGCAAACGCGAGCAGCCGGCGGGCCGCGTCGCCGCGCGCTACCCGGCGCGCCACGCTCGGCCGAAATATCGCCGGATCGAGGGATAGCCCCCGGCCACCACCACAATGGATGCGGGCAGACGTCAGATGCGCCTAGCGCCAGGTGTCGTCCCAGGCGGCAGTGCAGGGGCCGGAGGACGGGGTGGCGCGGGAGCGGTTGGGGTCGCTCTCCCAGATGACGGTGGAGCCCTCCTTCTTGATGTACTTGTAGGCCACGGTCCGGCCGGCCGGCAGGGTCGTCGTGGCCCGCCAGATCGGGTACGTCGCGGACGACAGGGCCACCGCCGCCGCCGGGTTCCAGCCGCCCAGTTCGGGCACGTCACCGACCACGAACACGTTCTGACCCCAGGTGGTGGTCGCGTTGACGGCGAAGGAGACCGACGCCGCCGTGCAGCCGGAACCGCCGCCACGGGCCCCGGTGTGCAGGGCCACCGCCGCGCCCGCGGGAACCGTGATGGTCGCCTGACCACTTCCGTCCACTGTGTACGCGGTACACGCGTCGCCGGCCAGCACGTCGCAGTAGGCGCCCGCGGCCAGGCCGGTCGCGAACGAGCGGGTCAGCGCCGTGCCGGAACGGTTGAACGCGATGAACGCCGCGCCGCCGCGGGAGAAGGCGATCTGGTCAGAGCCGTTGGTCCACCAGTTGGCGACGCCGGCCGTACCGGCGGAGGCCCGCCAGGCCACCAGGTTGGCGATCGCGCGGTGTTCGCAGACCCAGCCGCTGCCGCAGGTGACCTGGTTCGTGGTGCCGTCGGCGGCCGCCGGTGGGCCCTGGTCGGCGCCGCTGAAGTCGTAGCTGGACATCACCTGCGGCACGCCGTACGGGTAGGCCAGCAGGAACGCCTGCGCCAGGCGGTAGGTCGTGCCGTTCTTGTAGGTCAGCACGCTGCGCCCGTTGCGCTGGGTGTCGTGGTTGTCGACGAACGCCACCGCGTCACCGGAGGCGAGGCGCATCCGGGCCGGCAGGCCGTCGAGCTGGGCCAGGTTGCCGTCCCGGAAGGCGGCGCTGACCACGTCGCCGTAGCGGAATTCGGTGACGTCGCCGATCCCGGCGTACTCCTCGGGTGCCGGCTCTCCGGAACCGCCCTCGATGACCTCGGAGAACACGTAGGGGTCGCCGTTCACACCGTCGACGATCGCGGCGACGTCGGCGGCGGGCATGTGTTTCGCCGCGTCCAGCCGGAAACCGTCGACACCCAGAGAGACCAGATCATTGAGGTACGCGGTGAGCTTTCCGCGTACGTACGTGCTCTCGGTCCTCAGATCGGCCAGGTCGACCAGCTCGCAGTTCTGGATTTCCCAGCGGTCGCCGTAGTTGACGATGTCGTCGTTGCCGTTGCGCCCGCAGTGGTGGAAGTCGTCGGCGCCGTACGGCACGGCCGGATAGGCGTAGTGGGAGTAGGCCGAGCCGCCGCTGCCCGTACCCGTCGAAGACCCGCCCGCAGTGTGGTTGAGCACCGCGTCGACGTAAATTCTGACCCCGGCGGCGTGGCAGGTCGACACCATCGACGCGAACGCCGCCCGGTTGCCGCGCCGCGACTCGAGGCGGTAGCTGACCGGCTGATAGTCCTGCCACCAGGGGCGGCCGGCGACCAGGACGTGCTCCTGGGGCGGCGACACCTGCACACCCCCGAAGCCCTTCGGGCCGAGCACGTTGGTGCACTCGCTCGCCACCGAGGCCCACGGCCACTGGAAGAGGTGCACGATGACGTCCTTCGTACCCGCGGCTTGTGCTTCTTCGGGAAGGCCGGGGACGAGCAGGACGACCGCGGCGAGGGCTCCGATCCACTTCCGCATCACCTTCCGCATGGTGGGAAGCATAGACGTTCGCCTATCTGATGCCACCGGGTGCCGCGAGACCGCTTCTGGATGGAATACTTTCTGAAAGTTACGAGGAAGGCGGCGGCGCGGTGGACGGCAGGCGGGTGACGATCGCGGCGATCGCGGCGGAGGCTGGGGTTTCCGTACCCACCGTCTCCAGGGTTTTGAACGGACGTACGGACGTCGCCCCACAGACCCGCGAAAAGGTCGAGGAACTGCTCAGCGCACACGGCTACCAGCGCCGGGCGTCCCGGCAGCGGCCCGGCGGCGCCGCACTGATCGACCTGGTCTTCAACGACCTGGACAGCCCGTGGGCGGTCGAGCTGATCCGCGGCGTCGAGGAGGTCACCCACGCGGCCGGCGTCGGCACGGTCATCTCCGCGGTGCACCGCAAATCCACGGCCACCCGCCAATGGCTGCAAAACCTGCGTGCCCGCGCCTCCGACGGGGTGATCTTCGTCCTGTCCGGCCCCGGCGTCGCCCACACCGAGCTGCAGCGCCTGGGCATTCCGGTGGTGATGGTCGACCCGGCCGGCAACGCGGGCAACGACGTCCCCACGATCGGCGCCACCAACTGGGCCGGCGGGCGGGCCGCGACCGAACACCTGGCCTCGCTCGGCCACCGCAAGATCGCGCTGATCGCGGGCCCGAAAGACCTGCTGTGCAGCCGGGCCCGGCTGGACGGCTACCGAGCCGCGCTGGAGGAAGCCGAACTCGACTACCAGGCCATCACCCAGGGCGACTTCCAGCACCGCTCCGGCTTCGAGGGCGCGGCCGAACTGCTCGACCGAGCCGACCCGCCGACGGCCATCTTCGCGGCCAGCGACACGATGGCGCTCGGCGCCTACGAGGCCTGCCGGGTACGCGGCCTGCGCATTCCCAGCGACATCAGCATCGTCGGCTTCGACGACCTGCCCGAGTCACACTGGGCGTCGCCGCCGCTGACCACGGTCCGCCAGCCGCTGGCCGAGATGGGCGCCCTGGCCGCCCGCACCGCCTTGCGCCTGGCCCGCGGCGAGCACATCGAGGTCCCGCGCGTCGAGCTGGTCACCGAACTGGTCGTCCGCGACAGCACCACCGCGCCCACCACCTGACCCCGCGTTCCACCCGCCGCTACCACCGCGCCCACCACCTGACGCCGCGTTCCACCCGCGCTACCACCGCGCCCACCAGCTGACCCCGCGTTCCACCCGCGCTGCCATCGCGCCACCTCGATACCGGCCGGGCCACCCCACCGGTCGAGCCGCGCCGGCTAACCGATCCGGCTCAGCCATTCGTCGAGCAGCGCCTTCTCCGCCGCACTGAACTCGTTCCTTTCCGGCAACGCCGCCCGGAGGGTGATCGCCGCGGCCTCCGGACCCGACCGGCGGCCGACCGGCTCATCGGTGGTGACGGCCGCGATGACGGCCTCGCGGGCGGCCGCCGACAGCGCGAGGTCGTAGACACCGTCGGTCGTGGAGATCAGCGCCAGCGTCGTCCCCATCCCGGCCGCCCGGATCAGAGACAGGGCAAGGCTTTCGGGTACGCGGAGCCGCCCCGCCGCCGCGATCCGATGGATCTTGTCGGCCAGCATGGCAACGCCCGCGTCCATCGCCTCGCGGCTGGCCGGTGGGTTCGTTCCGGCGTAGAGCAACCGGTAGACGGCCGGGTTGGCCAGGCCCATCTCGACGTTCAGGTCCCAGCCCCGGCGCAGGTCGGTCACCGGGTCGTCGGCCGGCGGCTGCGCGGTCTTGGTGGCCAGGAAGTCGAGCAGCCCCCGGGTGGCGACCGCGTCGAGCAGGCCCTGCTTGTCGCCGAAGAGCCGGTAGATGGTCGGGGGCTGCACACCCGCGGCGGCGCTCACCGAGCGGGTCGACACCGCTTCCTCGCCGCCCTCGGCCAGCAGTTTGAGGGCCGCGGCGAGGATCCGCTCGCGGGCGTCCGGTTCGATCATGTAACAACGATAACAGCATCTTGCTTCCATCGGTATTTCCAGTGTTATGGTCAATCTGTTTCCACTGATAGGAGAAAGACATGATCATCGTTACCGGTGCGAGCGGGCAGCTGGGGCGCGCCGTCGTGGAAGACCTGCTGGAGCTGGTGCTGGCCGACCAGGTCGGTGTCAGCGTGCGCGATCCCGAGCGGGTCGCCGACCTTCGAGACCGAGGGGTACGCGTCCGGCAGGGCGACTACGCCAGCCTCGGCCCCTCGATCGAGGGCGCGACGGCGTTGCTCCTGGTGTCCGCCCCGCTGATCGGCGACGCGGTGACGCAGGCCCACCGTGCCGCCATCGACGCGGCCGTGGCCGCCGGCGTGAAGCGCGTCTACTACACCAGCCACATGGGCGCCCACCCCGACTCGCCGTTCCCGCCGATGCGCGGGCACGCCGCCACCGAGCACATGCTGGCGGCGTCCGGCCTCGCGCATACGGTGCTGCGCAACGGTTTCTACGCCAACACGGTCGCCCGCCTGTTGGGCCCGGCGCTCCAGTCGGGCGAGTTGCGCATCCCCGAGGACGGCGCGGTCGCCTGGACCACCCACGCCGACCTGGCCGCCGCCACCGCCCGCCTCCTGGCCGACGACAGGCCGGGCCGGCCGGCCCCGGCGCACACCGACCCGTCCACCCGCACCCTGACCAACGACGGCCGGGGCAGATCATCGTCACCGACCGGCCCGACCACCCACGTCGTGACCGACGACGGCCGGGATAGGTCGTCGTCGCTGACCGGCCCGACCGCTCACATCCTGACCGGCGAGCGACCGCACGGGCCGACCCCGGCACTGACCGGCCCCGCGGCCGTCGACATGGCCGAGGCCGCCGAGATCGCCGCGCGGATCACTGGCCGGCCGATCCGGCGCGTGGTGGTGCCGGCCGACGAGTTCAAGCAGGGCCTGCCCGAGCCGACCGCGACGATGATGGCCGGCATGTTCGAGGCGAGCCGCCGCGGCGAGTTCCGCCCGGCCGGCCCCGAGCTCGCCAACCTGATCGGCCGCCCGGCGACGTCGCTGGAGGACTATCTGAAGCAGGTCCTCTGAGCCTGTCCCGTCCACTCCCCACGACACCGATGCGCCCAGATCGGCCGGGCTCGCGAAGGCGCTAGGTCAGCGGCCGGCCCACCTCGTGCAGGTCCTGGATCAGGCGGCGCGCGCGGCGGATCAGGTCGCGGTCGGTGTGGCGTACGGCGTATTCGGTGGTCTTGTCGGCGCCGATAATCACTTCGTACATGACGACGTCGCCGAGCACCACCAGTTCGGGCAGTGGCTCGAGATGCGCGACCTGCGCGGCCGTGACGACGCGGGTGGAGTCGCCGCACTCGTCGCGCAGACGCAGGGCGTGCATCTCCCATTCGACGTACGGGATGAGCGGCTCCTCGACCACGCGGACGCGGTGCATGGCGAAGCCCGCGTCGGCCACGTCGCGATAGAAGTCGCGCATCGCGTCGCGGCTGCGTTCGAGCAGGCGCAGCGACTCGTCCCAGTCGCCGCGGTCGAACGCCTCCCAGCTGTCGTGCCCGGGCTCGCGGAACTCCTGGCGGCGCTCGAGCTTCCAGAACCCGGTCTCGTCGATCGTCCAGAAGCGACGGTCGAATTCCGTTTGATAGTCGGCGAAGGCGACCCGCTGCCCGACAGCCCCGTCGAGGATCATCCCGCCACCATAGACCTTCGTCACTGAACCCTCAGTGGTAACCCGGAGCCCCGCCGCGCCGACCTACCACCACCCGCCCCAGCGGTAGGCCCGAGCGCCATCGCACCCGCGAACAGAGTGGTAGCCCCAAGCGCCATCGCACCCGCGAACAGAGTGGTAGCCCCAAGCGCCATCGCACCCGCGAACACCGGGCTGGGCCAGCTCCGTGCGACATCGAAGACCGCGCATTCGGTTCGGTGGTCAGGCGGAGGGCGCTGTGGGGTCAGAGGTCCTGTTCGAGGTCGGCCACGTCGCCGGCGGTCGCGGCGGCGGGGAGGCGGGTGCGGGCGGTATTGTCGCCGTAGAGGGACCAGCGCCAGAACTCCGTCGACGTACGGGCGATCGGCTCGAACGACGAGTCCTCGATCACGTGGCCGCCGTTGCGGATGGTCAGCATCGCACGGGACCACGGGACCGCCTCGAAGACCGTGTGGCCGGCCTCGTACTTGACCGTGTCGTCGTCGGTGCCGTGCACGAACAGCATCGCCGCCGCCGGTCCGGTGAACGGGGTGCTCAGGAAGTCGGTGCCGGCGATGGCCAGCCCGGCCTTCAGGCGGCTGTCGCGGCGGGCGCTGAACAGGCCCACAGTGGTGATCGCGCCACCGGAGTGGCCGGCCGCCGCGATCCGCCGGTCGTCGACGATCGCACGCAGCGGGTCGCCGGTCAGCGCCAGCAACTGGTCGATCACGGCCACGGCGTCGTCGGGCTGGTTGACCACATCGTTCTCGTCGAACACGGGCGCCTCGTACTTCGTGTGCGGGTACGCCGCCCCGGCGACCACGAAACCGGCCTGCGCCCACCGCGACAGCAGCGCCGCGAAGTCCTCCGGCACCGAGGTCAACCCGTGACTGAACAGGATCAGCGGGAAGGCGCCGGACGCGGGGGCGGCGTTGTCCGCGGGCGCCGGGGAGGCCGGTGGCGCCCCGGCCGCCGGGTACCAGACTCGGGTCGGCAACGGCCGGTCCGTACCCCTCGAGAAGTTGAAATCCCGGCGCCCGACCGGAAACGCCCGTGCGGGGGCCGAGCCCGCCGGAACCTCGTAGTGCGTCACGCTCTGTGGTTCGAGGCTGGACGACTCGTTCGAGCCCATGATGTCACCGGTGACCGGTGACGGCGACGGCGACGAGGCCGGAGCCGGTACGGACGACGGTGAGCACGCCGACAAACCCCCGGCCGCGGCCAGCCCGAGTAACAGAGTTCGTCTACGCATGGTCACGATTCTGCTGGTCAAGCCTGTGCGGACGTTGAGAACCGGGCAAGACGAAGATCACATTCCGGCCTAGGGTTCAGGGCATGACGACCAGGAACATCCGGATCGGTGTCCAGATCAAACCTCAGCATTCCGAGTACGCACAGATCCGTCGCGCCGCCGCCGAGGCCGAGGACCTGGGGGTGGACATCCTCTACAACTGGGACCACTTCTTCCCCCTCAACGGCGAGCCCGAGGGCCTGCACTTCGAGTGCTGGACGATGCTCGCGGCGTGGGCCGAGTCGACCAGCCGGGCCGAGATCGGTGCCCTGGTCACCTGCAACAGCTACCGCAACCCGGATCTGCTGGCCGACATGGCCCGGACCGTCGACCACATCAGCGCGGGCCGGCTCATTCTGGGCATCGGGTCGGGCTGGTTCGACAAGGACTACCAGGAGTACGGGTACGAGTTCGGCACCGCCGGCGGCCGGCTGGACGACCTGGCCGAGGCCCTGCCACGCATCGAGTCCCGCTGGGGCCGGCTCAACCCGCCGCCGACCCGCAAGATCCCGGTGCTGATCGGCGGGGGCGGCGAGAAGAAGACGCTGCGCCTGGTGGCCGAGCATGCCGACACGTGGCACACGTTCGCCGACCCGGAGACCCTGGCCCACAAGAAGGGTGTGCTGGAGCAGCACTGCAAGGACGTGGGCCGCGACCCGTCCGAGATCGAGATCTCGGTCGGCGTGAAGGGTGAGCCCGACGAGGTGGCGCCGGCCCTGCTCGAGCTCGGCGCCACCCAGTTCACCGTCGGCGGCTGGGGTCCCGAGTTCGACTTCACCGAGCTGCGCCGGTGGATCGCGTGGCGGGACGCCAACAACGGTTGAGGCTCAGACGAAGAGGCTGATGATCATCACGCAGGCGAAGCCGACCACCGAGATGATCGTCTCCATCACCGACCAGGTCTTGATGGTCTGACCGACGGTCATCCCGAAGTACTCCTTGACCAGCCAGAAGCCGGCGTCGTTGACGTGCGAGAAGAACAGCGACCCGGCCCCGATGGCCAGCGCCAGCAGCGACACCTCCGGGGTGCTGAGGGTGGTGGCCAGCGGGGCGACGATGCCGGCGGCGGTGATCGTGGCGACGGTAGCGGATCCGGTGGCGATCCGGATTCCCACCGCGACCAGGAAGCCCAGGAGCAGGGCGTTGACGTTGGCGTCCTTGGCCGCGTCGGCGACCACGGTGCCGACGCCGACGTCGACCAGCACCTGCTTGAAGCCACCGCCGGCGGCCACGATGAGCAGGATCCCGGCGATCGGTGGCAGGGAGCCGCCGATCACCGCCGAGGTGGCGCGGCGGTCGAACCCGGCCCGCTTACCCAGGGACCACATGGCCAGGAGTACGCCGGCCAGCAGCGCCACCACGGGCTCCCCGGCGACGTGGAACACGCCGCGCACCGCGTTCTTCTCCGGGAGGGTGAGCTCGGCGATCGCCCGCAGCAGCATGAGCACGATGGGCAGCAGCACAGTCAGCACGGCCGGCCAGAAGCCCGGGTTCCGGGTCGGCCGGGGCTTGTCGTCGTCCCGCTCGACCGGCTCGGCGGTAGCGTCGGCGGACACGGCGGCACCCGACTCGGTGGCCACCGCGTCGGGGCGGTCGGCACCGGAAGAGCCGGCCGCGGAACCGGCCGAGGAGACGCCGGCCGGGGCGCCGGCCAGGGCCGGGACGGTCACGTGGACCCGCTTGCTGATGAAGTTGCCAAAGATCGGGCCGGCGATCAGCACCGTCGGGATCGCGCAGATCAGGCCGAACGCCAGGGTCAGGCCCAGGTTGGCGTTCAGGCTGGAGATGGCGACCAGCGGACCCGGATGCGGCGGGACCAGCCCGTGCAGCACCGACAGGCCGGCCAGCGCCGGAATGCCGATCTGCAGCAGCGGGACCGTGGTGCGGCGGGCCACCAGCAGCACGATCGGCACCAGGAGCACGACGCCGACCTCGAAGAACAGCGGCAGGCCGATCAGCGCGGCGACCCCGGCCATGGCCCACGGCAGCGCGCCCCCGGACACCCGTTCGACGATGCGTTTGACGATGCCGTCGGCGCCCCCCGAGTCGGCCAGCAGCGCGCCGATCATCGAGCCGAGGGCGATCAGCAGGCCGACGTTGCCCGCGGTGGTGCCCGTCCCGGTGGTGAACGACTTGACCACGTCTTCCGGGCCGGCGCCGGCCACGATGCCCAGGGCGCCGGCGCCGAGGACCAGGGCCAGGAACGGATGCCACCTGGCCCACGCGATGAGGAGGATGACGACCGCTATGCCGATCACGGCGGCCAGGATCAGCTGGGTGCCGCCGGCGTCGGTGATCGCCTCGGCTGCGTACGGGTGCATGCGGAGCGCGTACCCCAGTCTCATGATTTTTCAAACGCCGCCTCGGCCCGCGCGGTCGCCCGCGAAGCCGCCAAGCGCATCATTCTCGAGTGATCGACGACGACGTACCCGCGTTCTGGCAGCGCCTCGGCCTGCCCGGGCTGGCCGACGTACACACCCACTTCCTGCCCGAACGGATGCTGCGCAAGGTGTGGGCGCAGTTCGACGCGGCCGGCCCGCTGATCGGCCGGCCCTGGCCGATCCGCTACCGCGGCACCGACCAGGAGCGGATCGCGGCTCTCGGCCGGCTGGGCGTCCGGTCCTTCTCCGCCCTCGGGTACGCGCATAAGCCCGCGATGTCGGCCTGGCTCAACGACTGGAGTCTCGCCTTCGCCGCCGAGGTCCCCGAATGCCTGCCCAGCGCGACGTTCTTCCCCGAGGACGACACGGCCGGCGTGGTCCGATCGGCCCTCGACCGGGGCGCCCGCGTCTTCAAGCTGCACCTGCAGGTGGGTGGCTACGACCCGCGGGACCCGCGACTGACCCCGGCCTGGGAACTGCTGGCCGCCTCCGGCACCCCGGTCGTGGTGCACGCCGGTTCGGGTCCGGTGGCCAACGGCTACACCGGGCCCGGGCCGATCGGGGACGTGCTGGCCGCGTACCCCACACTGCCGTTGATCTTCGCCCATCTCGGCGCCCCCGAGTACGGCGACTTCCTCGACCTGGCCGCGGCCTATCCGAACGTCCGCCTGGACACCACGATGGCGCTGACCGACTTCTGGGAGGAGATCGCGCCGTTCCCCCGGTCACGCCTCCCCCAGCTGCGCGACCTGGGCCTGGCCGGCCGGATCCTGCTCGGCAGCGACTTCCCCAACATCCCCTACGCGTACGCCCACCAGCTCGACGCCCTGGCCCGCCTCGACCTCGGCGACGACTGGCTCCGGGCGGTCTGCTGGGGCAACGCTGCCACTTTGTTCGATTTGTCCCTATGAGTCCGTGGACTCGCCACGCCGAAGTCCCACCCGCGGTGGCGCGCCCGTGCCACGATCATTCGCATGAAGAAGATCCTGGGCTGGGTGCTCCTCATCCTGCTCATCTTCTACATCGGGACCAATCCGGGTCCCGCGGCCGACATCGCCCACAGCCTGGGCGACGGCGTGGCCAACGTCTTCCGCAACATAGGCACGTTCTTCTCCGAACTGGCCCACTAGCACCACCTCCCCCAGTGGTAGCCCGGGGCAAGGCCATCCAAGCCGCCGCCACCGCCCAGCCCTACCACCACCCACCCCAGTGGTAGCCCAGGGCGCCATCCGCTCCTCGGGCACCGCCCCGAGCTGTCACCTGGGCAGCGCGCCGTCCGCTGCGTCGAGCACCGGTGAGTGGGTCAGGGACGGTCGGAGTGGCCGAGGTCGCGGTCGGGGGCGATCCGGTCGCGGACCAGCCGTTTCAGCTCGGCCAGCTCCGGAAACCCGTGCCGCTCCTTGCGCGACCAGATGGTCTCGTCGTTCAGCCGGATCTCGAAGACGCCACCGATCCCCGGGACCAGCGCCACCTCGCCCAGATCACCCGGGAACGTGGTCAGCAACTCCTGCGCGAACCACGCCGCGCGTAGCAGCCAGCGGCACTGGGTGCAGTATTCGATCTCCAGCCGGGGTTCACGCATCGCCGCATCGTTTCACGAGCGCTGGGTAGCCTGTCCGGCATGGCCAGGATCTTCGTCACCGGGTCGGCCGACGGGCTGGGACTCGCCCTCGGCCGGCGACTGCTCGCCGACGGGCACGACGTGGTGCTGCACGCCCGCAACCAACGCCGGGCCGACGACACCCGGGCCGCCGCGCCCGGGGCGTCGCAGGTCGTCGTCGGTGACCTGGCGACCATCGCCGACATGCTGGACGTGGCGACGCAGGCCGAGCGGGCCGGCCCGTACGACGCGATCGTGCACAACGCCGGCATCGGCTACACCGCGCCCCGCCGCGAGGAGACGGTCGACGGGCTGGAGAAGCACTTCGCGGTCAACGTACTCGCGCCCTATCTTCTGACCTGTCTCGTCCGCCGCCCCGAACGCCTGATCTATCTGAGCTCGGGCATGCACCAGGGCGGCCGGGCCACGCTCGACGACCCGCAGTGGACGTCGCGGCGGTGGAGCGGCAGCCGGGCGTACAGCGACACCAAGCTGTGGGACGTGGTGCTCGCCTTCGCGGTGGCGCGGCACTGGCCCGGCGTACTCGCCAACGCCGTCGACCCTGGCTGGATCTCCACCCGGATGGGCGGCACCGGCGCGCCCGGCTCGCTCGACCAGGGCACGCGCACCCAGGCGTGGCTCGCGGTCAGTGACGACCCGGGCGCGAAGGTCACCGGCCGCTACTTCTACGACATGCGCGAAGAGCAACCGGTGGCCGCGACCACGCACGCCGCGCTACAGGACGGGCTGCTCGACTATTGCGCCGGCCTGACCGGAACACGGCTGCCGGCGTGAGGCTGGTCTGCGTCGGCCTGTCCACTGTGGACCTGGTTCACCGCGTGCCCCGGATCCCCGGCCCCGACGAGAAGGCGCAGGCCACCACGGTCGAGGTCGCGGCCGGCGGCCCGGCGTTGAACGCCGCCGTCACGGCGGCCGTGCTGGGCGCCGACGTCACGCTGGTCACGGCGATCGGTTCGCATCCGCTGGGTGGGTTGATCAAACAGGACCTCGAGGGGTACGGGGTGAAGCTCCTCGACGCCGCGGAGGACGCGACCGAGCCGCCGCCCCTCTCCGCGGTCACGGTCGAGGAGGGCACCGGCCGCCGCAGCATCGTCAGCCGCAACGCCGGCGCCGTGACGCCCCGCATGCCGTCCTGCGACCTCTCCGGCACAGTCCTGGTCGACGGACACCACCCGGCCCTGGCCCGGGCCGCCGCCGAGCGGGCCGGCACCCTGGTCGTCGACGCCGGCCACTGGCGCCCCGTCTTCGCCGACATCCTCCCCCGCGCCACAGTGGTCGCCGCATCCGCCGGCTTCCACCTCCCCACCGAAGCGACCGCCGCCACCACGAGCCACCATCCACCCACCGACGAGTCCGCCGCGACCATGACCCATCGCCCACCGACCCCCGCGACCATGACCCATCGCCCACCCGCCAACGTGGCCGCCGCGACCATGAGCCACCACCCACCGACCAGCGTGACGGCCGACGCGACCGCCGCGACGACTTCGGGCTTGCGCCGGCCCAGCGGCGAAGAAGCGTTGGCCGGGGTGGCCCCGCACGTCGCGGTGACCAACGGCCCCGCCCCTGTCCGCTGGTGGTCGCTCACGAAGGACGGCGCCGCCTCCGGTGAGCGTCCCGTCCCCACGGTCGACGCGGTTGACACGGCCGGCGCGGGCGACGCCTTCCACGGCGCGCTGGCGCTCGCGATCGCTTCCGGGGCGTCCTTCGTGGAGGCGCTGGACGAAGCCATCCGGGTTGCGGCCATCCGCGTCCAGCACGCCGGCCCGCGCGCGTGGCTCGCCGACCCCCGCCTGATCACGAGGCACTGACCCGATCGACGCCGGCCCGCACGCCGACTCACCGACGCCGGCCTGAGCACGACTCACCGACGCCGGCCGGCACGCGGGCCCGCGCACGACTCGCCGACGTTCCCATCCTCAGGCGCGTCTCCCCGGCGTCACCGAGTAGCCACGGCCCTGGCATCGGGAGCAGGTGACCGTCCGGACCACGCCGCGACCCCATTCCTCGATTCGCACCTTGCCGGTCGCGTTGCACTTAGGGCACGGCCCCGGCTGGTCGGGCCTCGGCCCCGGCTGGTCGGGCCTCGGCCGTGGCGCCGACGGAGGGGCCAGCCGGCGTTCGATGTTTTCGGCGACGTCGAGCGCGTTCCGTTCGCCGCCCCGGGCTCGTACCGTCCGGAAGACCCGGAGCGCCTCGACCGCGGCGGCGTGGCCCCGCCGCAGGTCGGTGTCGGCGGCCAGGCAGCAGAGTGCGAGCCGGAGCAGAGCGCCCGCGTAGAGCCGCTGGTGGCTGTCCAGGCCGGGCAGGCGCCGGGCGACCACGATCGCCGCGCGGGCACGCTTGATCGCCTGCTCGTGCCGGCCGGCGCCGGTCAGCGCGGCGGCGTGCGCGCGGAGGGCCCGGATCAGGCGCGGGGCCGCGGACACGTCCTGGTCCCACAACGCCCGCGACGCCCGCACGGCCTGCTCGGCCGCCGCAAGACGATCGGCCGCCGTCAGGCGGTCGGCCGACGCAAGCCGATCCGTCGCCGTAAGACGGTCGGCCGTCGAGAGACGATCCGCCTCCGAGAGGCGATCAGCCGCCGCAAGACGATCGGATGCCGCGCGCCGATCCGCCGCCGGGGCCCGCGGCGCGATCGCGACCGCGACCGCGATCCAAGCGTCGATCAGCTCCCCTCGGTGGGTGCCGGGCACGGCCAGATCGAGCCGTTCCCACACCGACGCGGCCGCCACCGCCCGCCCGGCCGCCCCGACGGGATCACCGGCCGCCTGCCGGTAGAACCGCTCGGCGTCCAGCGACCGGGCCAGGCGGACGATCAGGGTGGCGTCGACCTCGGTCCGCTTCCGCCACAACGCGGTCGTGGCGGCCTGGTAGCCCGCGGCGTCGCCGGGCCGGCCGTCGAGGTGCAGCAGCCGTGCGTACAGGTCACGCAGGGCCAGGTATTCGACGTGCGCCGGACCGACCTCGGCCCACAGGAGCAGGGCTTCGTACGCGCTCTGGATCGCCGCCTCGACCAGCCCGACGCCGGCCATGACCTCGGCGTGGCAGCCCAGCACGCGGGCCGTCTCCTCGCCGGGCACGGCGCGGCGGCGGGCGTCCTCGATCGCCGCCACCGCCTCGGTGTGCCGTCCGGCCGCGGCCAGGCGCCGGGACAGCCGGTACGCGACCATGACCCGGGCCGGGTCGGCCGGACGGGTCGACGCGTACCGCCGCCGGCTCAACGTGACCAGCGGATCCATCAGGTCACGGGGGCCGTCCAGCGGCAACTCCAGTTCCACGGCGGCCAGGGCGGCGGCGTCCAGATGCTCCAGCCGGGCCAGCGCGTGCAGGATCGGGCCGCCCGCCGCCACCACGATCTCGGGCTGGTCGCGCAGGATCGGGCCGAGCCGGTCCTGGCTGAACCCGGCATGGCGTTCGGCCACCGCGATCAGCGTCAGCAGGTAGCGGGGCAGGTGCCGCGGCATGGTCCGGGCCAGCCGGGCCAGGACGGCCGGGGCCTGGCCGGCGGTCCACGGGTCGGCCGGCCGGCCGGGCCGGCCGCCGGCCAGGATCGCGACGAAGTCCTCGGCCAGCCGCTCCGGCCGAAGTGGAGCGAGCACGCCGGACGGGTAGCTCAGCCGGTGCTGCTCGATCAGGCGGCCGGCCTCCTCTCCGGGCGCGGTCAGGCCGGTCGCGGCCACCAGCCCGGTCGCCTGCGCGTGGGTGAGCGGTCCGGCCAGCCCGGCCAGGAAGACGGCCCGGCCGAGAGTCTCCGGCTCGGACCACCGCTCGCGCTCCCGTTCGATCAGGTACGCCGCCAGCGCGCCCGGATCGTCGGCCGGCGCACGCCCGGGCATCCCGTGGGCGAGCACCCGGGCCAGCGCGGCCATCTGGGTCTCGAGCGCGGTCGGCGGCTCCCGCCACCCCTCGGGCGGCTGTTCGGCCATGGCCTCGGACCGGTCGAGCCGCCGCGCGAAGAAGTCCCGGGCCGCGTCGAAGAGCTGTCGCCCGGGCAGCGGGCCGAGGTGCAGCGTCCCGGGCTCGATGCCGAGGTGTCCGGTCAGGTGCCGGGCGATGCGCTGCCACCAGTCGCCGGCCGGCCGGGCCAGGAGCAGGATCCGGGTGCGCCGGGCGTCGTGCAGCGACCGCAGGAACAGGAAGTCGCGCAGCAGCGGCAGCGGCCATTGTTCGGCCCGGTCGACGATGATCAGCCGGCCCGCGGCGGCGGCGGCCGGCTCCGGAACGGGGCCGGGCTGGGGTTCGTCGCCGGGCCGGTCGAGCCGCGCCCGATGCACCGCCCATCCGGCGGCCGCCGACCGGGCGGCGAACTCGCGCGCCAGCCGGGTCTTGCCCTGCCCGCCGGCGCCGTGCACGAGCAGCGCCCCGAATCCGGCGGACGCGTCGCGCCAGTCGCGCAGCGTGGCCAGTTCGCCGGCCCGGCCGACCAGCGCGACCTGCCGATCGGCGTCGGCGAGCAGGTGGCTGGGCCAATCGGCCAGGTGTGCGGGCACGGCTGATCGACGCGGCCATCCGCCCTCGGTCCGGAACACCGGACGTCCCAGGTCGGCGCGCAGGTCACCGCCCTGGGCAAGGTTGACCACGCCGCCGCGGCCGACATGGTCGTGGGTCTCGTCGCTCGCCAAACGCCCAGCCTCCGCGACCGGGGGCCCGGTCAGTAGGGGTTGCCGGTGCCAGGCAATCTACCTTGGAGCAGGTCTCGGCCGCCCGGCCCGGCAACCGGTCGGTCGACGTCAGCGGCGTCCTCAGGCCCAGCGCCGCCGACTACGACCCGGATCGCCACTCCGCCAGCAGGCTCGCCGCCCAGCGGTTGTCCAGGGCGAGCGCGCACCGCGCCCCGAACAGCACGTCGCCGGCCAGCTCGGGCTCGGCCGCCGCGAAGCCACCGGCCAGGTCGTACGCGGCGATCTGCTCGTGCACCGCGTCCGCCTCGACGTGCTCGTCGTAGAAGGCGGTGGCAGTCGCGTCGCCGCCGAGGCGGCGCAGGCCGTTGCCGTAGTTGCGGTTGGGTGCGGTCGAGGTCATCTCGTACGCGGCCAGATGCCCGATGAGCGCGCCCCGGCGGCGGCGGTGCAGCCCGAACAGTGACATCACGTTGTTGTTGGCCAGCGTCGGGGCGCCCACCGTCTCGACGTACGCGCCGTAGGTGAGGTCGAGCCGGAACCAGCGCATCGTCTGCTTGAACAGTTCCTGGTGCATGCGCGGGGCGACGCCGCCGCCGTACTCGTCGATCTGGATCTCGATCAGTGCCGCCTTGGGCCGGCCGGCCAGCCGCGGGATGGCGAACGTGTGCGGGTCGGCCTCCCGCAGGTGATAGACCGACCGATGCCGGACGAAGTCCCGGAACTGGTCGTAGGTAGCCCTTCCGCGCAGATACTTGGACAGCGACGGCCCGTCATCGGACCGGGCCAGCTCGATCAGCCGGTGCGGCAGTTCGGCCGGCTCCACCGGTTCCGGGCGGCCGGCCAGGGCGTACAGGTCGTCCAGGAAGCGCGCCTCGAGGTCCCGCCGCCCGCCCAGCAGGCCGGGGTCCCACTCCCAGGCGTCGTCCACCCCGTCCCAGCCGCGATAGGCCAGCTCATAGGTAACGAACAGGGCCAGGTGCAGGTCTTCGTCGTCGTCCGGTACGAGCGACTGCGGCAGTCCCGACGCACGCCCGGCGAGCAGGTCGATCACCGCGGCGGAGGCGGTCCCCCGCGGACCAGGAAGCTTCATGCCGTCAGGGCTTCCCGGCGAAGATCGAGGTAAACGTACGTTTCAAGGCCGTGATCGCGGCAATCCAGCCGCCATGAGCTCAACGATCATCCCGTACGAGGACGGCCCGCTGATCGTCCGTGGTGACTTCACCCTGCAGACCCCGGACGGCACGGTCATCGAGCCGGGCCGCCCGACGATCGCCCTGTGCCGCTGCGGCCGCTCGGCGATCAAGCCGTTCTGCGACGGCACCCACAAGGCCACCGGTTTCCGGGCTTCCACCAACCGCGAGACCGCGCCCCGGCCCGCCACACCGGAGGCGCGGGACGCGGCCCCGCGCCGGGTGTAGTCACAACTCCATCGCCTGCTCGATCAGGCGCAGCCGGTGACGGGCCATGGCCAGGTTGGCGGTCTGCTTGTTCAGTACCAGATAGATGAACAGGCCGCGGCCGGTGCGGCCGGTGACCGGGCGGATCAGGTGGTACTGCGTGTCCAGGGTGACCAGGATGTCCTCGATGCCGTCGCTGAGGCCGAGCATCTCCTTGGCGCGCAGCTTGGCCCGCAGGAGGTCGGTGTTGGCGGCCGCGGCGACCGCCACGTCGAAGTCGCGGGTGCCGCCGGCCGTGGCCAGCGCCATGCCGCTGGTGTGGTCGACCACGGCCGCGGCGGTGGCGCCGGCGATCTGCAGGGCTTCCTTGAGTGCCACTTCCACTGCTGCCATCGGGATGTTCCTCTCGCTGGATCCGGCGACGCCCGGAAGCATCAGCGAGATCGGCCCCGGTGGATCGGACCCGGTGTGCGACAGCCGCGCGCGACACGCGGCGAGGATGGCGTGTGTCGGACGCGGAGTTGAAGAGTTCTGCAACTCAACAGTTCGAAATTCCCGAACGGGTGCTTTCGGTTGCGGGTGCGGGCGGAGCAGGCCAGGGTGGGCGCGTGTCGGTGCCGCTGTATCAGGCGAAGGCGGAGATGTTCCGCGTCCTCGGCCATCCGGTGCGGATCCGGGTGCTCGAGCTGCTTCAGGCCGGCCCGCGACCGGTACGCGACCTGCTGGCCGAGATCGACGTCGAGCCGTCCAACCTGTCCCAGCAGCTGGCGGTCCTGCGCCGGGCCAGTGTCGTGGTCTCGTTCCGTTCCGGCGGCTCGGTGATGTACGCCCTGAGCACCCCGGCCGTCGCCGACCTGCTGGCCGCCGGCCGCCGCATCCTGGGTCAGGTCCTGGCCGACCGCGACGGCCTCCTGGCCGAACTCCGCGACTCCCGCGCCTGACCCACCACGCTCAACCCCAGTGGCAGGTCAGGGCGGTATCCGGGTCCCGGATACCGCCCTGAGCTACCACTGGGGTTGAGCGCGCGACCAATTACGCAGGTGGAGCGAAGCGACCTCGGCGGGAGCGACGGTCCGCACCACCCACCGAGCTACGACATCGGTCTTCTAAAGGGTTTTCGTGAGGTGCTCGGCCAGCAGCTTGGCGAAGCGGGCCGGGTCGTCCAGGTCGCCCCCCTCGGCCAGCAGGGCGGTGCCGTAGAGCAGCTCGGCCGTCTCGGTCAGCGCGGCGTCGCCGGGCCGGGACTCGTGGGCGGTACGCAGGCCGGCGACCAGCGGGTGGGACGGGTTGAGCTCGAGGATGCGCTTGACGTGCGGCACCTCCTGGCCCATCGCGCGGTACATCTTCTCCAGCGTGGGCGTGATGTCGTCAGCGTCGCTGACCAGGCAGGCCGGCGACGTGGTCAGGCGGTGCGACAGCCGCACCTCCTTGACCTGCTCCTCGAGCGCGCCCTTGAGGAAGCCGAGCAGCGGGTCGAACTCCGGAGCCTCTTCGTCCGTTTTGTCAGCGTCGGGCAGATCGACGTTGCCGCGGGCGATGGACTGGAACTTCTTGCCGTCGTATTCCGGGACCGCCTCGACCCAGATCTCGTCGACCGGGTCGGTGAGCAGCAGCACCTCGTAGCCCTGGGCCTGGAACGCCTCCATGTGCGGAGAGTTCTCGACCTGCGAGCGCGACTCGCCGGTCAGGAAGTAGATCTCGTCCTGACCCTCCTTCATGCGCGACACGTAGTCGGCCAGAGTCGTGGGTTCGGCGCCGGAAGTGGACGAGAACGAGGCGATGTCGAGGATGGCCTTGTGGTTGTCGGGCTCGGCCAGCAGGCCCTCCTTGATCGCCCGGCCGAACTCGCGCCACAGCGTCGCGTACTTCTCGGGCTGGGCCCCCTGAAGGTCCTTGATCGTGGAGAGGACCTTCTTGACCAGGCGGCGGCGGATCAGCTGGATGTGCCGGTCCTGCTGCAGGATCTCACGGGAGATGTTGAGCGACAGGTCGGCCGCGTCCACCACGCCCTTGACGAAGCGCAGGTAGTCGGGAAGCAGCTCACGGCTGTCGTCCATGATGAAGACGCGCTTCACGTACAGGTGCAGGCCGCGCTGGCCGTCCCGCTGGAACAGGTCGTGCGGGGCCCGGGACGGGATGAACAGCAGAGCCTCGTACTCGAACGTGCCCTCCGCCTTGAGGTTGACGATCTCCAGCGGGTCGGTCCAGTCGTGGCTGATGTGCCGGTAGAACTCGTGGTATTCCTCGTCCTTGACGTCCGAGCGGGGCCGCGCCCAGAGCGCCTTCATCGAGTTGATGGCGTCGGGGCCGTCGTTGAGGCGGATCGGGAACGCGATGAAGTCGGAGTACTTCTTGACGATCCCCTTGATCTTCCACTCGTCGGCGTAGTCGAAGAGCGCGTCCTCCTCGTCGGCCGGCCGCAGGTGCACGGTCACCGCGGTCCCGACCGGCGCGTCGGTGACCTCCTCGATCGTGTACGACCCCTCGCCCGCCGATTCCCACCGCGTCCCGGTGTCGGTGCCGGCCTTGCGCGTGAGAAGCGTCACGCGGTCGGCGACCATGAACGTCGAGTAGAACCCGACTCCGAACTGCCCGATCAGCTCCTTGGCGTCACCGGACTCCTTGAGCTGCCGCAACATCTCGGCCGTGCCCGACTTGGCGATCGTGCCGATCAGCGTGACGACCTCGTCGCGCGACATGCCGATCCCGTTGTCGGTCACGGTCAGGGTGCGCGCCTCGGAGTCCACCGTGATCCGGATGTGCAGATCCGACGTGTCGGCCTCGACGCCGTCCCGCAACGTCGCCAGGCGCAGTTTGTCCAGTGCGTCCGACGCGTTCGAGATGAGTTCCCGCAGGAAGATGTCCTTGTTCGAATAGATCGAGTGGACCATCAACTGCAGCAACTGCCGCGCCTCGGCCTGAAACTCCAGTGTCTCCGCGCTCATACTCCCGCTCTCCGTGCTCGTTTCGGCTACCCACCGATGGTATAGAAGCGCTCCGAAGATCAACTTCAAGAGCCGCATGTCGTAGCTCGGTGGGTGGTACAGACCGTCGCTCCCGCCGAGGTCGCTTCGCTCCACGTGCGTAAATGGTCGCTCGGAAACAACCCGTACCCCCGGAAGTTGCCCTTCCACCCCCCTTACCGGCGGGTACGGTTTACCCCCATCACGCGCCCGGCGAGAGTTCTCGACACACGGCACCGGAAGGGGTCAGGTTGCATTTCGCGTTCGTCGGCCGGGACGGGGCCGGGCACGTCAATCCCGTACTCCCGGTGGTGGCCGAGCTGGTCGGCCGCGGGCACCGCGTCACCTACGCGGTCGGCGCGCCGTTCGCCGAGGCGGTCCGGCGGGCCGGGGCCACCTGTCTGGTGTTGCCGGCGGCCGAGTTCCGGCACGGCGGCCGGTCCGGCCAGAGTGCCCTGCGCGACACCACCACCGACGTGGTCGCGATGATCGCCGACCTGCTGCTGGCCCACACCGACCGCGAACTGCCGGTGCTGCGCGAGGCCTTCGCCGCCGACCCGCCCGCCGCCGTCTGTTACGACACCAACTCCCTGGCCGGGGCCATGCTGGCCGACCTCGAGAAGGTCCCCGGCGTGCAGCTGCGCCCGACCTTCGCGGCCAACGAGCACTACACGCCGCTGCAGGAGTTCGTGCCCGACCCCGGCCGGCTGGCGGAATCGATGGCCGCCGCCGACGAACGGGTCCGCGCCTACACCGCGACGTTCGGCGTCACCCGGACCCTCGGCACCGTCCTCACGCGTAGCCCCGGCGAACTGGACGTCGTCTTCGTGCCGAAAGAGTTCCAGTACGCGGGCGACACCTTCGACGACCGCCACGTCTTCGTCGGACCGTCCGAGCACCAGCGCGTCGACGCCGCCGACTGGGAGCCCCCCGCCCCCGGCACCCGCCTGCTCTTCGTCTCCCTCGGCACCCTGATGAACCGGAACCCGGAGTTCTTCCGCACCTGCGTCGAGGCTTTCGCCGGCACCGCGTGGCAGGTGGCGATGGCCGTCGGCGACCACGTCGACCTCGGCGCCGTACCCGCCAACATCGAGGTCCGCCCCTACTTCCCGCAGCTGGAAGTGCTGAAGCACGCTGCCGTGTTCGTCACCCACGCCGGCATGAACTCCACCATGGAGGCCGTGCTCAACCAGGTACCCACGGTCGCCGTGCCGCAGATGCCCGAGCAGCGGGCCAACGCGCGCCGCCTCCACGAACTGGGTCTCGGTGTCACCCTGACCGAGCCGGACCCGTCGGCCCTGCGCCGCGCCGTGACCGAACTGGAGCGCGACGAGACCACCGGCCGGAACCTGGCCGCGATGGCCGAGCGGTTCCGCGCGGCCGGTGGAGCCGTCCGGGCCGCCGACGCCATCGAGCGTCTCGTCACGGCCCCGGCCGAGCCGTGACGCACCGCCCCACCCCGGGCACCCGCCGGCATGGTCCGGGCCCGGCTCAGTCCTCGCAGCCGATCCCGTCGCCGTCACGGTCGAGTTTGCGGCTGTAGCCGGGGTCACCCTCGTGGATCGGGGCCGCGTCGGCGTCCCGGACGGCGTCGCAGTTCTTGTAGTAGACCGCCTGCTTCGGCGTCTTCTTGGGCTTGGGCTTCTTGGTCGTGGCCGGCTTGGGCTTTGGTTTGGGCTTGGGGCGGGCCGGCGGCGTCGCGGTGGGCGTGGGCTCCGGCGTGGCGGTGGGCGCCGGCGGTGTGGGGCTGGTCGTCGCGGCCGGGGCCGGGGTGGTCACCTCGTCCAGGGCGCGGACGGCTCGACTGTCCCCGTCGGACGGGCTGCCGCAGGCGGACAGGCCGGCACCGCTCAGGCTCAGCGCCACCGCCGCGGCCAGGCCGCCGATGGCCTTCTTCAGCGGGATCATGTCCAGAAAGGATCGTCCCCGACTACCCGGACTGTAAGAACCGTTCGGTTGACGTTTCTGTCTGATCGAGGAGGACCGGGCGACATACATCCATCGGGCGTTACCAGCGCGCAGAGTGTCGGTCACCTGACTGAGAGTTTCCATTCGTGTCGGGTAGGCGACAGGATGGCCCCGACGGACGGTCCTGGAGAGGAGCGATCGACATGTTGCAGCCCTGGCCGGTGGTACACCGCGGCGACAAGGCGCACCCCGTTCCGACCCTGCAGTACCTGCTGCGCGAGCAGGGGCGGGTGGTCCTGGTGGACGGCGAGTTCGGGCCGCGCACGGACGCGGCGGTGCGCGCCCTGCAGCATCAGCGCAACCTGGCCGAGGACGGCGTCGTCGGCCCGGTCACCTGGCGGGCCCTGATCACCACCCGCCGGCGCGGCGACCGGGGCGAGGCGGTGCGGGCGATCCAGGAGGAGTTCCAGGTCCGCAACGCGTCCGGCAACCCGTCGTGGGCGCCGCGGGTCGACGGCCACTTCGGCCCGATCACCGACGGCGCGGTCCGCGCGTTCCAGCACGCCCTGCGGGCCGGCGAGCCCACGATCGTCGTCGACGGCGTGGTCAACGCCTTCCTCTGGCAGGCCCTGCTGGGCGGGATGCTCATCCCCTGACCCGGCGCCCGGCCAAAACACAGCCGGCCCGGCCAAAACACAGCCCAGCGCGGTCAGAAAAGCAGCCCAGCGCGGTCAGAAAGCAGCCCAGCGCGGTCAGAAAGCAGCCCAGCGCGGTCAGAAAAGCAGCCCAGCGCGGCCGGAGAGCGGCCGGGCGCTGAAACCCGCCTCAGGAGCAGCCGGGTCCCGCCGCCACGCCGCCGGCGATGCGGTAACGGGAGATGTCGCCGCGGACGTACGGCCGGACGTCGTCGATGGTGCGCGGCGGGTCGGCGTGCAGCGACCCGTAGGCCACGATGGCCTGGTCGACCGCGCGGCACGTGGCCTGATCGGCAACCGTCGACGCGCGGTCGGTCAGCACGCCCGGGTTATACGCAACGTAAGCTAACCCTGCCACACTCATAGTAATCGCCGCCGCCATCGCGACCTCGCCGATACGCACTGCGCGACCCTAGCCGACGTAACCCGGCGTGACAAAGCGCCAAATTCCGCTCGGGACAAAGATCACTCTCCGTAGAGAGGGAAGCAGATCACGATCCGGCCCATAGCAGCGGCATTGATGGCATACCGAGCAAGCCGGAGAAGCATTGACGAGCATCACAAATCGTCCGTACCGTCGATACACAGTGCAACGGGGTAGTCACGCTCGGAGGATCCCATGCGTCGTGCCGCTGTCGTCGTCCCCCTCATCCTCGCGGCCCTCTGGGTGGCCGCGCCCGCACAGGCCTTCGCGCACAACGAGGTGCACAGCCCGGCCCTGCACGCCGTCCTCGACGGCCTCACCCTGATCGTCGTCACGGCACCGGTGTGGACCGTCGTGCTGTGGAGCCGCGGGAACAAATGGCTGCTGGCCGGTCTGATCGCCGTCGTTCAGATCCCGGTCGCGGTCATCGCGATGATGCCGATCGACAATCCGGTCGTACATCTGACGCTCTTCGCTCTGGCCCTCGCCCTGACCGCGATCTCGCTGCGAATCGCACGGGTCGGCCCGGCCGCCGGGAGTGTGCGCGCCCAGGCCGACGACTGACCCGCCGGCGTCGCGTTCCGGGCCGGTGGTTGGCTTCCCATCAAGCTGTCAGGATCTTGGCCCAGAATGCGGGCATGGCGGACGTGACGATGGTGCCGGCGGGCGGGGTCGACCTGTGCGTGCAGACGTTCGGCGCCCGGCCCGACCCGCCGGTGCTGCTGATCGCCGGCGCGGCCGCGGCGATGGACTGGTGGGACGACGAGTTCTGCCGGCGGCTCGCGGCCGGGTCGCGCCGGGTGATCCGGTACGACCACCGCGACACCGGCCGCTCCACGTCGTTCCCGGCCGGCGCCCCGCCCTACGACTGGCCCGACCTCGCCCACGACGGGCTCGCCCTGCTCGACGCGCTCGACGAACCGGCCGCGCATCTGGTCGCCTTCGGCCTCGGCGGGCTGCTCGCCGCGCATCTGGCCGCGACCGCACCGGACCGCGTGCGGTCGCTGACCCTGATCTGCCCGGCGGCCTTCGCCCCGTGGCCGGACGCCGACTGGGGTGACCGGTGGGCGGCCGTCGACCGGATCGTGGCCGAGGTGCGGGAGCGGGCCGGTCCGTTCCAGCCGGACGAGCCGCGGCTGCGCCGGCTGGCCCAGACCGTCTTCGACCGCAGCATCGACATGATGTCCACCCGGATCAACCACCGGCTGGTGTTCGCCGACGCCGGTCCGCCCGCCGGTCCTCTGAACGCACCGACTCTCGTCCTGCGCGGCAACCTCGAGGTGCCCGGCCCGGCGCCGGCCGGCGCGCGGGTGATCGTGCTCGACGGCATGGGCCACGAATATCCGCCCCGAGCCGTCTGGCCGCAGGTGCTCGGCGAGATCCTGCGGCACACGTCGTCGCTCAGAGCGGTGGGCGACGCTTCATGACCGCCGTCGGGTAGGACGTCTCGCCGCCGATGTTGGTCACGTTGACCAGGTCCCAGCCGAAGTTCATCAGGTGCTCGGTGGCCACCATCAGCTGAGACAGGCGCTCGCCGCCGCCCATGCCGCGCGAGGACAGCACCGCCAGCAACTGGAACGGGTACTGCGACAGGTCGACCCGGCCCTCCAGCAGGCTCTGCGCGCTGACCGTGCGCGTACGGAGAAGCTTGTCAGCGGTTTCCATGCTCGCCATCGGCCCAATCTAGAGCCTGGGCGGTCAATGGCACTCTTACGACTGACCTCTTCGCGATGCCACTTGCGCAGTGACTAGTAGTCACTGGCACACTAGAAGGCAGCGAGAGGAAGGTGTCGATGTCCACCACGCGTAAGCAGCCGTCAACGATCGGCCGGCGCCGGCTGGCCAGTGAGTTGCGGATTCTTCGTGGGGAGATCCCTCGCGAGAAGGTCAGCGAGGACACCGGGATCAGCACCGGCACCATTTTCAAGATGGAGAAGGCGCGGACGCGGCCCCAGCGTCGCACGCTCATCCACCTGCTCACCTACTACGGAGTCGAGGAGGACAAACAAGCCGATCTACTCAGCCTTCTGCGCCATTCCAGCGACCTTCAGTGGTTGCGGGAATTCGGAGACAATCTGCCAGGGCACTACCAGCACTTCATCAGTTTCGAACGTGACGCCATACGGCTCTCGACGTACGAGGCGGCCTTGGTGCCCGGTCTGCTTCAGACCGCGGCGTACACCGAGGCATTGATCCGGGCTTCGCAACCCCAAACGTCGGACGACGAGGTCGAACGGCGTCTCGAGATCAGAACGCACCGTCGTGAAGTTTTGAGCCGCGAGCGGCCCGTGCGTTTACGGGTGATTCTGGACGAAGCCGTGATCCGCCGCCGCGTCGGAACTCCCCACGTCCACCGCGAGCAGCTTGATCATCTGCTCGCCGCGACTCAGATCGCGAATGTGCGCATTCAGGTGATCCCGTTCACCGCAGGTGCGCACATGGGCATGAGCGGCAAATTCACGATTATGGAATTCCCCGAGCCGGATGCCCCGATGGTCTACACCGAGAACGCCAGCGGCGGTCTGTTCCTGGAGAGCGCAGCCGAACTTCGCTTCTATCGGGACAACTATCTACGGCTCATGGCGCTGGCTTCGAGCGTCAACACAACCCAACGAATGATCAGAGAAGCGGCCGAGGCCGCGTAGTGGAGGACTTTCCGATGGATCTTGCCAACGCGAAATGGTTCAAGAGCAACCGCAGTACCGGGGACGGGGAGTGCGTCGAGGTGGCGCGGCTCGACGACGTCGTCGCCGTGCGCGACTCGAAGGACCCGGCCGGCCCCGCGCTGATCTTCACGCCGGCCGAGTGGGCCGCGTTCGTCGGCGGCGCCAAGGACGGTGAGTTCGACTTCTAGGACCGGCGCCGGTGCCGGTCAGCGCCGCCCCGCTGACCGGCACCGGTCCGCCAAAAGTCGCAGAGACGCGTCCCGGAAGTCCGGCTGTGAGCCGATGCGCCGCCACCCCCGCGTGCCCCAGGCTCGGCACACTCGAATCTCGGAGGGGAAGAGATGACCATCGACGATGACAATCGGCCGGCCCGGCCCCGAGTGACGCTGACCGGCATCAGCTCGCGTGCCTGGGAGCACCCGGCCGACCGCGGCGCGCTGACCGCCCTGCGGGAGCTGCGCGGTTTCGACGACGTCGTTAAGGCGTTCTTCGGGATGTGGAACGAGCGGGCGTTCCGCCTGTCGTACCTGGCCAATGCCATCCGCGTCGACCATCGGCAGTACCCACGGGTGTACCAGGTCTTCACCGAGGCGGCGACCACGCTGGACGTGGCCGAGCTGCCCGAGCTGTACGTCGGGCAGGACCCGGTCATCCACGGCGAGGCGATCGGGATGGACAAGCCGTTCATCGTGATCAGCACGGCCGCGGTCGAGAAGCTGGACGACGACGAACTGCGGGCGCTGCTGGGCCACGAGATCGGACACGTACGCTCCGGCCACGCGGTCTACAAGACGATCATGATGATCCTGACCAAGTGGGCCGCGAACGTGAACTGGATCCCGATCGGCGCGATCGCGCTGCGGGCCATCATCGCCGGCATGTACGAGTGGTGGCGCAAGGCCGAGCTCTCGGCCGACCGCGCCGGCCTCCTGGCCGGTCAGGACCCGGGCGCCTCGACGCGCCTGCTGATGAAGGTCGCCGGTGGCGGGGACCTGTCCCAGATCGACACGGCCGCGTTCCTGGAGCAAGCCCAGGATTACCGCGGCGGCGGCGACCTTCGGGACAGCGTCCTCAAGATCGGCATGACGATGTACGCCAGCCACCCGGTCCCGGTCGCCCGGGCCGCCGAGCTCGCCCGCTGGGTCGAGTCCGGCGAGTACACGGCCATCCTCGGTGGCGACTACCCGCGCCGGGACGGTGACGGCAACGCCTCGGTCACCGAGGACGTCAAGGCGGCCGCCTCGCACTACCGCGAGGCGTTCAACAACTCCCCCGACCCACTGGTGCACCTGGCCCGCCGGGTCAGCGGCGGAGCGGCCGACTTCGGCGGGTGGGCCGGCACCCAGGCCGGCCGGGCCCGCAACTGGGCGAGCACGGCCGCCGACGCCGCGTCCCGGGCCGCCCGGGGCGAGGACCGTCCGCCGCAGGGCCCGCCGCAGGAGGGCTAATTCGATTCCGGTCCGGCCACCCGTTCTGCTAGAACGGGTGGCCGGACCGTGTTCCCGATCCAGAAAGGAGGACTACGCCGTGTACGCCGATCCCTCCTCAGTCTGGAGAAACTGTGTCTGCACTGACTCTGCGCCCGATCACCGGGCCTGACGAACTCGACCTGTTCAACCGCCTGCCCTACGTCCTGAACTCGGAGATCGCCACCGACCTGGACGCCGGTCGCCGCCGTCTCGAGTGGCTGTGGCTGGCCCTGCGCGGCGACCGTGTGGTGGCCCGAGCCGGCTGGTGGTCCCGCCCGGGCGACCCGCACCCGCTGCTGATGGACGTCTTCGACGTGGCCGGCGACCCCGGCGACGCCGTGGAACTGCTGGCGGCGGCCATCCCGGCGGTGACACCGGCCGGCGCGAGGCCACCGGAATACCTGCGTTTCGTACCAACGGATTGGCGCACCGGGCCCCGCGCCTGGATGGACACGCTCGTACGCGCCGGGGCCGAGGTCTTCGTCGAGCGCCTCCGCCTGGAATGGCGCGCCGGCGACCCGGTCCCCGGCGACAGCGGGCGGCTGCTCTTCCGGCCGATGCGCGGCCCGGACGAGCTGATCGACCTGATGACGCTGGTCCTGAACGGCACGCTCGACGCGCACAGCCGGGCCGGCCTGACCCGGACGACCGCCGCCGAGGCCGCCCGCGCCCAGTACCGCGACGAGCTGGAACGCTACGAGAGCCCGCACGACTGGTGGCGGATCGCGACGCTGCCCGGCGGCGAGCCGGTCGGTTTCGTCATCCCCGCGCACAACGGTTACAACTCGGTGATCGCCTACATCGGTGTGGTCCCGGCCCACCGCGGCCACGGCTACGTCGACGACGTGCTGGCCGCGGGCACACGCCGGCTCGCCGCCGAGGGCGCCCAGCGGATCCGGGCCAACACCGACGTCGGCAACACTCCGATGGCGGCGGCGTTCGCCCGGGCCGGCTACCGCACCGTCGAGCACCAGGTCGACATGACCTGGCGCTGACAAACCCCGGCCGAGCAAATCAGTGGTAGGCCCGGGCGGTATTCGGGTCCCCGACACCGCCCCGGCCTACCACTGTGATCGTGGGGCTCAGCGCGTCTTGCGGCTCAGGCCCGGAATCAGCGTGATGCCGGCGATCATCGAGCCGGTCACCATGGTCGAGTAGGCGACGAACAGCGCCAGCCCCTCCGCGTTCGAGGCGGCCATGGTCACCAGCGCCAGGATGAAGGCGGCCAGCGTCGAGCCCAGCACCAGCGTCCACGCGGCCATCTTCTGCGCCACCGTCCAGCGCTGCGACACCGACGCGATCACCATGCCGGCCACCGGCGCCACCACCGGAAGGACGAAGCCGCCGCCCATCAGCAGCCCGATCGCCGCGCCGTCGGCCGCGGTGCGGTCCGGGACCGGGATCGGGTCGGGCGGGGGCGGTGCCGGGCGGTAGGCCGGCACCACGCCGGCCTGGTGCATGGGCAGGCGCAGGTGAGCCGGCATCCGGCCGCGGCGGACGGTGCCGACCAGCGCCTCCGGCGGGCCGAGGCGTCCGACGATCTGCTGCGGGTCGGACAGTGGGTCGGAGACCGACGTACGCCGCATCGCGATGTAGTCGGCCACCATGGTCATCAGCTCGTCACGAAGATCCGGCGACAGGTCCTCGCTCTCCGCCCAGAGCGCGGCGAGGTAGTCCAGGACGATGACGTCGGCGTGGGCCAGCGGTGCCGTCTGGTCCAGTGGCTCAGCCTGGTGAGGTGCGGAGGTCATGGGCCGAAGCATGTCGGTCCGGGTCACGCCCGCGCATCGGTCCGTGGGCGGGACGTAGGCGACCCCGACTACGACTTTCAGCCGACTGCGGCCGGGGTGTGCAGGACGCGGCGGCGGTGCCGGACGATCGGCAGATCGGTGCGGGCGGCGGCGGCCCGGCGCAGCTGCTCGGTGCGCCACAGCCAGGCCGTGTCCCGGCCGAACGACCAGGTCAGCGAGATCAGCGCGACGGCCAGCCCGGCGAACGCGACGGCGTACGGCAGGATGTGCGCGGTCGCCACGACCAGCACCACGCCCTGGGTGGCGGCCACCGTCTTGCGGGAGAACTTCGGCGACAGCGGCGCGGTCAGCCACGGCGCCACCCAGGAAGCGGCCACGAACACGTAGCGGAACGCGCCGATCGCCACCGTCCACCAGCCGAAGTTCCCGCCCACGAAGACACTGAGCACGAGGATCAGGAACGCGTCGATCTCCATGTCGAAGCGGGCGCCGAGCGCTGTCGTGTTGCCCGTACGCCGGGCCACCTGACCGTCGACGCCGTCCAGCGCGAGCGCCACGCCGACCAGGGTGACCAGGGCGGCCATGTGCACCGGCCGGGTGAACGAGGTCACGACCAGCGCGGTCACCCCGCCGACCATCAGCGCGCGGGCGAAGGTGACCAGGTTGGCCGGGCCGAGCCTGGTCAGTCCGGCGCGGCGCAGGCCGAGCGCGAGCAGGGCGCAGAGCATGACGCCGTACGCCGCTCCGGCCACGAACCCGCCGGTCGAGAGGCCCACGGAAGCGCCCAGCGCGATCAGCAGAACGGCCTGCACAACAAGGCCGAGCGCCGGTCCACGACTGCTGGACGTAGCCGTCTGGGTACTGGAAGTCACCGTGCCTCCCGGGTGGCAAGATCAGTTGCCGCGTATGGTTGCCGCTGTCAACGGCGAATACGCTCGCCGAGCCAGATTCGGTTCAGCCTGTCTAGGAGTTCTTCTATGCCGGGTAGCGCGTCCGCCTTCTGGATGACTTCCCCGGGCCGGGGTGAGATACGCACCCAATCCCTGCCGGACATCGAGGAAGATCAGGTTCTGGTGCGTACGCTGCACTCCGGCGTCAGCCGCGGCACCGAGACGCTGGTCTTCTCGGGCGGCGTACCGGAAAGTCAGCACGCGCTGATGCGTGCACCGTTCCAGGAGGGCGACTTCCCGGCGCCGGTCAAGTACGGCTACCTCAACGTCGGCGTGGTCGAGCGGGGCCCCGCCGCGCTCGAGGGCCGCACGGTCTTCTCTCTTTACCCCCATCAGACGAGGTACGTGGTGCCGGCGTCGGCCGTGACGGTGGTCCCCGACGACGTCCCGCCGGCCCGGGCCGTGCTCGCCGGGACGGTGGAGACCGCGGTCAACGCCGTCTGGGACGCGGCGCCGCTGATCGGCGACCGGATCGCGGTCGTCGGCGGAGGCATGGTCGGCTGCTCGGTCGCCGCCGTGCTGGCCGGCCTCCCCGGCACCCGGGTGCAGCTGGTCGACGTGGACGAGTCCCGGGCCGCCGTGGCCACCGCGCTCGGCGCCGGCTTCGCGACCCCGGCCGACGCCGCCGGCGACTGCGACCTGGTGATCCACGCCAGCGCCACGTCGGCCGGCCTGACCCGCTCGCTCGAACTGCTCGCGCCCGACGCGACGGTCGTCGAGCTGTCCTGGTACGGCGACCGTCCGGTCACAGTCCCGCTGGGCGAGTTCTTCCACTCCCGCCGGCTCACCGTGAAGGCGAGCCAGGTCGGCGGCATCCCGCCGGGCCGGCGTCGTACGTACGCCGAACGCCTTGCCCTCGCCCTTGATCTGCTCCGCGACGAACGGTTCGACTCCCTGATCACGGGGCACTGCGACTTCACCGAGCTGCCGGCCGTGCTGCCGCGGCTGGCCGACGGCTCCCTGCACACGCTGTGTCACCTGGTGCATTACGAAGGAGAGTGAGAGTTTGTTCAGCGTCACCGTCCGCGACCACATCATGATCGCGCACAGTTTCTCGGGTGAGGTCTTCGGCCCGGCGCAGAAGCTGCACGGCGCCACGTTCGTGGTCGACGCCGAGTTCCGGCGCCCCGACCTGGATGCGGACAACATCGTCGTCGACATCGGCCTGGCCGGCGAGCAGCTGCACGCGGTGTGCGGCGCTCTCAGCTACCGCAACCTCGACGACGAGCCCGGCTTCGCCGGCGTCAACACGTCGACCGAGTATCTGGCCAAGGTCATCGCCGACCGGCTGGCCGCGGCGATCGGGGCGGGCTCGCTCGGGGCGGGCGCGTCCGGGCTGACCGGGCTGCGGGTGACTCTGCACGAGTCGCACATCGCGTGGGCGTCTTACGAGCGCGATCTCTGACCGGCACGCCTCCCCGGAGCCCAGGTGATGCATATGTGTGCTCAGAGCAAAGCCGCACGCCTCCCCCGAGCCCAGGTGATGCACATGTGTGCTCAGAGCAAAGCGGCATGAGCGAGCTCTGGTTCGTGCTGCCGGGCGGAGTGGACGATCCGGACCGGCCCAGTGGCGGCAACCGCTACGACCGGGCCGTCTGCGACCGCCTCGCCGGGGTGCGGGAGATCGCGGTGCCGGGCTCGTGGCCGCGGCCTTCGGCGCGTGAGGCGGAGGCGCTGGCGCGCGCCCTCGACGATATTCCGGACATGTCCGATGTGGTGATCGACGGGCTGGTCGGCTGCGGGGTGCCCGGTGTGATCGAGGCGGCGGCGGCCCGGCTGCGGGTGGTCATTCTCGTCCACCTTCCGCTGGGTGACGAGTCGGACGCCGCGGCCGATCTCGTGCCGCTGGAACGCCGGGCCCTGCACGCCGCGGCCGCCGTCGTGGTCACCAGTGAGCAGGCGGCGGCCCGGGTGGCCGACCTGCACGAGCTGCCGCCGGACAAGGTCTCCGTCGCTCCGCCCGGCGTCGACGCCGCTCCCCGGGCCGAGCCCTCCCCGGGCGGCGGGCGCCTGCTCTGCGTCGCGGCCATCTCGCACCGCAAGGGCCAGGACGTGCTCCTGCGCGCGCTCGACGACCTCGGCGACCTGGACTGGACCTGCACCTTCGCCGGCGCCGGCAGCGCGCCACCGGCGGCCGGGCGGGTGGTCTTCGCGGGCCCTCTGGGCGGGGCCGCACTGGACGCCGCCTACGCCGGCGCGGATCTGCTGGTGCTGCCGTCGCGGGCCGAGACCTACGGCATGGTGGTGACCGAGGCGCTCGCCCGGGCCGTCCCGGTGCTGGGCACCCGGGTCAGCGGGGTGCCGGAAGCGCTGGGGGCGGCGCCGGACGGCACGGTGCCGGGGCGGCTGGTGCCACCGGGCGACCCGGGGGTGCTGGCGGCGGCGCTGCGGGACTGGCTGACCGACGCGGGACTGCGGGAGCGGTGGCGGGCGGCGGCACGGGCGCGGCGGGAGACGTTGCGCGGATGGGACGAGACGACCCGACTATTGAGCGAGGTGTTACGGGGATGAGTGACGGGGATTTCAGCGCGGACTGGCTGACGCTGCGGGAGCCGGCCGACGCCGCGGCGCGGGATCGAGGGCTGGTGGACGTGTTGCGGGCCACCCTCGACGGCGAGCTGGTGGTGCGGGACCTGGGGTGCGGGACCGGATCGATGGGGCGGTGGCTGGCGCCGCGGCTGGGGCGGCGGCAGCACTGGGTGCTGATGGACCGGGACCCGGCGCTGCTCGAGCACGCCCGCGAGCATCTGCCCGAGGGCGTCACCGTCGAGACGCGGCAGGGCGACGTGACCGGCCTGACCGGCGCCGACCTGACCGGCACCGATCTCGTCACGTGTTCGGCGCTGCTCGACCTGCTCACCGAGGAAGAGGTCGGCGCGCTCGCCCGGGCCTGCGCCGAGGCGGGTACGGCCGCGCTGTTCACGCTGTCGGTGACCGGTGAGGTGTCACTGGACCCGGCCGATCCGCTCGACGACGACATCGCGGTGGCCTTCAACGAGCACCAGCGGCGTGAGGCCGGCGGGCGGCGGCTGCTCGGCCCGGACGCCGCCGACGTCGCGGCGGCGGCCTTCCGGGCGGCCGGAGCCTCGGTGACCGTGCGGCCGGCGCCGTGGCGGCTCAGCACCCGGGACACCGGGCTCGCCGCCGAATGGCTGCGCGGCTGGGTCGGTGCGGCCGTGGAGCAGCGGCCTGACCTGCGGGTCGACGAATATCTCAAGCAGCGCGAGGCGGACGGCTTCGCCGCGCGGGTCGGTCACGCCGACCTTCTCGCCAGGTTTGTTTGAACCGTTCTCCGGTGGCCCGGCGTACAGGAGGGTGACGGGCTACCGAGGGGACAGTAATCGTGACGCGTTCGGTCTGGGCATGGGTTCGCGTGCTCGGCGGTGCAGCCATCATCGGCCTCCTGGTCTGGAAGCTGGGCACCTCCGCCTTCCTCGACGGGCTGCGGGTGATCGACGGCGGCACGCTGCTGGTGGCGTTCCTGATCGGCGTCACGACCACCGTGTTCAGCGCCTGGCGGTGGTGCCTGGTGGCCCGCGGGATCGGCATGCGGCTGCGGCTGCGGGCGGCGATCGCCGACTACTACAAGGCGCTCTTCCTCAACGCGGCACTGCCGGGCGGGGTGCTGGGCGACGTGGACCGCGCGGTGCGGCACGGCAAGGACACCGGCGACGTCGGCCGCGGGGTGCGGGCGGTGGTTCTGGAGCGTACGGCGGGCCAGATCGTGCTCTTCGTCGTCGGCCTGACCGTGCTGGTCACCGTACCCTCGCCGGTCCTGGACGAACTGGAGCGGCACGGAGCCGCCGCGGCGACGACCGCCTCGATCATCATCGCGGCCGCCGCGACGGTCGTGCTCGGCACGCGCCGGCTGCGCGCCGGCACCTCGCGGATCGCCCGGGGCGCGCGCACCGCTCTGCTCGAGATCCGCGCCGGTCTGCTGTCCCGCCGCAACTGGCCCGGCGTGGTGCTGGCGTCGAGCGTGGTGCTCGCCGGTCACCTGGCGACGTTCGTGGTGGCCGCCCGCGCGGCCGGTTCGACCGCCTCGGTGCTGCGGCTGGCCCCACTGATGCTGCTGGCCCTGCTGGCGATGACGCTGCCGCTGAACGTGGGCGGCTGGGGACCACGCGAGGGCGTAACGGCGTGGGCGTTCGCGGCGGCGGGCATGAGCGCCACCCAGGGCCTGACGATCGCGGTGGTGTACGGCGTGTTCGCCTTCGTGGCGGCGCTGCCCGGCCTGATCGTGCTGGCCGCGCGTTTCGTCGCCCGGTCCCGTACGCCGCAGCCGCTCGACGAGCCGGTCGAGGAGCCGGTCTTCGTGCCGGCGCAGCGGCCCGCGCCGCGTGTGTTGGCCACGACGGGTGCCTGAGCTACCCCGCGCCGAACTACTTCACGAACCGGTCGGAGAGCGCGTAACGAAGCAGGACCACGTCGCCGATCTGTTGCACGGACGCCAGATCGGCGCGGCGGTCCCGGCTCCACGGGAAGTCGCCGTCGTGCACGAAGCGTGGCGCGCGGGCGTCGCCCACGAAGATCGGCGCGATCACCAGCTGCAGCTCGTCGGCCAGGCCGGCGGTGAGGAACTGGGTGTGCATGGTGCCGCCGCCCTCGACCATCAGCCGGCGTACGCCCCGGGTGTGCAGATCGTCGACCACCCGGCCGACGTCGACCGGTTCGCCGCCGTCGATCACCTCGGCCACCTCGCCCAGGCGGCCGCGGGCCTCGCCGGCCGTGCCGGACGCGCAGTAGACCAGCTTGGTCACCTCGCCGGCCTGGAAGAACCGCGCCGCCGGGTCGAGGTCACAGCGGCCGGTGACCGTCACCTTGATCGGCGACGGGTGCTCGCCCCGGGCCACCCGCGCCGCCCGGCGCTCGGCCGAGCGGACCAGCAGGCGGGGGTTGTCGCTGCGTACGGTGGCGGCCCCGACCAGGATGGCGTCGCAGCCGGCGCGTACCTCGTCGACCCGGTCGAAGTCGGCGTCGTTGGACAGCAGGAGCCGCCCGGCGGTGGCGTCGTCGACATAGCCGTCGATGGACATACCACAACTGAGCAGCACGTACGGTCGCTCACGCACCGATGATTCCTCTCTGGCGAGCGACGATCGTCACCCTGACCGATCATGGTGCGTCCAAGATAATCGGAGCTTGGATTGCTGGCACATTCACGAGCTGTTACGGCATGGTGACGGAGATCTTCGGGCATCTTCGCCCGTGGCGGGGACCGCGTTTCGAGGAGGGCCGATGACAGAGACACCCGAGGCGGTCGTACGGACTCAGGTGACCGTCCCGTTGCGGTTCGGCGACGGCTACACCACCAGCGCCCGCGTGTTCACCTTCGACGGGCTCGTGGACGGCAAGGAACACCTGGCCCTGGGCCTGGGCGACTGGCGGCGGGCGGTGGCCCGCTCAGCCGTCGGCGGGCGCGCTCCCCTGGTCCGGCCGCACAGCGAATGCCTGACCGGCGACGTGTTCGGCAGCCAGCGCTGTGACTGCGGGCCCCAGTTGCGGGAGGCGGTGGAACGGATCACCGAGGCCGGGGGGCTGCTGCTCTACCTGCGTCAGGAGGGCCGCGGCATCGGGCTGTACGCCAAGCTCGACGCGTACGCGCTGCAGGACGCCGGGCTGGACACGTACGAGGCGAACGTGGCCCTGGGGCACGGCGAGGACGAGCGGGACTACACCGCGGCGGCGCAGATGCTGCTGGCCCTCGGCGCCGAGCGGATCCGCCTGCTCAGCAACAACCCGGACAAGGCCGAGCAGCTGATCGCCGCGGGCGTGAAGGTCGAGGAGCAGATCCCGACCGGCGTGCACGTGTCGGCGGCCAATGTCCGGTATCTCGCGACAAAAGCCTCACACACCGCCCATACGATCGACCTTCCCCTGGCGGAGTGAGCCGGAGCGGCCGGGATGGGGCAGGATGGGACGGTGACCCAGCCCGCGGACGAGGGTCTGCTCGCCGACGCCATCGAGCAGCTGCCCTTTATCCTCGCTGCCTGCGAGGGTCCTGAGCTACGCATGGTCGCCGTCAGCGGCGCTACCCGGGCGGTGCTCGACGGCCGCGAGATCATCGGGCGTCCGGTCCGCGAGGTGCTCAGTGATCTCGTCGGGCAGCAGTTCCCCGACGCGTACCACCAGGTCTACGCGACCGGGGTGCCGATCAGCGGCCAGGAGTGGCGGGCCCACCTGGACGCGCCCGACGGCACCACGGTCGAACTCTGGGCCAACTTCACGATCACGCCGTGGCGCAACCCCGACGGGTCGCTGCGCGGGGTGATCGGCGCGGGCTTCGACGTGACCGAGAGCGTACGCACCCGGCAGGCCGCCGAGGCGCAGGCGGCCGACCTGCGCGACGTGGTGTCGGCGTTGCAGCGCGAGCTGCTGCCGGCCGGCCTGCCGGTGCTGCCCGGGGCGCAGATCGCGGCCAGCTACCTGCCCGCGGTGGCCGACAGCGCGGCCGGCGGCGACTGGTTCGACGCGGTGTGCCGGCCCGACGGCTCGGTCGCCCTGGTGGTGGGCGACGTGGTCGGCCACGGCGTCACCGCGGCCGGTGTGATGGGCCAGCTCCGCGCGGTGCTACGGGACCGGCTGGACACCGGCGCCCATCCGGTCGACGCGCTGGCCGCGGCCGACCGGTTCGCCCGCCGGCTGCCGCCCGCGCACGCCACCACCGTCGGCCTCGCGCTGCTCGACCCGGCCGACGGCACCGTGACCTACTGCACCGCCGGGCATCCGCCCCCGCTGGTCGTCACCGCCGCCGGTCAGACCCGCTATCTGCCCGGCACCGGCGGCACCCCGCTCGGCACCGGCGCGTTCTTCCCCGTCCGCACCGAGACCCTCGACGTCGGCGACCTGCTGATCCTCTACACCGACGGCATCCTCGAGCGCCCCGGCCGCACCATCGCGGGCAGCACCGCCGAGCTGGCCCAGGTGGCCGCCGACAGCGCGGCCGGGCGGGCCCTGCACGCGCCCGAGCAGACCCCGGCCGAGCGGGTCTGCACGCAGACCGTGGAGCTGCTGGTCCGGACGACCGGGCACAGCGACGACATCACGCTGCTGGCGGCCCAGCGGGTGCCCCCGGCCGCCCCGCTCGACCTGGCCCTGGCGGCCGAGGCGGGCACGCTGCGCCCCGCGCGGGCCGCTATCGACCAGTGGCTGACCTCGGTCGGCGCCACCGATCGAGACATCTTCCTGCTCCAGCACGCGCTCGGCGAGCTGATGACCAACGCGATCGAGCACGCCTTCGACGGGGTGGCCGAGCCGCCCTCGGCGCCGGTGGTGCGGCTGCACGCCGAGCTGAACCCGGCCGGCGCCCTGGAGGCGACGGTCACCGACCAGGGCCGGTGGCGCGAACCGGCGCGGCAGTCGATGCGCGGCCGCGGCCTGGCGCTGACCTCGCAGCTGGTCGAGACCATGCGGGTGGAGCCGACGGGCGAGGGAACGGTGGCGACGGTACGCCACACGCTGACCCGCCCGGCCCGGCTGCTGGCCGAGGCGCCGGCCCTGCGCCCGGCGGTGGCAGCGGCCGAGTTCCGGATCACCGACCTGGCCGGCGCCGAGGGCGGCGTCCGCGTCCTCGGTGTCCTCGACACGACCACCGCCGAACGCCTGGAACAGGGCCTGCTCCAGCGCAGCCGGGGTGGCACCCTGCCGCTGACCGTCGACCTGACCTCGGTCGCCCACCTGGCCAGCGCCGGGGTGTCGGCGCTGCACCGGGTGGCCGAGCGGCACGGCCGGCAGGGCGGCAAGCTGACCCTGGTGGCCGCGCCCGAGACGCCCGCGCGGTACGTGCTGGCGCTGGTGGCCATCCCCGACGTCACGATCGGACCGGTGTGAGCGATCACCTCATCGACAGTGGACATCTACCGGTCGGCAACGGCCACGAGATCTACTGGGAGGAGTGGGGCGCACCGGACGGCGTACCCGTCGTCTGTCTGCACGGCGGTCCCGGCGCCGGCTTCAACGACACGCACAAGCTGCTCTTCGACCCCGAGCGGCACCGGGTGCTCTTCCACGACCAGCGCGGATGCGGCCGCAGCACACCCACCGCCGGCCTCGAGGGCAACACGTCGGCCCATCTGGTCGCCGACATCGAGGCGCTGATGACGCACCGGGGCTGGGACACCGCGCACGTCGCCGGCGGCTCGTGGGGTTCGTCGCTCAGCCTGCTTTTCGCCATCGCCCATCCGGACCGGGTCCGCGGCCTGCTGCTGTGGAGCGTCTACCTGCTGCGCCGGCAGGACGACGAGTGGCTCACGCTGGGCGGTCCGCGCACGCACTTCCCGGCCGAGTGGGAGACGTTCATCGCGCCGGTTCCGGCCGAGCTGCGGGCCGGCGCCCGGCAGGTCACCGATTGGTACGCCGGGAAGTTCCAGACCCCCGACGGCCTCCGGTACGCCCGGATGTGGGCGACCTGGGAGCTGTCGCTGTGCTCGGCGAACTACGACGCCGCGGCGGTCACCCGGTTCGTCGAGACCGACGACAACACGCTGACCTGCGCGATCATCGAGTCGCACTTCGTACGCAACGGTGGCTTCGTGCCCGAGAACTTCCTCCTCGACTCGCTCGGCGCCATCCGCCACCTGCCCTGTCACGTGGTGCAGGGCCGGTTCGACATGTGCACGCCGCCGGTCGAGGCCTACGACCTGGCTCGCGCGTACGGCGAGAACCTATCGCTCGTCCTGGTGAACGCCGGCCACCTGCGCACCGAGCCCGCCCTGGCCGCCGCCCTGCGCGAGGCAGCCGCCGGGCTCAGCTGACCCACCCGTAGTCCACCGACCACGGCCGCCCTGCGCGAGGCAGCCGCCGGGCTCAGCTGACCCACCCGTAGTCCACAGGGCCGGGGCCGTCCGGCGGCGAGGTCACTACTATCGCCACGTGACTTCCCCCAAAGAGGTTCTCGATCAGGTCTTCGGCTATTCCGACTTCCGCGGCCGGCAGCAGGAGATCATCGAGCATGTGACCGACGGCGGCGACGCCCTCGTGCTCATGCCCACCGGCGGGGGCAAGTCGCTGTGCTACCAGATTCCGGCCCTGGTCCGTCCGGGCACCGGGGTGGTCATCTCGCCGCTGATCGCGCTCATGCAGGACCAGGTCGACGCGCTGCGCACGCTCGGGGTCAAGGCCGGCTTCCTCAACTCGACCCAGGACTACTCGTCGCGACAGCTGGTCGAGCAGGAGTTCGTGGCCGGCCAGCTCGACCTGCTCTACGTCGCCCCCGAGGGCCTCGGCACGCAGGCCGTGCAGCGGCTGCTCGACCGGGGCGAGGTGGCGCTGTTCGCGATCGACGAGGCGCACTGTGTGTCGCAGTGGGGCCACGACTTCCGCCCCGACTATCTGCAACTGTCGATGCTGCACGAGCGCTGGCCCGACGTGCCCCGCATCGCTCTGACCGCGACCGCGACCTCCGCTACCAAGGACGAGATCGCCCAGCGTCTCGACCTGACCCGGGCCCGGCACTTCACCGCCAGCTTCGACCGGCCCAACATCCAGTACCGCATCGTGCCCAAGGCCGAGCCGCGCCGGCAGCTGCTGTCCTTCCTGCGCGCCGAGCACCCCGGCGACTCCGGCATCGTCTACTGCCTGTCCCGCGCCTCGGTGGAAAAGGTCGCCGCCTACCTCGCCGACGAGGGGATTCCGGCCCTTCCCTACCATGCCGGCCTCGACCCGGTGATCCGTGCCACCAACCAGTCCCGCTTCCTGCGCGAGGAGGGCCTGGTCATGGTGGCCACCATCGCGTTCGGCATGGGCATCGACAAACCCGACGTGCGGTTCGTGGCCCACCTCGACCTGCCCAAGTCGGTCGAGGGCTACTACCAGGAGACCGGGCGGGCCGGGCGCGACGGGCAGCCGTCGACCGCCTGGCTGGCCTACGGCCTGGCCGACGTCGTGCAGCAGCGCAAGATGATCGAGTCGTCCGACGGCGACCTGACCTTCCGGCGCAACGCCGCCGCACATCTCGACGCGATGCTGGCGCTGTGCGAGACCGTGCAGTGCCGCCGGTCGCAGCTGCTGGCCTATTTCGGGCAGACCGAGTTCATCGAGGGCGGTTGCGGCAACTGCGACACCTGCCTCAACCCGCCGGAATCGTGGGACGGCACCGTGTCCGCGCAGAAGTTCCTGTCCACGGTGTGGCGGCTGCAGCGCGAGCGGGGTCAGAAGTTCGGCGCCGGCCAGTCGATCGACATCCTGCTCGGCAAAGAGACCGAAAAGGTCCTCCAGCACCGCCACCAGGAGCTGTCCGTGTTCGGCATCGGCGCCGACCTGCGCGAGGCGGAGTGGCGCGGCGTCGTCCGGCAGCTGCTCGCCGCCGGGCTGGTCGCGGTCGAGGGCGACTACGGCACGCTGGTGCTGACCGACGACAGCACCTCAGTGCTGCGTGGCGACCGCAAGGTGATGATGCGCCGCGAGCCGGAAAAGCCGGCCAAGGCGCCGCGCGCGCCCCGCTCGTCGGCGTCGGCGGCGCCGGCCCAGCCGATGTCGCCCGAGGACGAGCCGCTGTTCGAACGCCTGCGGGCCTGGCGGGGCAAGGTGGCCAAGGAGCAGAAGCTTCCGGCGTACGTCATCTTCCACGACGCGACGCTGCGCGCGATCGCCGCGCTGCGGCCCTCCTCACTCGAGGAACTGGGCACGGTCAGTGGCGTCGGCCGGGCCAAGCTGGAGAAATTCGGCGCCGACGTGCTCGAGACGATCTCCGGGTAAATACCTACATCTTTCGACGGAGGCGGTTGTTCACCGTTCTTGGCTAGCTTTTCCCCCGTGACCGTCTCAGTGGACGCCGACACCGGGCTCACCGCCGACCAGGTCGCCGAGCGGACAGCCGCCGGCCAGGTCAACGACGTGCCGGTGCGCTCCAGCCGCGGCGTCGGCGACATCGTCCGGGCCAACCTGCTGACCCGCATCAACGCGATCATCGGCGCCCTGTTCGTGCTGATCCTGATCGTCGGCCCGATCCAGGACGCGCTGTTCGGCGGCGTGATCATCGCGAACACGCTGATCGGCATCATCCAGGAGGTGCGGGCCAAGCGGACCCTCGACCGGCTGGCCATCGTCGGCGAGACCCGCCCGCAGGTCCGCCGGGACGGCGTCAGCGTCCAGGTCGCCGCGTCCGGCCTGGTCCTCGACGACATCGTCGAGCTCGGCCCGGGCGACCGGGTGCCGGTCGACGGCGTCACGCTGGTCTCGGACAGCCTCGAGGTCGACGAGTCGCTGCTCACCGGCGAGGCCGACCCGGTGCTCAAACAGCCCGGCGACCCGATCATGTCGGGCAGCTTCGTGGTCGCCGGCACCGGCCGCTTCCGCACCACCCGGGTCGGGCGGGCCGCCTACGCCGCCCGACTGGCCGAGGAGGCGCGGCGCTTCACCCTGGTCGACTCCGAGCTGCGCAACGGGGTCAACCAGATCCTCAAGGTCGTCACGTACGCGATCATCCCGGCCGGCGTCGCGCTGGTGATCAGCCAGCTGCTGGTCAACCGCGACGACGTGCCCGAGGCGGTCCGGCGGATGGTCGCCGGGCTGGTGCCGATGGTCCCCGAGGGGCTGGTGCTGCTCACCTCGGTGGCGTTCGCGGTCGGCATCGTCCGGCTCGGCCGGCAGCGGTGCCTGGTGCAGGAACTGCCGGCGATCGAGGGGCTGGCCCGCGTCGACGTGGTCTGCCTGGACAAGACCGGCACCCTGACCGACACCACGATGGACGTGCACGAGGTGGTGACGCTCGACCCGTCCGCGCCCGTGGCGTCCGTGCTCGGTGCGCTGGGTGCGGCCGACCGGCGTCCGAACCCCAGCATGGTCGCGATCCGCTCGGCCTTCGACAGTCCGGCCGGCTGGGAGGTGCGCGACACGATGCCGTTCTCGTCGGCCCGCCGGTGGAGCGGCGCCACCTTCGCCACGCCGTCCGGGCCGGTCCAGACCTGGCGGCTGGGCGCACCGGACGCGTTGCTGCCGGCCGGTCATCCGGTGCTGGCCCAGGCCGACGAGTACGCCGAGCGGGGCCTGCGCGTCCTCCTGCTGACCGGCGACTCTCCCGCCGCCCTGGTCGTCATCGCGCAACGGTTGCGATCGGACGCCCCGGCGGTGCTGGCCTACTTCGCCGACCAGGGCGTGGCGACCAAGGTGATCTCCGGCGACAACGCCCGCTCGGTCGGGGCGGTGGCCCGCTCCCTCGGCCTGCCCGGAGCCGACGCCCCGGTGGACGCCCGGTCGCTGCCGGCCGACGTGACCAGCCACTCGATCTTCGGCCGGGTCGGCCCTCAACAGAAACGCGAGATCGTCGGCGCCCTGCGGGCCGAGGGCCACACCGTGGCGATGACCGGCGACGGCGTCAACGACGTGCTCGCCCTCAAGGACGCGGACATCGGCGTGGCCATGGGGTCGGGCAGCCCCGCCGCCCGCGCGGTGGCGCAGATCGTGTTGCTGGACAACAACTTCTCGGCCCTGCCGGCGGTGGTGGCCGAGGGCCGCCGGGTGATCGGCAACATCGAACGGGTCGCCAATCTGTTCCTGACCAAGACCGCCTACTCGGTCCTGCTGGCCATCGTCGTGGTGCTGACCCGGGTGCCATACCCGTTCCTGCCCCGCCACCTGACCCTGATCGGCTCGCTGACCATCGGCATCCCGGCGTTCTTCCTGGCCCTGGCCCCGAACACCGAACGGGCCCGCCCCCGGTTCGTCGGCCGGGTACTCCGCTTCGCCGTGCCCGCCGGCGTCCTCGCCGCCGCGGCCACGATCACGTCCTACTTCCTGGCCCGGAGCATCTACGACGGCAACCTGCCGGCCGAGACGTCGTGCGCGACCCTGACCCTGTTCCTGGTGGCGCTGTGGGCGCTGGCGATCATCGCCCGCCCGTACACGTGGTGGCGGATCGCTCTGGTGGCCACCATGGCCGGCGCGTTCGCGCTGGTCCTGGTCGTGCCGTTCCTCCAGCACTTCTTCCAGGTCTCGCTGGTCGGCTTCCAGGCCCCGTGGACCGCCGTGGCCGTGGCCGCCGCGGCCGGCGCCCTCCTCGAACTCACCCGCGCCCTGACCCGCCGCTAGCTTCGTCGAGCCGCAGGTGAAGGTCGCCTCGCAATCCTGCGGAACCGCCGCGACCACACCACCCCGTGGGAGACCGGGCTGGGCATGGGCAAGGCGCTGGGCCGGGCGGTCTTCGCCGGTGCGGACAACGGCGGACATTACGTGTACGCCAGCGGCAACGGCTGCGCCGACCGGGCCACCGACGCGTTCCTCGCCCACGGCCGGTTGCCCGCCAAGGACGTGTACTGCCGCTGACCGGATACATCACCGGGCGGCGCGGCTGCTTTCCGGCGGGCGGGTGAACCTCGGCCCGGTGCGTACGTCGTGGGGGTCGGCCCGATGCCTATGGGAAGGTCAGGATCGCCGATGACTCAGCCGGACGACGCGCGCGCCGTAGCCGAGGTGCTGGAGAAGTACGCCGAGCAGACTGAACGGGATCGGCGGCCGGCGCCGGAGAGCGTCGCCGCCGTCCGGGCGGCCGGGTTCTTCGGGCTGGCCGGCTCCGGGACGGATACCCGTACGCGGGTGGAGATCCTGCGGGAGCTCGGCCAGGCCTGTGCCTCTACGGCCTGGGTGACCGGCCTGAACATCGGCGCCAAGGAACTGCTGCTGCGCAACATGCCGGCCGAGACCCGGGAACTGCTGCTCGCCGACCCGGGTGTGCTGGTCTGCGGGTCGGGCGCCAGCCGGGGTGTGACGGCGCGCCGGGTGTCGGACGGGCTGGTGATCTCGGGGCGGTGGCAGAACTGTTCCGGGTGTGAGGACGCCGGCTACGCGATGCTGATCGTGCCGCTGGACGGGAGCGTGGTGATCGCGCTGGCCGACACGCGCGAGTTGACGGTGGACCGGGATTGGCACATCGCGGGCATGGCCGGGAGCGGCAGCCACACCCTGGTCGCCGACGAGGTGCTGGTGCCGGCCGGGCGGATTCAATTCGACATGGCGTCCTGGGTGGCGACGCCCGGGACGCAGACCGGCGGGGTCGCCGCGATGCTGGCGCCGCTGGCCGGGGCGACCCGCGGGGCGTGGGAGGACGTGCGGAGGGTGCTGGACGGGGGCAAGGCGCCGTACGGGTCGCGTTTCGCGCGGATCACCGACTCGGCGCTCGGCCGGTTCTGGTTCACCGAGGCCACCCATCTGGTCGACTCGGCCGAATGGCACCTGCGGCGGGTGGCCGAGGCGGTCGACGCCGGGCGGGTCACCTCGGTGGCCGAGCGGGCCGAGTTGCGTACCCATCTGAGCACCAGCGCCCAGCAGTGCCGGCAGGCCGTGGAGAAACTGCTCGACCTGGGTGGCATGTCGGGCTTCACGCTGAGCAACCCGTTGCAGCGCCGCTGGCGGGACGTGGCCGTCGGGACCCGGCATCCGCAGTTCAACCCGTACCTGGCCGAGGAGGATTACGGGCGGGTGCTGCTGGCCGCCGGGGAGCCGATGTCGACCCAGCTGTGACGGGTCAGCTCGCCGGGCGGACCTTGCGTAGTTCGCGGAGGGCCTGGCGGCGCACGTCGCCTTTGAGGGTGTCGAGGTAGAGCGTGCCGTTCAGGTGGTCGGTCTCGTGCTGCAGGGCCCGGGCCAGGAAGCCCTCGCCGTGGAGGACCAGCGGGTCGCCGTGCTGATCCAGGCCGGTGGCGGTGACCCGGAGGGCGCGCGGGGTCGGGAAGTAGAGGCCGGGGACGGACAGGCAGCCCTCGTCGTCGTCCTGCTCGCCCTCGAAGTCGCTCAGCACCGGGTTGACCAGGTGGCCGATCACGTCGTCCACGTTGTACGAGAAGACGCGTAGGCTCACCCCGATCTGCGGTGCGGCGACCCCGGCCCGGCCCGGCTCGGCGACCGTCTCCTCCAGGTCGCGCACCAGCTCGCGCAGCTCGGCGTCAAACGTGGTGACCGGGTCGCACTCGGTGCGCAGAACCGGATCGCCGAAGATGCGGATGGGCCTGACCGTCATGACCGCAAGCCTATCCGGTCGTTACCGGGCACGGCCGCGCCGGCCAGCGTGGCCCGGACCGGGGCGGACTTCGCGGCCGCCTCGGCCACCTCGGCGCCGGGGTCGCTGTCCCAGGTGATGCCGCCACCGGCCCAGACGTGCAGGCGTTGGCCGTCGGCCGCCGCGGTGCGAATGGTCAGGCCGAGGTCCAGGTGGTCGGGGCCGATCCAGCCCAGGGCGCCCATCGACGCGCCCCGGCCGACCGGTTCGAGGCGGGCGATCTCGTCGAGGGCGGCGAGCTTCGGCGCGCCGGTCACCGAGCCGCCGGGGCACACTGCCCGCAACAGCGTGGCCAGGTCGACGCCGTCGGCCAGGGGGGCCGAGACGACCGATTCGGCCTGCCAGAGACCGGACCATTCGCGTACGGCGAACAGCTCGTCGACCCGCACCGGCCCGGCGCCGGGCAGCCGGGCCAGATCGTTGCGCTCCAGATCGACGATCATGATGTGCTCGGCGCGTTCCTTGGCCGATTCCAGCAGCTCCCGGCGGCCTCGCCCGGTCGCCGGCCGGGTGCCCTTGATCGGGCGCGTGACGACCCGGCCGCCGCGCACCTCGACCAGCGTCTCGGGCGAGGCGCATCCGATCGCCCAGCCGTCGCCGGCCAGCACCCCGCCGTAGCGGGCGCCGGAAAGCCCGGCCAGCCGGGCCAGCGCCGGGATCGGATCGCCGGCGTACCCCGCCGAGGCGTGCCCGACCACGTTGACCTGGTAGATGTCGCCGCGCGCGATCGCCCGCCGGGCCGCCTCGACGGCACCGGCGTGGTCCTCGGCGGTCCAGCTCTCCCGCCAGTCGCCCAGCCGGAACGGCCGCCGTTGGGCCGGCACCGGCGGTTGCGGGCGGGATGAACCATGAAGCAGGACCGCGGCGTACACGTCAGGGAGAGACGGTGCCGGGGTCGGTGATCCGACCGCACCGCCGGCCATCACGCAACCGGCGGCGGCGGATACATACAGTGCGGCGCCGCACAGGGTCCCGTCTCCGGTCGGATGGACTTGGGTAACCGTTCGGCCGATGTTTCGCACCGGCAGTCCGTTGGCGGTGAGGAAGTCGGCGACAAGCTCGGCGGGGTCCCCGGCGTCGCCCAGTGACCACCGGAAGGCCGATGACAGACGGTGACCGCCCTGGCAGGAGCCAGGTGATGCCGGAATGAGACATGAAGGAGGTGTCGGGAAGTGGTCGGCAGCGCCCCTACCGTGGACCATCGGAAGCGAGGATTCTGGCAACGGGACGCCGTCACCCGCCCCATCCACAGTCGTTCGGATTGAGGTAACGTTCGTCACCGCAGTTGTGAATCATCACACAGCCCCTAATCGGAGTACCCCTGATGTGCCAGCACAAGAGCCCTTGCCCACCCGCCGACGCCACCGACCGCGAAGCGGCCCGGATCGTCGCGACCTGCCGCGAGCAAGGTTGGAGCCTGCTCTGCAACGGCGTCATCGTCTTTGAGGACACGGGTGAGATCCTGCCCGACGGAACGGTCATCGAACCGCACCGTGGTCCCGGTAAGCACGCCCTCGCCGCGTAAAGACAAACGCAACGTGATCGCTACGCAACGTAGCGACAACGGGGCCGCGACCCGCTCTTGAGCCGCGGCCCACACCGCCGGAGATCAGTCCTCGAAGGCTTCCGGAGACGGGCACGAGCAGACCAGGTTGCGGTCGCCGTAGGCCCCGTCGATCCGCCGGACCGGCGTCCAGTACTTCGACATCCGGTCGACGCCCGGCGGGTACGCCGCCACCGAGCGCGGGTACGCGTGGTCCCACTCGTCGGCCGACACCGACGCCGCCGTGTGCGGGGCGTTGGCCAGCGGATTGTCGCCGGCCGGCCACTCCCCCGCCGCCACCCGGTCGATCTCGGCCTTGATGGCGATCATGGCGTCGCAGAAGCGGTCCAGCTCGGCCAGGTCCTCGCTCTCGGTCGGCTCCACCATCAGCGTCCCGGCCACCGGGAAACTCATCGTCGGCGCGTGGAAGCCGTAGTCGATCAGCCGCTTGGCCACGTCGTCGACCGAGACGCCGGTGGCCTTGGTGATCGGGCGCAGGTCGAGGATGCACTCGTGGGCGACCAGGCCGTTGTCGCCGGCGTACAGGATCGGGAAGTGGTCGCCGAGGCGGGTCGCGACGTAGTTGGCGGAGAGCACCGCGACCGACGTCGCCGCGGCCAGGCCGTCGGGGCCCATCATGCGCAGGTAGGCCCAGGAGATCGGCAGGATGCCGGCCGAGCCGTGCGCGGCGGCCGAGACGGCGTGGTGGTCACCGGAGGCCAGCGGGTCGCCGGGCAGGAACGACGCGAGGTGGGCGCGGACGGCGACCGGGCCCACGCCGGGACCCCCACCGCCGTGCGGGATGCAGAACGTCTTGTGCAGGTTGAGGTGCGACACGTCGGCGCCGAACTTGCCGGGCCGGGCGAAGCCGACCAGCGCGTTCAGGTTGGCGCCGTCGACGTAGACCTGGCCGCCGGCGTCGTGCACCTTGGCGCACAACTCGGTGATCGACGTCTCGTACACACCGTGCGTCGACGGGTAGGTGACCATGATCGCGGCCAGGCGCGAGGCGTGCTGGGCGATCTTCGCGTCCAGGTCGGCCAGGTCGACGTTGCCGTTGGCGTCACAGGCGACGACCACGACCCGCATGCCGGCCATCACCGCGGAGGCGGCGTTGGTGCCGTGCGCGCTCGACGGGATCAGGCAGACGTCACGGTCGAGGTCGCCGCGCGAGCGGTGGTAGCCGCGGATCGCCAGCAGCCCGGCCAACTCACCCTGGGAACCGGCGTTGGGCTGCACCGACACCGCGTCGTAGCCGGTGAGCTCGGCCAACCAGCCCTCCAGCTGGGTGACCAGGGCTTCGTAGCCGGCCGTGTTGGCGGCCGGGGCGTACGGGTGCATGCCGGCGAACTCGGCCCAGGTCACCGGCTCCATCTCGGTGGTGGCGTTGAGCTTCATCGTGCACGAGCCGAGCGGGATCATGCCGCGGTCGAGCGCGTAGTCGCGGTCGGAGAGCCGGCGCAGGTAGCGCAGCATGCCGGTCTCGGAGTGGTGGGTGGAGAACACCGGGTGGGTCAGGAACTCACTGGTACGCGCCAGAGCGACCGCCCCGCACGACGCCGGTGCGGCGGCCGAGCCCCCGAAGGCGTCCAGCACGTCGGCGACAACGGCGTCGGTGGTCGTCTCGTCGCAGCTGACCGCGACGGTGTCGGCGTCCACGAGGCGCAGGTCGATGCCGTGGGCGGCCGCCGCGTCGAGCACGGCGGCGGCCCGGCCGGGCACGCGCACGGTGACGGTGTCGAAGAACGCGTCGTGGACCGGCGGCAGGCCGGCCGCGGCGAGACCGCCCGCAAGATCCAAGGCCTTCTGATGGGTACGCGTCGCGATCGCGCGCAGCCCGTCGGCACCGTGGTAAACCGCGTACATGCTGGCCATGACCGCCAGCAGCACCTGCGCGGTGCAGATGTTGCTGGTCGCCTTCTCTCGCCGGATGTGCTGCTCGCGGGTCTGCAGCGCGAGCCGGTAGGCCTGGGCGCCGTCGGCGTCCTTGGACACGCCGACCAGCCGGCCGGGCAGCGACCGCTCCAGCCCGCCACGGACCGCGAGGTAGCCGGCGTGCGGGCCACCGAAGCCGAGGGGTACGCCGAACCGCTGCGTCGTGCCGGCCGCGATGTCCGCCCCGATCTCGCCCGGCGGCCGCAGCAGCGTCAGCGACAGCAGGTCGGCGGCCACCGTGACCAGGGCACCGGCGGCGTGCGCCCGCTCGATGATCGCGGCGTGGTCGCGGACCGCGCCCGAGGCGCCGGGGAACTGCAGGTGCAGCCCGAAGAACTCGTCCGGCAGGTCGTCGCCGGCGTCGAGGTCGACCAGGCGCAGCTCGATGCCGAGCGGCTCGGCCCGGGTCCGCAGGATCGCGAGCGTCTGCGGGAAGGTGTCGGCGTCCACCGCGTACACCGGGCTCTTGCTCTTGGAACCGCGCTTGGCCAGCGTCATCGCCTCGGCCACGGCGGTGCCCTCGTCCAGCATCGAGGCGTTGGCCGTGGTCAGCCCGGTGAGGTCGGTGACCATGGTCTGGAAGTTGAGCAGCGCCTCGAGACGGCCCTGGCTGATCTCAGGCTGGTAGGGCGTGTAGGCGGTGTACCAGGCCGGGTTCTCGAGCACGTTGCGGCGGATCACGGCCGGTGTCGTGGTGCCGTAGTAGCCGAGCCCGATCATCGAGGTGGTGACCCGGTTGCGCCCGGCGATCGCGCGCAGCTCGGCGATCGCCTCCTCTTCCGACGCGGCGGCCGGCAGGGCCAGCGCCTCACGCCACCGGATGGAATCCGGGATCGCGGCATCCATCAGGTCGTCCAGCGTCGAATAGCCGATCGCCTTGAGCATCTGGGACTGCTCGTCGGCGTCGGGGCCGATGTGCCGGTTGGCAAAGGTCGTCATGGGCGCACTCCAGGCCGGGGGTCGTCGCATCAGACCCTCCCCCTCTGTCGTGCCCACGAACGGCACTTCAGAGTCGCCTGCCCGCGCGGTCCGTGTGCCTGAGAGGTTCCGGGGAGGATTTGCCCCTTCGGCGCCACCAACAAGCGGTGAACTCTCCCGCTGCGGCTGGCGACCAAACTACCAGCGCATTATTTCAAGATCGCGCTTCTAGAGTGTGGTGTGTGACCTACCACGCGGCGGACGACCGCTACCAGACGATGACCTACCGCCGGGCCGGGCGCAGCGGCCTCCGGCTTCCGGCGATCTCCCTCGGCCTCTGGCACAACTTCGGCGACACCCGCCCGCTGGAGACCCAGCGGGCCATCGTGCGCCGCGCGTTCGACCTCGGCGTGACCCACTTCGACCTGGCCAACAACTACGGGCCGCCGCCGGGCAGCGCCGAGTCCAACTTCGGCCGGCTGCTCGCCGCCGACCTGCGCCCGTACCGGGACGAACTGGTGATCAGCACCAAGGCCGGCTACCACATGTGGGAGGGCCCGTACGGCGAGTGGGGCTCGCGGAAATACCTGGTCTCGTCGCTGGACCAGTCGCTGCGGCGGATGGGCCTGGACTACGTCGACGTCTTCTACCACCACCGGCCCGACCCGGACACGCCGCTGGAGGAGACGATGGCCGCGCTCGACGCGGTGGTCCGGGCGGGCAAGGCGCTGTACGTGGGCATCAGCAACTACAGCGCCGAGCAGACCGACCGGGCCGCGGCGATCCTGCGCGACCTGGGCACACCGCTGCTGATCCACCAGCCGTCGTACTCGATCCTGAACCGCTGGACCGAGAAGGACCACCTGCTCGACAGCCTGGAACGAGCCGGCGCCGGCTGCATCGCGTTCAGCCCCCTGCAGCAGGGCCTGCTCACCGACCGCTACTTCCAGGGCATTCCGGACGACTCACGGGTGCGTACCAGCGTCTTCCTCAACGAGGACGCGCTCGACCAGCAGACCATGGGCCGGCTGCACGCGCTCAACGACATCGCCAAGGATCGGGGCCAGTCGCTGGCCCAGATGGCCCTCGCGTGGGCGCTGCGCGACCCGCGGATGACCAGCCTGATCATCGGCGCGTCGAGCGTGGCCCAGCTCGAGGACAACGTGGCCGCCCTGGGCCAGCTGGAGTTCACCGCCGCGGAACTGGACGCGATCGACGGCACGGTCCTGGATCTGTGATCTCGCTGGTTCCGGAGCACACGATCCTGTCGGTCGTGGTCGGATCCCGGGCGTACGGGCTCCACGGCCCGGCCTCCGACCACGACCGGCGGGGCGTGTTCGCCGCCCCCACCCGGCTGTTCTGGCGGCTGGACAAACCACCCACGCACCTCGACGGCCCGCGCGACGAGGAGTTCTCGTGGGAGGTCGAGCGGTTCTGCGCGCTGGCCGAGCAGGCCAACCCGACGGTGCTCGAGGTGCTGTGGAGCCCGCTGGTGGAGACGGTGACCGAGGACGGGCGGGCGCTGCTGGACGCGCGGCGGGCGTTCCTCTCGCGGCGGGTGGCCGAGACCTACGGCAACTACGCGCGCGATCAGCTGGCCCGGGTCAGGGCCCGCCGCGAGCGCACCGGGGAGACGAACCTCAAGCAGGCCATGCACATGATCCGGCTGCTGCTGGCCGGGGCGCACGTGTTGCGTACTGGAGACATCCTGGTGGAGGTGTCACAGCTGCGTGACCGGCTGCTCGCGGTCAGGGACGGCTCGGCCCCCTGGGAGGGGTGGGCCGCCGAGTTGACGGCCGACCTCGAGGTTGCGGCCGCGGAAACCCGGCTGCCGGACCGGCCGGATCGCGAGACGATCGATCGCGTGCTGATCGGCGTACGCGAAAGGGGTCTCCAACGATGACCACCGAGGTGCCGGAGTGGGCCGGCCAGATCGCCACCGACCTGCCCTATCCCCTGATCTTCGCGACCGTGAGCGGCGCGCACCTGTACGGGTTCGCCTCGGTCGACTCCGACCTCGACCTGCGCGCCGCTCATGTCCTGCCGGTGGCCGAGGTGATCGGCCTGCGTACCGGCCCCGAGACGCTGTCGACCGACGGCTTCCGGGACGGCGTCGAGCTGGACGTGGTCAGCCACGACCTGCTGAAGTTCGCCCGCCTGCTGAACAGCCGCAACGGGTACGTGCTCGAGCAGCTGCTGTCGCCGCTGGTGGTGGTGACCACGCCGGCGCACGCCGAGTTGGTCGCGCTCGCGCCCCGGCTGATGACGCGCAACCACGCACATCACTACCTGGGCTTCGCGGCCACCCAGGAGAAGGTGTTCGCGAAGACCGGCGAGCTCAAGCCCGCGCTCTACCTGCTACGCGTGCTGCTGACCGGGCTCCACCTGATGCGCACCGGCGAGGTGGTCGCCGACCTGCGCGAACTCGACGCGCCGGCCTATGCGCCGGACCTGATCGCGGCCAAGCGGGCGGCCGAGCACGGCCCGTTCCCGCCGGACCTGGCGGTCGCGCTGGAGAAGGACGTGGCGCGGCTGCGGGTCGAGCTGGAGGCGGCGCGGGACGCATCGCACCTGCCCGACAAGCCCGAGCCGGCCGCCGTGCGCGAGCTGCACGACCTCGTGGTCCGCGTCCGCCTCGCCGCCTGAGCGGTATCCCGCCCAGGGCTACCACCGTCAGGCTCCGAAAAGCTCGACGACGCTCTGCGGGGTCTTGGCGCCGAAGATGATCTCGAAGTCGCGGCGGGCCTCGACGGCCTCCTCGGTGCTGCGCGCGAACATCGCGTCCTCGTAGCCGGCCAGGGCCGTGACCGGGTCGGCGGCGATGGCCCGGGCCAGCTCGGCGCCGTCGAACATGGCCAGGTTGGCGCCCTCGCCGTTCGGCGGCTGGAGGTGGGCGGCGTCGCCGAGCAGGGTGACGCCGGGGACCGGGTCCCAGCGGTGGCCGACCGGCAGGGCGTGCAGCGGGCGCAGGACCGGCGCGGTGTCGCCCTCGGTGATCAGGGCGGTCAGCTCGGGCGCCCAGCCCTCGAACTCGGCGGCGATCCGGGCGGTGTCGAAGTCCGCGAACCAGTCGAGCGGCCGGGTCAGCGCCACGTAGGTGTGCAGCACGCCGCCCGCCTCGCGGTGGGCCTGGATGCCCTGGCCCGGCTCGACCGCCATCATCGCGCCGGCGCCGACCGCCCGGGCCGTGGCGGCGTGGCGCTCGTCCGCCTCGAACAGGTAGGTCTCGACGAACGAGGCGCCGTAGTACTCGGGCTGGGCGCCGGTCAGCAGCGGACGGACCCGCGACCAGGCGCCGTCGGCCCCGACCAGCAGCTCGGTCGTGGTGGTCGTGCCGTCGGCGAAGGTGACCTGGTGGCGGGCGCCGCCGACCGGCCGGACCGCGGTGACCCGGTGCCCCCACCGGACGGTGCCGGCCGGCAGCGCGTCGATCAGGATCCGGCGCAGATCGCCGCGGAGGATCTCGGGCCGCCCACCGGTGCCGTCGTCGGGCCGGTCGAGCAGGACCCGCCCGTGCCGGTCGAGGACCCTGGTCGCCTCGGCGCCGGCGTGGATGTGGGCCCGGAACTCGTCGAGCAGGCCGGCCGCCTCCAGCGCGAGCTGCCCGTTGTGCTGGTGGATGTCGAGCTGACCGCCCTGCGTGCGGGCCTGCGGCGAGGCGTCGGCCTCGTACACGGTCGCCGCGATGCCGTGCACGTGCAGGACACGGGCCAGCACCAGGCCGCCGAGTCCCGCTCCGATGATCGTGACCGTCATGTCGCTCCCCCTCTGGATCGTTGTTCCATTCCGAGTTTGGAACGACGATCCAGACGTGTCAAGATGGGCGCGTGACTCGTCGGGTAGACGCTCTCTCGCGGGAGCGCATCGTCGGCGCCGCGGTCGAGATGCTCGACGAGAGCGGCGAGAGCGGGCTGACCGTGCGCGCTCTGGCGGCCCGGCTCAACACCGGGCTGGGCGCCATCTACTGGCACGTGACGAACAAGGACGACCTGCTCGTCGCGGCCACCGACGCGGTGCTCACCGGCGCCCTGGACACCGCCGCCGCCGACCCGGCCGACACGGTCCGGGCGGTCGCGCTGGGCGTTTTCGACGCGGTCGACGCGCACCCGTGGACCGGCACGCAACTCCCCCGGCTCACCTCCCAGCTGACCACGCTGAAGATCTTCGAACGCCTCGGGCGGCAGGTGCGGGCGCTCGGCGTACCGGCCGCAGCGCAGTTCGACGCGGCGTCGGCGCTGCTCAACTACATCCTCGGCGTGGCCGGGCAGAACGCCGCGCTGGCCCGCTCGGTGGCGCCGGGCACCGACCGGGCCACGGTTCTCCGGTCGATGTCGGCCACCTGGGCGGCCCTCGACCAGGACGAGCATTCGTTCGCGCGTACGGTCGCCGGCCGGCTCGCCGATCACGACGACCGGGCGCAGTTCCTGGCCGGCATCGACCTGATCCTGGCCGGGATCAGGGCACTGGTCCCGGCACCGGCTCCTTCTCCCTGATCAGCAGGGCGGGCAGCAGCGTGGCGGCGGCGATGCCGAACGCCCACCGGAAGCTGCCGGCGAAGGCGGCCGCGGCGTCGGCGGTGTGCCGGGAGAGATACTGCAGCACGATGGCCAGGACCGCGGCGCCCAGCGCGGAGCCGACCCGGACCGAGATGTTGGCCGCGGTGGTGGCGCCGGGGATCGCGGTGCGGGGCAGATCGCGGTACGCCCCGGCCATCGCCAGCGGCGTCACCAGGCCGTGGCCCAGCCCCATGACGAAGGTCGCCACGGCCAGGACCGGCCACCCGGTGCCCGCGCTCAGTCGCGTGTAGACGGACAGGCCGGCAACGACCAGCGCGATGCCGGTGACGGAGGGCCACCGGGTGCCGAAGCGGGCACTGATCGACCCGGCCAGGGCCATCGTGACGATCGCGCCGGCGCCGAGCGGGGCGACCAGCAGGCCGGCGTCGAGGGTGTCGCTGCCGCGGACCGTCTGGGCGTACAGGGGAATGAGAATGAGCGCGCCGAAGGCCGCGATCGAGTAGCCGAACAACACGCCCACCGAGGTGGCGAACGCGCGGTCGCCGAACAGCCGCAGGTCGAGCAGGGCCCGGTCGCGCCGCCGCGACGAGTGCAGAGCGAACGCCACCAGCAGGGCCGCGCCGGCCGGCAGCCAGACCGGCGAACCGCCCTCGGCCAGCCCGGCCAGGCCGTAGACGACCAAGGCCAGGCCGGGCGAGAGCAACGCCAGGCCCCAGCCGTCGAGCCCGGCGCCCGCCTCCCGCTCCGGGTCGCCGGCCGGCAGCAGCCGCACCGCGAGAACCAGCGCGACCACGCACACCGGCACGTTGATCAGGAACATCCAGCGCCACGACAGGTGGTCGAGCAGCAGGCCGCCGAGCACCGGGCCGAGCGCCGGGGCCAGCATGGCCGGGATCGACACGACGGCCATCGCCCGGGCCATCCGCTCGGGACCGGCCGCGCGGGCCAGCATCGTCTGCGCGGTCGGCATGAGCAGGCCACCGCCGACGCCCTGGAGGACGCGGAACGCGATCAGGCTGCCCGCCGACCAGGCCAGGCCGCACAGCACCGAGCCGGCCGAGAAGAGGATCAACGACGTCAACCAGACGGTACGCGCGCCGAAGCGCCGCACGGCCCAGCCGCTGACCGGGATGGTCATCGAGAGCGCCAGCAGATAGCCGGTCAGCACCCACTGGACGGTGCTGAGCGAGGTGTCCAGCGCGCGGCCGAGGACGTGCACCGCGACGTTGACGATGGTCGTGTCGATCACGGTCATGGTGGCACCGAGCGCGACCACGACGGAGAGGTTCCGGAGCGGACGGTCCGGCCGAGACCCTGGTGCCGCCGGAAGAACTGCCGGCCGACTGGCGCGAGGCCACCATCGCCATCGCCCACCGGGAACGCGCCGCCACCCTGCGCCACCCGTGGCTGATCGACCTGGTCACCCGCCGGTCCATGCACGGCCGGGTCGGGCCCAACATGCTGCGCCACGGCGACCAGTCGATCGCCGCCCTCGACTCGCTGGACGCGGACGCGGCGGCCAAGTGGCGGCTGATGGCGGTGGTGGCCGATTACAGCACCGGGTTCGCCATCCGGGAGCGCCGGGAGATCGCCGCGGCCGGCGACCCCGAGCTCCGGCCGTACCTGCGCAAGATCGTCGCCGAGGGCGACTACCCCCACCTCGGGCCCATGCTCGAACGGGAGCCGGCCGCCGGTGACACCTTCGAGCGCGGGCTGCGCTGGCTGCTGAACGGGTTCGCGCAGGATACTCTGTCCCCATGACCAGTCCCGTGGTGCACCTCGCGCGGCCGCACCGGCCCGTCGTGGTCGCCGGGAGCCTGCGCGAGCTGACCGGTCCGCGGCACGGCCCGGTCGAGCTGCCGCTGCGCCTGTGGTGGGGCCCGCCGCGCGCGTTCGACCTCGACCGGCCGGACGAGCTGCTGTGGATGTACGAGAACGTGCTGCGCGAGGCCGTCCGGGCCGAGGAACTGCGCAGCTACCTGCACGGGCCGACGCTGGTCCGGGTCTGGCCGCGGCTCAACCTGCCGCGGGGCGTGCGTGCGGCCTGGGAGGCCCGGCACCGCACGCTGAGCCGGTGACCGACTTCTTCACCGACGTCGCACGGATCTCCCTGCGCGTGGCCGAAAAGCACGGCTTCGTCCTCGGCGGCGGCGTCGCGTGGCTGGTCAACGGCCTGGTCCGCCGGCCCACCGAGGACGTCGACCTGTTCACCGACGCCGAGGACGGCGTCGCCGCGGCGGCCGGCGAGGTGGCCACCGCCCTGGTCGCGGCCGGCTACGCGGTGGCCCGCGAGGCGCCGGACGAGATGTTCGACGGCATGGACGAGCACCTGCGCGAGTTCCTGGTGGCCGACGGCGACCGGGCGCTGCGGCTGACCCTGTGCCGGCTGGACCGCCGCAACGCGCCCGTGGTGATGGACATCGGCCCCGTCATGCACCTCGACGACCTGGTCGCGACCAAGGTGGCGGCGCTGGCCGGGCGGCGCGAGGTACGCGACTACATCGACGTGGCGGCGGCGCTGGAACGCTACCCGCTGGACCGGGTGCTGGCGTTGGCCCGAACGGCCGACCCGGCCCTGGACGACGAGGATCTGGCCGACGCCGGCCGCTACCTGGACCGGCTCGACGACGCCCGGTTCGCCGTCTACGGCCTCGGCCCGGCCGAGATCGCGCACCTGCGACACACCCTGAAGGACTGGCCACGGCATCCATAGACTGGGCGTCATCATGAACCTGACCGAACGCCTGCCCGGCACACCCGACCCCGAGACCGTCCTCGACGCCTTCACCGGCTGGGTGACCGAGCAGGGACTGACGCTCTACCCGCACCAGGAGGAAGCACTCCTGGAGATCACCACCGGGGCGAACGTCATCCTGAACACCCCCACCGGCTCGGGCAAGAGCCTGGTCGCCACCGGCGCGCACTTCGCCGCCCTGGCCGACAAGCGCACCACCTTCTACACCGCGCCGATCAAGGCCCTGGTCTCGGAGAAGTTCTTCGCCCTGTGCGCCACGTTCGGCGCCCACAACGTCGGCATGCTCACCGGCGACGCCAGCGTGAACGCGGACGCGCCGATCATCGCCTGCACGGCCGAGATCCTGGCCAACCTGGCGCTGCGCGAGGGCAAGGACGCCGACGTGGGCCAGGTGGTGATGGACGAGTTCCACTTCTACGCCGAACCCGACCGCGGCTGGGCCTGGCAGGTGCCGCTGATCGAGCTGCCCCAGGCGCAGTTCCTGCTGATGTCGGCCACGCTCGGCGACACCACGCGCTTCGTCGACGACCTGTCCCGGCGTACCGGCCGGGCGACAGCGGTGGTCAGCACGGCCGAGCGGCCGGTCCCGCTGCTTTTCGAGTACGCCATGACGCCGCTGCACGAGACGATCGAGGAGCTGCTGAGCACCCGGCAGAGCCCGGTCTACATCGTGCACTTCACCCAGGCCGCCGCCCTGGAACGCGCGCAGGCCCTGATGAGCGTCAACATGTGCACGCGTGAGGAGAAAGACAAGATCGCCGCGGCGATCGGCAACTTCCGGTTCACGGCGGGCTTCGGGCGCACCCTCAGCCGCCTGGTCCGCCACGGCATCGGTGTGCACCACGCCGGGATGCTGCCGAAGTACCGCCGCCTGGTCGAGACCCTCGCCCAAGCCGGACTGCTCAAGGTCATCTGCGGTACGGACACCCTCGGCGTCGGCATCAACGTACCCATCCGCACGGTCCTGTTCACCGGCCTGTCCAAGTACGACGGCGTGAAGACCCGGCTGCTCAAGGCCCGCGAGTTCCACCAGATCGCCGGGCGGGCCGGCCGGGCCGGGTACGACACCGTCGGCACGGTCATCGTGCAGGCCCCCGAGCATGTGATCGACAACGAGCGGGCCATGGCCAAGGCCGGCGACGACCCCAAGAAACGCCGCAAGGTGGTCAAGAAGAAGCCGCCCGAGGGCAGCGTCGGCTACGGGCGGCCCACCTTCGACCGGCTGATCGAGGCCGAACCCGAGCCGCTGACGTCGTCGTTCCAGGTGTCGCACGCGATGCTGCTCAACGTGCTCGGCCGCGGCGGCGACTCGTTCGCGGCCATGCGCCACCTGCTGACCGACAACCACGAGGACCCGGCCGCCCAGCGCCGCCACATCCGCCGCGCCGTGGCCATCGCCCGCGCCCTGGTCGCGGGCGGTGTCATCGAGAAGTCGGACGGCGTCTACCGCATGGTGGAAGACCTCCAGATCGACTTCGCGCTCAACCAGGCCCTCTCCCCCTTCGCCCTGGCGTCGCTGGAACTGCTCGACCGTGAGTCACCCGACTACCCGCTCGACGTCGTCTCGGTGATCGAGGCGACCCTGGAAGACCCGCGGCAGGTGCTGTCGGCACAACGGCAGAAGGCCCGCGGCGAGGCCGTCAACGCGATGAAGGCCGAGGGCATCGAGTACGAGCAGCGGATGGAACTGCTCGAGGACGTCACGTGGCCGCGTCCCCTGCTCGAACTGCTGGAGGCGGCGTACGAGACGTACCGTCGCGGTCATCCGTGGGTCGCCGACTACGAGCTCAAACCCAAGTCTGTGGTACGCGACATGTACGAGCGGGCGATGACCTTCACCGAATACGTGTCGTTCTACGGCCTGTCCCGCTCCGAGGGCCTGGTGCTGCGCTACCTGGCCGACGCGTACCGGGCGCTGCGGCAGACGGTGCCGGAGGAATCGCGTACCGAGGAACTGACCGACCTCATCGAGTGGCTCGGCGAGCTGGTCCGGCAGGTCGACTCCAGCCTGCTGGACGAGTGGGAGCGACTGCGCGACCCGAGCGCCGATCCGGACGAGGTCCGGGTCGACGACAAGCCGCCCGCGGTCACCCGCAACACCCGGGCGTTCCGGGTGCTGGTCCGCAACGCGATGTTCCGCCGGGTCGAGCTGGCCGCGTTGCGCCGCACGGCCGAGCTGGGCGAGCTGGACGCCGAGGCGGGCTGGTCGGCCGGCCGCTGGGCCGACGCGCTGGAGGACTACTTCGACGAGTACGACGAGATCGGCACCGGCCCCGACGCCCGCGGTCCGGCCCTGCTGCACATCGAGGCGGGCCCGCAGATCTGGCGCGTACGGCAGGTCTTCGCCGACCCCGACGAGGACCACGACTGGGGCATCGAGGCCACAGTCGACCTGGCCGCCTCGGACGAGCTCGGCGCCGCCGCGATCACCGTCCTCGACGTGGGCCCCCTCAGCGGCTGACAGATCCGTTCAACGGCTGGCCGCCAGTTGTACCGCCGCGCTCGCCCCGGCCAGGTAGCCCGAGGCGACCGCGGCGGCCATCGACGGCGGCACCGAGGTGGCCGCGTCCCCGGCGGCGTACAGGCCGGGCACCCCGGTCCGGTACATCTGGTCGACGACGACGGCTTCCACCCCGAGGTGCTCGTTCGAAGTGGTCACTGTGGCTCCGAGGTCCCGGGCCAGATTCGACCGCTGGTGCAGGAAGGCCTTGACCAGCATCGCGCTCACCCCCAGCTCACCGCCGTCGGTGAAGTGAACCGCGCTCAGACCGGAACCCTCGCCGTCGAGGGCGGCCAGGGAGCGTTCGTCCCACTTGACACCACCCGCGGACAGCTGGTCCCGCTGTTCCCCCGACAGCCCGGTGCCGTTGGTCAGCAGCGTGATGTCGCTGGTGTAGGCGCGGAGGTTCAACGCGCCGTGCACCCCGACGTCCCCCTCGGCCAGCACGGCCATGGGCCGGTCGCGCATTTCCCAGCCGTGGCAGAAGGGGCAGTGGAACACGTCGCCGCCCCACCGCTCGGCCAGACCCGGCACGGGCGGATAGCGATAGTCCATCCCCGGTGCGAGCACCAGCGTGCGCGCGAACTCCCGGCGGCCGTCGGCGAGACCCACCGCGAAGGTGCCGTCCTCCAGCCGCTCACCCGTGGTCACTTCCCCACCGGACCATTCGATCGATGGGTACGCGCCCAGCTCGGCCCGTGCCGCCGCGTAGTACTCGGCGGGCGCGCGCCCGTCGTGTCCGAGCAGCCCGCCGATGGTGGCGGCGGTCCGGTTGCTCGGGCGACCGGCGTCGACGACCAGGGTGGTACGCCGGGCCCGCCCGAGCGTCAGGCCGGCGCTGAGGCCCGCGGCGCCGGCCCCGATGACAATGCAGTCCCTCATGGGTCCAGCCAACCGCCGCCCGGGCCGCGCCGACATGCCGCGGCGGCGCGGAAAGGTGCGCGTTTGTAGCATGACGGCGGTGGACGCCATGAGTCAGGCCTTGTCCGCGCTGCGGGTGGGCCGGGGCACGGTGCGACGGTTCCGGCAGTCCGGCGGGTGGGGGCTGGGCTACAACGGGCTCACCGGCAGCGGCTTCCATGTGGTTCTCCGCGGCACCGGCTGGCTGCTGTCCTCCGCCGTGCCACCAGTGCGGCTCGCGCCCGGCGACGTCGTGCTGATCACCTCCGGCGCCGACCACGGGCTCGCCTCCGCGCCCGGTCAGGCCCTCGTGCCGGTCGAGCTCGGCACGACCGGACCCGCACCGGGCCCGGCCGACTTCGAGTTCCTCTGTGGCGCGTACCGGCTGCCGCCGGGCCAGCACGTACACCCGTACCTGACCCACCTGCCCGACCCGATAGTCGTGCCGGCGGCCGGCGGGCTCGACCCGGTGGCGGCGTACCTCGACGAGCAGGAGGCGTCCGGGCTGGTCACCGCGGCCAGCCGCCACGCCCTCCTGGACCTGATGATCGCCGGAGCCCTGCGCCGGTGGCTCGCGGCCGCGGACTGGCCGGCCACCCCCGACCCACGGATCACGGCGGTGGTGCGGGCCATCGACGGCAGCCCCGGCACCCGATGGACGGTTCGCGAGCTCAGCCGGGTGGCAGGCATGTCCCGGGCCACGTTCACCCGCCGCTTCACCGCCGCGGTCGGCCGCCCGCCCGCCGCCTACCTGCTGACCACCCGGCTCGGCCGGGCCGCCCGGCTGCTCCGGGAGACCGACGCCCCACTGGCCGCGATCGCCCGCCAGACCGGCTACGCGACCGAGTCGGCGCTGGCCGGCGCGTTCCGACGCGAGTACGGCATGGCGCCGGGTGCTTACCGGCGTACCCCGTGAACCGCTTGTGACACTGGAAACGTTCGCCGGCGCGCTGATCGAGGGCCTGGACAGCGCGCCGGAGTGCCCCGGCGCCAACTCGGCTGGGGTGGCTGACCCCTTTTCTGAGTTGGACTTGAACCTCACACCAATGTCAGGTCCTACCGTCTCCGGTGTCATCGACCGCAGCACAGCCGAGGGGGACCCATGTCCGAGCGTGTCCGAGGAGTCGTCATCTGCGTCGCCGCGCCGGGGAACGCGGACGCCGTACGCCAGATCATCGTCGACAACGCCGAGGCCAACCGCAGCGCGCCCGGCTGCCTGGAGTTCGGCGTCCATGTCGACCGCGCCGACGGGCACCGCATCGTCCTGGTCGAGGAGTGGGAATCGCAGGAGCTGCTCGACGCCCACCTCGCCGGCGAGGGCATCGCCAAGATCCTGGCCCAGGTCGGCCCGCTGCTCACCGCCGAACCGACCGTCCTGCACATGAACCGGATCGCCTGACCGCCGACCGCGTCCGGCGAGCCCGGCACCCGCGCTGCGCCCGCCGGACGCCGTCGGCGATCGCCGTGGTGACCTGCTAAGGTCCGCACAACCGCTTGCAATACGCAATCGCTTGGGAGGCCTTGCCGTGCCGGACACCACCTGCCACCTTTCCATCTCGCTGGACGGCTTCGTCGCGGGCCCGGATCAGAGCCGCGAGCATCCGCTGGGCCGGCGCGGGCAGGAGGTGCACGCCTGGCACATCGGCGATCCGCGAGCAACCGAGGCCGACAAGAAGGTGGCGGCCGAGTGGCTGGGGCGTCCGCGGGGCGCGTACGTGATGGGCCGCAACATGTACGGTCCGATCCGCGGGGATTGGGACGAGGAGTGGACCGGGTGGTGGGGCGCCGAGCCGCCCTACCACGCTCCGGTCTTCGTGCTGACCCATCACAAGCACGAGCCGATCCCGATGGAGGGCGGGACGACGTTCCACTTCGTCACCGAGGGGTTCGACGCGGCCTACTCCGCGGCACGCCAGGCCGCCGGCGACCGCGGGGTGGCCATCGCCGGTGGCGCCTCGACCGTCCGGCAGGCGCTGGCCGCCGGCGTGATCGACGAACTCGTGCTCGACGTCGCCCCGGTACTGCTCGGGTCGGGCGAGCGCATCTTCGACGGTTCCCAGTCCTTCGATTTCGAACCCGTCGAGGCGCTCAACTCACCCCTGGCCACCCACATCCGTTACCGCCGGGCCGGCTGAGTCAAACCCCCACCGGTCGGCGTGCCGGAACTCCTCCAGCGGCCGCCGGGCACGCCAGCCGTGCCGTTCCAGATCGGGTACGCGCTGGAGCTCGGTCACCGGCCCGAGGCAGAGCCAGGCCACCGGCCGGACCGCGGCCGGAATGCCGAGCAGGTCGCGGAGGAACTCCTCGCGGTAAAACGAGACCCAGCCGACGCCCAGCCGCTCGGCCGTGGCGGCCAGCCAGAGGTTCTGGATGGCCAGGCAGACCGAGTAGAGACCGGCGTCGGCGATCGCGTGCCGGCCCAGCACAGCCGGGCCGCCGCGATCCGGGTCGTAGGTGACCACGATCGACAGGGTGGACTCCAGCACGCCGTCGATCTTGATGCGGGCGAACCGGGCGGCCGACGGCTCGTCCAGGGTGGCGGCGTAGACGTCGCGCTCGGTTCGTACGTGGTCGTGGAACGCTTCCCGCAGAGCGCGATCGCGGACGATCACGAAATCCCACGGCTGGGACATGCCGACGCTGGGCGCGGCGTGCGCGGCGGTCAGGATGCGGTCGAGGGTGGCGTCCGGTACGGGGGCGCCGGTGAACTCGGCGCGAACGTCGCGGCGGCGGTGGATGATGTCGTACAGGTCGTGAACCACAGTGGACACTGATCCTTTTCTGCTGACGAAGAATGCGTTTTGCTTTCCGTACAGCGGAACGGGTGAGGTTGTAGCCTCCGGCCAGCCCTCTCAGCGGTGAGAAGGCGAGACAGGGGGAATCGCCGTGCGGCTGATCTTCATCATCGTCGTGGCCACCAGCCTCATGCCGATCTCCGCGGCGCCCGCTCAGGCCGCGCCGCTCGATGTGAAAGGCGGGTACTACCACTTCATCGGGGATGAGGGCGGCGACGTGGACGTGACCGCGCAAGCCGCCGTGCTGCGAAACATGGAGGCGCTGACCCAGTACCGATCGATCGCGGACGGCTCCACCTTCCCGGGCTGGCAGAAGGAATGGATCAACAATCTCGGGCCCGGGGTGGACCGGAACTTCGTGCTGGAACTGAACTACTACGGCGCGGGTGAGCCGACCATTCCCCGGCCGCAGACCGTCGACGGGGTCGTGGTCCCGGCACCGGACATGACGATTCAGCAGCGGCCCGGCGACACGTGGAAGTGGGCGTACGGGTATCGGCAGGTCACCTCGGGCCAGGTCGACCCGCTGCTGAAACGCGCCCTCGACCAGCTCAAGACGATGCCGTACGCGGAAACCGTGAACATTCAGCTCGGCTCCGAATTCGACACCGATCACGAGTTCGGCACCACCGAGAACGGTATCGCGCACGGCTGGGCCGCCTCCGACGCGCGGGCGCTGACCGCGGTCCAATACATCATCGGGTACTTCCGGTCGCACGGGCTGCCGGCCGGTGTCACGTTCAGCATCGGCATGGGCGGCTGGCACCGCGCCTCATTCCGGCGCATGCATCCGGAGTGGCTGCGCGGCGACGTCCAGGTGCTGCAGTGGAACGCTTACAACCACGGCACTCCGCGTACGCCGTACCAGGTCTTCAACCGCACCCGCGCCTGGGCGATCGAGGATCTGCCGCGCTGGCGTACCAAAGAAGTGGTGATCGCCGAGTGGGGCACGACGGCGAACGTGGGCAACCAGGCGGTCTGGATCGCCGGGGCCGGGGCGGCGATCAAACGGATCAACACCGACGGGCGCGGCTTCCGGATCGGCACCCTCACCTATTACGACAACGACCCGAACTGGGGCGAGCTCATGGACCGCGACGCGGGCCTCGAGGCGCTGCGCTCCGTCTACACCGCCCGCCCGTTCATCGGCTGACCCTCGACCGCATCGGCGTCCGGCCCGCCGCGCCCATCCTGAACGAAACTGTTTCGTTTCGCGACAGACGACGATGACGGGCGACTCTCAGGCGGTCAGGACACCGCGGGCGTCGAGCCGCTCACGGTCGACATCGGCGGGCCAGACGGTGGCCGCGTCGGCGCGCACACCGCGCAGTTCGACGCCGCTGAGATCCGCACCGGTCAGGTCGGCCCCGCTCAAGTCGGCCCCACTCAGGTCCGCGCCGGTCAGGTCCGCGCCGCTGAGGTTGGCGCCGTCCAGGTGCGCCCTTGTCAGCGTCGAGCGGGTGAGCCGGGCGCCGTCGAGCCGGGCGCGACGTAGGTCGGCGCCGGTCAGGTCACTGGCCTCCAGGCGAGCACCGATCAGCACGCTGCGCGCGAGGTTCGAGTAGCGGAAGGTCGACCGGCTCAGGTTCGCGTCGCGCAGCGCCACACTCCGCAGGTCCACCCGGGACAGGTACAGAACCGGCTGTGGGACGCCGTTGCCCCGCCGGCCGATGACACCCATCGCGGCCTGCACGTCGAACGCCCGTACCCGCATCCACGGCAGTTGTTCGTCGACCGTCGGCGTCGGATGCACCGGGGCCTGCTCACCGCCGACCGCCCACGGAACACTGTTGCGAACGAAGGCGCACAGCAGGAACTGGATGTGCTCGCGGTCCTCAGCGGAATTGCGGGCGATCCGCTCACACGCGTAGATGCCACCGACCCGGATATTCAGGTCGTCACTGCCGAGTTGGTCGACGGCCCGGGTGAAGCGGTCGGTGATCTGGCCCTCGCGGCTGATCCGCACCTGACGCCAGGTCGCGACGGCGCCGAGGGCGACGAGCAGGCCGCCGATGGCTTGCAGCACACCGGTGCGCGCGTCGTTGGCCAGCTTCGACTGAGCCTGCTGGAGTTCGATGCGGGCCCGCGGGTCGGTGACGCCGCGAAGGTCGCCCGACGACAGCGGTGGGTAGAGGAGGGCCGGCACGAGGACCAGCAGTCCACCGAAGAGGAGCAGGGCGACAATCACCAACGCCAGCTGCGAACGCCGAGTCACACGGTCAGGGTGTCACACCACGGCTCGGCCGCCCCGCCCCGATGCCGCCCGGTCGGAAACCCGCCCGCCGGCATCCCCCGCCCGGCGGTTGACGAAGCCGGGCGCGTCGTCCACGGCCGCGCGCACGGCGTCATCCGGTCCAGCGGGCGACACAACAGTGCCGGGCGACACGGCCGAACCGGGCGACACGGCCGAACCGGGCGACGCGGGCGGCACGGCAGGGCGGGCGCCGGTGCGCTCGGCGCCGATGCCGGCCAGCACCACGAAAGCGATGCCGGCCACGGCCACCGGCGACGGCGCCTGCCCGAGCACGATCAGGCCGATGACCAGCGCGAACGCCGGCTCCAAGGCCATCAGCGTGCCGAACGCGGCGGTGGTGAGCCGGCGCAGCGCGAGCAGCTCCATGCTGAACGGGATCACCGGCAGCAGCAGGGCCAGACCCAGCCCTACGGCGAGGATCTCGACGCTCAGGTGACCGAACACCGACGGCCCAGCGACCAGCGTGGCCAGCAGACCGGCCACCGGCATCGACACGGCCAGGCCGGTGAAGCCGGGCAGGGCGTCGCCGACGCGCTGGGTGAGCAGGATGTACGCGGCCCAGCAGAGCGCCGCCGCCAGGGCGAAGGCGACGCCCAGCGGATCGGCCCCGCCCCGCCACGGCTCGGTCAGCAAGGCCACCCCGGCGGCGGCCGGCAGCGCCCACAGCCGGGCCCGCCCCGAGCCGCGCACCACGGCCACGCCGAGCGGGCCGAGGAACTCCAGCGCGCTCGCCGTGCCCAGCGGCAGCCGGGCCACCGCGGCCATGAACAGCAGCGTGACACCGCCGGTGACCACGCCCAGGAGCACCCCGGTGAGCAGCACCCGGCGCGGAACACCACGCAGCCGGGGCCGGACCAGGATCGGCAGCAGCACGCCGGCCCAGGCCAGCCGGAGCCAGGCCGCGCCCTCGACGCCGACCCGGTCGATCAGGCTGACCGACACGGCCACGCCCAGCTGGACCAGGGTCATCGAGCCGAGGGCGAGCAGCGTTCCGCTACGGGCTTGGTTCGTCATGACCCCAGTCCACCTCCGGAAAACCGTTCACGTCCACGTGAAGATGGTGGACGATCCGTTCGTACTTGCTGAACAATGGCCGGATGGAGACCCGCCGCCTGCGGATACTGCTCAAGCTGGACCGGCTCGGGTCGATGCGCGCCGTCGCGGACGAGATGCGGATCACCACCTCGACCGTGTCGCAGCAGGTCGCCGCGCTGGCCAAGGAGGTCGGGGTGACGCTGATCGAGCCGGACGGGCGCAACGTGCGGCTCACCCCGGCCGGCCGGCGGCTGGCCGCGCACAGCGTGACGATCCTGGCCGCCGTCGACGCCGCCCGGCTCGATCTCGACCCGGCCGCCGAACCGGCGGGAACGGTCCGGGTGTCCGGCTTCGCCACGGCGATCAGCCGGCTGCTGCCGATCGTCGCCGAGCTGCGCGACAGCCACCCCAAAGTGCGGGTGGCGATCCTCGAGCACGAGCCGGTCGAGCAGTTCGCGCTGCTCGCCTCGGACGGCGTCGACCTGGTTCTGACCTACGACCACAACCTCGCCCCCGTCACCTTCGACGCCTCGCTGCTGGCCTGGCCGCTGTGGGAGAACACGTGGTGGCTGGGTGTCCCGGCCGACGCGCCCGGCGGCACCGACTTCCGGGCCTACGACTGGATCGTCAACTCCCGGAACCCGGCCGAGCAGCAGGTGGTGCGCACGCTCGGTTCGATGGGCGGGTTCACGCCGCGCATCGTCCACGAGGCCGACAGCCTCACCCTGCTGCAGGAGCTGATCGTGGCGGGTCTGGGCGTCGGGTTGCTGCCCGCCGACCGGCCGCCGCGGCCGGGTGTACGACTCGTCCGGCTCAGTGGTCCCGAGGTGCGGCTGCGGGCGTGGGCGGCGGTTCGGCGGGGACGGGAGGCGTGGCCACCGCTGGCACTTCTGCTCGACCGGATCGCCGGCGCGACACGGCCACACCGATCAGGCACAGGACTCCGCCGGCCAGGGTGAGCAGGCCGGGGATCTCGTCGAGGAAGAGCCAGGACATGAGTACGACCAGGGCCGGTACGACGTACGTGGTGGCGCCGAGCTTGCCGGCGTCGGTGCGGGCCAGCGCGTACGCCCAGGTGGTGAACGCGATCGCGGTCGGTCCCACCCCGAGGTAGATCATGTTGAGCGTGGCCGGCAACGGCGCCTCGGCCATCTCGCCGGCCAGCACCCCGACGAACGGCAGCAGTGCGATCGTCGCGACCAGGCTGGAATAGGTGGTGATCTGCAGCGCGCTGCCATACCGCAGCGCCGGTTTCTGCGTGACCACCCCGATCGCGTAGGTGATAGCCGCCAGCACGCACAGCAGCACCCCCAGCAGCGACGACCGCCCGCCGCCAGACATCGACAGCCCGACCACGACGGTTCCGGCGAACGACACCGCGATGCCCAGCCACAGCGCCCGCGGCGCCGTCTCCCGCAGCACGAACAGGCCGAGCAGCGCGATCAGGATCGGCCCGACGTTGACGATCAGCGCGGCGGTGCCGGCGTCGACCAGGCGCTCACCCCAGTTGAGGAACACCATGTAGCCGCCGAACCAGAGCAGCCCCGAGGTCAGGATGCCCGGCCAGGCCCGGCGCTCGGGCCAGCCGACCCGGCGGACCAGCGCGAACGCGCCCAGCAGGAGCGCCGCGGTGGCCAGCCGGCCGAGGGCCAGCGCACCGGGCGAATAGGCGTCACCGGCGCTGCGGATCGAGACGAATGCGGAGGCCCAGAAGAGGACGGTCACCGCGGCGGCGGCAAGGGCGGCAGGCATGCCCCGAATCTAGGTGCCGCCGCGGTGATTCTCCGAGCGATATTCGGACATCCACGTGCAAGATCCGGCCAGGATCAGGAACGGCCCTTGAGGGTACGCGCGAGAGCGACGAAACCCGCCTCGTCACCGTCGGCGAGCAGCTGGGCCTGGCGCGGCCACGTGCCCGCAGTGGACGGTCGGCGCATCTTGGCCGCGGCCACGGCGGCCCGGATCACATCGTCGTCGGCCGCCGCCAGCTGGGCGTAAGTGCCGATGCCGGCGGCGTTGAGGGCGGCGGCCATCTTGGGGCCGATGCCCTCCAACCGCTTCAGGTCGTCGCCGTCGCGCTGAGCGGGCACGATCGCCGGAGCCGGCGCGGCCTCCGGCTCGACCGCGGACATCTCGTGCGGGCGCGGGACCGGGGCCGGCTCAGGCTCGTCGACCGGCGCGACACCGATCTCGCCGGGACGCGGGGCCGGCAGCGGCTCGGGCGCGGGGTCGGCGACGAGGCCACCGGAAACGTGCGGCTCGGCCGTGGCCACCGACGAGTCCTCGACGAGCCCGCCCTGGTCGTGCGGCTTCGGCGACCCCACCGGCTCGTCCTCGACCAGCCCGCCATCGAAGTGCGGCTTAGGAGCGGGCTCGGCCTCCACAACGGGCTCGGTCACCGCAACGGGCTCGGTCACCGCAACGGGCTCGGTCGCGACGGGCACGGGCTCGGTCGCGACGGGCTCCGGCTCGACCGCGGCAGGCGCCGGCTCGGTCACGACGGGAGCGGGCTCGGCCGCGACAGGCGTCTCGGCGGGGGCAGGCTCAGGCTCAGGTGATGGCGTGACCGGGGCGGGTGAGACGGGGGCCGCCGGTGCCGTCGCGCCGCGCCTCCCCCACACCAGCCAACCGACGAGCAGACCGATGACAAACGCCAGGATCGCGTAGACGAACGACACGGGGACCCTCCGGGGCCGGACAGGGTGTGGGAAAAGACCGGGGAAGGATGCCACACGTCGATACCCGGAGTCACATTCCGTCCCGCGTGTCGGGCGCGATCAGGCCCGATGCAACCCGACAGTGATCACCCGGCGCGTCGGCGGGCCCGGCGCGCGGCCAGTTCGTCGCCCGCGGCGGGCTCCGCCGGCGGGACGTCGGTGCCGACCGGCTGCGGCTGCGTCGCCGGCTCGCCGGGCAGATTGGTCAGCGAACCCTGGATCTCCTTGAACGCGCCGCCGATGGCGATGCCGAACACGCCCTGGCCGCCCTGGAGCAGGTCGACGACCTCTTCCGGCGACCGGCACTCGTACACGGTGGTGCCGTCGGAGATGAGGGTGATGCCGGCCAGGTCCTCCACGCCGCGTGAGCGCAGCGTCTCGATCGCCTTGCGGATGTTCTGCAGTGACACCCCGGCGTCGAGCAGGCGCTTGACCACCTTGAGGACGACCAGGTCGCGGAACGAGTAGAGGCGCTGCGTGCCCGAGCCGGACGCGTCCCGGATGCTGGGGACGACCAGCGTGGTCCGGGCCCAGTAGTCGAGCTGGCGGTAGCTGATCCCGACCGCGTGGCAGGCGGTCACCCCTCGGTAGCCGACGGAACCGTCCTCGCCGACCTGGGGACCTTCAAGAGGCTGATCGTGCATGCGACTACCTCCCCATTGCCACTGTCCGGAACTTCCTGAGCCTATATCTCAGCCGACCGGGAAACAGGGAGGTAATACTGCGACACGCCGCGTACGGACGACCGGGGCCTTTGCCCCGGTCCGTACGGATTATCCGGCGAAGTCCTCCGGGCGCACCTGGTCGAGGAACTCGCGGAACTTCTCCACCTCGTCCTCCTGCTCGTCCGGGATCACGATGCCGGCCTCGGTCAGCACCTGGTCGGCGCACCGGATCGGCGCACCCACCCGCAAGGCCAGGGCGATCGAGTCGCTCGGCCGTGCGGAGACCCGCAGACTGTCACCGATCAGCAGATCGGCGTAGAAGACGTTGTCCTTCAGCTCGGTGATCTCCACCGCTTTGAGCGGCTGCTGAAGGGCCGCGAGGATGTCCCGCAGCAGATCATGGGTCAACGGCCGGGCCGGTTTCACGCCCTGCTGTTCGTACGCGATGGCGGTCGCCTCCACCGCGCCGATCCAGATCGGCAGGTAACGGTCCCCGTCGACCTCCCTGAGCAGGACGATCGGTTGGTTACTGGGCAGCTCCACCCGAACCCCGACCACGCTCAGCTCACGCACCGCCGCCTCCGTGTGTCGATGTCAACGCCGCCGCACTTTCCAACGACTGCCCTACTCCTGCACGGTACACGCACGATGTGCGTGCCATCCTGCTCGCCTGTCCGGCTTCAACGGCCAAGTTCGTTCCGCAGTCCCGCGCGGACGAGGGCGGCGTGCAGCCGCTGGGACAGGGCCTGCAGCTCGCGCGCGGTTTCCGCCGCCCGGGCCCGCGCGGCGGGGTCATGCTGGCGTACCAGTGGCGCCAGCAACTGGGCGAACAGGCCGACCTCGCGGTCGGCACCGGCCCGGAAGGCGCGCAGGTGCCGCAGTTCGAGGCCGTGCCGGGTGAGCCCGGCCACCGCCTCGACGATCACCACCTGGTCGCCGTCGTACCAGCCGGGCGGCCGGGCTGTCACCAACCCGGCCCGCTCCAGCTCGGTGAGCATCTCGTCGCTCACCCCGGTGCGTTCCAGCAACTCGGCCCGCGGAACTCGGGTGTCCGCGGGATCGGCGGCACGCGTGGAACCGGAGGCCCCGACGGCGACCAGCGCGGGTCGCTGCGGCGGCTCCAGCTCCTGCTTGTCCAGCTGCTCGCGGATCACGCGCAACGGGAGGTACTGGTCCCGTTGCGCGGTCAGCACGAACCGCAGCCGGTTCACGTCGTCCGCCGAGTACTTGCGATAGCCGGACGGCGTGCGCTGCGGCTCGACCAGGCCCTCGGCCTCGAGGAAACGCAGCTTGGAGATGGTGGTGTCGGGGAACTCGGTGCGGAGCTGAGCGAGCACCTCACCGATGCTGAGCAGCGCGACATCGCGGCCCGGGCGCGCTGCCCCCGGGTCGCGCGCGGCCGCCCCCGCCGAGCTCACGCCTGGCCGCCCTCGCCCTCCGGCCGGGGTCCGGCGATGAACACGAGACGGAACTTGCCGATCTGCACCTCGTCGCCGTTGCTGAGCGTCGCGGCCTCGACCCGTTCCCGGTTGACGTACGTCCCGTTCAGCGACCCCACGTCACGTACCGTGAAGATCCCCTGGTCGCGGTGGAACTCCGCGTGCCGGCGGGACACGGTGACGTCGTCCAGGAAGATGTCGCTGTCCGGGTGCCGGCCGCTGGTCGTCACGTCGTGGTCGAGCAGGAACCGGGCGCCCGCGTTCGGTCCCCGGCGCACCACCAGTAAGGCCATCCCAGGCGGCAGCGAGGCAGACATCCGGCTCGGGACAACGTCCGTCTCCGGCCCGTCGAGCACCTCGTCGAGCGCACCGAGATTGAGCGTGGACGTGACGTCGAGTGGGGGAAACTCGTCGTCTGGGCGCGTCATGGACCACCTCACGGATCTGTCGCGGGTCGCGCCCCCGAGCGACATGGGTGGCCCGGACGCGGCTGCCCCTGCCGCTGTCCGGGTGGCCGGACGCACGACTATAGGTTTCGAAGAGATAACAAGTTCTACATGTGCCACGCGAGCCTAGTCAGCCCCGGAAGCGCGGGGCAACCGGACGCGCGGGAGACTCAGCTCTCGGTCAGCGCGCGGTAGCCGGCCGCGTCGAGCAAGCCGTCGACCGACGCCGGATCGGCCGGTGCGATCTCGACCAGCCAGCCCGCCGCGTACGGTTCCGCGTTGATCAGCTCCGGCTCGTCGGCCAGCGTGGCGTTGCGGGCCACGACGGTGCCGGCGATCGGCGCGTACAGCTCGGACACGCTCTTGGTCGACTCGATCTCACCGATCGAGTCGCCGGCCTGCACCTCGGTGCCCTCGTCGGGCAACTGCACGTAGACGATGTCGCCCAGCGCGTCCTGCGCGTAGTGGGTGATGCCCACCCGCACCGGACCGCTGCCGTCCGAGGCCACCCACTCGTGCTCGGACGTATAGCGCAGGTCCTCAGGAATCACACATTCCTCCGTAGTGACACCGGCAATGAATCCTCGATCAGGAGACCGGTCGTGCGTACTGCAGCGTGGTCGCCTTGTGCAGGGCGGTCACGTCGACCACCTCGCGGCGTTCGACCTGTACGCTACCGCCGTCACCCTCCACCGACGCGACCACCCCACCCGGGATGTTCAGCGCCGTTTCCATCGTCGCCGGCGATCCGATCACGGTGAGCGCGTACGGCCCCGCCATCCGTTCCCCGTCGACCGCGATCCCACCCTCGGGCGCGTCGATGAAGTAGGTGGACGCCACGATCCGCACCGGCTGACCGCCACTTCCCTGCACCTGCATCACCTCGCCGCCGGCGCCGCGCAACTCCTGCACCGCGTTCAGCACACCGGACGCCTTCACACCGACCATGGTGATCCGCAGACCCGGCCCCTGTCCGGGCAACGTACCGGCCAGCAACCCGAGTTCCTCGGCACGCTTGTCCGCCTCGGCCAGCGCAGCCTCCCGCCCGGCCACCCCCGACGTCAGCTTGCGCTGCGAATCCTCCAGCGCGGTGATCTCCGCCTGCAGCCGCGTGTCCTGCGCCTCCAGGTCGGACAGAATCCGCACCAGGTCCTCCTGCCGCGCCGAGGCCAGCCCCTCGTCGGTGTTGTTGCTGCGCAACTGCACCACCAACGTGAACCCGAACAACGCCAGCAACACCCCGATGAGCGCGCCCCCGGAGTTCCAGCTCCGCTTGGCGGTGGGCCGGGCCTTTTCCGGTACGCCAGTCGAATCCCCGTTCCCGGCCTGGTCAGCGCTGTCGACCGAGGTCACCGATTCGAGTGACCCGGCATCGTCCCGCCCAGCCGGCTGTACGAAACTGTTTCGTTTCGCAGAGCCCGCCTCGCCGCTCTCCGCCCCGGCCGCCTGAACGAAACTGTTTCGTTTCGCAGAGCCCGCCTCGCCGCTCTCCGCCCCGGCCGCCTGAACGAAACTGTTTCGTTTCGCAGAGCCCGCCTCGCCGCTCTCCGCCCCGGCCGCCTGAACGAAACTGTTTCGTTTCGCAGAGCCCGCCTCGCCGCCGCCTTCCGCCCCGCCGTCTTCCGCCGCCCCATCAGACTGAACGAAACTGTTTCGTTCAGCCGAGCTTTCCGCCGCCCGGGCCCCGGGCTCGGCGACGACCGGCGTGGCAGCCGTAGCCTCCTCGCCCGCGTCCGACGGCGGCACCAGGCGCCTCGTCTCCCCGCCGTCGTTGGCGAAGTCCCGCCGCAACGGCCGGGTCGGCTCCTCGCCCCGCTCGGCCTCCCGATCCGGAACGGGCGGTTCATCCGCCGGCACGATGTCGGAACGCTTCAACGGCCGGGTCGGCTCCTCGGTGTCCCGGACCGGCTCGGAGGGCTTCAACGGCCGGGTCGGCTCCTCGGCGTCCGACACCAGGTCGGAACGCTTCAACGGCCGGGTCGGCTCCTCGGCGTCCGACACCAGGTCGGAACGCTTCAACGGCCGGGTCGGCTCCTCGGCGTCCGACACCAGGTCGGAACGCTTCAACGGCCGGGTCGGCTCCTCGGCGTCCGACACCAGGTCGGAGCGCTTCAGGTTGACGGTCTGCTTGTCAGCGAGATCACTCTCGGGCGGGTCGGTTTTCTCCGGGCGGATCGAGGCGCGTTCCTCGCCCGGCAACGACGGCATGCGGCCGGCCATCGGCTGGTCGTCCGCTCCGGGCGTACCCGTCGGATCGGGGTCGGTCATGGCGCTCAGGCCCGGAAGAGGTGACGGCGGATGGCGGCCACGTTGCCGAAGATCCGGACCCCGAGGACGACCACCACTCCGGTGGACAGCTGGCCGCCCACGCCGAGCTGGTCGCCGAGGTAGACGATCAGGCCGGCGACCAGCACGTTGGAGACGAAGGAGACGACGAACTGCTTGTCGTCGAAGATTCCGTCGAGTTTGGCCCGCACCCCGCCGAACACCGCGTCCAGCGCCGCCACCACCGCGATCGGCAGGTACGGCTGCAGGCCGGGCGGCACGGTCGGATGGAACACGATGCCGAGCACGACACCGAGGATCAGGGCGAGTACGGCGATCATCGGCCGCCTTCCGAAGGGGAGGACGAAGGGGTTGCGGGCACGATCGGTTTGGTGACGCGCAGTTTGAGCTCGGTGGCCGCGTCCAGGGTGACGTTGTCGACGTCGGCGGTGTCGAAGGACATCCCGTACCGTTTGACCAGCTCCTGGAAGAACCGGCCGGCGTAACCGTTGCGGAAGTCGTCGCTCAGGTCGTCGGGGCCGAGCGCGACGATCTGGTACGGCGAGGTCACCGGCCGGAAGTCGACCAGGATCGCCTCCCCGGCCTGGCGGATCGTGGACGTGGCGGTCAGGCGTTCCCCGTTGATCGCGATGGCCTCGGCGCCCGCCGACCACAGCGCGTTGGCCGCCAACTGCAGGTCGGTGTCCTTGACCTGGGCCTCGGTCCGGCGTTCACCGGTCACCGGGTTGATCGTGGTCGGTCCGTCGGCCAGCTTCACCTTGGCCCCGGACCCGCGTACCGGGGCCAGCCCGGTGGCCGCCTCAAGGTCACGCAGCCGGGCCACGGTCGCGCCGCCCAGCTGTTTCGCGCGCAGCGTGGCCACCTCGGAGCGCAGCGAGTCGGCCCGGTCCTGCAGCTCGGTGTTGCTCTTGCGGCGGTCCTGCACCTGGCCGACCAGGGTGTTGTGGGCGCGGGTGCGGGCCGGTTCGTCGGCCATCGTCTGCCGGTACGCCATCACCAGCAGCACACCCAGCGCGACCAGGGTGACCGCCATGAGCGAGCGGTACGCCGTCCGCTCGCTCGGACCGGGGCCCTCGCCTCGCGCCTTGCGTTCGGCGGCGTCGGCGTACCCGGGGTCGAGCGGGTTGCGGAACAGCTCGGTGAGAAAGTCCGGAGTGAACGTGCGGCCGGTGGTGGTCATCCGGTGACCGCCGCGGGCCCGGTCGGCGCCCCCGGCCCGGGATCGTCGGTGCGTTGGCGCTCGGCCCGGCGCTCGGCCCGGACCAGGCCGAGGGTCTGGATCCAGTAGAAGACGGCGGCCGCCCAGTACAGGCCGAGCGCCCACCACATCAGCCCCCAGCCGACCGGGCCGAGCCAGCTTTCCGAGTCGGGCAGCGCCTGACTGAGCAGGACCAGCGGGAACGCCGCGAGCAGCACGAACGTGCCGGTCTTGCCGACGTAGTGCACGGCCGGCGGCCCGTAGGAGTAGCGGCGCAGCACCAGCAGCCCGACGCCGAGCACCAGCTCGCGCAGCAGCAGCGCCGCGGTCAGCCACCACGGCACGACCTCGCGCAGCGTGAACCCGATCAGGGTGGCCAGGATGTACAGCCGGTCGGCGAACGGGTCGAGCAGTTCGCCGAGCCGGCTGACCTGGCCGAGGCGTCGGGCGGCGTACCCGTCGACCCAGTCGGTGGTGCCGCCGATGGTCAGCACGATCACCGCGGAGACGTCGTGTTTCGGCCCGAGCAGCAGGTAGAGGAAGAGCGGGACGCCGAGCAGCCGGATGAAGCTGATGACGTTGGGCACGGTCCAGATGCGTCGTGAGACGACGATGGGCGCGTGCGCAGGCCCCGGCTGCGACATCGCGACTCCCTCTCCCACATCACCGGGCCGTCCGACCCCCTCGGACGACTCGCCGAGCCACTATAACCAGCCCCTCACCACTGCTGACGGGGCACACGCCGCGCGAGTGGTCACCGCCGCCCGCGTCGTGACCGTACGTAGTCGTCGACGACGTACCGGCCCAGCTCCTCGACATCGGGGCTGAACACCCGCCCGCCGCTGCGCTGGGCCACCGCGTCCACGAACCGCCGCAGCCCCGGATCCTCGCCCAGCATGAACACATTGAGCGTGGCGCCGTACCGGGTGAGCTGGTCGACCTCGTGCACCGTGGCCTCGATGGTCTCGGGCAGCGGCGGCCACCAGAAGAACGGCTGACCGCTGTCGTCCAGATGGGCGGTCGGTTCACCGTCGGTCACCACCAGCACGACCGGCTCCGAGCCGGGGTGCCGGCGCAGGTGCCGCCCGGCCAGCTTGAGCGCGTGCTGCAGGTTGGTGCCCTTCTCCATGGTCGGCTCGATCGCCGCCAGCTCGGCCTGCGACAGCGTCATGGCCGCCGGGCCGAACCCGATGATCTGCAGCGAGTCCTGTGGGAACTGGGTCGCCACCAGGTGCGACAGGGCCAGCGCGGTCTGCTTCATCGGCCCCCAGCGGCCGTCGGCGAACATCGAGTACGACAGGTCCACGCACAGCGCGACCACCGCCGACGCCCGCCGTTCGGTCTCCGCCACCTCGAAGTCCTCGGGTTGCAGGCGTACCGGAAGGGTCGCCGTGCCCCCGCCCGACGCCCGCCGCCGCACCGCGTTGCCGATCGTGCGCACCACGTCCAGTGGCTGCTCGTCGCCGAATCTCCAGCGCCGCGACGACCCGGTCAGGTCGCCGGCCGCCCCCGCGTCGCGCAGGTCGTGCTGGCCGCGCTGCTTGGCCGACAGGTCGGAGAAGACCTGGGCCAGCGCCGTCCGGCCGAGCCGGCGCAGCGCCTTGGGCGACAGGGTCAGCCCGTCGTCGTCCCGGGTCACCCAGCCCTGCCGGCGCAGCTCCCGTTCCAGGTCCCGCAGCCGCCGCACGTCGTCGGCGGCGGACCGGCCGAGCTGCCGTTCCACCGCCTGCACGTCGACGTCGTCCAGGGTTGCCCCCGGATGCTCCTGGCCCAGCTGTTCCAGCAGGTCGTCGAGGTCGGCCAGCTCGCCCAGGGCGGCGGTGGCGTCGCCGTACCCGAGATCTTCCGAACCCCGCATCCGCTCGCCGCGCCCCCAGTTCAAGCCGGGCCGCAGCGCGCGCAGGTTGTCGGTCATCTCGGCCAGCTGGCCGCGCAGCGGGCCGTCGCCGAGCGCCTGGTCCATCAGCTGGGCCAGTTCCTCGCGCTGTTGCGGGCTGAGCGACCGCATCAGCCGCTCGGCCGCCGCGGCCCGCCGGGCCAGCGAGTCGATCAGCTCGTCGATGTTCTGCGGCTGCTCCGGGAAGAACTCGCCGTGCTTGGCCATGAACCGCTGGAACGCGTCCTCGGTGTCCTCCCCGCGCGCGTGCCGGGCGAGCAGGTCGTTGAGGTCGGTGACCATCTCGGAGATGCGCTCGTTGGCCGCCGGGTCCTGGCCCTGCAGCGCCTGTTTCATCCCGGCGAAGCGCTGCTCGACCACCTCCTGCCGAAGACCGTTCAAGATTTGCTGGTACGTCTGCCGGGCCTCGTCGCTGGCCCAGTCGTACTCGGACAGCTCCTGCACCGCCTGCGCGGTCGACCGGGGCAGGTTGTCGAGCATCGCCTCAGCGAACCGGGAGTTGTCGTCGTCGCGCCGGCCCAGCTCCTCGCGTTCGGCCGCCAGGGCCTGGTCGAGCAGTTGCTGGGCCCGGGTCACGGCGCCGTCCAGGTTGCCCCGGCGCAACGCATCACGGCGCATCCGGCGGGCCCGCGAATACAGTTCGTCGAGCCCGCGGCCGTCCCGGGGCCCGCGCCGCAGCAGGTCGCGCAGCGCGTCCCGCAGGTTTTCCCCGGCCAGGACCCGCTCGCCGACCTCGTCCACCGCGCCGCGCACGTCGTAGGGCGCGGCCAGCGGGTCGGGCCCGTCGCGCCACGCCCCGTACCTGAATCGATTGCCGCTCATGTCAGCTCCCGTAGAGGGTGCGGCCGTCGTCGGTGAGCTCCTTGGCCAGCCGCCGGGTCAGGTGCAGGCCTTCGAGTACGAACTCGACGCCGGACGCCGCCTGGCCCGGGGTCGGCGCGTCGCCCAGCCCGAGCCGGTCGAGGACCTTGGCCAGGCCGGGCACGGTGCCGATCTGGCCCAGCAGTTCCTCGGCCGACACCAGGTCGCCGGTCTCGATGATCGCGCCCTCGGACACCAGGTCGGTGAAGCCGGACAGGTCGAGGCCGGCCAGCCGGGCCCGGAACGTCTCGGCCGTGGCCACCTTGAGCAGATGCGCCAGCACCTCGGTCTCCCGTCCCTCCTCGCCGCTGTCGAACTCGACCTTGCCGCGCAGCGTGGACGTGACCGACACGGTGTCGCAGACCCGGGCCACGGCCTCGTTCTCGTTGCGCAGCCCCGAGCGGCGCAGCGCGCTGGCGGCGACCGTCTCGGCCGCGGCGATCGCGAACCGGGCCGACACGCCCGACCGGGAATCGACCGCGGGCGACTCGCGGACCGCCCGGGTGTAGCGGGCCAGCGTCTCGATCAGGTGCTCGGGCACGGTCGCGGCCAGTGCCGCCTCCTGCCGGATCAGGTCGACCTCGAGCTCGACATCGAGCGGGTAGTGGGTGCGGATCTCGGCGCCGAAGCGGTCCTTGAGCGGGGTGATGATGCGGCCGCGGTTGGTGTAGTCCTCGGGGTTGGCGCTGGCCACCAGGAGCAGGTCGAGCGGCAGCCGGAGCTGGTAGCCGCGGACCTGGATGTCGCGTTCCTCGAGCACGTTGAGCAGCGACACCTGGATCCGCTCGGCCAGGTCGGGCAGCTCGTTGACGGCGAAGATGCCGCGGTTGGTCCGCGGGACCAGGCCGAAGTGGATGGTCTCGGGGTCGCCGAGCGCGCGCCCCTCGGCCACCTTGATCGGGTCGACGTCGCCGATCAGGTCACCGACGCTGGTGTCCGGGGTGGCGAGCTTCTCGCCGTACCGCTCGGAGCGGTGCAGCCAGCCCACCGGCAGCAGGTCGCCCATCTCGTCGTGCAGCCGCCGGCTGGCCGGGGTGAGCGGGAGGTATGGGTGTTCGCGCAGCTCGGAGCCCTCGATGATCGGGGTCCACTCGTCGAGCAGGTCGATCAGGCCACGGATCAGGCGGGTCTTGCCCTGGCCGCGTTCGCCCAGCAGGACCATGTCGTGGCCGGCCAGCAGGGCCCGCTCGACCTCGGGGAGCACGGTGTCGTCGTACCCGACGATGCCGGGGAAGCGTTTCTCGCCCGAGCGCAGCCGCTGGAGCAGGTTGTCGCGCAGCTCTTCCTTGACCGTACGGAACTCGTGGCCGGAGGCCCGCAACTCGCCGAGGGTGCGCGGCAGGTCGGAGGGGGTTTCGGGAATGATCGCGGTTGGCGCGTCTGTCACTTCACCGAAGTTACTCCCTTCCGGTCGGTGGGAAATCGGGTCGCGCCGCTGATTAGGCTCGTACCTGACATGAGCGCCACGATGATCGCCCGTAATCTCGCCGCGGGGCACGGCGACAAGAACCTGTTCGCCGACCTCGAGCTGGTCGTCGCCCCCGGTGACGTGATCGGCCTGGTCGGTGCCAACGGCGCGGGCAAGACCACGCTGCTGCGTACACTGGCCGGCCTGGTCCCGGCAGCCGGCGGCACGGTCACGCTGAGCCCGCCCACCGCCACGGTCGGCTATCTGCCGCAGGAACGGGAGCGGCGCACCGGTGAGACGCTGCGCGACTTTCTCCATCGGCGGACCGGGGTGGGGCCGGCCCAGGAGGCCATGGACGCCGCCGCGGCCGCTCTCGCCGCTGATCCTTCCTCCGGTGACGCGTACGCCGCGGCGCTCGAGCGCTGGCTCGACCTGGGCGGCGCCGACCTTGACGAACGCGCTCTCGCGGTGCTGGCTTCGCTGACCCTGGACGTCTCCCCCGACCACCCGATGACGGCGCTGTCGGGCGGTCAGGCGGCCCGCGCCGGCATGGCCTCGCTTCTGCTCAGCCGTTACGACATCGTGCTGCTGGACGAGCCGACCAACGACCTCGACCTGGACGGGCTGCGCCGGCTGGAAGAGTTCGTGACCGGTCTGCGGGCCGGGGTGGTGCTGGTCAGCCATGACCGGGAGTTCCTCGCCCGAACGGTCACCGAGGTCCTGGAGTTGGATCTGGCCCAGCAGCGGGTGCGGTTGTTCGGCGGTGGCTACGCGGCCTATCTGGAGGAGCGCGAGCGGGCGCGGCGGCACGCCCGGGAGGAATACGAGGAGTACGCCGACAAGCGGGAGTCGCTGGAGGAGCGCGCGCGTACCCAGCGGGCCTGGATGGAGAAGGGCGTCCGCAACGCCCGACGCAAAGCCACCGACCCCGACAAATTCGTCAAGAACTTCCGCGCCGAGTCCAGCGAGAAGCAGGCGGCGAAGGCCCGGCAGACCGAGAAGCTGATCGAGCGCCTGGAGGTCGTCGACGAGCCCCGCAAAGAGTGGGAGCTGCGCATGACCATCGCCGCGGCGCCCCGCTCCGGCGCGGTGGTCGCCGCGATGCGCGACGCCGTCGTCCGCCGTGGCGACTTCACCCTGGGCCCGGTCACGCTGCAGATCGACTGGGCCGACCGGGTGGCCATCACCGGCGCCAACGGCTCGGGCAAGACCACCCTGCTGGCCGCGCTCCTCGGCCGCCTCCCCCTGGACGGCGGCGAGGCCTTCCTGGGCCCCGGCGTCGTCGTCGGCGAGGTCGACCAGGCCCGCGGCCTGTTCCTCGGTGACGAGCCGCTGACCCGGGCCTTCGGCAACGTGGTGCCCGAGTTCAACGACGCCGAGGTACGCACCCTGCTGGCCAAGTTCGGCCTGCGCGCCGACCACGTCCGCCGCCCCGCGGCCACCCTCTCCCCCGGCGAACGCACCCGCGCGGCCCTGGCCCTCCTCCAGGCCCGCGGCGTCAACCTGCTGGTCCTCGACGAGCCCACCAACCACCTCGACCTGCCCGCCATCGAGCAACTCGAACAGGCGCTGTCGTCCTTCCCCGGCACCCTGCTCCTGGTGACCCACGACCGCCGCATGCTCGACGCCGTCCACACCACCCGCCACCTCGAGGTCACGAACGGCAAGGTCACCGGCTGACGTTCACACCTGCCGGACGACCGGCCCCGGTTGGTGCCCGCCTTGCCGCACAGCACTCCGGCCGTCTTGGCGACCTCGGTGCTTCAGGGACGTCAGGCGCGCCGCCGCCCGTGCTGGTCCACCCCCGTACCGGCGCGCGATGATTGAAGCGTGAAGAAGATAGGGTTCCTGTCCTTCGGGCATTGGCGTGACGCGGCCGGCTCGGAGACGCGCAGCGCCGCCGACTCGCTGCTGCAGACCATCGAGCTGGCCGAGGCGGCCGAGGAGCTCGGCGTCGACGGGGCATTCGTCCGGGTCCACCACTTCGAGCGTCAGCTGGCGTCGCCGTTCCCACTGCTCGCGGCCATCGGTGCGCGGACCCGCCGGATCGAGATCGGCACCGGCGTGATCGACATGCGGTACGAGAATCCGCTCTACATGGCCGAGGAGGCCGCCGCGGCCGACCTGATCAGCGGCGGCCGGCTGCAGCTGGGCGTGAGCCGCGGATCCCCCGAAACGGTGCTCCGCGGCGCCGAGGCGTTCGGCTACATCCCGCCCGAGGGCACCGATGCGGCCGAGCTGGCCCGGTCCAAGACCGAGCTGTTCCTGCAGGCCATCGACGGGGCGGCGGTGGCCCGCACCGACCCCGCCCGCACCGGCGTGAGCGGCGGACTGGCCATCCAGCCCCAGTCGCCCGGCCTGCGCGAGCGCGTCTGGTGGGGTTCCGGCACCCGGGCCACCGGCCGATGGGCCGCCGCGCAGGGCATGAACCTGCAGAGTTCCACGCTGCTGACCGAGGACACCGGGGTGCCGTTCGACCAGTTGCAGGCCGAGCAGATCGCGCTGTACCGCCAGGCTTGGCAGGAGGCCGGGCACACCCGTACGCCACGGATCTCGGTGTCCCGCAGCGTCCTGCCGGTCACCGAGGAGATCGACGAGATCTACTTCGGCGCCCAGGCCCACGACGACCAGGTGGGACTGCTGGAGGGCGTACGGTCACGCTTCGGCCGCACGTACGTCGGCGACCCGGCCCGCATCGCCGAGGAGCTCTCCGCCGACGAGGCGGTCAAGGCCGCCGACTACATCCTGTTCACGGTGCCCAACCAGCTCGGCGTGGCCTACAACGCCCGCATCCTGGAAACCATCACCAGGCACATCGCCCCGGCCATCGGCTGGTCCGCGTCGTCCTAGGGCGCATCTGACGGATCATCCAAGTGCGAGGCGAGGCGGCCGAGGCCCACCGCCGGCCGGAGGACCGGCCCACCATCGGCCGGGTTCTCTTCCGTCGCCACGACGGGCGTCGCGGCGAGGAGCAGCGTGGAAACGGCCGCCGCGGCGGCCGCGCCGATGAAGATCAGGCCCGGTGCCTGGTACGCCAGCGACCACCCGAGCACCGCACCGGCCGCCACCGGCACGACCGTTTCCGCCACCGCGCCGAGACCGGTCAGCGCGCCCTGCACGGTGCCCTGCTCGTCCGGCCGGGTGATGCGCGAGATCCACGACTGGGCGGCCGGTCCGCCGGCCCCGCCGAGCACGCCGACCACCTGCAGCGAGTAGAGCATCCACGGCTCCGACGCGAACGCCAGCCCGGCCAGCCACGCGGTGCCGAGCAGGCTGCCGGCCACCGCGGCGCGCTTGCCGCCGAGCCGGCGGACGACGGGGCCGACCGCGCGGGCCTGGAAGATCGCGCCGGCCAGGGCGGCGGCGGCCATGACGACGCCGATGTGGGCGGTGCTCCACGCGAACTGGTAGGTGAGGAAGTAAGTCCACGTCGACTGCTGGGTCATGCGGGCCACGTCGGCGCCGAAGCCGGCGCGGGCGAGGCGGCCGAGGACGGGCCGGCGCAGCACCACGGCGATGGCGCTGAGCGGGTTGGCCATGCGCGGGGTCAGCGGGGTGGTCCGGTCGCCGGGGCGCGACTCGGGGAGCACGAACCAGCCGTACGCGACGTTGGCCAGCGACAACGCGGCCGCGGCGAAGAACGGCAGGCGCACGTCGATGCCGCCGAGGAGCCCGCCGGTCACCGGTCCGGCGACGAACCCGAGCCCGTAGGCGGAGCCGATCAGACCGTAGGCGCGAGCCCGCGCCGCGGGTTCGGTGACGTCCGCGACGTAGGCGTTGACCACGGTCTTCGAGCCCGCGCAGACGCCGGCCAGGGCGTGGAACACGAGCAACGTCCACGGGCTGCCCGCGACCGCGTGGGCCAGCCAGTCGATGCCGAGGGCGGCCAGCGACACGAGCAGGACGGGCCGCCGGCCGTACCTGTCCGCCAGCCGCCCGAGCAGCGGAGACGCGACGAACTGGAGCAGGCCGTAGGCCGAGCCGAGCAGACCCGACCACAGCGGGGCGTTGTGCGCGACCGCCGTCATCAGCGCGGCGGTGATCGGCACGATCAGGCCGAGCCCGAGCATGTCGATGAAGACGGTGACGAGCAGGAAGGAGAGGGCGGGCGCCCGGCGCATTGCGGCTCCTGAGTTCGAGAGGGCGGGGCCCCCTCGAACTCACGGTCGGCCGGAAGTACGGAGGATCAGATTATCGGTGCTGTCAAGGGCGAATGGTCAGGGGCGGACTGACCGGGGACTCGTTACCGGAACGGTCGAGGCCGCTCAGGCAGTAGGTGCCGGGGCCGGGTGCGGACGGCGGCGTGGTGGACCGGCCCGTGGCCACGAGGGGGGCCTTGCCGCCCTCGACCCGGTACAGGGCCCAGGACGCCGGTTTCTTCTTGCCCGGCTCGACCTCCAGTGGCACCAGCCCGGTCGGTGGGGTCTTGCCCGCCGACACCAGGCGCGGGGTCGACGGGGTGCCGTTGGGCAGCTGCTTCATCGGCGGGATCAGGGCCGGCGTGGCGTAGTGCCGCTTGCGGTAGCGGGACACCGAGCCCAGCTTGTCGGCCCGGATCTGTTTGGCGCTGAAGTGGACGCTGCCCTGGACCGCGTACTGGTCGTTGAGGGCCAGCTGCCTGTCGATCTGTTCAGGGTCGCTCCACGGGCCCTTCTCGCCGACCCGGTAGTCACCCTGACCGATGTAGAGCTGCACGTCGGTGCCTTTGACCAGCTTCGACCACCAGGGCAGCACCTTCTCGTACGCCGCCTTGTCGAACCCGATGGCCCAGTACAGCTGGGGCACGATGTAGTCGACCCAGCCCTCGAGCACCCACGTGCGCGTGTCGGCGTAGATCTCGTCGTTGCTCTGCAGGCCCTTGGAGTCGGAGCCCAGCGGGTCAGTGCGGGCGTTGCGCCAGATGCCGAACGGGCTGATCCCGAACTTCACCCACGGCTTGAGCTGCTTGATGCGCTGGTCCATCTCGTGGACCAGGAGGTTCACGTTGGCCCGGCGCCACGCCGCCTTGCTCTGGCCGGGCCGGGCGTACTTGGCGTAGCTGGCGTTGTCTCCGAAGTCCTGCGTGCCTTCGGGGTACGGGTAGAAGAAGTCGTCGAAGTGGACACCGTCGACGTCGTACTTCTGCACCGCCTCGAGCATCGAGTCCTCGACGAACTTGCGCGCCTCGGGGATGCCCGGGTCGAAGTAGAGGCGCGCCTTGGGCCCGGTGGGATAGGAGATGGCCCACTCCTTGTGTTTCAGGAGCGGGTGGTCGGGCGCCAGCTTGGCGAAATCGGCGCCGGGTCCCTTGGGCGCGGGCTGCGTTCCCCGGTACGGGTTGAACCAGGCGTGGAATTCCAGGTTCCGCTTGTGCGCCTCGTCGATCATGAACTGCATCGGGTCCCAGCCGGGGCTCTTGCCGTCGCGTTTGCCGGTCAGCCACTCCGACCACGGCGCGTACTTGGACGGCCAGAACGCGTCGCCGCTGGGCCGCACGTGCACGAAGATCGCGTTGTGGTTCTGGGCCTGGGCCAGGGCCAGCCAGTCGAGATATTCCTGTTTCACCTGCGCCTCGGGCAGGCCGGGCCGGCTCGGCCAGTCGATGTTGGTCACCGTGGTCAGCCACATGCCGCGCAGTTCGCGGGGCGCCGCGACGGGTACGCCGGCACAGCGCCCGGTGGCCCCGGTGACCGGCCCGATCTCGGCCGGTGCGGACGGCTTCGCGGCGGGTGGCGCGTACGTGGCGGCCCGGACCAGACCCACCCCGATCGCGGCCAGCGCGATCACCGTGACCACGACGATCACGGTGATCTTCAATGGCGGTCGGCGCAGACGCATGGCCCCCAGTGTGCCTGGTCCGCACGAGCCGGCGACCACAGGCCGTAGAGTCGGGCCGGTGACGGTGATCGTGGTGGGGGCGGGCATAGCCGGTCTGGCCTGCGCAAGAGAGCTGATCGACGCCGGGATTCCGGCCCGGGTGGTGGAGCGCGGCCGGGTGGTCGGTGGCCGCTTGGCGAGCACGAGGTTCGATGGCCGGTACGCCGACATCGGCGCCGCCTACCTCACCGCGGACGATCCCGCCTTCCAGGGCCTGCTGGACTCGTGGCGGGTGGCCGGGCTCGCGCACCCGTGGACCGACACGTTCGCCGTCTCCGCGCCCGAGGGCGACGACACGACGACCGGGCCGATGCGCTGGTCGGCGCCGGGCGGGCTGCGCAGCCTGGCCGAGGATCTGGCCCGCGAGCTCGACGTGACGCTGGAGCAGGAGGTGCGGGCGCTGCCCGAGGCGGATGCGGTGGTGCTGGCCATGCCGGCGCCACAGGCGATGCGGGTCACGCCGGTGGGCGTACCCCAGGAATGGTCTCCGGTTCTGGCCGCGGTGCTGACGTTCGGGGAGCGGAGCTGGGCCGACTTCCACGGAATGTTCGTCAACGGGCATCCGGTGCTGGCCACCGTCTGCGACGACGGGGACCGCCGCGGCGACCGGGCGCCCGTGCTGGTGGCTCATTCGACCGGGGACTTCGCGCGGCCCCGGCTGGGCGATCCGCTGGCCGCCGCCGGTGATCTGGAGTCGGCCGTACGCAAGCTGCTCGATCTGCCCCCGGCCGAGTCGGTCCGCGTGCACCGGTGGACTTACGCCCAGCCGCTGGCGGGCGACGCGCCGTTCCACCGCCAGGGCAACGTCTACGTCTGCGGCGACGCGTTCGGCAAGCCGCGCGTGCAGACCGCCTGGCTCAGTGGCCGGGCGGTCGCACGCGACATCGTCCTGCGCAGGAGAAGCGGCTGACTCAGTCAGAGCAGACTGCGGTAGACCGCCATGGTGTCCTCGGCGATCGTCGCCCAGGAGAACCTGTCGACGGCGCGGCGCCGCCCGGCCAGCCCCATCTCCTTGGCCCGGGCCGGGTCCTCGAGCACGCCGGTGAGCGCGGCGGCCAGATCGGCCACGAAGCGGTCCGGGTCGATCGGCGTGCCCGTACCGTCGGCGACCTGCTCGATCGGCACCAGCACGCCGGTCTCGCCGTCGGCCACCACCTCGGGGATGCCGCCGGTCGCGGTCGCCACCACCGCGGTCTCGCAGGCCATCGCCTCCAGGTTGACGATGCCCATCGGCTCGTAGATCGACGGGCAGACGAACACCGTGGCGTGCGTGAGCACCTGGATGACCTCGTGCTTGGGCAGCATCTCCTGCACCCAGATCACGCCCTGGTCGTCGCGCGCGCCCCGCAGCTGCATGGCCAGGCCCTCGACCTCGGCGGCGATCTCGGGCGTGTCGGGGGCGCCGGCCAGCAGCACGATCTGCGCGTCCGAGGGCAGGTCGTGGCCGGCCCGCAGCAGGTAGGGCAGGCCCTTCTGCCGGGTGATCCGCCCGACGAAGACCACGCTGGGCCGGCTCAGGTCGATGCCCAGCCGCTCGATCACGTCGGTGTTGTGGTCGGGTTGGTACAGCCCGGTGTCGATGCCGTTGTAGACCACCCGGATCTTCGATTCATCAACCGACGGGTACGCCGTGAGCACGTCCTTCTTCATGCCGGCGGACACCGCGATGACCGCGTCGGCGTTCTCGATGGCCACCCGCTCGCAGAACGACGACAGCGCGTACCCGCCGCCGAGCTGTTCCGCCTTCCACGGCCGCAACGGCTCCAGGCTGTGCGTGGTGACCACGTGCGGGACGCCGTGCAGGAGCTTGGCGGTGTGGCCGGCGAAGTTCGCATACCAGGTGTGGCTGTGCACGACGTCGGTGCCCTCGCACCCGGCGGCGATGGCCAGGTCGACGCCCATGGTGCGCAGCGCGGCGTTGGCTCCGGCCAGCTCGGCCGGCTCCGGGTACGCGGTCACGCCCGGCTCGTCCCGCTTACCGCCGAAACAGTGCACCCGCACGTCGGCCAGCGGGCGGAGGTCCCGGGTGAGGTATTCCAGGTGGACGCCGGCGCCGCCGTAGACCTCCGGCGGGTACTCACGGCTGATCAGATCGACACGCAGATTCGAGGAGGTCACGCCCTCAACTTAGCCGCTTCGGCTGGCGTTCGCGCGGCCGGAAAGTTAGCGTTCCACCATGGCTGTCAAGGTGCTCGCGATCGTGCTGGCGGGAGGCGAGGGCAAGCGCCTGATGCCGCTCACGACGGACCGGGCCAAGCCCGGCGTCCCGTTCGGCGGCATCTACCGCATGATCGACTTCGTGCTCTCCAACCTCGCCAACGGCGGGTACCTGAAGATGGTCGTGCTGACCCAGTACAAGTCGCACTCGCTCGACCGGCACATCTCCAAGACGTGGCGGATGTCGACGCTGCTCGGCAACTACGTCACCCCGGTGCCGGCCCAGCAGCGGCTCGGCCCGCGCTGGTTCGCCGGCTCGGCCGACGCCATCTACCAGAGCCTCAACCTGATCAACGACGAGAATCCGGACTACGTGATCGTGTTCGGCGCCGACCACATCTACCGGATGGACCCGCGGCAGATGGTCGACCAGCACATCGCCTCCGGGGCGGCGGTGACGGTGGCCGGCATCCGGCAGCCCAAGTCGATGTCGGACCAGTTCGGGGTGATCGACGTCGATCCGGCCAGCCCGCGGACGATCCGTGAGTTCAAGGAGAAGCCGACCGAGGTCGACGGCCTGCCCGACGCCCCGGACGAGATCTACGCCTCGATGGGCAACTACGTCTTCACCACGCGGGCGCTGTGCGAGGCGGTCACCCGGGACGCGCAGAACCCGGACAGCAAGCACGACATGGGCGGCAACATCATCCCGATGCTGGTCGAGAAGGGCGAGGCGTGCGTCTACGACTTCCGTGACAACGTCATCCCCGGCAGCACCGACCGCGACCGCGGCTACTGGCGGGATGTGGGGACGCTCGACTCGTTCTACGAGGCCCACATGGACCTGATCGCCACGGTCCCGGTGTTCAACCTCTACAACCACGAGTGGCCGATCTACACCAACTACGGTTCCTGGCCGCCGGCCAAGTTCGTCCACGGGTACGACGACCGTCAGGGCCGTGCCGTCGAATCGATGATCTCGCCCGGCGTGGTGGTGTCCGGTTCGCTGGTCGACCGTTCGATCGTCTCCCCCAACGTCCGCATCAACTCCTGGGCCCACGTCGAGGGTTCGGTGCTGATGGAGGGCGTCCAGGTGGGCCGGCGCGCGGTCATCCGCAACGCGATCATCGACAAGAACGTGATCGTCCCCGAGGGCGCCCAGATCGGCGTCGACCTCGACCGTGACCGCAAGTTCTACACGGTCTCCGACAACGGCGTGGTCGTCATCGGCAAGGGTCAGCAGGTCGAGCTCTGACCCTCAGTGGTTGCCCAGGCCGGTACGAGATCCTCGGCACAGGGTGAACTTCGCCGATCCGCTCCCGTCCTGATCGCTATGGACGACATCAACAAGGTGGTCGGCGCGCTGGCCCTGGCCACCGAGCAGGCGGCGTTGCTGCGGGGCGCGCTCGACTCGGGGTTCCTGAGCCACTTCGGGTCCGAAGCCACGCCGGCCGAGGTGGGCCACCGGACCGGGCTCCGCGCGGGCCGGGTCGACGACCTCTGCGTCGCCCTGTGCGCGATCGGCGTCCTGACCGGCGCCGACGGCCGCTACCGGCTGAGCGACACCTACGCGCCGCTCGGCACCGACGGCGCCACCCTCGCCAACCAGCTTCGTAACGCCGCGGTGCGCGAACGGCTGTACGAGCAGATGTTCACCGCGCAGGGCCCGACCCGGTACGCCGACCTGGACCCGGCCGACCGCATGGCCGTCGCGGCCGGTTCGACAGTGGTGGCCTCGTCGGCCGCGCACCAGCGGGCACTACGGCAGTCCGTGCTGGAGGTGCCGCTGTGGGCCGAGGCGATGGCCGCCGGCGGCGTACGCATCGTCGCCCTGGGCTGCGGCCTGGCCGGCAACCTGCTCACCGTGCTCCGGCTCTACCCCGACGCGACGGGTGTGGGCGTCGATCAGGAGGCCGGCCTGCTCGACCGGGCCCGGCAGGACGCGGCCGAGCTGGGAATGGCCGATCGGGTCAACTTCGTCACGGCCGACGCCGGCACCTTCACCGATCCGCGGCCGTTCGACATGGTCTTCTGGAGCCAGTTCTTCTTCCCGGCCGCGAGCCGGGCCAAAACCCTGGCCAACGTCCACCACCTGCTGCGACCAGGCGGGCTGCTGGTCGTTCCGGTCCGGCCGGAGCCACCGGCGGGTACGGTGAATCCGGCCCTCGCCCTGCGCGTGCTGACCCTCCAGGGCTGGGACGTGCCGCCGGTGACGGCCGGCGAGCTGCGCGCCGAGCTGGCCGCGTCCGGTTTCGAGATCCCGCCGGGCGAGCCCGGCAACGCGACCACGGTGATCGCCCGCCGTTCTTAACGCGTTCTTGACGCCGATCAGCGGGCGGGTGCGGCCGCCCGCGCTCGATACTTCGTACGTGACCTCCGTTGCCACCCGTCAGTGGTTGTTGAAGGGCCTCGCCGACCAGTCCCAGCAGCACCAGGGACCGCACGCGCAGCCGCACGACGACGAGAAGCCGCAGGCCTGGTGGCGGGTGATGTGCCTGACCGGCGTCGACTACTTCTCGACGCTGGGCTATCAGCCGGGTATCGCCGCGCTCGCCGCCGGGGTGCTGTCCCCGGTCGCCACGCTGATCCTGGTGCTGGTCACGCTGCTGGGGGCGCTGCCGGTGTACCGGCGGGTGGCGGTGGACAGCCCGCACGGCGAGGGTTCGATCGCCATGCTGACCCGGCTGCTGTCGTTCTGGAAGGGCAAGCTCTTCGTACTCGTGCTCCTGGGGTTCGCCGCCACCGACTTCATCATCACCATCACCCTGTCCGCGGCCGACGCCACCGCCCACGTCGACGAGAACCCGTTCTGGCCCTCGTCGTTCCAGGGGCACGAGGTGATCGTCACGCTGGTGCTGATCGCCCTGCTCGGTGCGGTCTTCCTCAAGGGCTTCACCGAGGCCATCGGCATCGCGGTCGGCCTGGTCGGCGTCTATCTGGTGCTCAACGTCGTGGTGGTGGCCGACGGCCTGTTCCGGGTGCTGACCCATCCGAGCATGGTGAGTGACTGGACCACCGCCCTGACCACCCAGCACGGCGATCCCCTGCTGGTGGTCGGCATCGCCCTGCTGGTCTTTCCCAAGCTGGCCCTGGGGTTGTCCGGGTTCGAGACCGGCGTCGCGGTGATGCCGCACGTCAAAGGTCAGCTTCAGGACCGCATCCGGGGTACGAAGAGACTGCTCACCACCGCCGCCGTGATCATGAGCGCCTTCCTGATCGCGAGCAGCGTGGTGACCACGGTGCTCATCCCCCAGGGCGCGTTCCAGCCCGGCGGTCCGGCCAACGGCCGCGCCCTGGCCTATCTGGCCCACCAGAACCTGGGCAACGCCTTCGGCACCGGCTACGACGTGGTGACCATCGCGATCCTCTGGTTCGCCGGCGCGTCGGCCATGGCCGGCCTGCTCAACCTGGTCCCCCGCTACCTGCCCAAGTTCGGCATGGCGCCGTCGTGGGCCCGGGCCGTACGCCCCATGGTCCTGGTCTTCACGGCCACCGCGTTCCTGATCACCGTGGTCTTCGACGCCGACGTGGACGCCCAGGGCGGCGCCTACGCGACCGGGGTGCTGGTGCTGATCACCTCGGCGGCGACCGCGGTGACCCTGTCCGCGCACCGGCGGGGCCAGCGCGCCCGTACCGTGGCCTTCGCTCTGATCGCCGCGGTCTTCGTCTACACCACTGTCGCGAACGTCGTCGAGCGACCCGACGGCGTCAAGATCGCCGGTTGTTTCATCGCCGGCATCCTGGTCGTGTCCCTGCTGTCGCGCGTCTACCGCGCGTTCGAGCTGCGGGTCACCCACATCGAGGCGGACGCCGAGGCGGAGAAGTTCCTGCGCGAGTGCGGCCGGCGCAAGGTCCGGCTGATCGCCAACGAGCCGGGCCGGCGCGACGCCCGCGAGTACAGCGAGAAGATCGCCCAGATCATCGCCGACAACGACCTGGCCGACGACAGTGATGTCATCTTCGTCGAGGTCACCGTGACCGACGCCTCCGACTTCGAGACCGAGTTGCACCTGCGCGGCGAGGTCCTGCACCATCGCTACCGGGTGCTGTCAATGGAGAGTTCGTCGGTGCCCAGCGCCCTGGCCGCGCTGCTGCTGCACATCCGCGACACCACGCACAGGCGGCCGCACATCTACTTCGAGTGGACCGAGGGCAATCCGCTGTCCAACTTCGTCCGCTACCTGATCTTCGGGCAGGGCGAGGTGGCGCCGGTGACCCGGGAGATGCTGCGCCAGGCCGAGCCCGACCGTCGCCGGCGCCCACACGTGCACGTCGGTTGACACAACACCCGGCACGCCCGACAAACGCGAGTGATGCACCGTTGTGCTCAGAGCGCTCTGAGCACAACGGTGCATCACTCGCGTTCATACGTACATGTATGCGTACAGTGGGGGAATGCCGAACAAGACGATCTACGTGTCGGACGACGACCTGCCGCTCTACCAGCGGGCCCAGGAGTTGGCCGGCGGCACGTTGTCGGCGGCCATCTCGGCCGCGCTGCGCCGGTTCGTCGAGGTCGAGGAGGGGCGGCAGCAGGGGTTCGAGGAAGTCGTCGTCCGCGTCGGCCCGGGCCTCGGCCGCAAGCAGCGGTTCTCCGGCATGCTGCTGGCCGAGATGGAGCAGACCGGCGAGCGCGACGAGAAGTACCGCGTCTACCACACCCGCAGCGGCAAGTTCGTCGTCCACCATGAGCGGTCCGAGGCGCGCGTGAACGTCGGCCCGAACGCCGAGAAGTGGAGCACCGGCTGGCGCGCCTGGATCGGCGACTGGAGCGCCAACCAGCAGTGGACCCGCATCCCGGCCGACTCCAGCCTGCGCATCGCCGACCAGCCCGACGACCTGCGCGAGCTCATCCCGCCGCAACTCTTCGACCTGGTCACCGACGCGATGCACCAGCCCGCCATCGAGGACCTCGACATCTGACCACCAGCGTCCCCCGCGTCCGGTAGCCGGCCGGCGGGCCAGACGCCGGACCTGCCCGTCACGCTCCCCGCCGCCGCGGCCTACCACCGCCGAGCCCAGTGGTAGCCCTGAGCGGCACCCGCGGCCCCGAGACCGCCCCTTAGCCCTAAGCGGCTGGGACACCGCGCTGGGCTGCCACTCCAAGGCCAGAGGCCCTGAGCGGTATCCGCGGCCCGAACTGGGCTACCACTGCCAAAACCACTGGTAGCCCTGAGCGGTATCCGCGGGCCCAAGGCCGCCCTGGGCGACCACTGTGACGACGGCTGGGATGGGAGCGGGCAGGTCCGCTGGACCCGCGCGGGCTAGCGGCGGTCGCGGAGGGTCTGTGAGGGGGTCTCGCCGAAGCGTTTGCGGTACTCGCCGGCGAACCGGCCGAGATGCGCGAAACCCCAGCGTGCGGCCACGTCCGAGACGCTGGTGCGCCACGGGTCGCCGGTGTTGAGCTCGCGGTGCACGCCGTCCAGGCGGTAGCGGCGCAGATAGGTCATCGGGGACATGCCGACGTGCTGTTTGAAGGCGTCCTGGAGCACGCGCACGCCCACGCCGGCGATCGCCGCCAGATCCCCGGCCGTGAACGGATGCCCGGGCCGGTCCTGGATCGCGTCCAGGGCCCGCTTGACCGTGCGCGGGCGGCGCGCGGCCGGCTCGTGTGAATACGGATGCTCCACGGTCAGCGCCAGCCCTGAGATCAGCAGCTCACGCCACTGCTTGGCGATCTGCGGGCAGTTCACCAGCGGGTTGTGCCCGCGCATGTCGGTGAGCAACTGGCGGACCAGCGCGGCCCAGCTGCGCCCGCGCCCGGTGCCGGTCGGGAAGCTGGCGGCCAGCGGCATCGGCGACGCCACCTGGCGGTCGAGCGCGGCGTCGACCTCGCGTTCCAGCGCGGCCCGGTCGACCTTGACGCTGAGCAGCTTGCAGTCGGCGCCCAGCCGCAGCTCGACCTCGCCGACCGGCTGCAGCACCACGGCCCGCGACGGGTCGGCCGCGACCACGTGGCCGAGCTGCCGGGACTGCACGGCCCCGGCCAGCGGCGCCAGCACGTGGTAGGCGTCCTGCAGGTCGGACGTGGTGACGAAGACGTCGGCGCCGTACCGGATCTCACCGATCGTGACCGCGCCCAGGCCGAGCCCCTCGGCGACGAAGTCGAGCGTGCGGGTGTCACCCAAGGGGTGCACCCGCACGCTGTCGTAGAACAGTCCACGACAGAACTTGCCGGCCTCGTCGAGGTCGCTCGTGCGCAGGAAACTGCGGACCGGGAAGCCGCCGTCGGTGGTCGAGGTCGTCGAGACCATCCGCTGACTGTAGTCCTACGGTGACTCTCAGACAGTCACTGGGATGGGCCATTCATATTCGGTCACCGCGCCACCCGAGACATCGACCTCGGCCAGCACGGACACCGGGTCACGCCAGATCGCGTACCGGCCGGCCGGCAGGCTGTCGATCACGACGCTCCACAGCACCCCGCCGCGCACGTAACGGGCGCGAACGGCCGCGTGCGTACGCTTGGCCGGGTCGTCGACCGGGCTCACCTCGATCTCGTGCCCGTGCAGGCTGCCCGGCGTGTGGATGACCATCGCGCCGATGTTCCGGCCGATGTTGAGCACCACCGTGCCCTGGCCGCTGGGGGCCAGGGTGTGGTGGTGATGGGCGCCGACCGTCACTTCTTCGCCTTCTCAGCGTCGGGGGCGGGCGGGTTGTTGAAGCCGTCGAACGGCGTCGGCAGGTACGGGAACTTCTTCAGCAGGTCGGCGCTGACGTTCTTGATCGACAGGCCCTGCTCGACCAGCGCGGCCGCGTCGTCCGGCTTGAAGTCGGCGTTGACCAGCGGCACCGTGACCCCGGCGATGGCCCGCAGCGAGATCGAGACGACGTCGTCGGCGATCCGCCGGCCGTTCGGGAAGCCGGCCAGGTCGGCGCCGAGGACACCGAACGGGTTCTCCTCCTTGGCCGGCGGGATGGCCGTGTTGAGCCGCAGCATGTCGGCCTGGGTGTCGCCGGTGTTGTTCTGGAACTCGTCGATCAGCCCGTCGGGGATGCCGGTGAGCAGGATGGCGAGCAGGTCGGCGCGCGCGTCGCCCTTCTTGTTGAGCTCGGCCAGCTTGTCGAAGACGCCCGGGTAGAGCACCGGCAGCAGCGTGCCGAGCTCGGGGGTGGCGACGAACTCGGCGAACCGCTTGTCCTCGCTCGGCGGCAGGCTGTTCCACAGGTCCTTCTGGGCCATCGGCACGATGACCTCGTTGAACAGCGGGTTGCCGAGCCGGGAGACCTGGGTCTGCGGGCCGACGTACACGTCGTCGTCGCCCTTGCCCTTGCGCACCTGCACCTGGCGGCGGCTGGCCGACGTCCACACGCCGATCACCGCGCCGGCGTCGCGGCCGCGGACCTTCTTCTTGCCGTCCTTGCGGACCATGTGCAGGGGGACCTGCACGGCGATCGAGTGCACGTTGGTCTTGTCGGTGGCGTTGACCGCCTTGCCGGCATAGTTGAACAGCTTCTGGCCGACCAGGTGCGCGTTCTGGAAGGGCCGCAGCGTACCCAGGTCGAAGATGGCGCCGAGGTCGACGAAGAACGCGTCGGCGCGCTGCCCGGCGAAGACCTTCTCGCCGGTCTTCAGCTTGTGCACGGCGTCCTCGGCCAGCTTGTCGTAGTCGGCGATGGACAGCGGGCCGACATTGCACGGCGGGCAGGGCAGCTTGTCGGCCAGCACGGTGTGCTTGCCGTGGGCGTCCACCTTGGTCACCGAGTAGAACTGCCGCCGGTTCCAGTTCTCGCTGTCCAGCGACTCGATCGGCCCGGTGTTGTAGAGGAACGTCTTGTCGTTGCGCAGTTCGGTGCGGAACCGGAACTGGTACGTGAGGTCCGGGCGGGCGTCGCCGTTGGAGTCGATGTGGATCTCGTACAGCACGTCGTCGCCGAACTCGAAGAAGTTCGGCCCGCTGGCCGGGGGCTGCAGCGGCACGTAGTTGGCGATCAGGGTGACGGTGTCCGGGTGGTCCGGGCTCACGAACGCGTACAGGTCGGAGCTGTCCGCCACCGGGTCCTTGCTGATCTCCGGTGCTTCACGATGCGAAGACAAGGGGGGTCCTTAGAGTCGTCGGGGGGAAACGAAAGACGGATCAGCCGCGCTTGGCGGCCTTCAGCACCTGCGCGGCGAGCTTCTTGTCCTCCAGCTTGAGCTTTTCGCCACCCGTGAAGACGTCGAAGACACCCTTCTTCGCGTCCACCAGCGAGAGCACCAGCGGCTGACCGTCGTCCTTGCCGTCGCTTCCCCGCTCGCCGGCGAGGCTCAGTCCGGCGACACCGGCCACCGAGGCGCCGACTCCGACGGTGGCCGCCACGGTGAGGACCCGGCGGCGGGACAGGCCCGTGCCCGTCTGGCGGCGGTAGTGACTGCGACTCATGCTCGGCCTTTCGATCGTCTGATGGGCGGGCGGTGTCGTCGACGCCCTTCAGTACGGGGCCGGAAGCGCGGCGGTTCAACGGATTTCGTCTTCCCTGGGAAGATCCTGTGCACGCCGCCCGCGCATCATCCGCGAGATCGCGAACCCGCCGGTCAGCGCGGCCAGAAGAATCAGCCCGACGTACAGCCAGGTGTCGTCGGCCGGCACCGGCTCGGCCAGCGGCGTCAGCTTGGGCGCCTCCACCGGCGGCGCTTGCGCCGACTTCTCCGGCGCCGACGGCTCGGTGGTGGGCCGGGCCGAGGGAGCGGGCGCGGCCTTCTTCTTGGGTACGACCACAGCCCGCGTCTTCTTCGGCGCGGGGGCCGCCGCCGCGCTCAGCACCAGATCGGAGCAGGAGTAGTAGGTGTCCGGGGTGGAGGACGTCTGCCAGATCGTGTAGAGGATGTGCCGCCCGGTGCGGTCCTCGGGCAGCTTGGCGGTCATCCGGTAGGAGCCGTCGACCAGTGGCGGGTCCTTGTCCACCAGGATCGCCTGACTGGCCAGGTCGTCCCAGCTCAGCCGCTTCTCCGGGTCGTATCCGGGCTTGGTCAGGTAGACCCGGAAGGTGCCCTTGTGCGGGATCGGGCTGGCATACCTGATGCTGATCGTGGCCCCGGCCCTGGCCCGGGTGGCCGGCCAGTCGTCGCGGGCCAGGTCCAGCCCCTTGTACGCGGCCAGCCCGCCGCTGCACAGCTTCCCGTCCGGCACCACCTCACGGTCCCGGCCGTTCACGTCGGCGATCCGCAGGTTGTCGAAGGTCCCGAACGGTTGCCCGTTGGCCTTGGCCGCGGCCTGGCAGGCGGCGCTGCCGGTCTCGGTGCCCTTCACCGCGCAGGCGGCGGTCCGGCTGATCGGCTTGGTCGGGGCGCCATGGGCGGCGGCGGGCGCGGCGGTCGTCAGAGCGACCAGAGCGGTCGCGGCGAACACGGCGCCGAGGCGGCGGAGCAGCATGATCAATGACTCCTCGGCTGGGAACTGACCCGAGGGGTACGGATGTGACCCGCGAGTCGTTCACCACCGTGGGTGGTATTACCGCACGTTGTGATTGCATGACGTGCGTACCGGAGGGCAGATGCGTATTTGTGCTCAGAGCGGCTCTGAGCACAAATAGGCATCGGCCCGTGACCTAGGAGGACCCATGGAAAAGCCCGACATCGGCCCGATCACCGGCGAGCCGCCGGCCGAGCTGCTGATCGAGGACATCACCGTCGGTGACGGTGACGAGGCCAAGGCGGGCCAGTACGTGAGTGTGCACTACGTGGGCGTGGCGCACTCGTCCGGCAAGGAGTTCGACGCGTCCTACAACCGGGGCGAGCCGTACCAGTTCCCGCTGGGCGGCGGCCAGGTCATCGCCGGCTGGGACGAGGGGGTGGCCGGCATGCGCGTCGGTGGCCGCCGCAAGCTGACCGTCCCCCCGAAACTCGGTTACGGCGACCGGGGCGCCGGCGGCGTGATCAAGCCGGGCGAGACGCTCATCTTCGTGGTGGACCTGCTCGGCGTGCAGTGACCGGACGGCAGGTCGCGCGGGCCGGAGCGGGCATGACCCGCCCCGGCCCGTCGGCGTTCGGCTCGTGACCCGGCTCCTCGCGCGGCAGGAACTCGTCCGGGTCGAACGGGTCGCCGATCGGTGTCACTTCTGCTTCCTCAGGTCGGCGCAGCCGTTCTCGTCGGGCAGCAGCGGCCGGAAGGTGATCCGGAACTGGTCGCTGCCGGACGTCCACGGCGTCTGCTGGTTGGCCTTGCCCTTGGTCGCCGCCGCCTGCACGGCCGGCCCGTCGGCGACGACACAGCCGATCTTCACGTTCGGGTTGAGGTTCTCACCCGGCAGTGCCGGTCCGGGCCAGGCCACCGGCGTGAACTCCCCCGGCATCCCGTCGTTCTGGCGGACGTAGGGCTGGGCCAGCGCCGCGACCTTGGCCGCCCGGTATGGCTGGCTCTGCGGGCCGGTGCCGTACCCGCGCAGCTTGTCGGCGAACTTCACCAGCTTGACCCGGGCCGCCCGCTGCTCCGGGGTCAGCCGCGGGTCGTTCTCCTGGGCCTCCCGCAGCGCCATCACGCTCACGCTCTGTGTGGTTCCGTCGACGATCACGTCGATCCGGGTGTTCGGAGCGTCGGCCACGCCCGGCTGCCCGAGGTCCGACCCGGTACGCACGCCCGCCGCCTGCGCCTCCTGGGCCAGGGCGGTCACCTGCTCGCGGGTGATGGTGGTGACTTGCAGGTTGGGCATGGCCGGGCCGGGATAGATCGCCGGGACCGGGCCCTCGGTGATGACGCGCCCGTCGGCGTACACGCTGACCTCCGGGATTCGCCCGACGACGCGCTCGGCCGGCACGAAACCGCCCTCCGAGGTCATCCGGAGCACCAGGTCACCGCCGGTGCCGGGGGCGTTCGAGGAGGGTGCGTCGCCGGCCGGGGCGCCGTTGGCGTCAGTACGGGCGCACGCGGACAGGGCGATCAGGGCCAGGGCGGCCGAGGCCACCACCGGGAAGCGACGAACGGTCATGCCGTGTACGACGATCGGCCCACCCCCAAGGTTCCGGCGGCCGCCGATCATTTTCAGTGGTAGCCCTGGGCGGTATCCGGGACCCGGATACCGCCCCTGAGGTTTTTGGGGCGCGACCACTCACGCACGTGGAGCGAAGCGACCCTCGGCGTGAGCAGCGGTCCGCACCACCAACCCCGCTACGACATCGATCTTGATTTGAGGGTCTACTTCACCGAGCCGAGCGAAAGCCCCTGCACCAGCTTGTCCTGGGCGGCGAAGCCGGCCACCAGCACCGGCAGCGAGACCACGAACGCGGCCGCGCACAGCTGCGCCAGGAACAGGCCCTGGCTGGTCACGAAGCTGGTCAGGAACACCGGCGCGGTCTCGGCCACCGTCGCGGTCAGTACCCGCGCGAACAGCAGCTCGTTCCAGCTGAAGATGAAGCAGATCAGCGCGGTGGCGGCGATGCCGGGCATGACCACCGGCGCGATCACCGAGCGCAGCGTCTTGACCAGGTTGGCCCCGTCCATCTGGGCCGCCTCCAGCATCTCGACCGGCACCTCGGAGAGGAACGAGCGCATCATCCACACCGCGATCGGCAGGTTCATCGAGGTGTAGAAGATGATCAGGAGCCAGATGTTGTCGAGCAGGCCGGCGCTCTGCGCGAAGAGGTAGAGCGGGAGCAGGCCGGCCACGATCGGCAGCATCTTGGTCGAGAGGAAGAAGAAGAGGGTGTCGGTCCACTTCTTCACCGGCTTGATCGAGAGCGCGTACGCCGCCGGGATGGACAGCAGCAGCACCAGCGCGGTCGAGACGACACTGGCGGTCAGCGAGTTGAGCAGCGGCGGCCACGGGGACGCGCCGCCGGTGAAGAACTCCTTGTAGCCCTCGATGGTCAGCGGCGCGAAGACGGCGGGCGGGTTCTGCGCCGCGTCGGACTCGCCGTGGAACGAGGTCAGGACCATCCAGACCACGGGGAGTACGAACAGGATGCCGACGATCCACGCGAGCAGGCTGAGCCACGGGCCACCGCGGGACTTCTTCTTCTTGACGGCGGCGGGGGCTGCGGCGGTCGGGGCGAGCGTACTCATCGGCCGGGGTCCTCTCGGAAGAGCGACGAAACGGTACGCAGGGCGAAGGTCGCGATGACGATGGTCCCGATCACGACGATCACGGCGGCGGCCGACGCCCGGCCGTAGTCGTGCGCGTTGTAGAAGATCGTGTAGATCGTGTACGGCAGGTTGGCGGTGCCCAGGCCGCCGGAGGTGATCGTGAAGACCGCGTCGAAGTTCTGCACGATGTAGATCGAGCCGAGCAACGCGCCGAGCTCCAGGTACTGCCGCAGGTGCGGGAGCGTCATGCTGCGGAAGATCTGCCAGTTGTTGGCGCCGTCGATCCGGGCCGCCTCGATCACGTCCAGCGGGCGTCCCTGCAGGCCGGCCAGCAGGATCAGCATCATGAACGGCGTCCACTGCCAGACCAGGGCGAAGATCACCGACCAGAGCGGCATGCTGCTGATCCAGTCGGGTTGCGGCGGGTCGGCCCCGAAGATCCCCCAGACCCAGGTCAGGGCACCGTTGAAGAGGCCGTACTCGGGGTTGTAGAGGGCGTGCTTCCAGAGCAGGGCGGCGGCCACAGGTACGACCAGGAACGGCGCGATCATCATGGTGCGGACGGCGCCCCGGCCCCGGAACTTGCGGTCCAGCAGCAGTGCGATGGCCAGTCCGAGGATCAGGCTGATCAGCACCACGCCGGCGGTGAGCAGGATCGTCGTCCAGACGGCGTCGCGCATGTTCACGTCGGTGAACACCCGGGCGAAGTTGTCGACTCCGGCGAAGCCTCGCTCGTCCGGGTAGTAGGCGTTCCAGTCCATGAACGAGATCACCAGCGTGGCGACGAAGGGCAGCTGGGTCACCACGATCATGAAGATCAGCGCGGGCAGCAGCGGGGCGCGCCTCGCCCACCCCGACGTTCGCCTCATGAGTCCCTCGGGTGGTACGTAGCCTGTGTCTCTGGTCTTGGACCGCTCAGCTACGGCAGCCATCCGATTCATCCTTCCTGCCGTGACTTGTAGCGTTCGGCGACGTCTTCCGCGAGGCGTTGACCACGGTTCAGGGCCTCGTCCACAGTCATCTGGCCGGCGACGGCCGAGCTGACGTACTGGGAGACCTGGGTGCCGAGGTCGGTGAACTCGGGGATGTCGATGAACTGGATGCCGATGGCCGGGCGCGGCTGAACGCCGGGGTTGCGCGGGTCGGCGGTGGTGATGGCGTTCTTCGTCGGCTCGGCGAAGGCGGAGGCGACGCCCAGGTAGTCCTTGTTCTCGTACGTCGAGGCGCGTTTCCCGGCGGGGACGCTGGACCAGCCGACCTGTTGCCCGACCAGTTCCTCGTACTCGGAGGACGAGGCCCAGGAGATGAACTTCCAGGCGTTGTCCTTCTTCTGGCTGGCCTGCTGGATGCTCCACGACCAGGCGTACAGCCAGCCGCTGCTCTTCGTCTGCATGACCGGTGCGGCGGCGTACCCCATCTTGCCCTTGACCGGCGAGTCATTGGCCTCGAGCGAGCCGGCGGCGCTGGTCGCGTCGTACCACATGGCGGCCTTGCCCTGGACGGTGTTGTTCAGGCACTCGGTGAAGCCGGCCTGCGGCGCGCCGGCCTCGCCGTGCTGCCGGACCAGGTTGACGTAGAAGTTCGTGGCCGCCTTGAACTCGGGCGCGTTCACCCGCGGCGTCCAGTCCTTCTGGAACCAGGTGCCGCCGAAGGTGTTGACGACAGTGGTCAGCGGGGCGAAGACCTGGCCCCAGCCGGGCTGGCCGCGCAGGCAGATCCCGGCCATCCCGGGCTGCTTGCCGTCGACCTTGGCGGCGATGTCGGCCACCTGGGTCCAGGTCGGGTTGGCGGGCATCTGGATGCCCTGCGCGTCGAGCACGTCCTTGCGGTACATCAGGAACGAGGACTCGCCGTAGAACGGTTCGCCGTAGAGCTTGCCGTCGTCGGCGGTCAGCGACTGGGTCATCGACGGCAGGATGTCGCCCTGGTCGAAGCCGGTGTCGGCCTTGACGTAGTCGTCCAGCGGGGCGATCCACTGGGACTTGGCGTAGATCGGGATCTCGAAGTTCGACAGCGAGGCCACGTCGTACTGGCCGGCCTGGCTGGAGAACTCCTGGCTGATCTTGTCGCGGACGTCGTTCTCCGGCAGCACGGTGAAGTTGACCGAGATGCCCGTCTCGCGGGTGAAGTGGTCAGCGGTCAGCCGTTGCAGGTCGATCATCTGCGGGTTGTTGACCATCAGCACGTCGATGCTGTTGGGGTTGTCCGAACCACCCCCGCTGCCACCCCAGCCGGCGCAGCCGCTCACGGCAAAAAGGACGATCGCGGCGGTCGCCGCCCGAACTCGTGCACGAGACATGCGGCCTCCCCGGCGAGACGGACATTGTCGTCACTGGCTGTTGTGATGCCAGTAACACACCGGTCATCAGTACATGCCTTTGATCGATTCGATGTCAACCGTTCGGCGGAGGCCGCACATAAATGAGTATCGAAATATCAGTGGTAGCCGAGGGCGGTGCCCGGGGCCCGGATACCGCCCTGGGCTACCACTGAACGCTGGTCAGGCGACGCGGGCGCGGCGGCCGAGTACCTCGACCACGTCGCCCCGGTGGAGCTGGCGGCCGCGGCGCAGATCGACCTCGCCGTTGACCGTGACGTCACCCGAGGTGATCAGGATCTTCCCCTCGCCGCCGGTGTCGACCAGGTCGGCGATCTTGAGGAACTGTCCGAGTCTGATCATGTCGCCGTCGATCGGTACGTCGCGCATGGCCACCATTGTCGACGACCGGCCGAAAAAATCTCCGCCGACCCTTGAACCATCCGGCCGCGGCATACGAACTACCCCTCGTGAGCCGAAACCTCATCGCCCGCCGTGCGGGTGTCCTGGCCGCCGCGACCGTTGCCGGCGTCCTCACCGTGGCCGGCCCAGCCATGGCGGACGTCAAGGTCGAGCCGGCCAGCGCACCGCAGGGTAGCGGGCAGAACGTCCACTTCCAGTTCACCAACACCGCCGGATGCACCGTGAGCCGGGTCAAGCTGCTGCTGCCCAAGGACACCCCGATCGCCGAGGTATTCCCGCTCTCCAACGAGAACTGGGCCCCCGACCTCACGCCGTTGAAGCTGACCACCCCACTGACCAGCATCCACAACGGTTCTCCGGTGACCGAGACGGCCAGCGCGGTCACCTGGATCGCGATGAAGGGCCACGAGCTCGCGCCGGGTAAGGCGGACGACCTGGCCGTCGCTCTGGGTCCGCTGCCGACCACCAGCTCGATGTCCTTCGGCCTCGAGCAGACGTGTACGGACGGCAAGGCCGGCCCGGCCATCCCGAACGTCAGCCTCGCCCTGACCCCGGCCCTGCCCGGCCAGGAGAGCGGGCACGCCGGGCACGGCGGCACGACGACCGGTACGGACGACAGCTCGGCCGAGGACGCGGCCACGTTCCAGGCGCTGATCGACGCGCAGGACGACGGGCCGGGCTTCTGGACCTACGCCGGCTGGGTGGTCGGCCTGCTCGCCCTGGGCGGGATCGCCGTTCTGCTGCTACGTGGGCGGCGCCGGTCCGAGCCGGCCGACGAGGTCGCTGAGGACGAGGCGGGCGAGGAGAAGGAGCCGGTGGCGGCCGGGGCCCCGCGGGTCACCTCGTGGAGTTACCAGGACGGGCCGGAGTAACAGACTCCCCGCGCAGGTGGGCGCGGGTGATGTCGTGGAATGCGCGTGGGGCGCGGGACACGACGGCAGGGTGGGGTCCAGGGCAAGGCCCACGACCTGCGGCTGTCGGGGCGGGAGGGTTCGGCCTCCCGCCCCGATGCATGTCCGGTCAGTGGTAGCCCTGCGCGGTGTCCGGGGCCCGGATGACGCCCTGGGCTACCACGGGTTCAGCCGACGGAGGCCGTACGCGGGGATTTGAGGGCGTCAATGATCTCCCGCTCGACCCGCTCGGCGTCGGAGTGCGGAACCTGGCAGGTGCCCGCGGCCAGGTGACCGCCGCCGCCGTAGCGCAGCATGACCTCGCCGATGTCGACCGGCGACGTACGGTCCAGGATCGATTTGCCGCAGGCGAAGACCGTGTTGAGCTTGGCCCGGCCCCAGATCACGTGCACCGACACCCGGGCCTGCGGGAACATCGCGTACACCATGAACCGGTTGCCGGCGTGGATGGTCTCCTCGTCGCGCAGGTCGACCACGACCACGTCGCCCTCGACCCGGCTGACCCGCTCGAGCTGCTCGGAGAACATCGCCGAGCAGTCCCGGTAGAGGTCGGCCCGCTCGGCCACGTCGGGCAGGGCCAGGATCTCGTGCACCTCCTGCATCTGGATGCAGGCGTCGATGAGCAGCATCATCAGCTGGTAGTTGGAGATCCGGAACTCCCGGAACCGGCCCAGCCCGGTGCGGCTGTCCATCAGGAAGTTGAGCAGCGTCCAGCCCTCGGGATTGAGGATGTCGTCCAGCGAGTAGGCCGCCGAGTCGGCCTGGTCGACCGCGCGCATCAGGTCGTCGGAGATCTCGGGGAAGCGCTGGACCCCGCCGAAGTGCTCGTAGATGACCCGGGCGGCGGACGGGGCGTCGGGGTCGATGACGTGGTTGGACAGGCCGGCCTCATTACGCAGCGTCTCGGAGTGGTGGTGGTCGAAGACCATGTAAGCGCCCGGCGCGTACGGCAGGTTGGTCAAGATGTCACGTTCGGTTATCTCGACCGCGCCGTCCTGGACATCCTTGGGGTGTACGAACGTGATGTCGTCGATCATGTCCAGGACACGCAGCAACACCGCACAGACCAGGCCGTCGAAATCGCTGCGGGTGACCAGCCGGTACTTCACGTGACGCTCCCTCGATGCCTCGCCGTTACACCCCAATATGCCACTTTTGTGGGGGTAGACCCGGTGCGATGGCCAGGACGGGTGTGAACCCTGGGCGCGGCGCGCTGCGTAAGGTTCAGTCAGACGCTCACATCGGCCGGAGGACGATCAAAGATCATGGATACCGCCCCTCAGCTCATCCAGGAGCGCAGCGCCCCGCCCGCCACTCTGGTGATCTTCGGCGCGTCGGGTGACCTGACCCGGCGCAAGCTGCTCCCGGCGGTCGAGAGCCTGGCCCGGCACAACCGCCTACCCGCCGAGTTCGCGCTGGTCGGCGTCGCGCGTACGCCGATGGAGGACGCCCAGTTCGCCGGCAGCGCGCTGGGCGGCCGCAGCCTGACCGACAAGCCGCAGCTCCAGGGCGGCATCCGCTACGTGTCCGGCGGCTACGACAACCCCGAGACCTACAAGCGGCTCGCCGAGGTGCTCGACGAACTCGACGCGTCCCGGGGTACCTCGGGCAACCGCATCTTCTACCTGTCCACCCCGGCCGAGGCCTTCGAGCCGGTGATCAACGGGCTGGCCGGAGCCGGGCTCAACCACGCGCGCGAGGGCTCCTTCTCGCGGCTGGTCATCGAGAAGCCGTACGGCCGCGACCTGCCCAGCGCCCACGAGCTGGACGGCATCGTGCACGCCGCGTTCGACGAGCACCAGGTCTTCCGGATCGACCACTACCTGGGCAAGGACACCGTCCAGAACGTCCTCGCGCTGCGCTTCGCCAACTCGATCTTCCAGCCGATCTGGGACCGTTCCTGGGTCGACCACGTGCAGATCACCGTGGCCGAGACCCTGGGCGTCGGCACCCGGGGCGGGTTCTACGAGCACGCCGGCGCGATGCGCGACATCGTGCAGAACCACGTCCTCCAGGTGCTCGCGCTGGCCCTGATGGAGCCGCCCGCGTCGTTCGAGGCCGAGGGGCTGCGCAACGAGAAGGTGAAGCTGCTCCAGGCGGTCCGGCTGCCCACCAACCGGGACGTGGCCGACCTGGCCGTCCGCGGGCAGTACACCCGCGGCGGGACGCGCGACGACCTGATGGCGGGCTACCGCGAGGAGCAGGGCGTCGACCCGCTGTCGCGGACCGAGACGTACGCCGCGATGCGGCTGAACGTGGACAACTGGCGCTGGGCCGGGGTGCCGTTCTATGTGCGCACCGGAAAGCGCCTCCCGGCCCGCCTGACCGAGGTCGCGCTGCAGTTCCAGCGGCCGCCGCACCTGCCGATCCCGACCAGTCAGCTCACCGATCTCGAAGCGGACGCGCTGGTACTACGGATCCAGCCCAACGAGGGCATCTCGCTACGCTTCGGGGCCAAGGTGCCCGGCCACTCCTTCCGGGTGCGCACGGCCAGCATGGACTTCGCGTACGACACGACGTTCACCGAGGAGTCGCCCGAGGCGTACGAGCGGCTGCTGCTGGACGCCCTGCTCGGCGACCCGACGCTGTTCATCCGCACCGACGAGGTCGAGCAGTGCTGGCGGATCGTCGACCCGATCATCGAGAACTGGGCCGGCGACCAGTCACCGATCCCGACCTACGAGGCGGCCTCGTGGGGCCCGACCGACGCCAACCGGCTGATCGAGCGCAGCGGCCGCAGGTGGCGTAACGAGGTCTGACGCCTCTCGATAAGTCGCATAGGGTAGAGGATCAGCGGTAGCTCAGAGCGGTATCCGGGTCACGGATACCGCTCCTGGCTACCACTGGAAGTAACCCCTCCCCGGAACGAAAGCGACACCCCCAAAATGCAGGTCTCGGTCGCGAACCACCCACCGAACACGGCCGTCCTGAATCTGCGCGGCTCGCTCGACATCGACACCGCGCCGTCCCTCAAGGCGAACCTGTCCCGGCTCGTCGAACGCACCGCTCCGCACGTCGTGGTCGACCTCTCCGGCCTCGACTTCTGCGATTCGATGGGCGTCGGCGTGCTGGTCGCCGCGCACGGCCGCGCGTTGGAACGAGGGGGCTGGGTCCGCCTGGCCGCGCCGTCCCGTTTCCTCCGCCGGCTGCTCGACACGCTCGGTCTGACCGAATTCCTGGCCCTCTACAGCGACGTGGAGGCCGCCCTCAAAGAGTGAAGGGCGCCCCGGTGGCCCGGGGCGCCCTTCCTTCTCGCGGGGTTGCTAGCTGGTGATGCCGAAGGCGATCCGGCCCAGCGTGTCCTCGGTGCCGATGAAGCCCTCGGCCGGCGAGAACGCGTCGTCACCGAAGTCGACGTCCACGTCGTCCACGGTGCCACCGATGTTGTCCGGACCGACGCCGAACAGGTTCTGGAAGTTGGCGCCGCCCGCGTCCTGCAGGTTCACGTTCGCACTGGCGTTGTCGGTGTGGAAGTTGCCGAAGAAGTGGCCCGCCTCGTGGGCGGTCACGTTGCCGACGGCCTGCGCCACGAACGCGATCCGGTCGCTGGTCGGACCGAGGTACGTGTTCAGCGACGCCTGGCTCGACCCGGCCGGGGCGCTCAGCGTGTCGAGCAATACCAGCGCGGACTCTTCGGTGTCGAAGTTGCCCGGGTCGATGCTCTGGGCGATGCCGATGGTGGCGATGCCCGACTCGGCCTGGGTGCCGCCGATGACGATCCGGCTGACGTTCGGGTCGCCGAAGGTGTCGTCGTCGTCCAGGCTGTTGGTCACCTGCAGCTTGAACCGGTTGTTCAGGCCCGAGTCGATCATGTCCTGCTTGAGGTTCTCGGTGACGCTGGCCGTGATGGCCGCGATCAGCTCGTCCTCCTGCGTCCGCGGGATGTTCCAGCGGGACATGAACGCGGCGAACGGGCTGAGCGTGTGGGTGCCGGAACCGCCGAAGACCGAGGTGTTGACCCGGCCGCCGTCGAAGTCCAGGAACAGCGTCTGCACCGGCGGGGTGTTGCCCTGGAGCACCGGGCGGAAGGCCTCGACGGTGATGTCGTACGTGCCGGCGCCGGACTCGACCCCGATGAAGTGCCAGCCGGCCTGGGTCGCGACGTAGTCGGTCTGTGCGTTGCCACCGGCCGGGAGCGGCGAGGTGGCCGGGTAGATCGACGACGCGTCGGCGCTGGAGCCGTGCACCTCACGCGGAAGCGTGTCGTAGACGGTGATGTAGGACGGCGCGCCGGTCACCGAGGCGCCGAGCACGTCACCCTTCTTGAGGTTCACCGCGAAGAAGTCCACATCGGCCTGGGCCGAGGTGATCGCGATGTCGTAGGTGCCCTCACTGGTCCACCCGTCGCCACTGGCCGGGTCGGCCGGGCTGGCCTGCAGGTTGCCGTACGCGCCGACCGCGAGGTAGTAGGTGCCGGCCGCCGGGACCTTGAAGCGCAGCTTGCTGGCGAACCCCTCGTCCGCGCCGTCGTCGTCCAGCGCGAGCTGGGTGCCGTCGGCCGCGTACAGCCGCACCAGCGTGTCCAGCCCACCGGCCAGGTTGGAGGTCTCGGCGGTGATGGTGTCGCCGGCCGGCGCGGTGATCGCGTAGAAGTCGAAGTCACCCTTCTCGTCGCCGAGCGAGCCGTGCGCCCCGTCACCGATCTCGCCGGTGGTGGTGATGCCGTCCACGCCGGCGGTGGTGCCGATGCCGGTGACGCGGGCGGTCGGGATGCTGCCGTCCTCCTCGGCGTTCGGCGCGGCCGCCACGGTCGTGACCGCCTCGTTGTCGAGCTGGCCGATCACCCGGGCCGCCGACGCCTGGCCGGAGCCGGTGCCGAAGCCGCGCAGCCGCTGCGCGAAGTCCGGGTTGTCGTTGCCGCCACGGGTGCCCTTGAACTCGTCCTCGGAGAACAGGACGGGCAGCGCGGCCGCCCGTGCGCCCGCCTTGGACTGGGCCTTGAGCTTGGCCGCGGCCTTGGCCGAGGCCTGCTTGGCCAGGTATGTCTTCCAGCCGCTGTAGTCCGCCTGAGCCGGGTCGGCCAGGTTGGCCAGGTATGGGTTGACACCCTTGGGCTTGGTTCCCGGCTTGGCCTTCGGCGCGAACGGAACGCCGTCGGCGAGGGCGGCCTTCTCGACGGCGTTCAACCCGGAGTGCGATCCACCCGCGGGATCCGGTGCAGCGGTCGCCACGCCCGGTGTCAGCGTGAACAGCCCGAGCAGCACTGCTCCGGCGGTCGCGATGCTCCTTCGCATCTGTATTCCCCCTTCAGCGCGTCTCCGGCCCCCAGCCGAAGACAGCAACCGGAACGCTACTGAAGGTGGCGATCAATATCTAGCCTGGTCGATTGACGCACATATGACGGACCTATGTGGACTTGACGGTGTCCAATGCGGCCACTGCCGCTCCGCGGGCGCCGGCCATGTCCAAGTCCGCTACCAGGGCAAACTCGGCTACGGCGAGTTGTTCCCGGCGAAGGTCGGTATTTTCCCGTACGGCGGCCAAGAACCACTCCCGGAACCCGGCGGTCGCCTCTACGACACCTCCACCCAGGAAATATGCATGTGGATCAGTGAAATTCGCGGCGATCGTGAAGAGCTTGCCGATTGCCTTGGCCTGTTGGCCGAACACGGCCAGGGCGAGTGGGTCTTCTTTTTCGCCGTACCCGCGTAAAAGCTTGGCCGCTTTCTCGATGGGCGCGGCAGCCAATGGGTGCGTGGGGAATTTGGACAGCCAGTACGGCAGCAGATTGTTCTTGATGCCGGTCAGTGAGGCGATGCTCTCGACGTCACCGGTGAAGCCGCAGTTGCAGGCCGGCACCGGCTGGTCCGGCTCGAGCAAATCGTGCAGCGGGATCTGCACGTGGCCGAGCTCGCCGGCCATCCCGGCGACGCCGCTGATCACCCGGCCGTCGGCCACCACCCCGCCGCCCAGGCCGGTGCCGACGATCGCCGAGATCGAGCCGGTCACCAGCGCCCGGTCACCGAAGTGCCGGTGGTGCGCGTAGAGCGCGGCGGCGTTGGCGTCGTTGTTGTAGACCACCGGCAGGCCGATCCGGGCCTCCAGCGCGCCCCGGATGTCGAACCCGTGCCAGGACGCCTGGTTGAAGTTGGTCGAGCCCTTGGACGAGATCACGCCGTCGGCGCTGGCCGGGCCCGGAGTGTCCAGGCCGACCGCGCGCACCAGCGTCGGCGGCGTGCTGGTCAGCGCCAGGATGTTGGTGAACGCCTCGGCCAGCTGCTCGACCGCCGCCTCGGGACCCTCGGTCACCAGGCTCGGGTTCTCGACCAGACGGTCCACCAGGTATCGGCCGGTGGCGTCCAGGACCGTCGCGTTGTTGCAGGTCCCGCCGTTGTCCAGCCCCACGACGACCCAGGACGCCGGGGTGCGCACCGCTTCGAAGTGATCCACACCACGAGACTACGTCCGCGCGGGCCCGGGCGGGAACGGGTGCCCAGGGATTGCGCCTCGGTTGCGCGAGTCCGAATCGACGAAGTGCGCTGCTCGCAGGTGTCGAAGAGCCGGGCATGACCTCGCGCCGCACCGTCCTCGCCGCCACCGCCGTCGCCGCCACCGCCACCGTCGCGGGCGGTCTGGCCCTGGCCGAGCCCGCGCTCGCCGCCGGTCCGGCCGGCCTGCTGCCGGAGGACCGGATCGCGCACCTGCTGCGGCGGGCCACGTTCGGCGCGACGCCGGCGACCCTGGCCGCGGCGACCGGGCTCGGCGTCGAGGGCTGGCTGGACCAACAGCTCAGCCCGGCCGCCATCGGCGACGCGGTCTGTGACGGAGTGCTGGCCCGGCTACCGCTGGCCAACGCCGACATCGCGACGGTGCGGGCCAAGCTGCCACCGCACTCGTACGAGGCGATGGGCCAGCTCGGCCGGGCCACCCTGGCCCGCGCCATGTGGAGCAACCGGCAGCTGCTGGAAAGCACCGTCAACTTCTTCAACAACGTGCTGCACGTCGCGGCGCCGTCGTCGGGCGTCTGGGACAGCCGCGGCGACTACGACAAGCAGGTCATCCGCAAGCACGCCCTCGGCACCTTCGCCGACATGCTCAAGGCGTCGGCCCGGCACCCGGCCATGCTGACCTACCTGGACAACCGGTCGTCGACCAAGCTGCACCCGAACGAGAACTACGCCCGCGAGCTGATGGAACTGCACACCGTCGGCCTGATCTACAGCGAGGACGACGTCAAGGCGGCGGCCCGGCTGCTCACCGGCCTGACCGTGGGCGCCGGCGGCACGTACACCTACAACGCCTCCCGGCACGCCACCGGCGCGGTCAGCGTGCTCGGCTTCAAGCACGCCAACGCCACCGCGGAGGGCGGCGAGGCGGCCGCCCTGGCCTTCCTCGACCACCTGGCCCGGCACCCGGCCACCGCGACCCGGCTGGCCACCCGGCTGTGTGTCCGGTTCGTGGCCGACGAGCCGCCCGCCACGCTGGTGGCCCGGCTGGCCCACGTCTACCTGGACAACGGCACCGCGATCGCCCCGGTGCTGCGGGCGCTGTTCACCTCGGCCGAGTTCGCCGCCTCGGCCGGCCAGAAGGTGCGCACGCCGTTGGAGGATCTGACCGCGACCGTACGCACCCTCGGCCTCGCCCCCGAGAAGGCCGGCGTCAAGGCCCTCGACGCCCTCTACAACATGCTCGTGGACGCGGGCAACGCGCCGCTGCGCTGGGCCCCGCCCAACGGTTACCCGGACGTGGCCGCCGCCTGGGCCTCGCCGTCCGCCTTCCTCATGCGCTGCAACAGCCACCTCAACCTCGCCGCCGGCTGGTACCCCAGCCAGCTCGTCCGCCCGGCCGGCATGCTCACGTCGCTCGTGCCCGTCCTGCCCGCCACGTACGGCGCCCTGGTCGACGCGCTGGCCCGGCGGCTGGTCGGCACCACGCTCCCGGCCGCGCACACCGAGGCCGTGCTCAGTGTCGCGGGCAAGCTGCCGACGAGTTCCTTGAGCAGTTCCGACAAGTCGCTCGCGGGCAGCCTGCCGTACCTGATCGCGCTGATCCTCGACGCGCCGACCTTCTCGCTGAGGTGAGTACCGTGTCTTCCGCCGACAAATGCTGTGAGGAAATGTCCGGTATATCGCGTCGAGGTGTGCTGGCCGCCGGTGGTGGCGCCGCGCTGGCCGGACTCGTGGGCGAGGGCCTGTCCACCCGGCTGGCCTACGCCGGCGAGGGCTACACCGGTGACACGCTGGTCGTGCTGTCGCTGCGCGGCGGCTTCGACGGGCTGTCGGCGATCGCCCCGATCGGCGACACCGATTACTACCAGGCCCGGCCCGGCATCGCCCTGCCCAAGAGCGCGGTGATCGCCGGTGACGGCACGTTCGGGCTGCACCCGGCGCTGACCCCGCTGCTGCCGCTGTGGAACGGCGGGCAGCTGGCCGCGGTGCAGGCGGTCGGTCAGCCCAACCCGACCCGGTCGCACTTCGCCGCGATGGAGGAGATGGAGCGGGCGGCGGCCGGGACGTCGCTGCGTACCGGCTGGCTCGACCGGATGCTCGGCCTGACCGGGGCGACCGGGCCGCTGGCCGGGGTGGCGCTGGGCAACGCCATGCCGGCCCGGATCTTCGGCGGCCCGTCGGCCGACGTGTCGATGGCCTCGGTCGAGAGCTTCACCCTGGCCGGCGAGAGCGCCAAGCGCCCGATGGCCGCGGCGCTGCGCGCGATGTACGCCGGCGCGCCGGCCGCGCTGGCTGCTCCCGCCCTGGCCGCCGACCGGGCGCTGACCGCGTCGGTGCCGCTGCGCGCGGAGAAGTACACGCCGGCCGGCGACGCGATCTATCCGGCCACGCCGCTCGGCGCCGCCCTGCGCGACCTGGCCCGGCTGATCAAGGCCGGCGTCGGGCTGGCCGCCGCCGCGGTCGACTCCGGCGACTGGGACATGCACGAGGCGCTCGGCCCCGCGGTCAAGGGTCAGCGGATGTACGACAACCTGTACGACGCGTCGCTGGCCCTGGCCGCCTTCGCCGCCGACCTCGGTCCCGACGGGCTGGCCAAGGTGACCCTGGTGACGGTCAGCGAGTTCGGCCGCCGGGTGGCCGAGAACGGCTCCAGGGGCGCCGACCACGGGCACGGCAACGCGATGCTGCTGCTCGGCGGCGGCGTCCGGGGCGGCAAGGTCTACGCCGACTGGCCCACCCTGGCGCCCGGCGCGCTGGCCGACGGCGACCTGGCCGCCACCACCGACTATCGCGCCGTGATCGGCGAGATCCTGCAGAAGCGCTGCGGCTTCGGCGCGCTCGACGAGGTTTTCCCGACCATCAGACCGTCGTCGTTCGGCCTGGCCGTCGCCCGCTCGTGACTCACCGGCCGGCGGTCAGCTCGGTGAGCCGCCGGTCGGCCGTCAGCATCCGGTCGCTGGTCTCGAGCACCTGGTTCGGTTGGTCCAGCCGCTCGTAGCAGCCCCGCAGCACGGTCAGGAAGACCAGCTCGCGGCGCAGGTAGACCGGAAGCGGGGCGTCGATCGTCTCCATCAGGGCGATGGCCTGCTCGTACCGGCCGGCCGCGGTGGCGTCGTCGCCCCGGGCGAGCAGGGCGTCCAGGCCCAGCCCGGCGGTGGCCTCGGCGGCCAGCCAGCGCGCGTGCGCGGAGTCGGCGACGGCCGGGCGCAGCCGCAGCACCTCGCCGAATTCCCGGTCGGCGGCGGTGTAGGCGCCCCGGGTGCTGCCGTGCTGGCCCCGGCAGGCGGCGCCCAGCCCCAGCCCGAGGTGGGCCTTCAGGCCGAGCAGCCCGCTCTCCGGCGGCCCGCTCAGGTAGGCCCGGTAGTTCTCCTCGGCCCGGTCCAGACCGGACACGTCGGCGCCGGGCCGGCAGTTGACACCGGCCCGGTACGCCTCGGCCAGCCCGACCAAAGCACGGCCGTAACCGGGCTGCGCCTCCAGCGCCCGCTGGAAGTAGGCGATCGACCGCTGCGGGTTGCGCCGGCCGGCCGCGTTGCCGGCCATCAGGTCGACGACCGCCCGGTGGACCACCGGCCCCCGCACCTCGGCGCCGATCAGCTCCAGCTCGGTGCCGGCCCGGACGAAGTGGCTCTCGGCCGTCTCGTAGTCGTCGTCGGCGTAGGCGCCCAGCCCGCGGACGAAGCTGACCACCGCGGCCAGGTAGTGCCGGGTCGCGTCGGACAGCTCGCCGGTCGTCCCGGCCGGCTCGGTCAGGGTCAGGTCGTGCCGGCCGCCGAACTCGGGGGTCTCGCCCAGCGGCCGGTCGCCCAGGAAGATCTCGACCGTGGTGACCGTACGGGCGCCGGCCGGGCGCACGGACGGCCGCAGCACCACGTCGGCGTTCTGCTCGGCCGCGGTGCCCGCGAGGTCGGCGCCGGGCGGGTCGGCGAGCGCCTTGATTTGGATCGCGGCCGAGTCGCCGGCCCAGGCCCGCAGGTCCCGGTCGAGCGCGCGGGCCACCGAGGGGCCGGCGGCGGTGAGGACCAGGACGTTGAAGGCGCCCGCCATCGGCGTCGGCACCGACCGTTGATCGCCGGCCACCACCGCGGCCACGGCCACGAGAGCGGCCACGACGGCGGTGACGGTACGGGTCCGGCGGGCCGGTGCCGCGGCCACCCCAGCCACCGCCGGCGCGTCGGCCACCCCCGGCAACTCGGCCACCGCCGGCGCGCCGGGCTCGAACGGCATCGGCGCCGGTGACGCGTCGGGGGCCAGGCCGGCCTGATGCCAGCGGGCCTCCCAGCGCGGCAGCTCCCGGACCAGTTCGTCGGTGCGCCCGGCGTGGCGGAGGCAGCCGATCACGTACGCGCGGGTGGTCTCCCACGACGGCAGGCGACGACCGCCGGCCGCCTCCGACAGCGTGCTCGTGGCACAGTGGGCCAGCCCGCTGAGCACCCGGTAGGGCGGGTTCCCGCATTCGGCCCGGAGGTCGCGCAACCGCTGCGCGAAGTCGCGCAGGTTGGCCGGGACGGTCTCGTCGAGCTCGGCCTCACGCCGCCCCCGCCGCGCCGCCGTGTCAGTCACGTCCGGCCTCCGACGTGCAGAAGACATTCAGATGCGGCCCGTCGCCGAGCCCCGGGCCGGTGATGCCCCAGCAGGCGTCGGGCAGGTCGCCGCCGGTCCGGAGCACGGCGTGGCCGCCGCCCATCGCGTCGGCGTGGACCCGGAAGGTCGAATAGAAGTGGTCCTCGCGGTAGACATCGAAGTCCACTGTGCCATTGGCCGGATATCCGGCGTAATAGAGATTCAGGTCGACGCTGTGATCGATCTGCCCGTGTCCGCGGTCGAGCCACAGCCGCGGCCGCTCCGGCCGGGTCACCGTGAAGACCTGCTCGGCCTGCCGGTCGCCCTGCCGGGCGGCCACGCGGTAGCCGCCGGCCCGGTCCGACGGCCGGATCGGCCGGGGAAAGAAGAAGTCGTCGGTGGCGGTGAAGGAGACCGGCCGCCCGCCCGGCGGTGTGATGGTGACCCCGAGCGGCCGGTGCTGATCGAAGCCGAGGAAGCAGAGCAGGAACTCGGTCGGGATCAACGGCTTGCTCGCCATCTCGATGCGCGGCCGCGTCGCCTCCGGGTCGAAGCACTCGGGGCCGCCGCCGAAGAAGAACTCCACCTGTTCGGGCACGCCCGACGGGCGCGGATCCCGCTCCTGCAGAGCGCCCTCGATCAGGACCGGGTCGTCGGCCGGCGGGTCGCCCTGCTCGGGCGGGGACGAACTCGACCCGGCCGGGGCCGGGTGCCGTTGCGCCGGACCGGCGACCTGGGCGTGCGGGCCCGGCCGGCGGGTGGTCGGCTCCGGGACCGGTGGCACCGGCGCCGGTGGCACGGGTCCCGGCGACGCCGGCGCGATCGCGCTCGGCCGCCCGCCGGCCGGTGCCGGGCCCGGGACCGCGGACGGCGGCGCGGCGGCCGGCTCCGGCCGGTGGACGGCGACCAGCACCGCGCCGGTCGCGGCCACGGCGACGAGCAACGCCCCGCCGATGATCGTCAGCCGCCTGACGCTCGGTCGCCACCGCGTACCCATGCCGTCCTCCCCGAGACCCCGCCGCGGGTCCATCGTGGAGGAAGGTACCGAAAAGTCCGGTGAACAGTCGGATTCAGGTCAGTGGAATGACCTCGGTGATAGCGCAAGGCGGTGTCCAGGGCCCGGACACCGCCCGGCGCTACCACCGGAAAGACGCCGGTCAGCGGGCCGCGCCGGCCCGCCGCTTGGTCCACACGTCGAAGGCCACGGCGGCCAGCAGCACCGCGCCCTTGACGAACATGACCGACTCGGTCTGCGCCCCGATCAGGCTCATCCCGTTGTTGATCACGCCCATGATCAGGCCGCCGGTGATCGCGCCGACGACCTTGCCGACGCCGCCCTGCACCGCGGCGCCGCCGATGAACGCGGCCGCGATGGCGTCCAGCTCGAACTGGTCACCGGCGGTCGGGTTGGCCTGGTTGAGCCGCCCGGCGAAGATGATGCCGGCCAGCGCGGCCAGCACGCCCATGTTCACGAAGATCCAGAAGATCACCGACTTGACCTTCACGCCGGACAGGGTGGCGGCCTGCAGGTTGCCACCGACGGCGTAGATCTGCCGGCCGAACACGGCCCGGTTGGTCAGCAACGAGTAACCGATCACCAGCGCGGCCAGCAGCACCAGCACCCAGGGCAGGTTCTTGAACCGGGCCAGCTGGATCACCACGAACATGATGACCAGAGCGGCCAGCGCGATCTTGGCCACGAACACCGGCAGCGCCTCGACCTGCTGCTCGTACCGGAGCCGGGCCGACCGGGCGCGCCACTGGGTGACCGCGATCGCGCCGACCGCGACCACGCCGACCAGCAGGCTGAGCAGGTCGGCGCCGCCGAGCGGACCGAGCCCGATGTTGCCCAGGTAGCCCTCGCTGAACCCGTTGGCCAGGGTCCGGACCTGGTCCGGGAACGGGCCGATGCCCCGGTTGCCGAGCACGGTCAGGGTGACCGCGCGAAACAGCAGCATGCCGGCCAGGGTCACGATGAACGCCGGGATGCCGAAGTAGGCGACCCAGTAACCCTGCCAGGCGCCGATCAGGCCACCGATGATCAGGGTCGCGATCAGGGCGACCGGCCAGGGCCAGCCGTGGTTGACCATCATCACCGCCGCGAACGCGCCGCTGGCGGCCACGATCGAGCCCACCGAGAGGTCGATGTGTCCGGCGATGATCACCAGGATCATCCCGATCGCCAGGATCAGGATGTACGAGTTCTGCACCACGATGTTGCTGATGTTCTGCGGTGCCAGCAGGTCGCCGCCGGTGAGAATGGTGAACAGCACCACGATCGCCGCGAAGGCGAAGTAGATGCCGCTCTGGCGCACGTTCAACCGCAGGCGCCGGGGTGCCTCCGGGCCGCCGCCGGCCGGTACCGGGTCGACCGCAAGGTCGGCATTGCTGGGCGCGACGCTGGTCATTGCGCCTGCCCTGCGGTCATGAGCGTCATCAGGCCCTCCTGGGTGGCGTCCGACCGGGGCACCTCACCGGTGATCCGGCCGGCCGACAATGTGTAGATCCGGTCGCACAGGCCGAGCAGCTCGGGCAGCTCCGAGGAGATGAGCAGCACCGCTTTGCCCTGTTCGGCGAGCCGGTTGATGATCGTGTAAATCTCGTACTTGGCTCCCACGTCGATGCCCCGGGTGGGCTCGTCGAGGATCAGGACGTCCGGGTTGGTGAAGATCCACTTGGACAGGACGACCTTCTGCTGGTTGCCGCCGGAGAGTTTGCCGGTGATGCTCGCGACGCTGGGCGCCTTGATGTTCATCGACCGGCGGTACTCCTCGGCCACCTTGGACTCCTCGTTCTCGTCCACCCAGCCGCGGCGGGCGAGCTTACGCAACCCGGCCGCCGACACGTTGCGCTTGATGTCCTCGATGAGGTTCAGGCCGTAGCGCTTGCGGTCCTCCGTGGCGTACGCGATGCCGTGCCTGATCGCGTCGCGCACCGACCGCAACTGGATCTCCCGGCCGTCCTTGAAGATCCGCCCCGAGATGCCGGTGCCGTACGCCCGCCCGAACACGCTCATCGCGAGCTCGGTGCGCCCGGCGCCCATCAGCCCGGCCAGGCCGACGATCTCGCCCCGGCGCAGCGTCAGGTTGGCGTTGCGGACCAGGACCCGGCCGTGCTGGGTCGGGCTGTGCACGGTCCAGTCCTCGATCCGCAGGATCTCGTCGCCGACGTGCGGCTCCCGGGGCGGGAACCGGTGGTCGAGGTCGCGGCCCACCATCCCGGAGATGATCTTGTCTTCGGTCACCTCGTCGGCGACCATGCTCATCGTGCTGATGGTCTTGCCGTCGCGCAGGATGGTGACCCGGTCGGCGATGGCCATCACCTCGTTCAGCTTGTGCGAGATGATCACCGAGGTGATGCCCTCGTCGCGCAGCCCGCGGATGAGGTCGAGCAGGTGCTCGGAGTCCTCGTCGTTGAGCGCCGCCGTGGGCTCGTCCAGGATCAGCAGCTTCACCTCCTTGGAGAGCGCCTTGGCGATCTCCACCAGCTGCTGCTTGCCCACACCCAGGTCGACCACCGGGATCACGGCGCTCTCGGCCAGGCCCACGCGGCGCAGCAACTGCTGCGCCGCCTGGTTGGTGCGGTTCCAGTCGATCATCCCGCGGGTCGCCTGCTCGTTGCCGAGGAAGATGTTCTCGGCGATCGACAGGTTCGGGGCCAGCGCCAGCTCCTGGTGGATGATGACGATGCCCCGGTGCTCGCTGTCCCGGATGCCGGCGAACCGGCACGGCTCGCCGTCGAAGAGGATCTCTCCGTCGTACGAGCCGTGCGGGTAGACGCCGGACAGCACCTTCATCAGCGTGGACTTGCCCGCGCCGTTCTCCCCGCAGATCGCGTGGATCTCACCGCGTTCCACATCCAGCGTGACGTCCTGCAAGGCCTTCACACCCGGGAAGGTCTTGGTGATGCCCCGCATCTCGAGGATGCTCATTTCAGGTCGGAGTCCTTGTAGTAGCCGGTCTGGACGAGTTCCTTCTCGTAGTTGGTCTTGTCGACCACGACCGACTCGAGCAGCATCGACGGCACGATCTTGACGCCGTTGTCGTAGTCCTTGTCGTTGTTGGTGGTCGGCTTCTGACCCTTGAGCACGGCGTCGGCCATCTGCACGGTGGTCTTGGCCAGTTCGCGGGTGTCCTTGTAGATGGTGGAGTACTGCTCACCCTTGATGATCGACTTGACCGAGGCGACCTCGGCGTCCTGGCCGGTGACGATCGGGTAGGGCTGGCCCGCCGTGCCGTAACCGTTGCTCTTCAGCGCGGACAGAATGCCGATCGAGAGGCCGTCGTACGGCGAGAGCACGCCGTCCACCTTCAGACCCGAGCGGTACGTCGAGGTCAGCAGGTTCTCCATCCGGTCCTGAGCCACCTTCGGCTGCCAGCGCAGGATGGCGATCGTCTTGAAGTCCTGCTGCTTGCTCGGCACCTTCAATGTGCCCTTGTCGATGTACGGCTTGAGCACCGACATCGCGCCGTTGTAGAAGAACGTCGCGTTGTTGTCGTCGGGCGAACCGGCGAACAGCTCGATGTTGAACGGACCCTTGGCCGAGCCCGGCGACCCGTCCGCGTTGACCAGCTTCAGCCCGGTCAGCAACGACGTCGCCTGCTGGACCCCGACCTTGAAGTTGTCGAAGGTCGCGTAGTAATCGACGTTCGGCGAATTGCGGATCAGCCGGTCGTACGCGATGACCGGGATCTTGTTGTCCTTGGCGCTCTGCAGCTGGGTGGTGAGCGCGGTGCCGTCGATCGACGCGACGATCAGCAGCTTGGCGCCCTTGGTGATCTGGTTGTCGAGCTGGTTCACCTGGGTCGGGATCTTGTCCTCGGCGTACTGCAGATCGACCTTGTAGCCCAGCGCCTCGAGCTGCTTCTTCAGGTTGTCGCCGTCACCGATCCAGCGTTCCGAGGACCGCGTCGGCATGGTGACACCGATCAGCGCGCCGGCGTTGTCGGTGCCACCGGACGCCTCCTTGTCGGCGGTCTTCTCGCTGGAACCGCAGGCGGCCAGCGCCGCGGTGAGGACGACGGCGGAGGTTACCGCCGCCAGACGGGTGTATCGCATGAAGAACTCCTTGTTCACAGCGGGCGGGCCAGACGGTAGTACGCCTGATTCCATCGGATTCGATCGGAAAAATCACTCACATTGGTCGATGTGTCGATGAGAAGCAACTCGGTGTTGAGCATGGTGGCGAAATCGCGGAGGGTCTCCGAGCCGACCGCCGCGGTCAGTACGGTGTGGTGCGGGCCGCCGGCCGTCAGCCAGCACTCGGCCGAGGCGGACAGCGACGGGCGCGGCTTCCACACCGCCCGGGCCACCGGCAGCCGGGGCAGCGGGGCGTCCGGAGGCACCACGTCGACCTCGTTGGCGACCAGCCGGAACCGCTCGCCCATGTCGGCCAGGCCGATGACCACGGCCGGCCCGGGGGCGGCGTCGAAGACCAGGCGTACCGGATCCTCGCGGTTGCCGATGCCGAGCGGGTGGATCTCCACCCGAGGGGTGCCGGCCGCGATCGTCGGGCACACCTCGAGCATGTGCGCGCCCAGGATCTTGGGCTCGCCCGGTCCGAAGTGGTAGGTGTAGTCCTCCATGAAGGACGTCCGGCCGCCCGGCGCCATGGCCTTGACCGTGGCCAGCAGCACCGAGGTCTTCCAGTCGCCCTCACCGCCGAACCCGTACCCCTCGGCCATCAACCGCTGCACGGCCAGACCCGGCAGCTGACGAAGCCCACCCAGGTCCTCGAAGTTGGTGGTGAAAGCGCCGAAGCCGCCGTCGGTCAGGAACCGCCGCAGCCCGGCCTCGATCCGCGCGGCGTAACGCAGGGACTCGTGCCGGTCACCGCCGCGGGCCAGTTCGGGGGCCAGCTCGTACGCGTCGGCGTACTCGGCGACCAGCTTGCCGACCTCGTCCTCGCCGGCCGCGTCGACCAGCTCGACCAGGTCGTTCACGCCGTACGTGTTGACCGAGACACCGAACCTCAACTCGGCCTCGACCTTGTCCCCCTCGGTCACGGCCACGTCCCGCATGTTGTCGCCGAACCGCGCCAGCCGCAAGGTCCGCAGGTGCTGCACGCCGATCGCGGCGCGCGCCCACCGGTTGATCCGCTCGACCACCCCGGGGTCGGCGGCGTGCCCGGCCACGGTCTTGCGGGGCACGCCCAGCCGGGCCTGGATGAACCCGAACTCCCGGTCGCCGTGCGCGGCCTGGTTGAGGTTCATGAAGTCCATGTCGATGGACTCCCACGGCAGCGCCTCGTTGAGCTGGGTGTGCAGGTGCAGCAGGGGCTTGCGGAGCGCGTCCAGCCCGGTGATCCACATCTTGGCCGGTGAGAACGTGTGCATCCAGGCGATCACGCCGACACAGGACGGGTCGGCGTTGGCGGCCAGCATCACGTCCCGGATCGCGGCGCTGCCGGTGAGCACCGGCTTGCCCACCAGCTCGGCCACCAGCCCGTTGCCGGTGAGCATCCGCTGGATCTGCCCGGACTGGTCGGCCACCTGGTCGAGGGTCTCCGGGCCGTACAGTCCCTGACTACCGGTGAGGAACCAGACTTGGGGTGTCACGCTCGGGGCTCCTGTCCGTAGACGTTCTGGTACCGGTCGAAGAGGGAGTCCACGTGCTGCCGCGGAATCGGCACCGGCTCCCCGAGCTGGCGGGCGATGTGCACGGTACGGGCGACGTCCTCGCACAGCACCGCGGCCTTGACCGCCGCCCTGGCGTCCGGGCCGACGGTGAACGGGCCGTGGTTCTGCATCAGGACGGCCCGGGACCGGCCGGCCCGCAGCGTCGCGACGATGCCGCGGCCGATCGAGTCGTCGCCGATCAGCGCGAACGGCCCGACCGGGATCTCGCCGCCGAACTCGTCGGCGATCATCGTGAGCACGCACGGGATCGGCTCGGCCCGCGCGGCCCAGGCGGTGGCGTAGGTGGAGTGCGTGTGCACCACTCCCCCGACCTCGGGCATGTGCCGGTAGACGTACGCGTGGGCGGCGGTGTCGGACGACGGCGACAGATCGCCCTCGACCAGCTTGCCGTCGAGGTCGGTGACCACCATGTTCTCCGGGGTGATCTCGTCGTAGCTGACACCTGACGGCTTGATCACCAGCAGGTCCTCGCCGGGTACCCGGGCGGAGACATTGCCGGCGGTCCACACGACCAGTTCGTTGCGGGGCAGCTCGGCGTGCAGGGTGGCCACCTGCTCGCGCAGCTTTTTGATTTCCTGGGCGACGGTCACGCGGCGCCTCCCACCCGACAAACGGCAAACCAGACAGCACGACGCTCGCTTCGCTCGGTCATGCCGTCGCGACCTTCCGCTGAATGGCGCGAAGCTTGCGCATGACGGTGTTCTCGCCTCGACCGAAGTAGTCGTGCAGCCGTACGTACTCGGCGAAAAGCTCGTCATAGATCTCGCCCGCCGCCGGGTCCGGCCGCCAGACCCCCTCCCGCTTGCGGCCCATGGCCGCGGCCGCGGCACGCACGTCCGGATACGCACCGGCAGCCGCGGCGGCATGGATCGCCGAGCCCAGCGCCGGGCCCTGGTCCGACCCGATCACCGACAGTGGCATCTTGAGCACGTCGGCGTAGATCTGCATGACCAGCGGGTTCTTGATCAGCCCGCCCGCCGCCACGAACTCGTTGACCGGCACGCCGGCCTGGTTGAACGTCTCGACGATGACCCGGGTGCCGAAGGCGGTCGCCTCGATCACCGCGCGGTAGAGGTCCTCGGGCTTGGTGGCCAGGGTCTCGCCGACCACCAGGCCGGAGAGCTCGGCGTTGACCAGCACCGAACGGTTGCCGCCGTGCCAGTCGAGCACCAGCAGGCCGTGCTGACCGGCCTTCTGCCCGAGGGCCAGGTCGGTCAGCTGCTCGTGGGTGTGGCCGGGCGGCACCACGTGGGCGAAGATGTCGCCGACGCCGCTCTGGCCGGCCTCGTAGCCGTACAGGCCCTCGACGATCCCGCCGTCGACCACCCCGCACATGCCGGGTACGACCTTGACCTCGCCGGCGTTGATCATGTGGCAGGTCGAGGTGCCCATCACCGCGACCATCTGGCCCGGTTCCAGTGCCTGGGCGGCAGCCGAGGTGACGTGCGCGTCGACGTTGCCGACGGCGACCGCGATGCCCTCGGGCAGGCCGGTCCACTCCGCCGCCCGCGCGCCGAGCCGGCCGGCCGCCTCGCCCAGCTGCCCGATCGGCTGGTCCAGCCTGGTGTCGACGAAATCGGCGAAGTCCGGGTTGAGCTCGCTCAGAAAATCTCTCGACGGGTACGCGCCGTCCTGCCGGATGCCCTTGTAGCCGGCCGTGCAGGCGTTGCGGACGTAGTCGCCGGTGAGCTGCCAGATGATCCAGTCGGCGGCCTCGACCCAGCGCTCGGTGGCCGCGTACACCTCCGGGTCCTCCTCGAGGACCTGCAGGGCCTTAGCGAACTCCCACTCCGAGGAGATCAGCCCGCCGTAGCGCGGGAGCCAGGACTCGGCCCGCTTCGCGGCGAGGGCGTTGATGCGATCGGCCTGTGGCTGGGCGGCGTGATGTTTCCAGAGCTTGACGTACGCGTGGGGAGAGGCGGCGAAACGCTCGAGCTCGTTGAGCGGGGTGCCGTCGGCCAGCGTGGGCACCATCGTGCAGGCGGTGAAGTCGGTGCCCACCCCGATCACCTGGGCCGGGTCGACCTGGGCCGCGCGCAGCGCCGCGGGGACGGCCTCGCGGAGCACCTCGACGTAGTCGGACGGGACCTGCAACGCCCAGTCGTGACCGAGGGGCGTGCCGTCGGGCAGCGCCTCGGTCAGCACCGCGTGCGGGTAGTCGTGCACGGCCGAGCCGAGCTCGGCCCCGTCGGACACCCGGACCACGACGGCCCGGCCGGAGAGCGTCCCGAAGTCGATCCCCACGACGTAGGCCGGCGGTGTGTGCTGGGTCATGAGGCGAAAGTGTGAACGCTAACAATCGGCCGTGTCAACGGCTCCCGGCAACATTCAGGACACAGCGCTTTTACTTGCCGCTGCTCTTGCGCACCACCAGTTCCGGCTCCACCACGATCCGCCCCGGGGCGGCGTCCTCGTCGGCCATCTGGGCCAGCAGCAGATCGAGCCCGGCCACGGCCACCGCGGCGAAGTCGGGCCGCACCGTGGTCAGCGGCGGAATCAAGTACGCGGCCTCGGGCACATCGTCGAAACCGACCACGCTCACGTCTTCCGGCACCCGCCGCCCCCGCTCGTGCAACGCCCGCAACAGGCCCACGGCCAGGTGATCGTTGGCCGTGAAGATGGCCGTGACCTCGGGCATCCGGGCCAGCATCTGCCCCGCCGAGAAGCCCGCGGCGGCCGACCAGTCAGCCGGAACCGGCGGCGGCACCTCGGCCCCCGCCTCCTGCAGGGTCTGCCGCCAGCCCTCGATCCGGCCGGCCGCGTCGTACCAGTCAGGAGGCCCGGAGACGTGCCAGACCGTGCGGTGACCGGCCTCCAGCAGATGTTGGGTGGCCGCCCGGGCCCCGGCCACCTGATCGACCGTGACCAGCCCGTGCGCCTTGGTCGGATCGCCGTCGATGGTCACCACCGGCACGCCCGCGGGCAGCGCGTCCAGGCCCTCGCCGGCCGACGCGGTCGGCGCGATCACCACCAGCCCCGCCACCCGCTGGTCGAGGTGCCGGTCGACCGCCGCCGCCACCGACTCCCGGTCGAGCCGGGCCACGCTGGCCACACTCACCGCGAAACCGGCCTCGGCCGCGGCCAGCTCGAACGCCGCCAGCAGCGACGCCGGCCCGAACAGGGTGCTGTTCAAAGTGACGATGCCGAGCAGCTGGGAACGGCCGGTGACCAGCGTGCGGGCGGCCCGATTGGGTCGATAGCCGAGCTCGGCGATCGCCGCGCGGACCCGCAGACGGGTCTGCTCCTTGACGTTCGGGTGATCGTTGAGCACCCGCGAAACAGTCTGGTGCGAAACCCCCGCAAGCCGCGCGACGTCGGTCATGGCCGGGCCACGGGACCCCCTGATGTCCACCAACGCACCCTCAACCCCTCGAGAAAGGCCTGGAGATGAGACTAGCGCCGGGCCGGTCCCGTGACCCGTCGCCTCATGTTAGCGATAACACGACGCGGGTCAAGGCTCGTTTGTTTCCAGTTCATGTGCATCACCTAGAGTTGCGACACGATGAACACCGTGCTCGACTCCGGTCCCGACGAGGGGTTCAACTCGCTACGCCGGCCCGGCCGGCCCCGCAAGGAGCGGTACGAACTCGGCCGCTCCCTCCGCGAACGCGCGCACCGCTCGGACATGGCCTTCTGGACCCCACCGGACCGCCGCGCCGACGTCCTCGACCAGCTCGCCGAGGCCCACGAGGGCCGGGTCTCGTGGCTGGTCCCGGTGCGCGTCGGCCGGATGGTGGCGTCGCCCTACGCGTTCCTCCGGGGCTCGGCCAACATCATGGCCGACGACTTCGCCGCGCTGCCGCGTACCGGCATCAATTCGGTCATCTGCGGCGACGCGCACCTCGGGAACTTCGGCTTCTACGCCTCCCCCGAGCGCGAACTGGTCTTCGACCTGAACGACTTCGACGAGGCCCACCCCGGCGCCTGGGAATGGGACCTGCGCCGGCTCGTGGTCAGCGTGCACGTGGCCGGGCGGCAGAACGGGTTCCGGGAGAGCGCCTGCGCCGAGGCCGTGCGGCACTGCGTACGGGAATACCGCGCGCAGATCGGCCACCTGGCCGAACAGCCGCTGCTGGCCCGGTCGTTCGACCAGCTCGACGTCGACCGGTTGCGGCAGGCGGCGACCGGCTCGAACCTCAAGGAGTCGATCACCCGCGCCGCCCGACGAGCGCGTCGGCGTACCTCCGACCGGGCCCTTCCCCGCTTCACCGAGACCTCCGCCGGCGCGGTAAGGCTCGTCTCCGAGCCGCCCCTCATCACCCATTTGGACAATTCGGACAGGGATCTGATCTCGGACGCGCTCGACGGCTACCTGAACACCCTGCCGCCACACTGGGCGCGGATCCTCGGCGGATACCGGATCGTCGACATCGCCCACAAGGTCGTCGGTGTCGGCTCGGTCGGCCTGCGAGCCTACGTCGCCCTGTGCGAAGGCAGCAGCTCCGACGACGTCCTGTTCCTGCAACTCAAGCAGGCGCGGCGATCGGTCGTGGCCCGGCACGTGCACGGTGACGCGGCGTGGCACCGGCACCAGGGACAACGCGTAGTGGAATATCAGCAAGCGTTGCAGACCGTCAGCGACCCCCTGCTCGGCTGGGCGACAGTCGGCGAACGGCAGTATTACGTGCGGCAGTTCCGCGACATGAAAGGCGCGATCCTGGTGGAGGACATGAGCGCGGGCGCACTGTCGGACTACGCCGGCATCTGCGGCTACCTGCTCGCCAAGAGCCACGCCCGCACCAGCGGCGCGTCCATGATCGCCGGGTACGCCGGCGGCAGCGACAAACTCGACGAGGCGCTGTCCCGGTTCGCCCGCACCTACGCCGACCAGGTCGAGAGCGACCACGCCGAACTGCTGGCAGCGGTCCGGCGCGGCCTCCTCCCCGCGGAGGCGGCGTGAGCGGCGCCATCCCCCTGACCTCGGCCGCGTTGCAGGAATTCTGGACCGAGCGTCACCTCTGCACGCTGACCACCCTCCGCGCCGACGGCTCCCCCCACGTGGTGGCGGTCGGGGCAACCCTCCACGACGGCGTCGCGCGGGTGATCAGCTCCTCGTCGTCGGCCCACGTGCGGCACATCCGGGCCGGGGCCGCGCGGGTCGCGATCTGCCAGGTCGACGGTCCACGCTGGAGCACCGTCGAAGGTCTGGCCTCGGTGGACGCCTCGGGCGAGGGGCTCGCGCTAGCCGAGCGTCTCTACGCGGCTCGCTACCGGCTGCCTCGTCCCAACCCGTCCCGGGTCGCGATCGTCGTCGACATCACGCGCGTCCTCGGCGCCAATTCACTTCGCCCCGAAAGCTGATCCACTCAGGCGTCGTCGTCGCCCGGCCGGGCGGGGTCGGTGGCGGTGAGGCCCAGACTTCCCACCGCCCCCGCTCGGTCGTGGGCCAGGGCGGTTGCGCACTCGCGCTCGGGCGTGGGCCGTTCGCGCTCGGGCGTGGGCCGTTCGCGCTCGGGCGTCGTCGAATGTGACCTCGCGATTGCTGTCCACAGGGCCGGCGGTGTCGCGATGGCCACCGCTCGGAAGGGCGCCGGGCCTGGGATCGGCGGGATAGCGTGCAGGGGTGAGCAATCTGCAGGCCGATCCAGCGGTCGGACCCGAGGGCGGGCCCGTCGAGCTCCTCGACGGCGCCACCGTCGCGCTGGGCGGCCCGCGCGGCATGGCGGTCACCCGGACGCTGCCCAACCGGCGGCGGCGGATGGTCGGCGCGTGGTGCTTCCTCGACGCGTACGGCCCCGACGACCTCGCCGGCACGCCCGGAATGCGGGTCGGGCCGCACCCACACATCGGGCTGCAGACGGTCAGCTGGCTGGTCCAGGGCGAGGTGCTGCATCGAGATTCGCTGGGCCACCTTCAGGAGATCCGGCCCGGCCAGCTCAACCTGATGACGGCCGGGCGGGGTATCTCGCATTCGGAGGAGACGCCCGCGGTCAACTCCGGCGTGCTCCAGGGCGTACAACTCTGGGTCGCCCTGCCGGAACCGGCCCGCACCCGGCCGCCGGCCTTCACCCACCACGGCGACCTGCCGGTTCTCGACTTCGGTGACCTCCTCGCGACGGTGATCATGGGCGAGCTGGGCGGCGCGGTCTCGCCGGCGGCCACCTACAGCCCGCTGACCGGAGCGGAGATCACCGCGGCCGCGGGCGCTGACGGGGTGGTGCCGCTGCGGGCCGATTTCGAGTACGCGGTGCTCACGCTCGACGGCGCCGCCACGATCGACGGGCAGGAGCTGAAGCCCGGGCCGCTGCTCTATCTCGGCGAGGGCCGCACGTCCCTGCGCATCGAGGCCGGCCCGGCGACCCGGGTGCTGCTGCTGGGCGGCGAGCCGTTCGGGGAGGAACTGGTGATGTGGTGGAACTTCGTCGCATGCACGCATGAAGAGGTGGTGGAGGCACGCGCGAGCTGGGAGTCGGGGTCACTCTTCGGCGAGGTCCATGGGTACGCGGGGCCGCCGCTTCCCGCTCCGCCGATGCCGATCAGCCGACTGGTGCCCCGCGGCCGCATCCGCTGACCGGAGTCGTTGACCCGCGCCCCCGCCGCGCTACCGGCCGCGCCGCGCATCATTCCAGCGCGTTCCCGCCGCGCCACGCATTCTTCCCGCGCGTGCCCCCTTGCGGCCGCGCCCTACACGCGTCCTCCCAGCGCGCTCACGCCGCGCCACACGCCCTCCCAGCGCGCTTGCGCCGCGTGCTTTTCGTTGCGCCGATCCTCGCGGAGCGCATCCAATCAACGCGATGCCCGCGCCTGGCCTCCCGCCCAGCGTTATTGGCAGCGTCGCACCGTCACCACGGAGCTCGTTCGCGGTCTTGCGGCGGGGGTGATTTGCGGTGCGAGAGGCGGGATGTCGCACAAAGTCGCTTGACGGGCCGAAGGGGTGGGCGGATGGTCGAGGTATCCACAATCGGCCTGGAGCGCAGTCGTGACCATCCTCGACATCGGCAGGCTTGCCCTCATCGTCGCCGCACCGACACTCATCGGGGCGACGGTGGTCTATGCGCCGCGTTTCTGTGCCTTTGTGGCCGCGCGGTGGCAGGCTCGGCGTCCCGAGGAGCCGGTGCCGATCGGGCCGCCTATTCAACAGCTCGCCTGTGACCTGCGTCGACTGCTGCGGCTGCACGGCGAACTGACCGCCTCGGCGCATCTGGCCATGCGGGCGCATCGGCTGTGGGCGGTCGAGGCGGCGATCTCGGTGCGGGCGGTCGAGGCGGCGCGGGCTCTGGGCGTACCCCACCCTGAACCTGAACCACCCGCCAGCCTGAACCGGACCGAACTCCGCACCGTCCTGCACGCCCTGGCCGGCGCGGGGCTGGTCCTGCCCGCGAAGGTCGGCCCGTTCATCGGCGACGGCCGCTACTAACCGTTACCGGCGAAGGGCCGCAGTCAACCACACAGCCGCGGCGACGCCCACCTTCGAGCGCACGCCCTACGTCGGTCGCCACCAGCAAACGCACACTTCCCGTGGCGCGCCCGGGACCGGATGAATGCCTCGCGAGGACGCTCATCGGCCGGGACCGCCCTGAACCAACCCACGAGCATCTGAGCGAGGCCGGGCGACGACCGCTCCCCGCCCCGCGAAGGGACGACCGGAGACAACATCGAGCGCCTACCTGTGACGATCGCATGAAGGGTCGGCAGCGGCTGGGCTCGGCAACGAAACCAGCGGCTGGCTCGGCGGAAGAAGAACGGCGGCTGGGCTCGGCAGAAGAAGAACGGCGGCTGGGCTCGGCAGAAGAAGAACGGCGGCTGGGCTCGGCAGAAGACGACAGCAAAGAAGAGAACGGTGGCGAGGTGCACCTCGCCACCGTTCGGGACCCGGTCGGCGGACTTACGTACGGGGGCGGCCGCCGCCGACCGGGAAGTTCATGGTCTGCAGGGTCCAGGCATCGATGCGGCGAAGTGCGCTGCGGAAGCCCGCGCGAACTGCCCCGATGTCGAGACGCGGCATGATTGTGTTCCTCTCACCAGTGGGACTCCTGCTCGATCGCCCGGCTCGTCGGACGGCGCCGATCCACGTGGCGGCGTTCAGGACGCCGCTCCATATGGCGGCGTTCGAGGCGCCGATCCACGTGGCGGCGTTCGATGCGCCGCGGCCGGTCGGTGACCCGGGCCGGCACCGCGTCGTACCGCCCGGGCCGGGTTCCGCGATCCACGGTGCCAGGCGAACGCCCAAGATCCGCGCGCCACCGACGTGTCCTTCGCCACGGCAGGTTTCCGGGCGGCTGAGCTGCGCTTTAAAAAATGCTTAAGCCGGGCGATTTTTCTGCGGCCCGGTTAACCCGCCGGAAATGGTCACCGTACGCGCATTTGTGAGGCCGGAGCGTACTCCTCGCAGGTGGGGTTGAACCGTACGGCCGGGAGCTACGTACTGTCCGTGGAGGGGTGCTCCCGCGGGCGCCCCCGAAGCGGACCGCACGGCCCGGTGAAGCGCTTCCCGCCAGGTGGCGCGTACCGCGTAAGTGCGGTTAACGTTCCACATCGGCCGCGCGCGGGGGCGTCGCGGCCGATGGACACACTGCTCGGGTCAGGACGGGGGTCGACGATGCGCCACCAGTGTTCGGCCGTCGTCGCCCATTCGAGGTCTGTATGAGTTACGAGGACGACGAATACTGGGACGAGGAGTACTCGGACAATTCCCCGGTCGCCTATGCGGAGAACGCCGCCGTCGCCCCCGAGCGTCGCCCGTCCGCGATTTCGCCGTCCCGTCGGCCTCGTTCGACCCCGACCGATTCTGATGTACGCCCACCGGACGAGCTCGCCGCGCGCCGGCGCAGCAAGCGTTCCAAGACCCAGCAGCGTCCCGCCGACGCGCCGCCACCGCCGCTGGCCACGCCCGGCGCCAAGGGCGGCGACTTCGACAGCAACCGACCCGACTGGCTGAGCGACCCGGAATTCGTACCCACCGACACCTCGGTCCCCGACCCGACGCTGGCCGACATCGTCGACTTCAACCGCCCCGAGTTCGGTGCCGACTTCGACAACCCCGAATATCACGGCCCCGATGTCGGCACCCGCGCCGTCCGCTCCCGGCGCGAGCCTGAGGTCATCGACTACGTCGACGACGATTACGACGACGAGTCCTACCTCGCCGACCTCGCCCGCACGCGCAAGGACCAGCGATCCGGCCGCGATACGGACTTCGCTGACGGCCAGAGCAGCTACAAGGGCGACCGGCCGCTTCGCGCCGATCTTGATGACGGGTACGCGTACGACGACCGCCGCCGCGCCCCCAGCCGCGACGACCGCTACCGTCCCGCCGACCGCGACCGCCGCCGCCCCTCCGACGACGACCGCTACCAGCGCGACGATCGTTACCGCACCGACGAACGCCCCGGCCCAGCCGACTTTCCCCGGCCCGATGCCTACGGGCGTTCCGACTCTCGGCCCGACGACTACGGGCGATCCGACTCCCGGCCGGAGGACTACCCGCGGTCCGACGACGACCGCTATCGCGTTGACGAGCGGGGCCGGGCCGACCAGCGAGGCCGCCGGGACGAGCGCTCGCGGGCGGACGAGCGCTCCCGCCGTGACGTTGACCGCGGTCGCGACGACTACGACCGCGGGCGAGGTCCCGGACGTGATCGTGACGACCGGGATCCGCGCCGTGACCCGCGCGTGGCCGGTCCGTCCCGCGACCAAGGCCGCCGCGACCCGCGCGTGGCCCGCACCGACCGTGACGACGTCCGGCGCGACCCGCGTGTCGGCCGCCCCGATCGCGACGATGCCCGCCGCGGCCCCACCCGCGACGACCGCGACGTGGCGGCCCGGCGCGACCCTCGCATCGCCGACGGCCCGCGCGTGTCCGGCGAGGCCCGCGTCCCCGGCGGTCCCGGCGACCCCCGGGTTGGCGGCGATCCCCGCGTCGCCGGCGATCCGCGGGTTGGCGGCGGCCCACGTGTTTCCGCTGATCCCCGCGTTTCCGGTGATCCCCGCGTGGGCGGTGACCCGCGTGCGGCCGGCGGCGGCCGGGGCGACAGTGAGTCTCGCGGTTCCGGTGACCCGCGGGTTGGCGGGCCGGACCGGGACCGCAGGGGCGACCCACGGGTGGCACGCGACGATCGTGGCGCGGCCCGCGTCGCCGGCCCCGACGAACGTCGTCCGCGCGCCGACCAGGACCCCCGGGCCCGCCGCCGGGTCGTCATCGACGGCCCCGACACTGACATCGCCGCCCCGATCGACGGGCGCAGCCGGGGTCACGACCGCTACGGGCCTCCCGCCGCCGAGTATGTCGACGACTACGAGGCGCAGAGCGAGCCGGTCCGCGGCCGCGCGGTCATCGACGGCACCGTCGTCGAACGCACCGACACCCCCGTCGGCCCCGACACCCGCGACGGCCGCGAGGTCATCGAGGGCGAGATCATGCCGATCCGCGCCCAGCGCAACCGGATCACCGTCGACGGCATGGACGAGACCGTCTTCGAGGGCCAGTACTCCCCCGAGGATCAGATCGACCCCCGCCGCCGCGCACCTCGCCGACCCGGACCGCAGCGCCGGCCCGAGCCACCGGTCGCCGGCCGTGCCCAGGTTCCGGCCCCGCCCGACGTCTACCGGCCCGGCGACGACGAGACCCGCCCGGTCTCCGGTTCCCCGGCCGCCGGCGCTGGGGCGGTCGGTCGCGCCCGCCCCGCCGCACCGGACGACGTCCGCCCGGTCTCCGGCACCGGCCGCCCGACCACACCCGAGAACGCCGGCCGAGCCCGCCCGACCACACCCGACGACGCCGGCCGAGCCCGCCCGACCACACCCGACGACGCCGGCCGAGCCCGCCCGACCACACCCGGGGACGTCGGCGCGGGCGGGGGGCGCGGTCGGGCGGTCGTACCGCAGGAGATCGGCACCCCCGCGGGCAGCGGCCGTGCACGTCCGGTCGCTCCCGATGACGCCCGGCCAGTCGCCGGCGGTGGGCACGCGCGCCCGGTCGCGCGCGAAGACTTCGGTGGGCGCGATCAATCCGGGGGTAGGGACGATTACCGGGCCGCGTCTGAGGGCGGCTACGGGCGGCACGGTGCTTCGGAGGACATTCGGCCGGTTTCAGGCGGCGGTCTGGATGAAACCCAGCGGATGTACGGGAGCGGCCCGGCAAACTACGCCCGTCCTGGAATGCCCGACGACGTTACGGGCGGCGGTCGTGGCGGTCCGGACGACAGCCGGCCGGTGTCCGGCGGCGCGGCCTCGGTGCCGGGGCGCCCGGGCTTCGACGATCAGTCAATCGCGGGCGACGGGATCGACCCGGGCGACAGCCGGCCGGAGGACGAGGGCGACGCTCCCCGCGTACTCCACAAGACGCCTCCGCCCAACGCACCGCGAGTGATCCACAAGGCTGAGCCGCCCGCCCAGCCGCGCGTCCTGAAGAAGGCCGAACCACCCGCCCAGCCGCGCGTGATCAACACCGCCCGGCCCACCGCTTCCCCGCGCGCGGTCACACCGGCGCAAGAGCCGCCCGCGCGCGGTCCCGAGGCCACCCGCCCGGCGGCGTCCCCGAACCCGGCACCGGCTCGCCCGGAGCAACAGGCGCCGACACATCGCCCCGAGAACGCGACCCCACCACCGGCGTACGGCCCCGAAACCACAGCCCAGGCATCCGTCCCCCCACACACGCGCCGTCCCGACGCCGCAGCGCACGCCCCCGTTCCGCCACAGAGCATCCAGCCCGAACCCACAGTGCAGACACCGGTCCCACCGCAGGTCCGGCGGCCCGAGCAGATGCCGCCGACTCGCCGGACTGAGCCAGGCGCGGGGCCGCAGATGCCGGCGTCGCAGGGGCGGCCCGGGTCCGTTCCTGGGACTCCGCCGGGGTGGCAGCCTTCACCCGGGTCGGGGGTGCGGCCTTCCGCGACGCCGCGCGGACCTGAATCGCCTCCGACGCCCGGGGCGGCACCCGCGGGAGGGCCGCAGACCTCCAGTGCGCAGGGCTTCGCGGCACCGCCACAGCCAGGCACGCAGGGCTTCGCGACACCACCACAGCCAGGCACGCAGGGCTTCGCGACACCACCACAGCCAGGCACGCAGGGGTTTACGGCACCACCACAGCCAGGCACGCAGGGGTTTACGGCACCACCACAGCCAGACGCGCAGGGGTTTACGGCACCACCGCAGCCGGGCGTGCAAGGCTTGGCGGCGCCCGGGGGTCGAGCGGGTGGGGTTCCTCCGGCTTCGCGTGGTTTCGCGGGTACGGGTGGGCAGGCTGCCGTACCGCCGCGGGTTTCTTCTGACGGGGCGGGTTCGACGGAAGCGCCGAGGCGGCCGGCTGGAGCGGTCCCGGCTCCGGTCGACCCGCGCCGGACGGCAGAGCCGGAGAAGCCGGCCAACGAAGGGAAGCGCCGCTTCCCCTGGAGTCGGAACAAGAACGGCAAGAAGCAGCAGAACAACCAGCAGCCTCAGCCGGGTGCTGCGCCTCCGCAGTGGCACCCTGAGGTTCGGCAGTCTTGGGACGCGTCAGCTCAGCAGGGTAGGCCGGGGGCGGACCAGGCCGGGATGGGGTCCGCGCGTGACCCGTGGGCTGATGCGGCGCAGGTGCCGGGTGGGCGGCCGCAGGCTGAGGCGCCGGTGCAGCCTCACTCGGCGGCTGTGCACGACGATGATGCTTGGCTGGCGCAGCTTCGCGGTGGTGAGGGCTGGTCGGCGGAGGCGCGGGCCGACTCGCAGCCGGCTGATTCGGCATGGGCGACCGATGATGGGGCCGCTCCATCGTGGGACGCCCAGACCGACCAGCCGCCATGGGACGCCCAGCCGCCGTGGGACACCCAGGCCAAGCTGGAGAACCCGCACGACGCCCAGGCGCAACCACAGCCCTGGGACACCCAGACCAACCTCGAACACCCGCAGGCCTGGGACACCCAGACCGGCCTCGAACACCCGCAGCCCTCGGACACCCAGACCGGCCTCGAACACCCGCAGCCCTCGGACACCCAGACCGGCCTCGAACACCCGCAGCCCTCGGACACCCAGACCAACCTCGAGCACGCGCGGGCCTGGGACACCGAGACGGATCTTGCGCGGCCGCAGGCGTGGGATGCCCAAGTGGACCAGGCGTCGTGGGCGGCCCAGGCCGATCTTGCGCAACCGCAAGCGTGGGACGCTCAAACCGGCCAGGCGTCGTGGGAGACCCAGACCGACCGGCAGCCGCAGCACCCCGCGGCGCAACCGCAGCCGTGGGACACGCAGGCGAACCTCGATCACCGGCAGGCTTGGGACACCCAGACGAACCTCGACCGCGGCCAGCCTTCGCCGCCGGAGGGGTGGCCGGCCGGAAGTGATGCCGGGGCGAACGTCGGTGGACAGCCGCATTCGGACGGCGAGCGACAGCTGTGGGAGACCCCGCAGAACACCGGTGGGCAACCGCAACGTCAGTTGTGGGAGGCACCGGCCGGTGATGAGCGGCGGTCACAGGAGACGGAACGCCAGCTGTGGGAGGCCCCGCAGGGCGGTGAGCAGGATACGCAGCCGGGCGCGGCAGGACGGCCGCTGAAGGCTCCGGCGGGACAGCCGTATGAGCCTCTGGCCGGACAACCGCATGAGGCTTTGGCCGGACAGCCGTATGAGGCCCCGGCAGGACAACCGCATGAGGCTCCGGATGCGCCGCAGATGCGGCCGGGTGGGCCGTTGCCTACGCGGGGGCGTGGTCAGTCTCTTGAGGGGCCGCCGAGTTGGAACGGGTTCGGGTCTCGGGGTGATGCTCCGGAAGGGACGGAACCGCCACGGGAACGGCGGCAAGATCAGGCGGTGGATCCGGGTCAGGCCTGGCACGAAGGCGGTGCGCAGGTCGCGGACCAGGCCCTTGGCACGTCGGCGCCGCGTCACGGTGGTACGCCGCCAGAGCGCGAGGAAACTCTGCGTCACGTTGGTACGCCGCCTGTGGGCGAGGAAGCTCCGCGTCACGGTGGTACGCCGCCAGTACGCGAGGAAGCCCCGCGTCACCTCGGTGCTGGGGAGGCTGGGGAGTTCGGGCCGCGCGTCGGCGATGGCGCGGGGGCTCGGGTCGAAGGGCTCGCGCCTCGGCATGGACTGCTGCCAGGCCACGATCAGTCTTGGCAGCAGGTGGATGGGCGAGACTCGCCGGACTGGAATCAGGTCACGCCGCGTCGTGGGGCGCCGGCTCGGGAGCAGGCGGCGGAGCTTCCGGTTCCGCGCTATGCGCCGGAGGACGGCGGCCAAGCCGGGACCGCTCCTGCGCGGGGCGGTAACGATGCGGCCGGCCCGAGCGAGGCCGGAAACGCCGCCCGCCCGGCGCTCCAGCCCGAGAACGCTCCAGCTCAGGGCGGCAACGCCGTAACCCAGGGCGGCAACGCCACGGCCCAGGGCGGCAACGCTCCAGCTCGGAACGGCGACGGCAGGAAGAGCGACACCCGGGAGAGCAACGCCGCGAAGGCCGACGCTGGGAAGGGCAACGGCGGGAAGAGCGACGCCGGGAATCGGGATGGGGACCTTGCGGGGGCGCGGGGCGGGCAGAGTGGCGTGCCGGCGGGTGAGCGGCCTGCTCCGCCTACGCCGGTTACCGCGCCGATTGGGCGGCTCGTTATCGCTGGGCCGGATGAGCCTCGGAAGTATGTGGACGCGGATCTCAAGGTTGACTGGTTCGGCAAGGGTGGTGGCGGCGAGCCGGGTGAGGTGAAGGCGGTTGAGGTGCCTTCGGTTCCGGTTGCGGAGAAGCCGAAACCGGCACCGCGCACGGGTGATGCCAAGGGTGTGGTCATCGACTTTGATATCAGTGGGCTGTTCGACGGGCGTGGGGTCACCGCCGAACAGGCCATGATTGTCGCTCGCGAGCTGCGGGACCAGAATCAGAAGGCCGGTGAGGATCAAGAGGCCGAGCGAGAAGCGCCGGAGGAGCCGGCCGGGGCGCGCAAGCCTGAGCAGGGACGACCCGAGGCGGGAAGACCAGCCGAGGCGGAACACGCGGCTGAGCCGGACAAGCGTGCCGAGGCGGGACGCACGGCTGAGGCGGGACGCACGGCTGAGGCGGGACGCACGGCTGAGGCGAACAAGCGGGTCGGGGCGGGACAACCGGCGGAGGCGCGGAAGGCGGGAGTGCCGACCGCCGCGGAGTTGGAGTCGATTCGGTGGCGGCTGGACGGCGGGACGCTGCGCGAGGTGGTCGACGATCGGGAAGCTCTGCAGCAGATCGGTGAGCAGCTGGACGGGCCGCTCGCCGCGGAGCAGGACGATGCGACCAAGGCGGGGCTGCTCAGTGTGCGGGCCGAGGTCTACCGGCTGCTCGGGGAGTTAGGGATGGCGGCTGCCGCCAGCCGACTCGCCATCGCGCACGCCGAGCGGGCGGGTGAACCCCGGGCCATGGTCATCGCCCAGGCGGAGCTGGCGCACACGCTGCGGCTGCGCGGGGACTTCGACGAGGCCGACCGGCTGTTCGAGGAGGCGGCCAGCTCCGAGACGCCGGAGATGCTGCGCAGCGTGGTGCACGAGAACGCGGGACGCAGCGCCTTCGATCAGGGGCGGCACATGGAGGCTCTTGACCACTTCGCGCGGGCCGTGCGGCTGGGCGACGAGGATGACATGGACCTGGTGGAACGGGTCGGGGTGAGCCTGGAGGCCGTGTACATCCACGTGTTGCGGGACGGCTGGGGGCCCTACCCGCGGATGCGCCGGGAGATCATCGCGCCGGAAGAGGCCGAGAGGGCAGAACCGGCGCCCGAGGCCTGACGGCGCCGGGAGATCAAGGCACCGGCGGATGCAGAGCGGCGCCGGAAATCAAGGGCCCAGCGGATGCAGACCAGCGCCGGGAAATCAAGGCACCGGCGGACGCGGACCGGCGCGGGGAAATCATCGCACCGGAAGAGACGCACGGGGTGGGGCGGGCGCCGGAGGCGTGACGGCGACGGCCACGCGGCCACGGCCGTTGCTCTTCGCCGTGTAGAGGGCGCTGTCCGAGGCCCGGACCAGGTCCTCCACGTTGGCCGCGTGGTCGGGTAGCACGGCCACGCCGATGCTCAGGCCGGGCGGGCCGGACGGCAACGTGGTGTCCGCGGCCACGGCCTTCTGCAGGCGGGTGACCGCGCGCAGGGCGCCGGGCTGGTCGGCCCGCAGCAGGATCACGAACTCGTCGCCGCCGAACCGGGCGACAACGTCGTCCTCGCGCGCGACCTCGCGCATCGCCGCCGCCACGACCTGCAACGCGTCGTCGCCGGCAGCGTGCCCGTACGTGTCGTTGATGCCTTTGAAGTGATCCAGGTCGATGGTGACCACCGCGAGCGGACCGCCCAGCCGGCCCGCCACCGACAGCGCGTCGTCGAAGGCGCGACGGTTGGCCAGGCCAGTCAGCGGGTCGGCGAAGGCCTGGTCCTCGAGCTTGCGCCGCAGCTGGTCAGCCCGATCGCGGAGGGTGTAGACGACGATCGCGGTCATGATCAGCGCGATGGTCATGGAGATCCAGTCGGCGAAGCCGGTCGGGGCACGCAGGGCGATGATCACGACCATGGCGTCGCCGGTGCTCAGGGCGATCAGGTTGAGGTAGATGACGCGGCGGCTGAGGAAGTTGGCCGCGTAGAGCACCGGCCACAGGTAGAACAGCTGCGAGCCGGTGCTGGAGTCCTCGGTGATCAGGTTGAGGCCGGAGATGACAGTGGTGGCGATCAGCGGGGCCGACCAGAAGAACAGGTCGGGCAGTACGTGCGGGCGGGTCCAGCAGACCCACGCGCCGAGGGCCAGCGCGACGGCGATGACCACCACCGCGATCTTCACGGGGATGGAGGTGCCGCGGTCCAGCAGGTGGCCGGTGGCGATGACGAAGGGTGCGGCGGCGGAGAGAAGGTACGCGACCGAGCGCGACGCGCCGTGGCGGTCGCGGATCTCGAACGCCATGGCGCCTCCTCCGGACGGTACGCAGCTCAGATCGGCTGCCGGACGGCCGGGATGAGGGATGGGCGGCTATTCCGTGCGGAGCGCCACAACCGGGTCGAGGCGGCCGGCTCGCTGGGCCGGCACCACGCCGAAGACGATGCCGACCGCCGCCGAGACGCCGAAGGCGAGCGCCAGCGCCCACCATGTGACCGCCGCGGGCACCGGGGACAACCGGTCGACGAGCAGGGCGGCGGTGATGCCGAGGGCCATACCGAGAATGCCGCCGATGGTCGTCAGGAGCACCGCTTCCAGGAGGAACTGGACACCGATGTCGCGGGGGCGGGCACCGACCGCCTTCCGCAGCCCGATCTCCTTGGTCCGCTCGCGCACCGACACCAGCATGATGTTGGAGACGCCGACGCCGCCGACGAGCAGGCTGATGCCGGCGATGGCGGCCAGCACCCCGGTCAGTACGCCCAGGATGTCGCCCAGCACGCCCAGGATCTGCTCCTGGGTGACCGCGCTGAAGTCGGTGTCCGGATGGCGTTTGACCAGGGCGGCGACCACCGCGTCGCCGAGTGCGCCGATGCGTTCCCGGTCGGGTGCCCGGATGGCCAGGCCGTCGATGCGGTCTGTTCCCAGGAGGCGCTGCGCGGCCGTGATGGGTACGTGCACCTCACTGTCCCGGTCGACCCCGAGACTCTGGCCGAGGGGCTCGAACGTGCCGGTGACCCGGAACCGCACCCCGCCGATGGTGATCTGCCGCCCGATCGGGTCCCGGTCGCCGAACAGTTCCCGGGCCACCGCCGAGCCGAGGACCGCGACCCGCCGGCCGGTGCTCACGTCGGATCGGGTGAAGTAGCGCCCGCGGTCCAGCTCGCGGACGAACACGGTCGGGGTGGTCTCCAGAACGCCCTGCATGCTGGCGAAGCTGCTGCGGCTGCCCGCGCGTACGGTCTCGCCCGAAGCGACGGTGACCGCGACCCGCGACCGGTCGCCGACCACGCGGGTGACCGCGTCGACGTCGTCCAGGGTCATCGTCGAGGCGGTGGCGGCCGCGCCCGCCTCGAGCCGGCCGGGCACCACCAGCAGCAGGTTGGAGCCGAGGCCCTCGACCTGCGACTCGATCTGCTGCTTGGTGCCGGTGCCGATGGCGACCAGGGCGACCACCGCGGCGACCCCGATGATCACGCCGAGCATGGTCAGGATGCTGCGCAGCCGGTTGGCCCGCAGCGCGTCGATGGCGACCCGCCACGCCTCCCCCAGTCTCATGCGGGGACGATCTCTCCGTCGCGCATCCGGATCTGCCGGTGGGCCCGGGCCGCCACCTCGCGGTCGTGGGTGACCAGCACGACCGCGACGCCCTCGGCGTTCAGCGACTCGAGCAGGGCCAGCACCGACTCGCCGGTGGCCGAGTCGAGGTTGCCGGTGGGCTCGTCGGCCAGCAGCACCGACGGGCCGGTGACCAGGGCGCGAGCGATCGCCACGCGCTGCTGCTCGCCGCCGGACATCTGGTTGGGCCGGTGCCCGGCGCGGTGCGCGAGACCGACCCGGGCCAGCATCGCCGCCGCCCGTTCCCGCCGCTCGCGCCGGCCCACGCCGCGGTAGACCAGGGGCAGCGCCACGTTGTCCTGGGCGGTGGTGCGGGCGAGCAGGTGGAACGACTGGAAGACGAAGCCGATGGTCTCGTTGCGCAGCTTGGCCATCTCGCCCGGCCCGAGCGTGGCCACGTCGCGCCCGCCGATCAGCAGCGTCCCCGCGGTGGGCCGGTCGAGCGCGCCGAGCAGGTGCATCAGGGTGGACTTGCCCGAACCGGAGGTGCCGACGATGGCCAGGTAGTCGTCGGCCTCGACGGTCAGCGAGACGCCCTTGAGTGCGTTGACCGACACCCCGTCCAGCTCGTACGTGCGGGCCACCCCGGCGGCGACGATGGCCGGCGGCGGCGCCTCACTGTGCGAAGCCGGCGTCACGGCAGCTCCTGACCGGCCCGCACCTGATCGGCGCCGGACACCACGATCCGCTGCCCGTCGTCCAGGCCGGTGGTCACCTGCACGACGTCCTCACCCTGCACGCCCAGCGTCACCGATGCGCGCTCCGCCTTCCCGCCTCGCACGGCCCAGACCGTGGACTTCCCGTCCGCGTCGACCACGGCCGAGGCCGGCACGGTGACCGCGTCGTCGGCCTCGCGGACCCGCAGCCGCACCACCGCGCTCATACCGGGCCGGGGTGTCGGCGCCACGCCGCCGCCCTCGGCCGTGCCTTGGCCGAGGTCGAGCCGCACCCGGTAGGACACTCCCCCGCGGGCCGATGTGGTCGGCAGCTGGTCGATCGAGCGGACCGTGGCGCGGTAGTCGGCGCCGGTGGCCGCGTCCAGCTCGACGGTGGCCGTGCCACCGGGCTTGACCAGCAGGATGTCGGTCTCGTCGACCTCGGCGGTCAGCCCGAGCCGGCTCACGTCGACGACGGTGACGATCGGGGTGCCGGGGCTGACCGGGCCGCCCTCGGGGATCGCCGGGTCGGCGCCGGCCGGTGCGGCGGCGGCCGGGGCCGCGGGCAGGCCGCCGGTGGCGCCGGCCTGGCCGGTGGTCGCGCCGCCGGCGGACAGCAGGTCGGTGAGGGAGCCGCCGGAGGCCGCGGGGGCCCCGCCGAGCTGGACGACGCCGGCCACCGGCGCGCGCAGGGTGAGCGCGTCGTCGGCCGCGACGGCCAGGTCGTACGCCTGCTTGGCCTGCAGTTGTTGCGCGGCGGTGAGCGCGCCGAGCGCGCGCTGCAGACCGGCCAGACCTTCCTGTACGGATCGCACCGCCCGCGCCGCGGCGGCCGAGGCGGCATCGTACTGCTGCTCGGCCGCGTCGATCTGGGCGAGCAGGGCGGCGCGGACGTCGGTGTCGGTGACCTTGGCGGCGGCCTCGCGGGCGGCGTCGAAGGCCTTGCCCGCGCGCTGGTCGGTGCTGGTGCCGGCGGTCACGTAGTTGCCGGTGGAGATGCTCGGGGCGGCGTTCAGACCGCGTTCGGCGTCGGCCAGCCGGTCGGCCACGGCGGGCGAGTCGATGACCGCGAGCACGGTGCCCTTGTCGACCCGCTGGCCGGGGGTGACCCGCAGGTCGGCCAGGGTGCCCTCGGCGGGCGAGGTGACGGTGGCGGCGGCGCGGGCGGTGACCGAGCCGGGCGCCTCGACGATCTCGGCGACGGAGCCGCGGGCGGCGATGCCGAGTCCGACGCCGGAGGGCTCGTCGCCGCACGAGGCGGCGGTCAGCGTGGGCAGCAGGATCGCGGCGGTGATCAGCGCGAACGTGCGCCGGGGGTGGCGAGACACGAGCGACACTCTAATCCTGACCTGGGACAAGATCCTTGGCGTGATACGTCGGTGGTGTCGGGTTTCTGCCGGAGAACTGGACCTTCTGCCGACTACGCGGCGTGCGCCGGGATGTCACCGTGAGAAGCCTGAACCGCGGGACCGCCCGCGGATGAGGGGGAGACATGCTCCGCGCCGATGAACTGACCGTGGTGCATCACGACGACACGGTCACCCGGTTCACCGACGTGCGCTACCTGCTCGGGCGGCGGGGACTGCGCGTGGTGACGGCGACCGGCGAGGAGATCCTCTTCCCGCGGCATGACGTGCTGACCACGTATGCCGAATCGGCCGCCATCGTCCACAACAAACTCGATTACGCCAAGGCGGCGTAAGCCCACTTCCACATTCGCCACCTGCGGATGTGCCCCGGGATTGAATGTGGGAGCAGGCTCAGGTTCCGGGCCGGCGCCCGTACACCTTGACGGTGTTGCCCTTCTTGACGTGACTCCACATCCACTTGGCGTCGGACGGGAGCAGGTTGACGCACCCGTGCGAGCCGCGCCAGGTGTCGTGCAGGTACGTCGTGGTCTGGTGCAGCCCGATCCCGCCGTTGAACCGCTGCCAGTAGGGCATCCAGACCTTGTACTTCTCGGAGTACTCACGGGTGGCGCGCTGCCCGATCTTGTACGTGCCGGTCGGCGTGCGGTGCCCCTTCATGCCGGTCCGGGTCACCGTCGGCCCGTAGATCACCTTGCCACCCTTCATGACGAAGATCGTCTGATGGGTGAGGTCGACGCACACGGTGGTCTTGGACCGGCTCGCCTTGCAGCTGGACACCCTGGTGCCCGTGATCCGCTTGGCCACCGCGTTGGTGGTGGGTCCGGCCAGACCGGAGGCCGGCCTGATGCCGTAGCGGCCCTGGAACTTCTTGATGGCGGCGCAGTCGGACTTCGACTGGCGGCCGTCCACGCTGATCCCCTTGTAGCCCAGCTTCTTGAGGTATCCCTCGACCTGCTTCTGGTACTTGCCGGTGGAACACGAGGCCGCGGCGGCGCTCGCGGCCGGCGACCCGGCGACCAGCACGCCGGCTCCGATGGCGATCGCGGCGGCGATCGCCCCGATTCGCCCGATTGTCCGTTGGACTCCCAATTCGCCCTCCCCAGGACTTCGTCGGGATATCGAAGCACACCGAAGCAGCCGGTGGTGTCAACCGGACGTCGAGGTCGGCAGACCTGTAAGGGGGAAGAATCGTTACGCGGAAGATCCCTGGAAACCGTTGCGTAACGTCCCTGTTCCCTTTTGACTGTGCGCGGTGAGGCTTCGCTCGGTCACGTTGAGTCAACAGATCGAAGCGAACAAAGGAATGAGGAGAGCCATGTCAATAAACTCCGTGGGGGGATCGCGGTGGCGAGCCGCGCTCGCCGGAACGGTCGGCGTCGGGCTGGTTCTCGGCCTGGGCGCCTGTGGCGACAGTGGTGGTGACGGCGGCGGGGACGACACCGCATCGGCCGCGCCGATCGACTGCACGCAGTTCAGCAGCTACGGCGACCTCAAGGGCAAGACGGTCAGCATCTACACCGGCATCATCACGCCGGAGGACAAGCCGCACATCGACTCGTACAAGCCGTTCGAGCAGTGCACCGGCGTGACAGTGAAGTACGAGGGTGACAAGGCCTTCGAGACCCAGGTGCTGGTGCGGGCCAAGGCCGGCAACCCGCCCGACCTGGCCTACGTGCCGCAGCCCGGTCTGCTCAAGCAGCTGGTCGCCACCGGCAAGGCCGTTGAGGCGCCCAAGCAGGTCTCCGACAACGCCGACAAGTGGTTCGGCAAGGACTGGAAGGCGTACGGCACGGTCGACGGCAAGTTCTACGCCGCGCCCCTCGGTGCCAACGTCAAGTCCCTGGTCTGGTACTCGCCGAAGGACTTCCAGGACAACGGCTACACCGTCCCGACCACGCTCGACGAGCTCAAGGCGCTCAGCGACAAGATCGCCGGCGAGGGCAAGAAGCCGTGGTGCGCGGGCATCGCCAGCGGTGAGGCCACGGGCTGGCCGATCACCGACTGGATGGAGGACTTCATGCTCCGGCTGGGCGGGCCGGAGAAGTACGACCAGTGGGTCAAGCACGAGATCCCGTTCAACGGGCCGGACGCGACGGCGGCGCTGGACGGCGTCGGCGGCTACCTGAAGAACGACAAGTACGTCAACGGCGGGTACGGCGACGTCAAGAGCATCGCCACCACCACGTTCCAGGACGGCGGCCTGCCGATCGTCGACGGGCAGTGCTTCCTGCACCGCCAGGCCAACTTCTACGCGGCCAACTGGGACAAGGACACCAAGGTGGCCCAGGACGGCGACGTCTTCGCGTTCTACCTGCCGGGCAAGGACGTCGCCAGCAAGCCGGTCCTCGGCGGTGGCGAGTTCGTCCTCGCCTTCAACAACCGCCCGGAGGTCCAGGCGTTCCAGACCTACCTGTCCACCGACACGTGGGCCAACGCCAAGGCCAAGCTCTCCCAGGGCTGGGTCAGCGCCAACAAGGGTCTCGACCCGAACAACCTGCAGAGCCCGATCGACAAGCTGTCGGCGCAGATCCTGCTGGACCCGAAGGCGGTCTTCCGCTTCGACGGTTCGGACCAGATGCCGGCCGCCGTGGGCTCGAACGCCTTCTGGAAGCAGTCGACGAACTGGATCACCGGCCAGGACACCAAGACGACCTTGGACAACATCGAAAAGGCCTGGCCCAAGTGATCTGATCGGTTGATCAGAGTCACATCATCGATCACGTAATTTCAGACCGGCCGGGGCGGGCAACCCGCCCCGGCCGGTTTCATCCAGAAGGTAGGTGAGGAGGCCCAGATGACTGAACTCTCGGCGCTTCCCTGGCCGTTCGCCCCGGTGGAGACCAACTCCGGCAAAGTCGTCCAGATGATCGCCGCGATCCTGATCTTCATCGCGATCATGGGAATCATCCTGTTCCTGGCGAGCCTGGCCCGAGGGCGTAACGGCGACCGGACGGTGGGGTACCTGTACCTGCTGCCCACACTTCTCATGCTGCTGGTCGGACTGGTGTATCCGGGCCTGCGTACCGTCTGGCAGTCGTTCTTCGACGCCGCCGGAAACGCGTTCATCGGGCTGGACAACTACGTCACGATCTTCAGCGACGCCGAACAACTCACGGTCTTGCGCAACACCGTTTTCTGGGTCGTGGTGACGCCGTTCGTGGCCACCGCGGTCGGCCTGGTCTACGCGATTCTGGTCGACAAGGCCCGGATCGAGGCGGCCGCGAAGGCTCTGATCTTCCTGCCGATGGCGATCTCGTTCGTCGGCGCGTCGATCATCTGGCGGTTCGTCTACGAGTACCGCCCCCACCAGGGCAACGTGCAGCAGATCGGCCTGCTCAACCAGATCATGGTCTGGCTGGGCGCCGAGCCCAAGCAGTGGCTGATCAACTCCCCGCTGAACACGTTCCTGCTCATCGTCGTGATGATCTGGATCCAGGCGGGCTTCGCGATGACCCTGCTCTCGGCGGCCATCAAGGCGATCCCGGACGACGTGATCGAGGCGGCCCGGCTGGACGGCGTCACCGCGTTCGGCATGTTCCGCTTCATCACCCTGCCGAGCATCCGCCCGGCCGTGGTCGTCGTGCTGACCACGATCGGCATCGCCACGCTGAAGGTCTTCGACATCGTCCGCACGATGACCGGCGGCCAGTTCAACACCAGCGTGGTGGCCAACGAGTTCTACAGCCAGAGTTTCCGCAGCGACAACCAGGGCCTCGGCGCCGCGCTCGCGGTGCTCCTGTTCGTCCTCGTCATCCCGATCGTCGTCTACAACATCCGCCAGCTTCGCGCATCGGAGGGACGATGAGCAGCGCCGCCGAACCGCTGAAGGCACCGAAGGAAACCACGGCCGGCAAGGCCAAGCGGCGGCTCACCTCACCCTGGGCGTCGCTGTTCGCGGTCGTCCTGGCCGTGCTGTGGACGCTGCCGACCTTCGGCCTGCTGGTGTCCTCGTTCCGCCCCCAGCGGGACATCCGCACCAGCGGCTGGTGGACGTTCTTCAGCGACCCGGCCATGACCCTGGACAACTACAAGGCCGTTCTGGGTACGGACCAGGCCGGTGGGCTGGGCGACTACTTCTTCAACTCGTTCATCATCACGATCCCGTCGGTGCTGATCCCGGTGACGCTGGCGGCGCTGGCCGCGTACGCGTTCGCCTGGATCAGGTTCCCCGGTAAGGACATCCTGTTCATCGCGGTCTTCGCCCTGCAGATCGTGCCCATTCAGGTCACCCTGATCCCGTTGCTGACGCTGTACGTCGACGGGGGCATCGCCGGCACGTTCTGGCCGATCTGGCTGTCGCACTCGATCTTCGCGCTGCCGCTGGCCGTGTTCATCTTGCACAACTTCATGAAGGAGGTGCCGGCGGGGCTGCTCGAGGCGGCCCGGATCGACGGCGCCGGCCACGTCGCCATCTTCTTCCGGGTGCTGCTTCCGTTGCTGCGCCCGGCGTTGGCGGCGTTCGGCATCTTCCAGTTCCTCTGGGTCTGGAACGACCTGCTGGTCGCCCTGACCTTCGCCGGCGGCGGCAACGCCGTGGCACCGATCACCGTGGCGCTGGCCAACCTGGCCGGTACCCGCGGCAACGCCTGGCACCTGCTGTCGGCCGGCGCGTTCGTCTCGATCATCGTGCCGGTGCTGGTGTTCGTGTTCTCCCAGCGCTACTTCGTGCGCGGCCTCCTCGCCGGCAGCGTGAAGGGGTAACTGTCGGATGGATGGGCGCGCTCAGGGGTTGGGGCGCGCCCATCCAAGACCGAGGCGCGGCCAAGGGTGTTCGTGATGCACCGGGTCAGTGCGGCGTCGCGAAATCCTGCACCCAGTACGGGGTCTCGTCGGAGTCGAACGCCAGCCCGATGCCCATCTGGTGCAGCTGGCAGTCCATGATGTTCTCGCGGTGCTCCGGGCTGTGCATCCACCCGTCGACCACCTCGTACGCGCTGTCCACCCCGCGCGCGATGTTCTCGCCGTAGCGCTTCCAGTCGTACCCCGCGTCCTCGACCCGGTCCCCCGCGCCCTCACCGTTGGGCGACTCGTGCGCGAAGTAGCCGCGGCGGGCCATGTCGGCGGCGTGCCGGTTGGCCGCCGTGATCAGCCGTCGATCCAGGGTCAGCGCCTCGCACCCGCCCTCCCGCCGGTTCTCGTTGACCAAGGCCAGGACCTGCTGTTGTACGGGTGCCCCGGTGCTGCCCGAGACCGACCCCGGCGTGACGTCCCGCCGCGACCCGTCGGCCCCGTCGTCCGGCTCGGCGGCCGGCTTGGCCGCGGGCTTCGCGACCGCCGCGTGCGCCGGTTTCGGGTCCTGGGCAGCGGGCTTGTCGGCCTTGTGCGGCGGCGGGACCGTCGCCGGGCCGCCCGTCACCGTCCCACCTGGACGCTGCGGTGCGGCCGGGGTGTCCGGGCCGGCCGGCGGCGCCGCGTGGGCCGGCGGCGGAGCCCCGACCGGCGGGTCCAGGTCGGGCACCCCGGAGAGATCCGGTTCCTGGCCATCGATTCCCGGGGGCAGATCATCGGGTACGCCGGGCGGCCCGCCGGCGTCGGCCACGGTCCCGTCCGGCGTCGTCTCCGCCCCCGCCGTCGTCGCGGCGACGGCACCCGCAAGCAACACCACCGAAGCCGTCACACACACCACCACCAGCGGTTTCCGCATCCGCGAGCCACACTCCCAACGTCCGTCGCGCCGCGGCTTGTCCACGTCGCCCTGGCCGGACCAACGGCGATCGGCTCGGGTGGTCACTTCCGGGTTCCATCGTCCAGTTGGACATTTCGGATTCTTCATCCGTTAGGGGTCATGGCCGCCAGCATCTTCAGGGTGTCCTGGTATTCACGCAGGTGCGTGATGCGGTCGTCGCGCACGGTCAGGACGGTGATGAAGCCGGCGGTGGCCTGCCTTCCGCCGGCCGTGGCGGTCAGCGAGTACTCGACGATGACGGTGGCCGGGTCGGTGGTGTCGTGGATGGCGCGGATGTCGCAGGCGTCGACGCGCAGCGGCTGGGCCGACCGGGCCGGGCCGGCGAAGGCCAGGAACGCCTCCTTGCCCTCGATGCGGGTGGGCCGGCCGGGCGCGGCGAACGGCCACTCGACGACCACGTCGTCGGCCAGGTGGGATCCGGTGAGCGTGCCGGCCAGCCACTGGTCGCGCATCGCCTCGAAGATCTCGTGCGGCGTCATGAGGAGCTCCCGATAAGATGAGTGACGACTCAGGTAACGCACGATAATGAGTGGTGACTCATCTTGTCCAGACCCTTGCGCGCCGACGCCCAGCGCAACCGGGCCAAGATCCTGGCCGCGGCCGAGCAGGTCTTCGCCGAGGGCGGCCCGGACGCCTCGACCGAGGAGGTCGCCCGGCGGGCCGGGGTGGCCACGGGCACCGTCTTCCGCCACTTCCCGACCAAGGCCGACCTCCTCCAGGCACTCCTGAAGGAACTGCTCGCGCAGGTCACCGCCGACGCCGCCGAGCTCGCCGCGGCCGACCCGCGGACCGGGCTGTTCGAGTTCTTCACCCGGCTGGTCCGGCGCACGGCGGCCAATCGCACCGTCGTCGGCCTGCTCGCCGTGCCGCTGAGCGGGCCGATCACCTCGCTCGCCGACGTCGTCGGGCTGCTGCTGACCCGGGCCCAGGAGTCCGGCGCGGTCCGCCCGGAGATCCGCCGGGACGAGATTCTGGCCCTGCTGGAGAGCGCCTGCCAGGGCGCGCTCAGCGGCGCCTGGAGCGATGACCTCCGGGACCGCACCCTGGCCATCATCTTCACCGGCGTCCGCGCTGAATGATTCTCGGAAATTACGGGCTTAATGTCGATAATCTGGGCCAATGGCGCACACCGACGGGGCGGATGCGGAGGGCGGGGCTTCCCTCGTCTTCCGGGCCGGCTCCATGCTCTGCGCCCTCCGGCTCGACGAGGTCATCGAAACCATGCGCCCGCTGGCCGTACGCACCCTGGCCGGCGCGCCCGCCTTCGTGCGGGGCATCTGCGTCATGCGCGGCGTGCCCACCCCGGTCGTCGACGTCGCCCGGCTCCTCGGCGGTGAGGACGCCGCGGTGGCCCGGTTCGTGGCCGTCCGCACCGAACGCGGGCCGGTCGCCTTCGCCACCGGCGAGGTGCTCGGCATCCGGCCCACGGCGGCCGGTGGCGCACACCCCGGGCTGCTGACCGGCGCGTCGAGCCGGCTCGTGGCCGGGGTCGGAACGCTCGACAACGAGCCGCTGCTGCTGCTGCAGAGCATGCGGGTGGTGCCCGACCACGTGTGGGCGGCCGCCGCCGGCGAGACGGTGGCGCCGTGATCGGTACCAGTGACGTGAGCCGCTTCCGGTCCCTGCTGGCCGGCCGGATGGGCTGGACGTTCGCCGACAACGACGTGCCGCACCTGACCCAGGAGCTGCTACGGCGGGCCCACGCGCACGGCGTCGACCGGGAGACGTACCTCGGCCGGCTGACCGACGACCACGCCGAGCTGGCCGTGCTGGCCGAGGACCTGTCGATCACCGAGACCTACTTCTTCCGGCACGGCGAACAGTTCCGGGCGCTGGCCGACGTGGCCCTGCCCGAGCGGATGGCGGCACGGGCCGACCAGCGGGTGCTGCGGCTGCTGTCGGTGGGGTGTTCGTCCGGCGAGGAGGCGTACACGCTGGGAATCATCGCCCGGCAGGTGCAGCCGGACCCGGGCTGGATCGTGTCGGTGCTCGGCCTCGACGCCAACCCGGCGATGCTGCGCAAGGCCGATCAGGCCCGCTACTCGGCCTGGTCACTGCGGGAGACCCCGGACGCGGTACGCGAGAGATGGTTCCGGGCCCACGACGGCACGTACGAGGTCGACCCGGCCGTCCGCGCGTGCACCCGCTTCCGGCGGCACAACGTGGCCGAGGACGACCCCGACCTGTATCGCCCGGAGCAGTACGACGTCATCTTCTGCCGCAACCTGCTGATGTACCTGACCCCCGAGGTGGCGGGCACGCTGGTCGCCCGGATGACCCGGTCGCTGATGCCGGGCGGGTTCCTCTTCCTCGGCCACACCGACTCCCTGGGCAGCGGCCCGGAGGGGCTGGAGCCGATGCACAGCCACTCGTCGTTCTTCTACCGCCGCGTGGCGACGCTGCCGGCCGCCCGGGATCCGCGGGTCGAGATTCCGCGCGTACCCCGGATCGATCGGCCCGCACCCGCACCCGTACCCGCCCGCGCGCCGGAACGGATCCTCACGCTGCTCCACCAGGAACGGTTCGCCGAGGCCCTGGCCGAGAGCGAACGCGCCGCGCGCACCGACCCCCAGGACCAGCTCGTCCACGCCGTCCTGCTGGCGCAGGCCGGGCGGCTGGCCGACGCCGAGATGGAGGTACGCGCGCGGCTCGACGCCAACGGCCTCGACGCGGACGCCCACCACCTGCTCGGCGTCTGCCTCGAAGGCGGCGCGGCGGTCGACGTGGCCATCGGGCACTACCGGCTGGCCGCCTACCTGGACCCTGCGTTCGCCATGCCCCGGCTGCGGCTGGGATTGCTGTCCCGCCGCCGCGGCGACCACCGGGCCGCGGCCGTCGAGCTGGACCGGGCCCTGCACCTGCTGCGTGAGGAGCAGGACGACCGAATCGCGCTGTTCGGTGGCGGGTTCGGACGAATCGCCCTGACCACGCTGTGCCGTACCGAGTTGGATGCCACGGGGGCGACGCCATGAGTCCGAGATCAGTCCTGGAAGGGTTGAACGTTCTGCGCGAGGAGTTCGACCGATCCTTCGCCATGCCGGCCCGGCAGCACGACGCCGAGCAGAGCGAGCTGCTGGCGGTGCGGGCCGGCGGCCGGGCGTACGCGCTGCGGCTGGCCCAGACCTCCGGCCTGTGGCCCGACCGCCCGGTGACGCCCCTGCCCGGACCGGTCGCGGCGTTGCTCGGGGTGGCCGGTTTCGGCGGCACCATCGTCCCGGTGTACGACCTGGCCGCCCTCCTCGGCCATCCGGCGCCCGAACGACCGCGCTGGCTTGTGCTCGCGACCGGCACGCCGGCGCTGGCCCTGGCCTTCCACGAGCTCGACGGTCACGTCCGGGTGCCCACCGACGCGATAGTCACCGAGGCATCCGAACACCCGCACGGCTGCCTGCGCGGCATGGTCGCCCTGGCCGGCGGCATCCGCCCGATCATCGACCTCGAGGCGGCCCGGACGGCGGTACACACGATGGCCGGACACCAGCGGTCCGGGAAGGAGCATGACCGATGAGCCGACGCACCTTCGGCCGGAAGCTGGGTGGCAGCTTCGCCCTCGTCGTCGTCCTGACCCTACTGATGGGCGCGGCCTCCGTGGCCGCGCTCCTGGTCGTGGTCAACGCCAAGGACAGGGTGATCACCTCGGCCTCCGAGTCACTGATGGAGGCCGAGCGGCTGAACAGCACGATCGAGGGGCGGATCAGCGACTACCGCGCCTACCTGCTGAGCGGCAGCCAGGAGTACCTGGACCTGACCGAGGCCGGCCGCACCGCGTTCCTGGCCCAGGTCGTCGCCCTGCGCGGCCGGCTGCACGACCCGACCGAGCTGCGCCTGCTGCAGGCGATCACCGACGCGGAGGCCGCGCACACCGCCGCGCTGACCCCGGTGATCGAGAAGCGGAAGGCGATAAAGACGCTGGTGAACACCAAGGCTCTGAACGCGACCGGGCTGAAGCCGGCCCGGCTGGCGCTGCAGCGGTCGATCGACGATCTCACCCGGCGGGTCCGCGCCGACGTCGAGACCACCCGCAAGGAGTCGTCGACCCGGGCCGTGCAGGCCATCGTCGTCATCGTCGGCCTGGCCGTGCTGGCCGTCGGCGCGGCCATCGTGGTCGCGGTCCGGCTCAACCGGGGCCTGCGCCGCGAGGTCGGCAGCGCGGTCGGCCACATCCAGAGCTCATCGGCCGAGCTCGAGGCGGCCGCCGCGCAGCAGGCGACGGGCAGCCGGGACCAGGCCAGCGCGATGAACGAGATCACCACGACGATCAGCGAGCTGCTGATCACCTCGCGGCAGATCGCCGACAACGCCAAGCGGGTGTCGCAGATCGCCGAGGACACCGCGACCGCGGCCGAGACCGGTGACTCGACCATCGACCAGACCCGGGCGTCGATCCAGGCCATCCGCACCCAGGTGGATCTGATCGTGCAGCACATGCTGACCCTGGGCGAGAAGTCGCAACAGATCGGCGGCGTGGTCGACCTGGTGTCGGAGCTGGCCGAGCAGACCAACATCCTGGCCATCAACGCGACCATCGAGGCCAGCGGGGCGGGCGAGTGGGGCCGGCGGTTCGCGGTGGTGGCCGAGGAGATCCGCAAGCTGGCCGACCGGACGGCCGGGTCGGCCAAGGAGATCCGGGCGCTGATCGACGACGTCCGGGGCGCGGTCAACACGACGGTGATGGCCACCGAGATCGGCGCCAAGAGCGTGGACTCGGGCAGCCGTCAGTTCGACGACGCGACCAGCTCGTTCCGCCGGATCGCGCAGCTGGTGGCCACCACCAACGACGCCACGCGGGAGATCGAGCTGTCGACCAAGCAGCAGACCACCGCGGTGGAGCAGGTGAACGTGGCCGCCTCGGACACCGCCCGGATCACCCGGGAGACCGAAGCCAGCGCGGTGCAGACCAGGCAGACCGCCTCGCATCTGTCCAATCTCTCCGGTGAGCTGCTGCAGCTGGTCGGGACGGACCGCGGCTGATGTCCGACGACCCGCTGAGATACTTCCGGGTCGAGGCCCGGGAGCTGGTCGACCAGATCAGCGCGGCGGTGCTCGACCTCGACCAGGACCACGACGCCGAGGTGGTCGCCCGGCTGCTGCGGTACGCGCACACGCTCAAGGGCGCCGCGCGGGTGGTGAAGCAGCCGGAGATCGCCGAGCGGGCCCACGCCTTCGAGGAGGTGCTGGTCGGCCACCGCGAGGGCGACGTGCCGCTGGCCGCCGACGAGATGCGCGAGCTGCTGCGCCTCAACGACGAGATCGAGGGGTACGTCGCCGAGCTCGAACCCGGTGGCAGCCCCGAGCGGCTTCCGGGGCCCGGAAGCCGGCCTGAGCTACCACCGGAACGGCCGGCCGAGCCGGCGGCGGTGAGTGTGGAGCGGCGGGACACCAGCGACGTCGACGAGTTGCTGGACGCGATCGGCGAGGCGCACGCCCGGTTCGCGCCGCTGCGGGCCGGCAGCGGACACATCGAGCGGCTGCACCGGGAGGCCGACGCGCTGGCCGACCGGCTGCGGGTCGACCGGCCCGGCACGATGGCCACCGCCCGGGCCGCCGCGATGCGGCTGTCCGGCGAGTTCAGCCGCATCGCGCGGCGACTGTCCGATGTGGTGGAACAGGTCGAGCGGGAACTGGACGAGGTCCGCGGCCGGGCCGAACGGCTGCGCCTGGTCGCCGCGGCCAGCATCTTCACCGCGCTGCACCGGGCCGTCCGGGACGCCGCCGACTCACAGGGCAAACGGGTGCGGTTCGAGGGCCACGGCGGCGACCTGCGGATGGACCCGCACGTGCTGACCCTGGTCAGCGGCGCGTTCCTGCACGTGGTCCGGAACGCGGTGGCGCACGGCATCGAGGCCGCCGAGGCCCGCGCGGCGGCCGGCAAACCCGCCGAGGGCACGGTGGTCGTCGAGGTCGAGCGCCGGGGGCGCTTCGCGGCCTTCCGGTGTACGGACGACGGCCGTGGTTTCGACCTGGCCGCCGTGCGCCGCACCGCCGAGGCCCGGGGCCTGCTCATGCCCGGCAGCGCCGAACCGGACGAGCGGGCCCTGCTCGATCTGCTGCTGCGCGGCGGGATCAGCACCTCGGCCACGGTCACCGACGTGGCCGGCCGGGGCATCGGCCTGGACGTCGCCCGGGACGTGGCCGACCAGCTCGGCGGCGACGTCACCGTCCGCACCGAGGCGGGGCGCGGCGCCACCGTGGAGCTGGTCGTACCGCTGGCCCTGCTGTCGTTGAACGGGCTGGTCGTGGAGGCCGCCGGCACCGTGGCGACAGTGCCCCTGGACGCGGTGCGTACCTGCGTACGGCTGGATCCGGACCAGGCCGCGGTGGCCGCCTCGGCCGGCCGGATCGCCCACGACGGCCGCGCCCTGCCCTTCCTGCCGCTGGCGCGGGCCCTCTACGCCGGCACCGCCGTCCCGGACACCGGCGCCCCCGGCGTAGCCGTGGTCGTGGCGGCCGACCAGGACCTGGTCGCGGTCGGCGTGGACCGGCTGGCCGGCACCTCCACCCTGGTCGTCCGCCCGCTGCCCGACCTGGCGCCGGCGGCCGAGGTGATCGGCGGCGTGGCCATGGACCTGGACGGCAACCCGCGCCTGGTGCTGGACGCGCACGGCATGGTCGCCGAGACCACCCGGGCCGGCGGCGCGCCCGGCGGCCCGGCGGTGGCCACGCGCCGGCTGCCGATCCTGGTTGTCGACGACTCGCTGACCACCCGGATGCTCGAACGCAGCATCCTGGAGTCGGCCGGGTACGAGGTCGAGCTGGCCGCCTCCGGCGAGGAGGGCCTGGCCAAGGCGCGCGAGCGGGAGTTCGCGCTCTACCTGACCGACATCGACATGCCCGGCATCGACGGCTTCACCTTCGTCGAGCGGACCCGGGCCGAGCCGGGGCTGCGGCACGTCCCGGCCATCCTGGTCAGCTCCCGGGCCAGCGCCGAGGACCGGCAGCGCGGCGCGGACGCGGGTGCCGGCGCGTACGTGGTCAAGGGCGAGTTCAACCAGGAGGAGCTGCTGGCCCACATCCGCCGGTTGGTCAGCTCATGATCCGGGTGCTGGTGGTCGAGGACTCGGCGACGATGCGCCACCACCTGCGCTCGGCCCTGGCCGCCGACCCGGAGCTGGTCGTGGTCGGCGAGGCGGTCGACGGCGGCCAGGCGGTGGAGATGTGCGGCCGGCTGCGCCCGGACGTGGTGACCATGGACATGATGCTGCCGACGATGAGCGGGCTGGGCGCCACCGAGCACATCATGGCCGACTACCCGACCCCGATCCTGGTGGTGTCGTCGGCCGACCGGCAGGAGCTCTTCAGCACGTACAACGCCCTGGCCGCGGGGGCGGTCGACGTGCTCGAGAAACCGCGCGGCGACGCCTCCGACGTGGGCTGGGAACGACGGCTGTGCCAGGCCGTCCGGCTCGTCTCACGGATCCGGGTGATCACCCACCCGCGGGCCCGGCTGTCCCGGATTCCGGAAACGGTCGCGACCCCGATGTCGCCGGTCACGAGCGACCTGCGGGTGGTGGCCGTGGGCGCGTCCACCGGCGGACCGGGCGCCCTGACCGAGCTGCTGCGGGCCCTGCCGGCCGGATTCCGTACGCCGATCCTCTGCGTCCAGCACATCGCGGCCAGCGAACCGTTCGCGGTGGCCTTCTCGGACTGGCTGGCCGACCAGACCGAACGCTCGGTCAGCTACGCGGTCGACGGGGTTCCGCTGGGCGCGCTGAGCGGCCGGGTGGTGCTCGCCCCGCCGGACCGGCACCTGCTGCTCCGGGACGGTGCGGTACGCGTCACCGACGGCCCGCCCCGGCACTCCTGCCGGCCCAGCGTGGACGTGCTGTTCGAGTCGGTCGCCACCGAGTACGCCGCCGCCGCGGTCGGATGCCTGCTCACCGGCATGGGCCGGGACGGCGCCGACGGCCTGCTGCGGATGCGCGGCCGCGGCGCGCTGACGTTCGCGCAGGACGAGGCGAGCTCAGTGGTCTACGGCATGCCCCGGGAGGCGGCTCTGCTCGGGGCGGCGTCGGCCATGCTGCCCCCGGCCAAGATGGCGGCCAAGCTGGCCGAGCTGGTCCCGGCGACGGGAGTCCGGCGATGACCACGTCCACCGTGCTGATCGTCGACGACAGCCTGACCGTGCGGATGAACCTGCACGAGGCCTTCGAGGCCGACGGCTTCGTCACGGTGCTGGCCGCCACCGGCGCCGAGGCCCGCTCGGCCTTCGCCGACGCGCACTTCCAGGTGGCGGTGCTGGACGTGCTGCTGCCCGACTCGGACGGCCTGGAGCTGCTGCGCGAGCTGCGGGCCCTGCCCGGCCGCGAGCAGGTGGTGACCGTCCTGCTGTCGACCGAGGCCGAGGTGGCGGACCGGATTCAGGGGCTGTGCACCGGCGCCGACGAGTACGTGGGCAAGCCGTACGACGTCGGCTACGTGGTGGCCCGGGTCCGGCAGCTCCTGAACGAGCAGTCCCCCGCCCCGGAGCAGAACCAGGTCACCGTGCTCGTCATCGACGACAGCCTGACCTTCCGGGAGAAGCTGCGTGGGCTGCTGGAGTCCGAGGGCTACGTGGTGCTGACCGCCTCCTCCGGCGAGGACGGCCTGCGGGTGGCCGCCGACCGCCGACCGCAGGCGATGATCGTCGACGGGGTGATGCCCGGCATCGACGGAGCCACCGTCATCCGCCGGGTCCGCCTCGACCCGGCCCTGCGCGACACGCCGTGCCTGCTGATGACCGCGGCCGACGACTACGCCACCGAGGTGCAGATGCTCGAGGCCGGCGCCGACGGTTTCCTGCGCAAGCATCAGGACATCGCGGTCGTGCTGGCCAAGCTGGCGGCGGTGCTGCGGCAGAGCGCCGAACAGCTGCCCATCGACCCCGGCGGCAGCCTGCACGGGCCGAGCAAGCTGCTGGCCCTGCACCCGGACCGGGACGGGCTGGCCACCCTGATCGACGCGCTGCGCACCGACGGCTACGACATCGCCGGGGCGACCAGCGCGGACGAGGCGCTGGCCCTGCTCGCCGCCCAGCCGGCCGACTGCATCGTGCTCGGTTTCGACGGCGACGAGGGCCGGGCGACCTGCCGGCAGATCAAGGAGGTGCCGCGGATCGGCGACACCCCGCTGGTGATGACCGGTACGCGTGACGACTCCATCCTGGACTGCCTGGCGGCGGGCGCGGACGACTACGTGCGCTCGGTCGACGGGCCCGAGGCGTTGCTGGCTCACGTGCGTACCCAGATCAGACGCAAGCAGAGCCACGACGAGAGCCGGCGCATCCGCGAGGAGCTGGCCCGGCGGGAGCTGGCGGCGGCCGAGGAACGCGCCGCGCGGCAGCTCGCCGAGACCCGGGCCGCGCTGGTCGAGGAGCTGGAGTGGCGCAACCGCGAGCTGGAGGCGTTCAGCGGCTCGGTGTCGCACGACCTGCGCGGCCCGCTGCAGATCATCTCCAGCTTCGCCGAGTCCATGCTGGACGAGGACGAGGAACCGCTGGGCGAGCATCTGCGGCACCGGGTGCAGCGGATCCACGCCGCCGCCGGGCGGATGGCCGACCTGGTCGAGTCGCTGCTGATCCTGGCCCGGGCCAGCCGCGGCGACCTGCGCCGGCAGCGGTTCGACCTGACCGCCACGGCCTGGGAGGTGGCCGCCGAGGTGCAGGCTCGCGACCCCGACCGCAAGGTGGAGTTCCGGGTGGCCGAGGGCATGTCGGTGAACGCCGACGAGGGCCTGGTCCGGGTCATCCTGGAGAACCTGGTCAACAACGCGGTCAAGTTCACCCGCAAGATCGTCCATCCGGTGGTCGAGGTGGGCGCGCAGGGTGCCCGCTACTTCGTGCGGGACAACGGCGCCGGTTTCCCGGCGGGCCAGGCCGGCGACCTGTTCCGGCCGTTCGCCCGGCTGCACTCGGCCGAGGACTTCCCGGGTACGGGCATCGGCCTGACCACCGTGCACCGGGCGGTCGAGCGGCACGGCGGCGAGATCTGGGCCGAGGGCGAGGACGGGCGCGGGGCGACGTTCTGGTTCACCCTCCCGCCGGCCGGCCGCGGCCGATCAACCTGAGACGCACCCAGCGGTAGCCCCGCGGCATCCGCACCACGAACAGCACCCCGACCTACCACTGCCACCAGCCCACCCCAGTGGTAGCCCCGCGCGGCATCCGCACGGCGAACACCGCTCTGGCCTACCACTGCCACCAGCCCGCCCAGTGGTCAGGCCAGGCCGAACCAGGGGAGACAGGGTGCGACGCCGCCGGCCTCGACCTCGGCGCCGCGCGTCCACTCGTCGGCCGGAAGCCGCAGGTGGCGGAGCAGCAGCCGGCCCTCGCGGCTGTGCACGAAACCCAGGCCGTTGTCGCGATAGCCGATCCGCCGGGAAACGCCGAGGGACGCCTGGTTGTCCAGGGCCGCGGAGGTTATCGCGGCCAGCGCGCCGAGGTGGTCGAAGGCCAGGCCCAAGGCGGCGGTACGCATGGCCACCCCGAGCCCGCGGCCGCGTACCCCGGGAATCAACCACGAGGCGGAGTCGACCGTCCGCAGCTCCGGGAAGTCGTCCCCCTCCAGCGTCTGCACGCCGACCAGGGCACCCTCGTGGCGGACGGCCAGGTGCAGCACCCACGACTGCGGCGACCAGGTGCCCAGCGCCCGCCAGTAGCCCTGATGGAACAGGCGCTGCTTGTTCTGCCGGTCGGTGAGCCCCGGCAGCATCGCCAGCCGCGGGTCGGGCTCGGCGTCCTCGGGCTCGAGCGCGGCGAGCTCCGGCAGATCCGCCTCGCGGACCGGCCGGAGCTCCACCTCGCGACAACGCGACCACAGGTCGAACAGTGGCCAGTCGGCGTAGGTCATGCCGTAGTTCTACTCCGTGGCCAAGGCGGCAGTTCTACTCCGTGGCCAAGGCGGCCACGGGACTGATTTTCGCGGCGCGCCGGGCCGGGAGAACCCCGGCCAGGGCGGTCAGGACGACCAGGACGGCGAACACCGCGACCAGGCGGAAGCCGGGCAGGGCGAGCGGCGCGTTCTGGCCCAGGGCGGAGACCGCGAGCCAGGCGTACGGGACACCGAGCAGCAGCCCGAGCAACGCGCCGAGCACCCCGTACAGGCCCGACTCGGTGGTCAGCATGGCCCGCAGTCCGCCCCGGGACAGGCCCAGCGCCCGCAGCAGACCCGACTCCCGCACCCGCTCGACCACCGACAGGGCGGTCGTGGTGCCGACCCCGACCACGGCGATGAGCACGGTCAGCCCGATCAGGCCGATCGCGATCAGCAACAGCACGGTCAGCGTGCTCTCGATCTCGTCACGCTGGTCCGCCAGCACCGTGACACCGACCCCGGGCCCGGCCGCCACCTGCCGCAGCGCGGCGTCCGCGGCGTTGCGGCCGGCGTCACCGGACTGCGCGGCGTCGGCCAGCAGGCCCGACCACCCGGCCGGGGCACCGAGCTTGGTCAAATCGGCCGGCGCGAGCACCAGCCCCGAACCGAGCGGCGCCGAGTCGGGCAGCGCACCGGCCACTGTCACCTCGACCGAGCGTTTGCCCGCGGTGACCGTCGTACGGTCGCCGACCTTGAGCCCGCTGACCGTCCCGGCGAACCCCGAGATCACCACCTGGCCCGCCTCGAGCCCGTGCCAGGTGCCCTTCGTGACGTCCAGTTTGGCGATGCCCGGCACCGCGTCCATGGCCAGGTCGTTGGCCTCCAGCTTGGTCTGGCTGCCACCGACCATGACGTCGGCGACCTTGCGGTAGGGCACCACGTTCTTCAGCTCGGACTTGGCCCGCACCCGGTCGGCCAGCGCCGGGTCGAGCGGGGTCCCGGCCGCGACCACCTCGAAGTCGGCCGGGGCACTGGCCGCGGTCTCCCGCTCCAGCAGGGCCTGCACCGACGAGGCGCCGACGAGCGAACCGGCGATCAGCGTGACGCCCAGGGCGACCACCACCGACACCGCGGCCGCCCGGCGCGGCGCCGCCCCGACGCCACCGACAGCGAGCCGGCCCAGCGGACCGAGCCGGCGCAGCGGCCAGCCCGCCGCGGCCAGCAGCGGCCGGACCAGCACCGGGCCCAGCGCGATGAGGGCCAGGAAGGCCAGCGTGCCCGAGGCGACCACCAGCAGCAGCATGGACTGCGAGTCGTAGTTCTCCTGATCCGGCTTCGGCAGGTTCATGACCACGTACGCGGCCAGCAGCCCCGCCCCGGCCGCCAGCACGGCGCCGAGGATCGCGCGGACCCAACCGATGCTCTTGCTCGCCGGCGACGTGCTGGCCGTGCGCAGCGCCTCCAGCGGAGACACCCTCGAGGCGGAGACGGCGGGCGTCAGCACGGCCAGCACGGTGCCGACCACGGCCAGCGCCAGCACGCCCAGCGCGGGCAGCACCGGGAAACCCGGCGACGCGATCTTCGTGCCGGCGGCGTGGGCGATGACCGGGACCAGATGGCCCAGGCCCAGCGCCGCCAGCACCCCGACCAGGCCGGTGACCAGGCCGGTGAGCGCACCTTCGGCGATCAGCGCCCGGACCAGCGACCCACGCCCGGCACCGACCGCCCGCAACAGCGCGAGCTGCCGGGTCCGCTGGGCGAACACGATCCGGAAGGTGGACGCCGCGACCAGACCGGCGGCGACCAGCGCGATCGCCACGAACATGGCAACCACCGCGAACACGTCGTCGACGCCGTCGGCCCGGCTCTGCGCCTCCTCCAGGCGTACGTCGGCTCCGGACCGCACCTGAACTCCGGCGCCGACGATCGCCTCGACCGCGGCGCGCGCCTGCGCCTCCTGGCCCGGCGCCACCGCCAGGTCCACCTGACTGACCGTGTCCTGGCCGGTCAGCACGCCGAGCTGGGCCTGCGACGTGTACGCCTGCTGCCCGTAGTCGTCCGGCACCGACACCACGCCGACCACGGTCAGCTTGCGCAGCGGCCCCGGCTTGCCGTCGTCGTCATAGGTGGTGGCCATCTCGAAGGAGGTGCCGACCCGCAGACCCATCCGATCGGCGGTCTTCGGCGTCACCGCCACCTCACCGGCCCCGGTCGGGTAACGGCCCTGGGCCACGCTCACCTTGGCCAGCGGCCCGGAACCCGGGTCGGCGGTCAGGTTCAGGCCCCGGCCGGCCAGCTCGCCACCGGCGTCCATCCGGCCCGCCACCGCGGTCACGCCCGGCACCGCCGCCAGCTTGGCCAGCCGCGCCGCCGGCACCCCGTTCTCCTGACCGAGCACGACCAGCGCCGCGGCCTCGGGGGTGTCACTCAGCCCGTCGAGCATGCTGGCCCTGGTCATCTGCTGGGCCAGCACCGTCGCGTAGACGACGAACGACGCGACCAGCACGGCCATGCCGGTCAGGAGCAGCCGCGACGGGCGCCGGGCCGCCTCACCGACCTGGGTACGCAGAACACCGCTCATCGGACGACCGCCAGATCCCGCAGAGCAGCGGCGATCATGTCCTGGTTCGGGTGCGCGAGGTCGCCGGCCACCCGGCCGTCGGCCAGCAGGACGACCCGGTCCGCGTACGCCGCGGCGTTCGGGTCGTGGGTGACCATGACGATCGTCTGACCCAGCTCACGCACCGAGTTGCGCAGGAAGAGCAGCACCTCGGCGCCGGAGCGGGAGTCCAGGTTGCCGGTCGGCTCGTCGGCGAACACCACCTCGGGCCGGGTGATCAGCGCCCGGGCCACCGCGACCCGCTGCTGCTGACCGCCGGACAACTCGGCCGGCCGGTGGTTCAGACGACCGGTCAGCCCGAGCGTGCCGGTCAGATGCTGCAGCAGGCCCCGCTCGGCCCGGCGGCCGGCCAGGTCCAGTGGCAGCATGATGTTCTGCTCGGCGGTGAGCTGCGGCAGCAGGTTGAACGACTGGAACACGAAGCCGATCCGCTCCCGGCGCACCCGGGTCAGCACCCGGTCGGGCTGGGCGGTCAGGTCGGTGCCGCCCAGCAGCGCCCGGCCCGAGGTCGCCTTGTCCAGCCCGGCCAGGCAGTGCATCAGCGTCGACTTGCCGGAACCGGACGGCCCCATGATCGCGGTGAACTGGGCCCGCTCGAAGCCGACGGTCACGCCGTCCAGCGCGCGGACCGCGGTGTCACCGGCGCCGTAGACCTTGACCAGGTCGACGGCGGCGACCGCGGCCATAGTTCCCGGCCCGGCCTGCTCGCTGTGCTCGCTCGCGACGGTCGTCATCACATGTCCTTAATCGTCTGGGTCGATGTCGGGACACATGGTGTCGACCGGGGCACCGCGTCCACATCGGCTGAGGGATTGGTCCCGTCCGGGTGCGACTCTGTCTTTCGGCCGATGGGACCGGCCCGACCAGGACCTACGCTGGGTGACGATGACGAAGCAGCCCAATCGCAACCTGCTCTTCCACGCCGGGCAGGCCGCCGCGCTCGTGGTGATGGCCGGGCTGGGCGCCATCGACCTGCTCACCGGCTCGTCCGGGGCCGGCCCGGCGGTGCTGCTCGAGGTGCCGGCCGCGGTGTTCGCCGCCGCCGTCTGGCTGCCCCGGCACCGGCAGGGCTCGCTCAGACTGCCCAAGGCGGCCCTCGTCCTGGCCGCCTTCTCGCTGCTGGTCACCGTCATCGTCGGGGTGGCCGGCCCGACCGACGCCAGCTTCGGCACGGCCGAGTCGCTGGCCCTGCTGGGCGTGCTGTTCGTGGTCAGCCGCCGCGGCGACCCGGCCTGGTCGGTGATGGCGGTCATCGCCACCGTCATCTCGCTCGGCCTGATGCCCATCCGCGGCGGCTTCGAGTACCAGTTCGTCATCGCCGGCCTGATCCTGGCGCTGGCCGCGACCGTCGCCATCGGCGGTGGGGTCTATCTGCGTACGATCGACTCCGGCCGGCGCCGCGCGATGGACGCGGTCCGGGCCGAACAACGCACCGAGTTCGCCCGCGACCTGCACGACTTCATCGCCCACCACGTGACCGGCATCGTCGTGCAGGCCCAGGGCGCCCGGTTCATCGCCGAACAGGACCCGCAGCGCGTCCTGCTCGCCCTGGAGCAGATCGAGGCGGCCGGGGCCGAGACGATGGCCTCGATGCGGCGGATGGTCGGCGTGCTGCGCGACCCGCAGGCCCAACCGGACGCGCCGCTCGCCCCGATCGCCGGGGTGCCCGAGCTGGCCCAGCTGGTGCAGCAGTTCACGGCGGCGGGTGGGCCACTCGCCCGGCTGCACACCGACGGCGACCCGCACGGGCTGCCGGTGGAGGTGTCCACGTCGGCGTACCGGGTGGTGATGGAGGCGCTGACCAACATCCGGCAGCACGCCGACGGGGCCCGGGTGGTGGACGTCTGGGTTCGGCGTACGCCCGACTGGCTGCTCGTCCGGGTGGCCAACGACGGCGCGCCGCCCCGCGCCGCTCTCCCCCGCGAACGGCCGGGGTACGGTCTCGTGGGCTTGACCGAACGGGTACGCGCGGTGGGCGGCCGGATCACCGCCGGGCCGGGCATCGACGGCGGCTGGGTGGTCGACGCCGCCCTGCCACTGACACTGGAGGTTGGCCGTTGATTCGGGTCATCATCGCCGACGATCAGGCCATGGTCCGCACCGGGTTCGGCATGATCATCGGGGCTCAGCCGGACATGGAGGTGGCCGGTGAGGCCGCCGACGGGGTGGAAGCGGTTGCCCTGGCCCGGCGGGTCAAACCGGATGTGGCGCTGCTCGACATCCGGATGCCCAAGATGGACGGGCTCGAAGCGCTGCGGCTGCTGGCCGGGCCCGGGGTGGCTGAGCCGGTCAAGGTGGTTGTGGTCACCACGTTCGACCTCGACGAGTACGTCCACACGGCGCTGCGGAACGGGGCCGCCGGGTTCCTGCTCAAGGATTCGGGGCCGGCGCTGCTCATCGAGGCGGTGCGGGCGGCGGTGTCGGGGGATGCGCTGATCAGTCCGTCGATCACGGTTCGGCTGCTGGAACATTTGAGTCCGCCGGCGCCGGTCAGCGACGATGGCGGGTTGTCGCCCCGGGAGCTCGATGTGGTGCGGCTTGCCGCCAGAGGGCTGACCAATGCCGAGATCGCCGGGGAACTGTTCATCTCCATCGGGACGGTCAAGACCCATTTGGGCAGTGTGCAGACCAAGTTGGGGGCGCGTAACCGGGTGGAGATCGCGGCGTGGGCCTGGGAGCGGCGGTTGGTTGCTTGAGCGCCCGCCGAAGGCGTGTTCCATGACCCGGCCCGGGCTGCGGCGTGGCCCCGGCCGGGTCATGGAACACGACTCAGAGGGGGAACCAGTAGCGGCGGGTTCGGCCTAGGCGGCCGTCGCGGATGTCTTCGAAGATGCCGCCGGCGCGTTCTATGACGTGGCGGGAAGCTGCGTTGGTGACGTGGCAGGTCACCAGGGCACGGGCCAGGCCCCGGGCCTTTGCCTCGGCCAGCACCTGGCGCAGGGCCCAGGTGGCCAGGCCTCGGCCGCGGGCCGATGGGCGTACGCCGTAGCCGATGTTGCCGCCCTGTTCGAGGAGGAATTCGTTCAGCTCGTGGCGCAGGGAGATGGAACCCAGCACGGAGTTGTCCTCGACCATCCACCAATAGCTGGTGTTCACCCGGCCGGGCTCCGGCTCGATGTCCGGGTTCTCCTCGTCGTGCAGGCGCTGGACGAAACGCGCGAAGCCCTCGGGCGAGTCGAGCTCGTCGAAGTCGCGCAGGCCGGAACCGTCCTGGTGGACGCCGCGGCCCCAGTCGTCACGGGACTCCAGCCACGGCTTGTGCAGGTCGATGGTAGGGCGGATGAGCGTCGGCATCCGGCTATTGTCCAGCGGCCAGCGTCAGAAGGCGCTGGATTTCCGCTTGGCGCTTCATCGTGGTCGTTCGGGCCAGATCAACAGCTGGTGGGTACGCTCCACCGCCCGCTTCCATGCGCGCGGTCTCCATGCCGTTGTGCAGGTGGCCGAGCAGCAGGGCGACCGCGGTGCGATCGAAGTCCTGATCCTTCGCGGTACGCAACTCGTCCACGTCCCGCGGCCGCAACGCGTGCAGGGCCCCGTGTCCCGCGTGCACCGACTCGTTCGGGTCGGCCGTCGCGGGCTTGCCCCACCCGGTCAGCCATCCGGTGAGCGTGGTGTTCTCGGTCTTCCACTCGTCGCGCAACTGGGTGGCGACGGCGATCAGCTCGGGCGCGGTGCCACGGTCGACGGCCAGGTCGAGCACCGGCCGGCCCTGGCTGATGTGCTCGACGGTCATCTGGGCGTACATCACGTCGGTCGCGTTCGTAGCCGGCGCCTCCGGAGCCGCCGGCGCCTCCGAACCGCAACCGGCGACCAGCATCGCGAGCAGTGCGGCGAGAACGGCGTGGGCCCCGCCGCGGCGAGGCCCACGCTTGGTCAGATGCGTTCCCACAGTGCCGGTACGTTCGGCGGTTCCCAGCCGGCGATCGCGGTGTGCGCCTGCCGGCAGCGGTAGCTCAGGCCGCCGTAGGTGACAGTGCTGCCCGCCGCGTAGGTCGTGCCCGCGGCCCAGGTGCCACCGGCCGGCGGCGGGTTCGACGGGGGCGGGTTGGAGGGCGGCGGGTCGGACGGCGGCGGGTTGCTCGGCGGCGGCGTGCTGCCCCCGCCGATCTGCAGGTCCACACAGGAATAGAAGGCGTTCGCGGTGTCGGCGATGTTCCACCGGGCCAGCAGGCGCTGACGGCCGGTGAAGTTGCCCAGGCTGACCGTGTGGGTCTTGGTCGCGCCCGGCTGCGCGCCACCGTCGTTGAACGACGCCAGCAGCGTGTTGCCGATGAAATACTCCCACGTGCTGGTGGAGTGCCGCGCGGTCAGCGTCCAGGTGAACGTGACGGTACGGCCGACCGAGGCGGCCGGCCAGCCCCTGCTCTCGTCGTTCAGCACCGCGAACCGGTTGCCGCCGCCGTTGCACTGCATCGAACCCTTGGGGGCCTCGACGCTCTGGGGCTCGTAGATGATGTCGCCGCAGTTGGCCGGATTGCCGCGGACGCAGTTGGCCTGCCGGCTGGGCGGGGTGGAGATGTAGCCGTGCGCCAGGGCCGCGGGCACCGCGACGAACATGGACGTGACAACGGCCGTGAGGGTGAGGATCGGTAGGACTACTCGGCGCCTCACTCGTCGGGTCATGGAGTGCTCCTCTGCTGGGGGACGGCGGGCCGGGGGTTTGCTTCAGGGGGCCGCCCGGCCCGCCGGGACGGGGGCCTTCACTCGCCTTGTCCGCCCAACATAAGTTAAAGCTTGTTAACAGTAAATAGACATAGTGAAGTTTTTCTATCTAAGCTGCTCGGGCGCCCTGCTCGGGCGCGCGCCGGCCTCGGGCATCGGTGCGGCCCGCCCGGCACGTCACACAGATGGCGGCACGTCGGCGGGCCGAGCCCGGGCTTCAGGCCAGGCCGGCAGGCGTTGATAAGTCGTACGTGTAACCATCCGGGAGGTCGTGCCATGACGCTCGCTCTGGCGACCAGACTGGCCCAGCGATGCGCGTCGATCGCCGGCGGGACCGTGATCCTGCACGGTTCGCTGGCCGCCGGCGGCTACCGCCCCGGCGACAGTGACATCGACCTGCTCCAGGTGACCGATGGCCCGGTCGACGCGGCCGCCTATCGACAACTCGCGGCATCCGCCCCGCTCGACCTGCACGTGGTGTCGGCCGCGGTGGCGGCGGCGCCGGAGCCCGCTCCCTGGCCGGGTGCGGGAAGCGCGGCGGGCTGGCGGTGCCTGGAGGTTGTGCGCGGCGGCTTTAGGGTGGGCGGGTGGCGGATGCCGAGGATGTGCGACGGGTGGCTTTGGGGCTGCCGGACGTGGTGGAGATCGAGAGCGACGGGTTCGACTTCCGGGTGCAGAACCGGGGGTTCGTGTGGTCGTATCCGGAACGGCTGCCCGGGAAGCCCCGGGTGCTGCGGACCGACATCGCGGTGCTGTTCGTCGGGGACGAGGCTGAGAAGCAGGCGCTCGTCAAAGGTGAGCCGGATCTGTTCTTCACCACGCCTGGGTACGACGGGCTGCCGCTGGTCATGGTCCGGCTCGAGGCTGTCGACGAGGGGCGGCTGACCGAACTGATCACCGACGCTTGGCGGATGCGGGTGGAGTGACCGCGCGCGAGGGCCGTCGACCTAGGGCTGCCTCGCACCTGGGTGATCCTCAGATGCGCCCTAGTGTTCGGCGCGCATCTTCGCCTCGAGCTCGGTCAAGTGGGAGCGCTCGCCGGCGTGGTCGAGGATGCAGAGGACCTCGGCGGGCTCGCCGGGGACGGCGCCGAACGCGTGCGGGACCATGGTGCTGAACTCGGCCGCCTCGCCGGTGCGGACGTGGATCGTGCGGTCACCGAGGCGGAGGACGACCGTGCCGGACAGGACCGTCAGCCAGTCGCGGCCAGGGTGGACGCGCAGGTCGGCGGGGACGGCGCGGGTGATGCGCAGCTTGGCCACGGTCATCGGGGCGCCCTCGCGGGACAGCAGCCAGGTGGTCATGCCGCGGGCGTCGTCGCGGTGCGGGCGGATCACCACGTCGTCGTCCGAGCCGGACTCGACCAGGTGGTCGAGGCTGGTGTCGAGGGCCCGGGCGATCGCGGTCAGCTGGTCGAGGGCGATGCGGCGGTGGCCGGTCTCGATGCGGCTGAGCGTGGAGGGGCTCAGGTGGCAGCGGGCGGCCAATTCGTCGAGGGACCAGCCGCGGGCGGCCCGCAAGCCACGGATGCGCTGGCGGACCAGATCTTCCAACTCGACGTCTTGCTTCATACGCAAGATCCTACGCGCGAGGCGCAAGACGTGGGTACGGTCGGGACATGGCTCACACGCATACCCACGGCAGCGGCTCCCACCAGCACGAGCACCAGCACGGTGGGCTGGCCGAGATTCTCGACCTCGACGCCGAGGTGCTGGCCGACTTCCACCAAGAGGTGTTCGCCATGGTCGGGGCGGCCGCCGTGGAACGGCCGCACGTCGTCGACCTCGGCGCGGGCACGGGGGTCGGTTCGATCGCGTTGGCGCGTGCGCTTCCGGGGGCCATGGTCACCGCGGTCGACGTCGACCAGGAGATGCTCGATCACCTGGGGCACAAGGCCGAGGCGGCGGGGGTGGCCGAGCGGGTACGAACCGTGCAGGCCGACCTCGACCAGCCGTGGCCCGACCTCGGGGCGGTCGATCTGGTCTGGGCGTCGGCCTCGATGCACCACATGGCCAGTCCGGCCGAGGCGCTGGGCCGGGCCTTCGCGGCGCTCCGGCCGGGTGGGGTGTTCGCGGTGTCCGAGCTGGAAGGATTCCCGCTGTTCCTGCCGGACGGGCCGGAGGCCGACGTCGAACGGCGGGCCCACGCGGTGATGGCGGACATGCGGCAGGAGGCGGGGCTGCACATGTACGAGGACTGGGCGGCGCGGCTGCGCGGGGCCGGCTTCGAGCCGGTCGAGGAGCGGCGGTTCGAGATCAACCTGTTGCCGCCGTTGCCGGGGGCGGCGGGGCGGTACGCCCAGGTGTCGCTGCAACGCATGCACGAGCGGCTGGGTGAGCGCCTCTCCCCGGCCGACCTGGGGACGCTGGAGAAGGTGGCGGCGTCCATTCCGGGCCGGACCGACCTGGCGATCCGCACGACGCGAACCGTGTATCTCGCCCACCGCCCGTGAAGTCCGGCTAGACGCACTCGCTGGGACGCCGGGACCGGGCGTGCGGCCCGGGTGCGGCCGGGACCGGGCCGGAGAAGGCCGCGCGCGTGACCGAATGTGGGGGCGGGATGCGGGTGATCGGGCGCGGTCGCCGGCGGTGGAAAGCGGGGTCGCGACCGGGCCGGGAGGCGGTGTGCGGCGGGGCCGGCGGGAGTTCGGGCCGGACCACGCAGGACAACCCGCAGCGCACCCGGGAGAGCTTGGTTTCCGCAGGTCAGGGTGATGACGGGGCGATGCTGTGCCCGTACCCGTCGATGGTTTTCAGAGATCTTGAGGGGTCCTTCCCGGTGACCGTCGGTGGTTGGTGCAATGCTGAGGAGGACGCCTAGCAGCAGCTCAGCAGTGGGAGGACACGCGATGTCGCCGCTTGCCCAACAGAACCTGACCGATCTGCCGGCCGAGGTGCCCGGCCCCGGCTACGACCGTGATCGGTTGCGGACCGGGATCGTGCATTTCGGGGTGGGTGGCTTCCACCGCGCTCATCAGGCGATGTACCTGGATCGTCTGATGAACGACGGAAAGGCGCTGGACTGGGCCATCTGCGGCGTCGGGGTGATGCCGGCCGACCTGGGCATGCGGGATGTGCTAGACGCCCAGGACGGGCTCTACACGCTGGTCGTCAAGGCGCCGGACGGGACGTTCGAGCCGCGGGTCATCGGGTCGATCAAGGAGTACCTGTTCGCACCGGAGGACCCGGAGGCGGTGATCGCGAAGATGGCCGACCCGGACATCAGGATCGTGTCGCTGACGGTGACCGAGGGCGGATACAACATCAACGCGGTGACCGGCGAGTTCGTGGCCGACAACCCGGACATCCAGCACGACCTGCGGCCGGGCAACCAGCCGAAGACGACGTTCGGGCTGGTGGTCGAGGCGCTTTCCCGGCGCCGTTCCCGAGATCAAGAACCGTTCACGATCATGAGCTGCGACAACATCCAGGGCAACGGGCACGCGGCCCGGCGCAGCTTCGTCGCCTACGCCAACCTGCGCGACCCCGAGCTGGGCAAGTGGATCGACGAGCACGTCGCCTTCCCGAACAGCATGGTCGACCGGATCACCCCGGTCACCACCGACGAGGACCGGGCGCTGGTCCACGACCGGTGGGGCATCGACGACGGCTGGCCGGTGGTGTGCGAGCCGTTCACCCAGTGGGTGCTGGAGGACCAGTTCACCCAGGGGCGGCCGCCCTACGAGGACGCGGGCGTGCAGGTGGTCGAGGACGTCGAGCCGTACGAGCTGATGAAGCTGCGCCTGCTCAACGCCAGCCACCAGGCCCTGTGCTACTTCGGCTACCTGGCCGGCTACCGCCTCGTGCACGACGTCGCCCAGGAGCCGCTGTTCGCCGACTTCCTGCTGGCCTACATGGAGCAGGAGGCGTCGCCGACCCTGGCCGCGGTGCCCGGCATCGATCTCGACGAGTACCGCCACCAGCTGATCGAGCGTTTCTCCAACGCGCAGGTCCGGGACACCGTGGCGCGGCTGTGCGCGGAGAGCTCGGACCGGATCCCGAAATGGGTGCTGCCGGTGATCCGCTGGAACCTGGAGACCGACGGGCCGATCCTGCGCGCGACCGCGGTGGTGGCGTCGTGGGCCCGCTACGCCGAGGGCGTGGACGAGGAGGGCCAGCCGATCCAGGTGGTGGACCGGCTGGCCACGGAGCTGAGGGAACGGGCGCGGGCGAAGACCTTCATCCAGAACCGCGAGCTGTTCGGCGACCTGGCCGACAACGAGCGGTTCGCCGAGACCTACACCCGTGTGCTGGGCCTGCTCCACGAGCGTGGTTCCCGCAAGACGCTCAAGGAACTCGAGTAGGAACCCAGATGCCGTAGGTAGGCGGGCAGGGTGAAGAACTCCGGGCAGGTGCGCTCGGTGAGGAGCACGGTCAGCAGGGTACGGGCCTGCCCGTACCGGCGGGCCGCGTCCTCGTCGAGCGCGCCGGTCGCGGAGAGCACGTCCATCTCCTCGCGGATCATCCGGACCACCAGTTCGGCCGTGATCGGCACGCCGTAGTCGGTCGGGGTGCCCGACGCGATCCACTGCCACAGCTGCGCCCGGCAGATCTCGGCCGTGGCGGCGTCCTCCATCAGCCCGTTCAGCGCGACCGCGCCCTGCCCGCCCAGCCACGCTGCGATGTAGCGCAGCGCCACGCTGACCGACGTACGCAGCGCCACCTCGCCGACGCCGCCGTACTGCTGCTTGACGTCGAGCAGTTGCGCCGCGGTGACCCGCACGTCGTCGCGGCGGCGGACGATCTGGTGCGGCTCGAAGCCGAGCCATTGGTCGAAGACGTCCTTGCAGGTCTCGACCAGGCCGGGGTGGGCCACCCAGGATCCGTCGAAGCCGTCGCCGACCTCGCGACGCTTGTCCTGCCGCACCTGGTTGAGGGCGCGCTTGGCAGCGACCGGGTCCTTGCTGGGCACGACCGCGGCCATCCCGCCGATGGCGTGAGCCCCGCGGCGGTGGCAGGTCGCCACGAGCAGTTCGGTGTACGCCCGCATGAACGGCGCCGTCATGGTCAGCTGTGAGCGTTCGGCCAGCACCACGTCCGGCCGGTTCTTGATCATGCTGAAGAGGTAGTCCCAACGGCCCGCGTTCAGGCCGGCCGAGTGCTCGCGCAGCTCGTACAGGATCTCCTCCATTTCGAAGGCCGCGGTGACGGTCTCGATCAGCACGGTGGCCCGGATGGTGCCGCGCGGGATGCCGAGCATTTCCTGGGCCCGGACGAAGACGTCGTTCCAGAGCCGGGCCTCCAGGTGGGACTCCAGCTTGGGCAGGTAGAAGTAGGGGCCGCTGCCGCGTTCGATCTGCCGGCGCCCACAGTGGAACAGGTACAGGCCGAAGTCGAACAGCGCCGCCGAGACGGCCCGGCCGCCGATTCGGAGGTGGCACTCGGGCAGGTGCCAGCCCCGCGGCCGGACCATGATCGTAGCTTCGGCCGGGCGGTCCATCGCGTCCAGCAGGTTCAGCTGACCGTCGATGAGGTTGTCCCAGGTCGGCGCGGTGGCGTCCTCGAAGTCGGCCATCCACACGTTCGCGCCGCTGGTCAGCGCCTTGATCGTCTTTTTGCGGTCCGGTGGCCCGGTGATCTCGACCCGCCGGTCCATCAGGTCCTCGGCCGGCGGGGCGACGGTCCACGACGTGTCGGCGCGGATGTGCCGGGTCGATTCCAGAAAATCGAGTTCGCCGGTACGCGCGGCACGCCGGCGCCGCCGCCGGTCGAGCAGTTGCACCCGGCGCGCCCCGAACTCCCGGTCCAGCGCGACCACGAAGGCGACCGCCTCTCCCGTGAGGATCTCCGCGTACCGCCCGGCCGTGCTGCCGGTGACGACGATTTCTTCGATGCTTCCACCTACGGCGTTATTCATCAGAACTGCTCCGCCTCGGTCGAGCCGGACAGCGCGGTGGTCGAGCTGTCCGGGTTGAGAGCGGTCGACACGGCGTCGAAGTAGCCGGTGCCGACCTCGGCCTGGTGCTTGGTCGCGGTGTAGCCGTCCGCCTCGGCGGCGAACTCGGCCTCCTGCAGCTTCACGTACGCGCTCATGCCGTCCTCGGCGTAGCCGCGGGCCAGCTCGAACATCGAGTGGTTGAGCGCGTGGAAGCCGGCCAGGGTGACGAACTGGAACTTGTAGCCCATCGCCCCCAGCTCCTTCTGGAACCGCGCGATGGTGGCGTCGTCCAGGTTCTTGCGCCAGTTGAACGACGGCGAGCAGTTGTAGGCCAGCATCTTGTCCGGGTGCTGGGCGTGGATGGCCTCGGCGAACTCCCGCGCGAACTCCAGGTCGGGCTTGCCCGTCTCGACCCACAGCAGGTCGGCGTAGTCGGCATAAGCGGTCCCTCGGGCGATCGCGGCCTCCGGCCCGCTCCGCACCCGGAAGAAGCCTTCGGCGGTGCGGTCGCCGGTGAGGAAGGGCTGGTCGCGTTCGTCCACGTCGGTGGTCAGCAGGTCGGCGGCGAGAGCGTCGGTACGGGCGATGACCAGCGACGGGACGCCGCAGACGTCGGCGGCGAGCCGGGCCGCGTTGAGCGTGCGGATGTGCTGCTGGGTCGGGATGAGCACCTTCCCGCCCAGGTGACCGCACTTCTTCTCGCTGGCCAGCTGATCCTCCCAGTGCACGCCGGCCGCGCCGGCGGCGATCATCGCCTTCATCAGCTCGAAGGCGTTGAGCGGCCCGCCGAACCCGGCCTCGGCGTCGGCCACGATGGGCGCGAACCAGTCCCGCTCGTGGCGGCCCGCGGCGACGTCGATCTGGTCGGCGCGCAGCAGGGCGTTGTTGATCCGCCGCACCACCGCCGGCACCGAGTTGGCCGGATAAAGGCTCTGATCCGGGTAGGTGTGCCCGGACAGGTTGGCGTCGGCCGCCACTTGCCAGCCGGACAGGTAGATCGCCTTGAGCCCGGCCCGCACCTGCTGGACGGCCTGGCCGCCGGTCAGGGCGCCGAGCGCGTTGATGTATTCCTCGTCGTGCAGGAGCTCCCACAGCCGTTCGGCACCGCGCTCGGCCAGCGTGTGCCGCTCCTGGAGCGAGCCACGTAGCCGCACCACGTCCTGCGCGGTGTAGTCCCGGCGGACCCCCAGCCAACGAGGATCGCCGGCCCAGGCCCGAGTGAGGTCCGCAGCGGTACCGCCTCTGACGTCGGTCATTGTTCGTCCCCTCCCTGTTCAGAACCCCACCATCGCCGGGCCGGTCGCCCCCGCGGCAGACTTTTGTGACCAGAAGATTTCTCGTTCTTCTGCTAGCGTGAATTCATGGATCTCGTCCTACTGGGCCAGCGGCTACGGCACCAACGCCGGGCCAAGGGCCTGACCCTGGACGATCTGAGCGCCCTGGTCGGGCGGGCGCCCTCGCAGTTGTCCCTGATCGAGAACGGCAAGCGGGAGCCCAAACTCTCCCTGCTGCAAGCCATGGCATCGGCGCTGGACGTGCCGCTGCAGGAGCTGCTGCGGGCCGAGCCGCCGTCACGGCGAGCCGCGCTAGAGATCGAACTCGCGCATTTCCAAGAATCTTCTGTTTACGCCGGCCTCGGCCTGCCGTCGGTCCGCCTCGGCCGGCGGCTGCCCGGGGACGCCCTGGAATCGCTCATCGGGCTGCATCGGGAACTGTCCCGCGTGCTGGCCGAGCAGAGCGCGACGCCCGAGGTGGCCCGGCGCGCCAACGCCTCGCTTCGAGCCGAGATGCGCTCGCGCGACAACTACTTCTCCGCGGTCGAGGAGGCGGCCGCCGGCGTCCTGCAGTCGGTACGGCACTCGACCGGGCCACTGTCACAGCGCGGGATTCTCGATATCGCCGCGCAGATCGGATTTTCCCTGCACTACGTTCCGGACCTGCCGTCGTCGACGCGGTCGGTGACCGATCTACGCAACCGGCGCATCTACCTGCCACAGGTGGCCAGCGGCAAGGGGCACGATCCGCGGGCCGTGGTGCTGCAGACGCTCGGGCACTTCGTGCTGGGTCACAACGACCCCAAGGACTACGGCGACTTCCTGCGGCAACGGGTCGAGGCCAACTACTTCGCGGCGGCGCTGCTGATGCCCGAGAAGTTCGCGGTCCCGTTCCTGGCCGCGGCCAAAGCCGACCGGGCGCTGGCCATCGACGACTTCCGGGACGCGTTCGGGGTGTCGTACGAGACAGCGGCGCACCGCTTCACCAACTTGGCCACCCATCATTTCGGGATCCCGGTGCACTTCACCCGGGTGCACGAGAGCGGCGTGGTCTACAAGGCGTACGAGAACGACAACGTCCGCTTCCCCACCGATGTCACGGGCGCCATCGAAGGGCAGCCGATCTGCCGCCGCTGGGCGTCCCGCACGGTCTTCCAGTCCGAGGACCCGTACTCCAGCTTCTACCAGTTCACCGACACGGTCGCCGGCACCTACTGGTGCACCGTGCACGTGGAGTCGACGCGGTCCGGCGAGTTCTCGGTCACCGTGGGCACGCCGTACGAGCACGCCCGCTGGTTCCGCGGCGGCGACACCAGCCGGCGTACGGTGTCTCGCTGCCCCGACCCGTCCTGCTGCCGCCGCCCACCGAGCTCCCTGGTCGACACCTGGGCCGGACACGCCTGGCCGAGCGCCCGGGTCCACTCGCACCTGCTCGCCGCCCTGCCACCGGGCACCTTCCCCGGCGTCGACGCCCAGGACGTGTACGAGTTCCTGCAGCGCCGCGCCTGATCGCCCCCGGAAATCCGGTTGCCCGCGTTCATAGGGTTGGCGTGTGTTCAACCCACCTGAGGACCTGCCACTGCCGGCACTGCGGGCGGCACTCATCGACGGCTGGTCACTCCACACGGAAACGCTGGAGTATCGGCCGGTCGGTTTCGGGGGGCACCACTGGACGGCCGACGGGCGGTGGTTCGTCACGGCTTCCCCGCCCAACCCACGGCTGCGGGCCTCGCTGAGCGCGGCGCTCGCGCTCGAGGCCGCCGGAGGCTCCTACGTGGTGGCGCCGGTGCCGGCCCGCGACGGGTCGCCGCTGGTGCCGATCGGGGACGCGTACGCCGTGACGGTCTATCCGCTGATCACGGGTGAGAGCTTCGACTGGGACAACTACACCGCCGCCCATCGGCTGGCCATGCTCGACCTCGTCGTCGCCGTCCACGCCGCCCCGGCGGCGGTGCGCGACCTGGCCCGGGCCGACGACTACGAGCTCACGTTCCCGCCCGTCGCACCCGGCCCGGGGCCCTACGGCGGGCAGATGGCCGAGCTGCTCGACACGCACGCGACGACCGTGCGCGCGGCACGGAGCCGGTACGACGAACTGGTCGCCGGGGTGCGGGCCGTCCCGCCGCCACTGGTGCTCACGCACGGCGAGCCGCATCCCGGCAACACCATGCGCGCCGGCGGGCGGTGGTTGCTGATCGACTGGGAGACGGCGCTGGCCGCCCCGCCCGAACGCGACGTGTGGCACCTCGACGGGCTCGCCGAGCTGTACACCGAAAAGACCGGCACCACGCTGCGGCCCGAGATCCTCGAGCTCTACCGGCTGCGCTGGGACCTCACCGAGATCGCCGAGGGGGTGGCCTGGTTCGGTGCGCCGCACGGCGACACCGACGACGACAAGGAGACCTGGGCCAACCTCGTCGAGTCGGTGGAAAACCTCTAGCCGTCCTCCAGCCGCTCAGCCCAGCGGGAACGGGAACTGCGCCCAGGGCGGCCGCCGGGACGGCTGGATGTCGGTGACCCACTTGACCCACCAGAAACCGCGCCGGCCCGGGGCGACGATGCGGGCCGGGTATCCGTGGCCGTACGTCAGCGGTCTGCCGTTGAGCCCGGTGGCCAGCCAGATGTCGGCGCGCGGGTCGAACCAGCGGGTGTAACCGGTGACCGACGTGACCTTGACGCTGCGCCAGTCGCCTGGCGGCAACAGTGTGCTGAGCCGGACGCCGTCCCAGGTCTGCGTGCTGAACCAGCCGCTGGTGCAGTCGAGGGTGGCGGTGCGGCGTTCGTGCGGCAGGGCCCGCAGGGCGGCCAGGTCGAAGGTGCGCGCGCCGGCCCGCAACGTCCAGGTGACGCCGTCGAGGCGCTGGACGCCGTCGTCGAACCACGAGGTGACGCGCAGTTCGCCCTTCGGAACCGAGCCGGTCGGGCGCCGGCCGGCCGCGGCCGCACCGGAGTCCCAGGCCACGGTGGCCGCCGCGGCGCCGGCCCCCAGCACGGCGAGGCGCAGCAACGCGCGGCGGTCGGTGTCGGTCCGGCGCGGGCGGACCGCATGGCCGGTGAAGTGCAGGAGTACGGCCACCAGCGACCCGACGGCGGCACCGACGTGGATCTGCATCAGGGTGAGCGGGCCGACATACTCGAGGCGGCCGGTGGAGTGGATCAGCCCGGTGGCGACCGTGACGATCACCAGGCCGGCCAGGGTCAGCGACAACGCCTTGGTCGAGAAGGCCCGGGCGGCCCGGCCCAGCCCGCGGCGGATGACCGTGACCTTCCACGGCGCCACCAGCACGATGGCCAGTGCGGCGGCCGCGTGCACCTGAACGGGATCGACCGGCCAGTCGGCGTCGACCAGCCACCCACCCACACCGGTCACCACGCCGAGCACGATCAGCAGCCCGAGGACGAGATCGACCCGCCGACCGGCCTGCCGCGCCTTCCCCATGACCGGAACGCTAGCGCGGCAGCTCAGCCGTACGGGATTCCTCCGGCGTCGAGCAGCCGGCACATGTCGTGAAAGGGCGCCCGGCAAACGTCCACGACCGCGGGGTGACGGCCGGAGGTCCTCGCGTACGTTTCGAGGAAGTAGGGGTCGAGGCGGTCCGGGTCGTACATCTGGGCCTCGACGACCTCCCCGCTCGCCTCGTTCTCGAAGCGGTAGTGCGGGTCGTGCGGCGACACCGACCACGTCGAGCCGTGGAGCTCGATCTCGTCCGGGCAGGCCGGGTCCTCGTCGTCGTCCCACAGCGGCTCGAGCACCCGCAACCGGGCCACGAGCGCACCGGCGAGCTCGCGAAACTCGGCCACGAGGCGGTCCACCGCCGGCCGTACGGCGGCGACCTCGGCCTCGCCGGCCAGCTGGATGACGGTCACCGTCGCCCCGCCACGGCGTCCCGAGCTGAAGACCGCCATCTCGGGTCCCAGCGCATCCTGGAGCGCCCGCACCGCCTCCGGGTCGGGTTCCGCCAAGCGAATGGTCAGCGGCCGCCCACGAACGGCCCGCCGGCGTACAGCGACCGGATCCAGTTCCACGCCTTAGGCCCCGAACACTCGCGATCGGACCCGGACGTCGAAGTCGGTATCGGCGTTCCGGTTCGGGCCCGCGGCGACGTCCAAGGCGTTGGCCAGGAGCCGGGCCAGGCGGTTGGGCCGCTTGGACGCGCTCGGACTCACCAGGACCATCCCATCCACGATCTCGATACCCGCTTTTCTGTCCAGGCGGCGCACTGCGCGGCCGTGACCTGCTGACGCATCCAGGCCGGCGCGACCGTCTCGGCGGTCATACACACCTCCTGGAATATGACCGGTCACCAGTCTCAAGATACTGGGACGGCTCATGATCCTGGCGATGCTGTCGAACAGGGTGGTGATGTTGTCCTGGATCCGGGCCGGGCGAGGGGCCGCCGCGGGCGTGCTCGCCTGCGCGGTGCTGCTCGTCGTGCAGCAGGCCTGGTTCTTCGGCGGATGGGGCGGCGCCGAGGTCAGCACACTGGTCACGGACGCCTCGTACGTGCCGCAAGCGGTCGTCTTCACCATCCTGGCCGCCCGGGTGGCTGTGTCGAAGCGGCAGGAGGCCAGGACCCGGCGCGCCTGGCGGGTGATCACCGTCGCGTTCGGCTGGCAGCTGGCCGCGCACTGCTCCTGGTTCGTGCAGGAACACGTACTGCACACCACCGGTTATCCCTCGGCCGCCGACTACTGCTTCCTGCTCTTCTCCCCGTTCATGTTCGCCGGGTTGCTGATGCTGCCCGGCCAGTACCGCCGCCGCCGGGACCGGCAGAAGCTGGCGCTGGACGCGCTGATCGTCGGCGCCGGTGGGTTCATCGCCATCTGGTATCTGCTGCTCGGCCCGATCCTCAACGCGCCCGGCCTGACGCCGTGGGAGCGCTCGTTCACGGCCGCGCTGCCGGTCGGCGACCTGCTGCTGGTGCTGGCCATGTCGACCGCCATGCTGCGGCGTCATCAACCCGAGGTGCCGGCCCCGGTCCGGTTGCTCGCCGGGTCGATCGCGCTGACCGTGAGCGCCGACGTCTCGTACAGCTGGATCCAGCTGCACGGCGGTTTCACCGGTGGTTCCTGGCCCGACCTGCTGTGGCTGGCCGGCTGCTTCCTGCTGGTGGTGGCGGCCGACCAGCAGTATCGCCGGCCGCGGCACCCGGCGCCGCGGCGCACCGACCGCAACGCGGTCTTCGTTCTTCCGTACGCGGCCAGCATCGGCGCCTACCTCCTGCTGGCCGAGCAGTCGTCGCATCTGCCACTCGACCCGTACGGCGGCATGATCCTGGGCTCGGCCGTGCTCACCCTGCTGGTGATGGCCCGCCAGATGCACGCCCTGCGCGACAACCGGGAGATGGCGGTCACCGACGGACTGACCGGCCTGGCCAACCGCACCCTGGTCACCGAGCGTCTGGAACAGCTGGCCGGCCAGCCGGTCCGCCCGGGCCGGCACACCGCGATCATGCTCATCGACCTCGACCGGTTCAAGCCGATCAACGACACGTTCGGGCACGAGGCCGGCGACGCCGTACTGGTCGCCGCGGCCGACGCCATGCGCGCCGTGCTCCGGGGCAGCGACCTGGCCGGGCGGATCGGCGGCGACGAGTTCGTCGTGCTCGTCCAGGGCCTGCCGAACCGGGAGACCGCGGGCACGGTCGCCGCCCGGCTGCTGGAGGCGCTGCGTACGCCGGTCATCTTCGGCGAACACCTGCTGATGGTCGAGGCCAGCATCGGGGTGGTGGTTCGCGACGACCCGTACGCCTCCGGCGAGACCCTGCTGCAGCAGGCCGACACCGCCCTGTACGCGGCCAAGCGCGCCGGCCGCGGGCGGTTCGAGTACTACTCGGACGTGATGGACACCAAGGCGCGCGAGGCCGAGCTGCGCCGGGCGGTGGCCAACGACGAGCTGGTGGTGTACTTCCAGCCCGCGGTCGCCCTGGCCACCGGCGACCTGCGCGCGGTCGAGGCCCTGGTCCGCTGGAACCATCCCACCCGCGGCTTGCTGGGTCCGGGCGAGTTCATCGAACTGGCCGAGGAGACCGGCGCGGTCGTGCCGCTGGGCACCTGGGTGCTGCGGGCGGCCTGCCGGGAGGCGGCCCGGTGGCGAGCCGATCACGCCGGCGCCGAAGCACTGCGGTTGTCGGTGAATCTGTCACCCAAGCAGGTGGGTCAGGTCGATCTGGTTCGGACGGTCGAGACGATCCTGGCCGAGACCGGCTTCCCACCGGACCGGCTCACGCTGGAGATCACCGAGAGTGTTATCCTGCAACCCGACCCGCTCACCATCAACCACCTGCAGGCCCTGCGTGACCTCGGCATCCAGCTGGCGGTCGACGACTTCGGCACCGGTTACTCGGCGCTGAGCTATCTACGCAGCCTGCCGGTCACCATGTTGAAGATCGACCGTTCGTTCGTGACCGGCATCGCCGACGACGACGAGGCCCGCTCGGTCTGTGAGGCGGTCGTCCACCTGGGCGGCGCGTTCAGAATGACGGTCGTGGCCGAGGGCATCGAGACGTCCGAGCAGGCGGCGGCCCTGATCGACATGGGCTGCACGGTCGGACAGGGCTTCTACTTCCACCGGCCGCTCCCACCGGCCGAGGCCTCGGCCTTGATCGCGAATAGCGGTACTCTCCTATCCGGACAGTATCCGGGGAGTGGTTATGCGTTACGCGATAAACCTGCCAGTGATCGGTGAGTACGCCGATCCGAACGTACTGTTACAACTGGCCCAGGACGCCGAACGGGCGGGCTGGGACGCCGTGTTCGTGTGGGACTCACTCGTTTTCGACCCGCGGAGCCAGCCTCCGGTGACGGATCCGTGGATGGTGCTGGCGGCGATCGCGGCCCGGACCGAGCGGGTCAAGATCGGCACCATGGTGGCCCAGCTGGCCCGCCGCCGGCCGTGGAAGGTCGCCCGTGAGGTCGTGGCTCTCGATCACCTCTCGCACGGCCGCATGATCCTCGGGGTCGGCCTCGGTTTCTCCGGTGAGGCGGAGTTCGAGCGGTTCGGCGAGGACGGCGACGCGCGGGTCCGAGCCGACAAACTCGACGAATCCCTGGCGATCGTGCGCGGGCTGTGCACCGGCGAGCCGTTCGCCTTCACCGGGGAGCACTACACCGTGCGCGAGACCACGTTCCGGCCGCGACCGGTGCAGGATCAGATCCCGGTGTGGGTGGCCGGTTACTGGCCGAACAAGCGACCGTTCCGCCGGGCCGCGCGCTGGGACGGTGCCGCACCGGCCGAGATGGACATCCGCGACGACGGCTTCTCCATCCTTCCGTCGTCGCCCGAGTCCGCGCACAAGATGATCGACTACATCGAGCAGCACCGTACGAGCGACGGCCCGTACGACGTCATCGTCAGCCGGGTGCTCCCGGACGAGCCCAGCGAACGCACCGAGCTGATCTCCGCGTACGAGTCGGCCGGCGTGACGTGGATCCTGCGGGACATGCTGCCGTGGGAGACCCCGCTGGAGGAGGCCGTCCGCATCGTTCGCGCCGGCCCACTCGGCGACGGCTGACACCGGGCCGGCGCCACAGCGACGGCTGATGTCAGGCCGGCGCGTCGCCTCGACGCATGCCCAGGGCGGCCAGGGTGCCGGTGTGGTCGAGGGCCACCCGCAGGGCCCAGTGGGTGGTGGTGCGCGAGACGCCCGGCAGGGCGGCCAGAGCCGTGCCGGGCGGCTGAATCGTCACGTGTTCGAGGACCGTGTCCGGGTCGGCCGAGGCGATGCGGGAACGAAAGTCGTGCCACGGGCGGGCCGCCTCGTCGTCCGGTACGGCCAGGTAGGTGATGTCCAGGAGCACGCCACCCTGCGGTAACAGGGCGGACCCGGCCGGCAGCTCACGGACCCGGAAGGCGAACCGCAGGCTGGCCATCGGCGTCGGCAGGGCGTCGACTGTCACGTCGTACCCGCTGCCGGCCTGCACCGGGCGCGCCACCAGGACCACCTGCACCGCCCGGTAGGTCCACTCCACCACCGCGCCGGCGCCGGCGTGGGTCAGCTCGAAGAAGTAGGTGGCGCAGCCCCAGACGGCCTCCTTGACCGCCGGCTCGCGCAGCATCTCGACCGGCCCACGCGTACCCACAGTGGTTCCCATCGGCGCATGGTCGCAGCGATTGGCATGGCGGTGTCGCCCATTTTGTGCGTCTGACCTGGGCGCCTCCTGCCGATCGTCGGAGCCGGGTCAAGCGGCCGGCAAGGCGACTTTCGTGCAATCGGTGCGGCTGACTGATCGAATGCGTGCAGAGTCGGGCACGCGACTGCCGATCGGTCTAGCGTTTTCCGCGTCGGGAAGGCCGTCAATGCCGAGACATCGCCGTTATCGGAGGTCGCTATGCCGGGGGCGTTGTATCGCGCTGCGGTGCAGACCTTCGGCGACGCGGGCACGGCGGAACTCGTCTTCCTCATCGCGCAGTACGCTGCGATCTCGGTCATTCTGAATGCCTTCGACGTGCCGTTGCCGCCCGACGCCGAGTGACCCGGGCCCGCTTTCGATTCACCGCGACGGTCGGCTTACGTATCGAGATCACCGTGGGGCTCCGAGATCGCGCAGTCGCAGCGCCTGCACGTTGGCCAGTTCGTGCACACCCCAGCGGCCGAGTTCGCGGCCGTAGCCACTGGCTTTGACACCACCGGTGGGCAGGCGCGGGTCGGTGGCCGAGATTGTGTTGACAAATACCGCACCGGCCTGGATCCGCGCGCTGACGGCGGCGGCGTGCTCACTGTCGCCGCTCCAGATGCTGCTGCTCAGCCCGTACCGGGAGGCATTGGCCAGGGCGATCAGTTCGTCGTCGTCGGCACCGGTCGTGAGCGCGCCGAGTGGGCCGAACGTCTCGTCGGAGAACAGCACGGACTCTCCCCGGTCGACCTCGATGATCGACGGGGGGAACCACGCTCCTGGCGCGGACTCGGGCACAGCGGCCTCGACGAGCATCCGGCCACCGGCCGCCAGCGCCTGGCCACGTTGTTCGAGGAGGGTGTCGCGCAGGTCGTACCGGGCGAGGGGACCGACGTCGGTGCCCTCCTCGGCCGGGTCGCCGACGGTCAGTCGCCGGACGTGGGGCACCAGCGCCTCCACGAAAGCGTCGCGCACCGTGTGGTGGACGAGGACGCGCTTGGCCGCGATGCAGCTCTGCCCGTTGTTGAGGAAACGGGACCGTGCCGCGGCGGCCGCGGCGACCGGGATGTCGGCGTCAGCGAGGACGATGAACGGGTCGGACCCGCCGAGTTCGAGCACACATTTCTTCAGAGCGGCTCCCGCGCGCGCGGCGACGAGCGAACCGACGCGATCGCTGCCGGTGAAGGTGACCGCCGCGATACGGGGGTCGGCAATGAGGTCCGCGGCCGTGTCGCTGTCGACGACCACGGTTTGCAGCACGCCGTCGCCGAAGCACTCACGGAAGGTCTCCTCGATCACCATCGCACTGCCGGTCACCGATTCGGCGTGTTTGAGCACCACGGTGTCACCGGCGGAGATGGCGGGCAGCATCGCCCGGATCACCTGCCACCATGGGTAGTTCCACGGAAGGATGCTGAACACCACGCCGAGGGGTACGAGCCGCACCACCGCGGAGTCGCCGTCGATGTCGAAGGTCTCCGGCTCCAGCATCGCGGGCAGCACGCCGGCGTAGTAACGGCACGCATTGACGCATTTGTCGATCTCCGCCCGCGCCTGCCGGATCGGCTTACCCATTTCCAGGGTGATGAGCCGGGCGAGCCGGTCGCGTCGCTCCGTCAGCACATCGCCGAGCCGTTCGATGGCGGCGATCCGTTCCCGCACGCGGGAGCCGCCCCAGGTCGAGGTGGCGGCGGTCGTCAGGATCCGGTCCAGGTCCGTTGGGGTGGCGTAGGGATAGAAGTCCAGGTCCTCACCGGTCGCCGGGTTGACGGTGAGGACACCGGTGCCGGCCCGGGTCACGCCGCGGCCTCCCGCAGCCAGCGGGTGAACCGGTCCCGGATGGTGACCGGGTCGACGAGCAGCCTCGGGATGTCCCGCGCGTTGCCCCCCTCGATGCGCACGTGCAGGAACGCCGGCTCGGATATGCCAAGCAGCTCCGCGAAGGCCGCTGACAGCCCGTCGACGGTGTCCGCCGTCCGCGTCGTCCATCCCGCCGCGGCGGCCAGAGCGGCCAGGTCGATGCGGGAGGCATAGGTGGGCAGGCCGCCGGTCGACCCGTACACCCCGTTGTCGAGCAGGATCAGCAGCAGGTTGCCCGGGGCGAAGTAGCCGCCGGTGGGCAGCACGTTGGGATTCATCAGCAACGAGCCGTCGCCCTCGATACCGACCACCTTCGGGCCGGCCGGGTCGAGGCTGAGCGCCAGGCCGGTCGCGACTGACCCGACCAGACCCATCGCGTCGAGAAGGTACAGGTGGTTCTCGCTGTCGCGGATCGACGCCAGCTCCCGGCTGGTAGCCGCGCATGTGACGACCACAGGGTGCCGGGGTGTCAGGTCGGCGAGGGCGGCGAGGGCTTCGATCCGCTTCATCAGGCGACCTTTCCATCGGTGTTCCAGAAGGACCCGAGGACTACGACGGGCCGATAGGTCATGACGGCGTGCACGCCCGCCTCGCGGACGGTGTCGTGCCAGTCGCCGGTGGTGCTGCGCCGGTCCAGTTCCATGACGGGCAGACCCGCCGTCCGCAGGATGGCGGGCATCGGCTGGCTGATTGAGTGGATCATCGAGTTGTACTCGCCGAGACCACCCCGCGTGTTCGCCACGATGAGCAGCGGCAGGTGGTAGGCCAGCGGAAAGGTGGTCAGGGCGGTCAACGCGTTGCCGAAACCGTTGTCCTGCATGACGATCGCGCCGAGTGCGCCGGTGAGGGCAACCGCGCCGAGCACCCCGATCGCCTCTTCCTCGCGGGACAGGGGCGTGACCCGGGCCGAGACGCCGTCCGACCCGCCGTCGGTTGACACCAGTGCGTTGACGACGGGAGCCACGGTCACGGATGGGACGTAACCGACGCGTGCGGTGCCGGCCGCCCAGATGCCGTCGGCGACGGCTTCGGCGTACGTCATGTGCTTGTTTCCTCTCGATGCGCTTTCGTCCCGCCTCGCACGGCGATGGCGTCCAGTTCGACCCGCGCCCGGTAGGGCAGCTCGGCGACGGCGACGCATGTGCGGGCCGGCAACGGATCGGGAAGGGATTCCCGATAGACCTCGTCCACCGCGTTCCGGTCGGCCATCGACACCAGATAGACGGTGACCTTCACAAGGTGGCCGAGCTCCACACCGGAGCTCGCCAGCCTGTCCCGCAGATTGGCCATCGCCTGCCGCGTCTCGGCCGCGGCGCCACCCGCGACGATGCGGCCGTCAGCCAGGCCGAGCTGACCCGAGACGAAGACCAGTCCCGTCCCGGTGTCACGAAGGGGGCTGTACGGGTGTTTCGCCTGTGCCGGGCTCTCCGGCGCGCTGTCACTCATCGCCGCTTCTCCTAGAGATGGCTGATCGGGGCGCCGGTGACGACGTGGTCGCCCATGCGCCGCACCAGCAGGATTGTCGGGACGATGGCGAGCAGGAACACCGCGCCCGCCACGGCGATGTAGCTGTGTACGCCGAACGAAGAGTTCACCGGCTCGCCGTCGTGCACGACCCGGGTGGCGCCGAGGATCGCCGAGCCGATGAAATTCATCGTCACCGAGCCGACCGCCACCATCACCATCACCATGCTGGAGACGGTGCCCTGCCGTTCCCGGGGGGCGAGGATCGAGGCGAGGTTGAAACCCGAGGTGACCAGTGACCCGGCGGTCAGGCTCAGCAAGAACGAGCACACCACCGCGAGGGGAAGGCTGGCCGCGCCGGCCAGCAGCATGAGCGCGGTTCCGATGACGCCGGCCAGCACGCCGGCTGCGAGAGTCAACGCCGGACCCTTTCTGGCCGCGACCGCCCCGGAGATGGTGCCGCCGAGCATGATGCCGATCGAGGGGACGCCGAACATCAGCCCGAGAGCGGCCGGTCCCGCGATCCCGTACCCGAGGCCCTCATCCGGTGCGACCTCGACCAGCAGACTGAACAGCTGAAGCATGCTCTGGTATGCGCCGGTGCCCATGACGACCACGAGCAGTCCGAGACCGAGAGCCGCCGAGACTCCACGAATATCGATGACCGGTTCCGGCCGGCGGCTCAACACGCGATACCAGTAGATCAACGCGGCGATCCCGGCGAGGAGGACGAGGATCGGGAACGCACTGAGCCAGCCGAAGACCTGGCCGAGGCTGATGTAGACCAGGACAGCGGCCAGGCCTCCGCCCAACACGAGGGCACCCTTGACATCCACCGTGCCGGGGGTCGTTATGCGGCTTTCCGGCAGGACGAAGCGCACCAGCAGCGTGGCCAGGCCGGCGAAACTGGCCGAGATGACGAAGACAACCCGCCAGCCGAAGGCGTGCACCGCGGGCTCGAGAATGAACGGTGTGACGATGCCGAACACCGCTGAGCCCGAGGTGACGAGCCCGGTCACCACCATCGCGAACTTCGGCGCGCAGATGTCCCGGACGAGTGCGACCGTCAGGAACAAGGCCGCCACCGCGGCACCCTGCAGAACCCGCCCGAGGACGAAGACGATGATGTGCGGGGCGATCAAGCACACCAGCCCTCCGGCGCCGGCGACCAGCAGCGTGAGGACCAGAATCTTCCGCTTTCCGTTGATGTCGGCGCTCTTGCCGAGCAGCGGAGCCCACATCGCCCCGGCCAGCATGGCGCTGGAGCCGATCCAGGCGAACTGGTCGGTGTGGAAGGCCTCGCTGAGCTGAGGCAGGACGAAGGTCGGCGAGGCCAGCACACTGTCGACCATGACGTTCACCAGGACCAGAATCAGGACGTAGCCAACGACCCGTCGCGTCCAGCCGGAGTGCAGGTACGCCGTCGGCTGCCCCGATTCGGTGGCGGCCGGGATAACCGGTTCGGACATCAGAAACTCCGCTCAGGAACAGGAGGGGTGTGTTTGCGAATGACGCCCTGTTGCGCGACCAACGCGATGTTGTCCGGGGTCCCCAGCACGGTGATGTCCTGTAGTGGGTCGCCGGTGCACAGGACGAGGTCGGCCAGGTACCCGGGACGCAGGACACCGAGCACGTCGCCCACCCCGAGCAGCCGGGCGCTGTTCGCCGTCGCGGCTTTGATGGCGTCCATCGGCGACATGCCGAGCTCGACGAGGCACCACAGCTCGTAGGCGTTGTGTCCGTGGGGGGTGCTACCGGCGTCCGTGCCCGCGGCGATGTTCACCCCGCGGGCAATGGCCTTGGCGATATTCGCCTTGGTCCGCTCGTTCCAGCGCAGCTTCTTCTCGTACTTCCACGGCGGCATTTTCGCCGGGTCGAGTGGCTGGAAGGCGGTGGCGAGCGTGGGTACCAGGAACGCGCCGCGCTCGCCGATCAGGTCACAGCCCTCGTCGTCGATGCCGAAGCCGTGCTCGATCGATCGGACACCCCCGCGGAGGGCGGCCAGAATCCCGGGTAGTCCTTGCGCGTGGGCGGCAACCGGTCGTCCGCCGTGGCGGCTCGCCTCGTCTACGACCGCTGCGACTTCCTCGTCGAGCAGGTCCTGATCGTCAGGATCGTCCCGGGCACTGGTCATCCCGCCGCTGGTGCAGATCTTGACGAGATCAGCACCAGCTCGCAGCATCCGCCGGGCGGCCAGGCGGGCGCCCGGCACGTCGTCGGCGAGCACACAGTAGTCAAGCGCGAGATCCCTGCCGCCGGGCAGGGTGCCGTCGGCGTGGCCACCGGTGTGGCTGATCACGCCGACCGATGTCCGCAGCCGGGGACCCTCGATCAGGCCCATCCCGACCGCATCCCGGAAGCCGGCGGGAAGACCGCCAAGGTCACGAGCAGATGTCACGCCCGCCGACAGCGTCAGGCGTAGACGCTCGGCGGTCCGCAGATCGGCAATGACCGGGTCGGTCAGGAACGCAACCTCGACCAGCGACCGGTCGGAGGCCACGCCGAGGTGGGTGTGACTGTCGAAGAGCCCGGGGAGCAGCGTTCCGCCTCGACCGTCGACGGTTCGCACGCCTGGTCGCGGCGCGGGGGCGCCCTCGGCCGGCCCGGAGTACGTGATCCGGCCGTCCTCATCGGCCTCGAGCACAGCCGCCGGCACGACCTCATCGCCGACGCCGTCGATCAACCGCACGTTTCGCACCCGTAGCGCTGCACGGTGCTTCAATTCCACTCTGCATCCCGCCTGTGCTCGGTATCAGATAATCGTCGAAACCGTAAGCGATGACCGAAGTACCGGACGTCAGATGCATGAATCCTTCACTCTTGAGTAAATCATGCAAGATATCGCATCTAGGAAAAGCACACCGTAACGTGTACCTTTGGTCGCACGGCCAGACTCGCTGACCGCTACACCCCCACTGGAGGTAGCGCATGACATTCGATCCGACCGAGCACTGGAAGGGCTACCTCGCTCCACCCTCGATCGACGACTACTCAGCCCGATACGCGAGTTTCTTCCGCATGCGGCGCGAGAACGGCATCATCGAGGTCCGCCTGCATACCGACGACGGCCCGTACGTACACACCCACGCCGCTCACAACGCCTGGCCCCGGGTCTGGCAAGAGATCGGCAACGACCCGGAGAATCAGGTCCTGATCATCACCGGGACCGGCGACAAGTGGATGACCGGCAACCCGAGGGGCCTGAACCCGCAGCCCGCCGCCGACCTCGATCCCGACCACATTCAGCAACGGATGTACGACGGCTGGAAACTGATCGAGAGCTTCGTCAACAGCATCGACATCCCCACCATCGCCGCGGTGAACGGCCCGGGCGTGCACACCGAGTTCGCGGTAATGAGCGATGTCACCTTCGCCGCCCCTGACGCCGACTTCATGGACCCGCACTTCTGGCTCGGTTCGCCACCCGGCGACGGCCAGGCCATGGCGCTGCAATCGCTGATCGGCGCGAAGCGGGTTGCGTACCACGTGTATGCCGCCAAGTCGATCCCGGCCGACAAGGCTCTCGAATGGGGCCTGATCAACGACATTCTGCCCCGTGAGCAGCTCCTCGACCGCGCGTGGGAACTCGCCCGATTCATTCTCAAGCGGCCCCGGTACACCCGCTGGGCAACCCACAACATCCTGTCCCGGCATTGGAAGAAGACCGTCGCCGAAGACTTCGGCTTCCACATGAGCCACCAGATGCTGGCCAACGTCGCCAGTAAGTCAGTCGTTCCCGATCCTGATCTGATCGCCGATTCGGAAGCACGCAAGATGTTTTGATGGTGGAGCGAAGATGCCAGATGGGTGTAACCATTTGTTTGACGCGCTGAAGCTGATACGACTCAGCGGTGAGTCGGCCTGGATCGTCATCAGGTCGGTGCCTGTCGCCCCGGCGGCCGGCCAGGCCGATGTGGGTGCCGAAGAGCTACGGACCTGGTTACGGCGGCAGATCTCGGTGTGGCCGGCGCCCTTGGCGATCGGCGTGGACAAGCCACGACTCGACGATGCGGCGGTCGTTTTCGAGCCGGCGCAATCGACTGATCGTTACGCATGCAGGCTGGGCGCGGACGGTTCTCTGGTGCTCGCTCTTCCAGCCGGCGGCATCCGGGAAAGCCCCATCGACGGCGAGCGGGTCAGGGTCGTCGGCGAGGGTGCGGTCGCATGGATCACCGTGGCCACGACGCGTCTGGCGGCGGCTTACGCCGAGCGTGCGGGCGTCCACGGCGACACCTCGCTCGAACTGGCCATCGCCTCGTCCGAGCGGAGCCAGGACGCGTCGTTCGAGGTGTGGAACCACGGCCCCGATGGCTTCGGCCGGGCCGGGACCCGCCTCGCCGCCGTCCGACCGGCCCACGCCACCGTAGACCTGGCGGCGTGTCGCTCAGAGCGCGTGGCCGGGCTCGTACGACCACTCCTGCTCGATGTGCTGGGGCAATTCGGACTGGCCGAGTCGCGGCACATCAACTCGGACGGAATCATCCAGTGCCGCGACTTCACCGGACACGACCAACGGATCCTCGACTGGACCACCGCTGCCGGCGTCCCGTCCCAGCCCTGAGCTGAGTGTTCGACATTGGTCAGGTGAGTGGGCGGCGTGCCGGTCACAGACGGTGGCGCCGCACGCCGCCCGCTTCCCCGACCTGAACGACACCGCGGGCGTGTGCGATCGCCGCGTTGGTCACTCTCATCCGGTTGGGACCTCGACCGCGTGGAGCAGCGGCACGGACCGTCGCGCGCGGCCCTCAGCGTCGAGGACGCGGCCGAGCAACTTGACGATCCTCAGAATCACCGACCGGTCCACGATTCTCAGCGCCGGTAGCGCGTGGTTCATCCGGCGTTCCAGTTCGAGGGCGTCAGCGGGGGTGTGCAGCAAGGCATCGATAATCACGTTGTGCGGCCCGGCGACGATGCTGCACGCGCGAATCCCCGGTAGTGCCCGCAGGCGGACCTCGGCGTCATTCAACTCATGCACCTCGATCGAGCCGTAGAAGGTCACTGCTATGGCTCGGCCGGAGAGGTGCCGAGAGGTGTCGCACCGGTACGTGACCAGTCCCGCGCTCTCCAGTCGGGCGAGACGACGCCGCACCGTCACCGCCCCGAGGCCGGCGTACTCGGCCAGCCGCTCGAACGACATGCGCCCGTCCATGGTCAGCGCGTGCATGATGTGCCGGTCGGCGGGCTTGAGCACAACGCTGCTCTCGGCGCGCGCCGCGGCGTACGCGCTCAGTTCGCGCTGCTGTTCCAGGTCGAGCGCGCCTTCCCGCCACTGACTCGCCTCCAGCGCCGACCCGGTCAGGATGTTGCTACGCACGTTGGTCACGCCGGCAATGTGCCCGACCCGCTCCAACAGGTACGTTGACAGAGCCGCGAAATCCGGCGCCTGCGCCAGCACCTGCAGGTCGCGCCCGCCGGAGGTCAGCTTGACGGTAGCCGCCTCGATGTCATCGGCGAGAGTCTCGGCCACCAGGGCCGACCGGGCCGGCTCACAGCTGATCTCGAGCAGGGCACACGCCGGCGTCGCGTTACCCGCCGGGTGAGCGGTGACCCAGGCAACCCCCGCGGCCTGCATGCGTGACCAGCGCCGGCTGACCGTCGCCGGATCGACACCCATGACGGGGGCCAGGTCACGCCAGCTCGCCCGCGGCGCGGCCCGCACAGCGTCCACGATCGCGACGTCGAGCTCGTCGAAGACCACTTCAGTCAACGCGCCACGACCCCTTTCATGCACGATTGGCGGTCAGAGGCTAGAAAAAATGCAGTGTAGCAATCTCTATGCAGCATCCTCGTAGGCTGACGGCGTGGAGCTGAAGATCGATGTGCATACCGCCGCCGCCCGGCTGGCCAACATCGTTCACCACACTCCCGTACTCCGCTCACGCACGCTCGACGACCTGGTCGGCGCCGAGGTGTCTCTCAAGTGCGAGAACTTCCAACGAACCGGCGCCTTCAAGTTCCGCGGGGCCTACCACGCGGCGTCTCGTCTGCCTGCTGAGCAGCTGGCGAAGGGCCTGGTCACTTACTCGTCGGGCAACCATGGCCAGGCCGTTGCGCTGGCCGCGCGCGAGTTGGGCGTCTCAGCGGTGGTGTTGATGCCGCACGACGCGCCCCGGTCGAAGGTGTCCGCGACCCTCGCGTACGGCGCAGAGGTGATCACATACAACCGGTACTCCGATGATCGGCAGACGCTCGGCGCGGATCTGGCTGCCGATCGTGGCATGACTGTCATTCCGCCGTACGATCATCCGGACATCATCGCTGGGCAGGGCACCGCAGCCCTCGAGCTTCTGAACGAGGTCGGTCCACTCGGGATGCTGGTCGTACCCGTGGGCGGCGGCGGCCTGATGGCCGGTTGCGCCCTCGTCGCAACGCACCAGTTTCCATCTGTCCGCATGATTGGCGTCGAGCCCGCGGCCGGCGACGACACCAGGCGATCGCTGTACGCCGGCCGTCGCGTCGCTGTCGACGTGCCACACACCATTGCCGATGGACAGACCGCGCCGCAGCCCGGTGAACTCACGTTTGAGATCAACCGGCGCCTCGTCGAAAGCGTGGTGCTGGTCACCGACGAACAAATCCGCGAGGCCATGCGATTCGCCTTCGAACGCATGAAGATCGTGATCGAGCCGAGTGGGGCCAGCGCTCTGGCCGCGCTCATGTCCGGGGCGGTCGAGCGCCTGCCTGCCCGCGTCGGCGTCATCGTCTCGGGCGGGAACATCGATCGTGAACGCTTCACAGCAATCACGATGCCGCAAGCGACGTAGAGCGCCTGTCCGGTCAACGGCGTCGAAGCTCGAGAGCCGGACCGGATCACGTCTCCGCGGCGCTCCTCGCCTGTCTGGGGGTACGCGGGGACACCGCTCAGAAGAACCGGCGCCCGGCGGGCGGGCCAACACCCATCGCTGGGCCGGCCGTCGTCGGTCAGCGACGGCGAGTCCTCGGCCAGCTCGAACCCGAGCACCCGGTGAAGAACGCGACGGCCGGGCCGTACTCGTCGACGATCGATGACACCAGACCGACCCGCACCGACCTACCCTATGGCCGCGCGGATGTGGTTGACGATCGCGGCGCGGCCGGCCCGGGCCTCGGGAACGGGCAGCAGCGGGTAGACGTGGATGGCGCCCGGCTGCTCGTGGTAGGTCAGGGGGACCTCCGGCGGCATGCGGTCGCGGAGCAGGCGGCAGTCGGGCAGGGTGATGTCCCGGGTGCCGACCAGGATCTGGGTCGGCGGCAGGCCGGTCAGGTCGCCGTTGATCGGGCTCAGCCTCGGGTCGGTGAGGGGCAGGTCACCGGCCCAGGCGGCGGCCATCGGGTGCAGGCCGGCCCGGCGCAGCCACGGGTCGTGCGGCTCGACCTGGTCGATGCCGGGGTTGCTCATGGTCAGGTCGAGCCACGGCGCCATCAGGGTCAGGCCGGCCACCGGGCCGGGCGTGTTCTGGGCGGCGATCAGGGCCAGGCCGCCGCCGGCCGAGTCGCCGGCCAGGTAGCAGCGGCCCACGTCGGCGATCACCCGCTGGACGAACTCGAGCGCGGTGAGGCCGTGGTGGGCCGGCGCCAGACCATAGATGGGTACGTGTACGGGCCGGCCCGTTTCGGCGGCGATGTGCCCGATCAGGTCCCAGTGCTGGCTGACGATCTCGCTGCTGTAGGCGCCGCCGTGCAGGTAGATCACCGCGGGACCGGCCGCGGCACCGACCCGGTAGACGTCGAAGCCGTGGTCCCGGGACCGGCTGACGTCGAACCTGCGGGTCAGCGACCGAGGTGGCGCCGAGGAGGTCTTGGGGGCGGCCAGGGCGCGGCGGCCCCGATCGGCGGTGGTGTAGCGGCGCAGGCGGGTGAGGCGGATGACCGTGGCCACCACCGGCATCGGAAGAGTCAGCACCCGCCGATCAAACCATCACCTCGGGTACGCGGGGCTGTTCGGCCAGGGCCCGGGACGCCGCGGTGGCGAAGTGCTCGGCGGCGAGGATGGCCTGCTCGACGGCGTGGCGGCGTTCGCCCGGGCGGACCGGGCGGGCGGCGGTCAGGGCGGCGCGGAGGCGGGTCAGGCGGTTGAGGCAGTCGTCGAAGGAGGCGATGACGTCATCGTGCATGGCGCGGTCCCTGTGCTGGATGTGGCGGGGCGAAAGGGCGGGTCGCCGCACCGGACGCGGCGACCCGAAGATCACTTCTTCTTGCCCTTTTTGCTGCTCTTGTCGTTCTTCGATTTCTTGGATTTCTTGGATTTCTCGGCCATGGTGATCGCCTCCTCCGGCTGCCGGCTGAACCGAAGACTTGATGGTAGAGCCCGACCGTAACCTGGAAGTCACTGTCGGTTCAACTTACCGGGACGCCTCCATCGGAGGTTGTAAGCGCGACTTCCCGCCTCCGCCGGATGTGCCCGGCACCGCCCCGGCAGCAGGCTCTGAGGTGTCCGAAACGACACCGATCAGGGGAGTCCTCATGAAGCTGAAAAAGGTCGCACTGCTCGCCGCCGCCACCCTCGCCGTCGGCCTGGTGCCGCTGGCCCGCGCCGACGCGACCGAGAGACCGGGCGGCGACTGGGCCGGGATCGCCCGCGAGCCGGTGACCATCCCGATGGAGGGCGGGTGGTCGGCCAAGGGCGAGCTCACCTATCCGAAGGGTGCGAAGGGCCGCCTGCCGGTGGTGGTGCTGTTGCACGGCAGCGGCCACAACGACATGGACCAGACCCTCGCGCCCGGGGTGACCACGTTCAGGTCGGTCGCCCAGGCGGCCGGCCGCGACGGCTTCGCCGTGCTGCGCTTCAACAAGCGCGGGGTGGTCGGCGTCGGCCCGGTGCTCAGCGACGATCCGGCGTTGCTCGACCCTGACAAACCCTACGAGCAGACGGTACGCGACGCGGCCGTCGCAGTACGGTTCGCCGGCGCCTCGCCCCACGTCGACCCGGCGAAGGTCTTCCTGCTCGGGCACAGCGAGGGCACCAAGGTGGCCGGCAACCTGGCCGCCGACCCGAGCGGCTACCACATCCGCCGCCCGGCCGGTGTCGTGGTGATGGGCGTCGTGCACGGCCCCACCCGCGACATCATCTACTACCAGGCCGTCGGCCGGACGCTCGGGCGGTTGCACGAGGAGTTCGACTTCGACGGCGACGGCCGGCTGACCACCACCGAGGTGTCCGAAGGCCTGGCCGGGCGACCCGCCGACGAGGCCCAGCAGTTCCGTGCCGTCCTGACCGATCCGGCGACCGACGCCAACGGCGACGGCCGGCTGAGCATCGACACCGAGATCGAGCCGGTCGTCCGGGCGGCAGTCGGCTTCGACCAATACCCACACCTGCCCGGTCTGCCCGAGAGCCTCGGCAAGTACCTTGTCGACATCGACCGATTCAAGGACCCGGCCCTGGAACTGCCCCGGTACGACGGAGCGGTGCTGCTGCTGAACGGCGAGACCGACACCCAGACCGTGGTCCGGGGCGCGATCGTCACCGACGCCGCACTGGCCGCGGCCGGCCGCCGGGACCACAAACTGATCACCTACCCGGGCGTCAGCCACCTGATGAACGTCACCCCGAAATACCGCCCGGAGTTCGGCAACCCCGACCGGGCCGTGCTGCGGGACATCAACGCCTGGCTGAGCGCACACCGCTGACCCGAGGAGACCGCGATGGGGAGGACGCTGCTTCGGGCCGCCATGACGCGGCGCGCACTGCTCCGGGCCGCTGGGGCGCGGCGGGCACTGCTCCGGGCCGCCACGACGCGGCGAACGTTGGTCCGGGACGCCGCGCTGGCCGGGGTCGCCGTGCCGTTCACCGCGATGCTGCTCTGGTTGACCGGCCGCGACGGCACTCCCGACACGTTCGCCGTGCAGGTGTTGATGGCGGCGCAGACGGCATTGATCGTCCTCCGCCGCGTCAGCCCGGTCTGGTGCGTGGCGCTGATGCTGGTGCTGCAGACGGCCATCTCGGCCGCCGCCCCGCACGGCACCGGCCTGCGCGGCGTCGGCCCCGCCATCGCGGTCTATACCGGTGGGACGCTGCTGGCCACGCGGTCCGCCATCACGTTGGCGGTGGTCACGGCGGTGGTCGAGATCGGCGGGTACGCCGCGCTCAGCGTGCCTCCCCTGCGAAACCCGCCGCTGCAGCTGGCCCAGCTCCTGCTGCACCTGGCACTGTCGCTGCTGGTATACGTCGGCGCGGCGCTGCTCGGCTCGCATCTGGCCATGCGGCGCCGATACACCGAAGCGGTGGCCGCGCGGGCCGCCGCCGACGCGGACGCGCACCAGGCCCGGACCGAGGCCGTGCTCAGCGCGGAACGGGCCCGGACCGCCCGCGAGCTGCACGACGTCGCCGCCCACCACCTGACCTCGCTGATCGTGCAGGCCACGCTGGTCGAACGACTGCTCGACCGGGATCCCGAGGCGGCCCGCGGCCACGCCGCCGCGATCCGCGAGGAGGGCCGGAACACGCTGCACAACCTGCGGCTTATCGTCGGCGCGCTACGCGACGGCGACGCCGCCGACCCGCACCTACCGGACGGCAGCGGCCTCGCGATGATCGACCGGCTGGTGGCCGGCGGCGAGGGCGTACTCACCGTCGACGGCGCACCCGGCCGCCGCGACCCGGCGGTGGAGCTGGCCCTCTACCGGGTGGCGCAGGAAGCCCTGACCAACGCGCGCGACCACGCCCCCGGTGCGCCGGTGACGATCGCGCTCGCCTACCGCGAGTCGGAGACCACGATGGAGATCCACAACGGCCCGCCGTCGGCCCGGCCGGTCCCCCGCGATCGCGCGCACCGCGGCTTCGGCCTGATCGGCATGCGCGAACGCGCCTCCCTGATCGGCGCCTCCCTGACCGCCGGCCCCGACACCGACGGCGGTTGGCGCGTCCACCTGGCCGTCCCCCACCCCCGGCCCGGCGCATGATCAGCGTGTTGCTCGTCGACGACCAGCCGATGCTGCGCGCCGGATTCCGGTCGCTGATCGGGCTGGCCGGCGACATGACAGTGGTCGGCGAGGCGGCCGACGGTCCGGCCGCGGTCCGGATGGCCCGCCAACTCGGGCCCGACGTGGTCTGCATGGACGTCCGGATGCCCGGCGGCGACGGCCTGACCGCGACCCGCGACATCGTCACCACCCTCGACCCGGCGCCGGCGGTGCTCGTGCTCACCACCTACGAGCTGGACGAATATGTTTTCGGTGCCCTCGAAGCAGGTGCCAGCGGCTTTCTGCTCAAGGACGCGGACGTGGACACCCTCCTCGACGCGATCCGCCGCCTCGCCGCCGGCCAGGGCATGGTCGACCAGGCCGTCACCCGGCGCGTGATCATGGAGTTCGCCCGCCGACGCCGCGCCACCGCGCCGCCCGGCACCGGAATGGACCTGCTCACCGCCCGCGAGGCGGAGATCGTCCGTCGGCTGGCCCACGGCCTCTCCAACGCCGAGATCGCGGCCGAACTGGTAGTCGAGGTCAGCACGGTAAAGAGCCACCTGAGCCGCGCCATGGCCAAGATCGGCGCCCGCGATCGTGTGCAGACAGTCATCTGGGCCTACCGCTCCGGCCTGCTCCCGCTCGAGCCCTGAGCCGACCCCGGCGGGCCTCGGTCAGCTCCCTCGCCGACCGCCGGGGACCGACCGGCCGCGCTGGATGAGCTCGGCGGTTAGTCCCGGGCCCCGGCGCGGCGTCACCGAACACTCGAACAATCCGGAAGTGGATCGTCCGCAACCGCATTTACCCTGTTCGGCATGGCTATTGCTCGCTTTCCCAGCGTCGTCATCGACTGTCCCGATCCGACCGCGCTCGCCACGTTCTACGGCACGATGCTGGACTGGAAGGTGGAGACCTCCGCCGACTGGGCCGACATCCGCGCCGAGTCCGGCCAGTGCTTCTCCTTTCAGCAGGTGGAGTCCTACCGCCCGCCCGAGTGGCCGGGCCAGGAGCACCCACAGCAGTTCCATCTCGACGTCATCGTCGAGAACCTCGACACCGCCGAGGCCGCCGTCCTGGAACTCGGCGCCACCAAGCACGCCCACCAGCCGGGCGAGACCTTCCGCGTCTTCCTCGACCCGGCCGGGCACCCCTTCTGCCTCTGCGTCAGCTGACAGCTCGGGGTCGTCTCGGTCGAGGGCCGTCTCGGCACCGCCGTCCGCGACCTGCCACACCGCGGCGGCGGGGTCGCCGACGAGCCGTGAATCTCCCTCGGCCTCAAGCAGCCCGCACTCCAACCGCCCGCGCGCAACCCGCCCGCACTCAGCAGCCCGCGCGCGAACCGCCCGGATTTGAGGAACAACCGCCGATTTTCGCCCCCGGATGGAGCGTGCCACTCTCGACGCATGACTCACGACGTCTTCAACCAGCCCCCTCCCCTGGTCGGGTACGACGTGGCGGCCGACACCGCGCTGCTCGAGGCGGTCCGGCGGGAGGGCGCCGACTGGTCGCTGGAGGCGCTGCACGAGCTCGGCCGCCGGGCCGGTGAGGCCGAACCGCGGCGCTGGGCCGAGGACGCGAACGCGTACCCGCCGAAGCTGCGGACCCACGACCGTTACGGCAACCGGATCGACGAGGTCGACTTCCACCCGGCCTGGCACGAGCTGATGCGTACCGCGGTCGGGGCGGGGCTGGCCGGCTCGGCCTGGGCCCCGGGCGAGCACCCGACGCATGCCGCCCGGGCCGCCGCCCTCTACACCTGGTCGCAGGTCGAGGCCGGGCACACCTGCCCGATCTCGATGACGTACGCGGTCATCCCGGCCCTGCAGCACGAGCCCAGCCTGGCCGCCGCCTACGGACCGCCGCTCACCTCGCGCGAGTACGACCCGGGCCTGCGCGTGCCGGCGACCAAGCGTGGCCTGCTGGCCGGGATGGGCATGACCGAGAAGCAGGGCGGCTCGGACGTCCGCGCCAACACCACCCGCGCCGCCGTGACGGCCGACGGCTCCTGGCGGTTGCGCGGCCACAAATGGTTCACCAGCGCCCCGATGTGCGACCTGTTCCTGGTGCTGGCCCAGGCCCCGGCCGGCCTCTCCTGTTTCCTGGTACCCCGGGTGCTGCCCGACGGCACCCGCAACGGCTTCCGCATTCAGCGCCTCAAGGACAAGCTGGGCAACCGCAGCAACGCCAGCGGCGAGCCGGAGTTCGAGAACACGGTCGGCTGGCTGGTCGGGCCCGAGGGCCGTGGCGTCCGGACGATCATCGAGATGGTGGCGACGACCCGGCTGGACTGCGTGATCGGCTCGGCCTCGGGCATGCGGGCCGCGCTGACCCAGGCGATTCACCACGCGCGGCACCGGTCGGCGTTCGGCCGGCCGCTGATCGAGCAGCCGCTGATGACCGCGGTGCTGGCCGACCTGGCGCTGGAGACCGAAGCCGCCACCGCCCTGATGATGCGGCTGGCCGGGGCGGTGGACCGGGGCGAGGCCGCGTTCCGGCGGCTGGCCGTGGCAGTGGGCAAGTTCTGGGTGTGCAAGCGGCAGCCGGCGGTGGTCGGTGAGGCGCTGGAGTGTCTCGGCGGCAACGGGTACGTGGAGGAGTCCGGCCTGCCGCGCCTCTACCGGGACGCGCCACTCAACTCGATCTGGGAGGGCTCGGGCAACGTGCAGGCCCTCGACGTGCTCCGGACGCTGGGCCGCGAGCCCGAGGCGGCGGAGGCGTTCCTGGCCGAGGTGACGGCGGCGGGCGGCGCCGACCGGCGGCTCGACGACGCCGTGACCGGCCTGAAGGATCTGCTCGCCCGCCCGGAGGAGAGCCAGGCCCGCCGGATCACCGAGCGGCTGGCCGTGGTGCTGCAGGCGTCGCTGCTGGTGCGGCACGCCCCGGCGGCGGTGGCCGACGCGTTCTGCGCGACCCGCCTCGGCGGCGACCACGGCGAGACCTTCGGCACCCTGCCACCCGGGGTACGCGCGGCCGAGATCGTCGCCCGGAACGCTCCGGCGTTCGGCTGACGCGGGCGGCTTGCCGGGTGCCACCGGACGGGATCGCCGACGCGATACGGTGCCCGGGTGGCGCTGGGTCCGGACTTCCGACGGTTGTGGGCGGCGTACTCGATCAGTGAGCTGGGCAGCGGCGTCGCGATCGGCGCGTTGCCGCTGGTCGCCACCATCGCCCTGAACGTTCCGACGATCCAGGTGTCGCTGCTGTCGGCGCTGTCGGGGGTGGCCGGTGCGTTGCTGGCGTTGCCGCTCGGGCCGTGGGTGGAGTTCCGGCGCAAACGGCCGATCATGGTGGGGAGCGATCTGGCCCGGTTCGTGGTGCTGGTCAGTGTGCCGGTCGCGGCCGCGTTCGGGATGTTGACGTACGCCCAGCTGTGCGTGGTCGCCATGGTCCAGGCGGTCGGGGTGATCGTGTTCAACGCGGCCAGCGGCGCCCATTTGAAGGCGCTGGTCCCGGCCGAATGGCGGGGCGAGGCCAACGCCCGCCTGGAGATGACCTTGTGGACGGTCTACTCCGCCGGTCCCCCGCTCGGAGGCGTGCTCGTCTCGGCCGCCGGCGCCACCGCGTCGATGGCCGCCGACGCAGTGTCCTTCCTGCTGTCGGCGCTGGGCATCCGCCGTCTGCGGGCGGCCGAGCCGCCTCCGCCGCCCCGGCACCCGGCCCCTCGGCTGCACGAGCTGACCGCCGGCTGGCGGTACATCCTGGGCCACCGCGCGCTGCGGGCCCTGTGGCTGAACTCGCTGGTCTTCGGCGCCTGTGTGATGGCCACGGCGCCGCTGCTGGCCGTGCTGATGCTGCGTGAGCTGCGGCTGACCCCGTTCGAGTACGGCATCGCGATGGGCGTTCCGTGCCTGGGCGGCATTCTCGGCGCGTTCGTCGCCCGGCGTCTGCCCGACGAACGCGGCAAGCTGCTCGGTTTCGGCGTCGGCCGTACCCTGTTCATGATCCTGCTGGCGGTGGCGCCGGCCGGCTTGGGCGGACTGCTCGTGATCACCGTGTCGCAGTTCCTGCTGATCCTGTGCGCGGGCGCGTTCAACCCGACCTTCACGACCTATCGGATGCGGGTCACCGACGACGGCAACATGTCACGGGTGCTGTCGGCCTGGTCGATCAGCCAGCGGGTGGCCCAGCCGATCGGGATCGTGGCCGGCGGGGTGCTGGCCACGCTGACCAGCACCCGGGTCTCCCTGGCGATCCTGTCCGGCGTACTCCTGACCAGTGTTTTCCTGCTGCCGTGGCGGTCGTTCAGCCGGCGCCGCGCAGCTCGGCCAGAGCCGTTGCCAGTTCGGCCTGGGTGATCGGCCCGGCCTGGCCGCCGGTACGCGCGTCCTCCATCGCCTTGGCCAGCTGCACCCGGCGCAGGATCTCCTTGATGTCCGCCCCGGTCAGGCCGTGACTGGTCCGGGCCAGCTCGGCCACGTCGACGTCGTCGGCGAACATGGTGAAGCCGGGCGCCTCGTGCGCGGAGATCAGCCCGCGGATCATCTTGCGGAAGATCTCGGCCCGGCCGGCCTCGTCCGGTTTCGGCACCGACACCTTCACGTCGAAGCGCCCGGAGCGGATCAGCGACTCGTCCACCCGGTGCGGGAAGTTCGTGGTGGCCACCACGATCACGTTCGGGTTGGCCTCGATGAGGTCGTTCATCTCCTGCTTGAAGATGCCGGCCACGGCGTTGATGGCCTGCCCGGCCGCGTCCCCGCCGGGCCCGACGTAGCTGATGATCGAGTCGAACTCGTCGAACAGGATGAGCGTCGGCACCCGGTATCGCCGGGCGTCGCGGAAGATCTGCTTGATGTTGCGTTCGGAGCCACCCAGCCACTTGTCCAGGATCTCCGGGGTGCGGATCTCCCGGAAGTCGGCGCCGATCTCGTTGGCCAGCGCCCGCGACAGCATCGTCTTGCCGGTGCCGGGAGGCCCGTACATGAGAATGCCCTGCGGCCGGCGCGCACCCCACCGCGCCATCGCCTCCGGATGCCGGAACGACACCGCGATCTGCCGCAACTCGGCGACGATGGGCCCGAGCCCGCCGACCTGGTCGAGGGTCACTTCCTGGGTGGTCGTCGGTGCGGTCGGCAACGCCTCGCGGCTGAGCGTGAACCGCCGCCCGGCCAGGCTCTCCGGTCCCGCGATCTCCAGCACGGTCTGCAGCGTCAGCCCGGCGAAGGCCTGCAGGTGCGCCGGCGACACGTCGTCGCGCGGCACCTCGGCCCGCAGCCGCACCAGCGTCCCGGTCCCGTCGTAGGTCACTGTCGCCTGCAGCCCCACCGCGGCGTCGGCCAGCGTCGCCGGCTCACGCTGGGTGGTGGGTGGCGGCACCCGATCAAGACCGAGCTTGCGGTACGCCGCCACGGCCGCGTTGCCGACCCCGTCGACGATCCGGGCGGCCAGCTGGTCCCCCTGCGCGATCCGTTTCGACAGCAGCACCCCGATCGGGTCGGCGCCGAGCACCAGCGACCGCACCTTCTCGGTGGTGAACCGGTCGGCCGCGGTGGCGATCTCGGCCACCAGCACGTGCGCGTCGCCCTCGCTGAACACGCTGAGCTCGACCTGCCGCACCGGTTCCGGCCAGCTCGCCTTCCGCAACAGCTCGACCCGGTTGACCCTCGCCGCCGCCAGCGCCGTGACCGCGTCCACCATCTCGACGGTCGCACCGGCATACTCGAACGTCACCCGCTGAGCCCGCGTCCCATCACCCATGGTCACCCTCCCCGACCAAGAGTGACACGCGCGCGCCGGTTCGGCTCAGTCGCCGGCGCCGGCGGGGACGCGCAGGTCGACGAAGAGCAGGTCGAACGGGCTGGATTCGTGCAGGTCGGGCAGGGCCCGGGTGGGAAGCAGGACCCACGGCTGGTCGCGGCCGCAGCAGTCGTGCAGGCGGTCCAGGGCCGAGTACGCCAGCAGCGCCACCCGCCCGTCCCGGGTCGCGCGCAGGGCCACCCGGGCCAGCGCCGGGTCGCGGACGTGCTCCACACACGGCAGGTAGACCGCGGGCGGGAAGTCATCGGGCAGCGTCGTCACAGCAATCGCTCCTAGAAGATCCAGTCCCAGACTTCGCCGGCGGCGTCGCCGACCGAGTTGGCGATGGTCTGGGCGCCGCCATCCCACAGCCAGTCCACCGCCCCGGACGCGATGAGCCCCGCGGCCGCGCCGCCGAGGATCCCGGCGACCGTGCCGACGACCGGGATCGGGATGGCCGTACCGATCACCGCGCCGGAGGCGACGTAGGCCGCGAACCCGGCGGTGGCCAGTTCCGCCGCGGCCCCACCGACCACCCAGGACGCCGCGAACCCGGCCCCGCTCGACACGGTGGCCTGCGGAATCTCCTTACTGCCGTCGACGACGTCGATCACACCACCGGCCGCGGCCAGCCCGCCGCCCAGCGCCTTCGACCCGACGCCGGCCACGGTCTCCAGCGTCCCCGCCGTGCGGGCGGCGGCGACCGCTCCGGCCTGGTCGTCGGCGGCTCGCGAGAAGAGCCGGCCGACCTCCTCGGCGGTGAGCGTCGGGGTGTTCCGGGCCTGGTCGAGCCATCGGTCGGCCCGCCCGCGGAGAAAGTCGGCGTGTGCCGCCTTGACCTCGGCGACCCGGGAGGTGAGGCCCTCACCCGCCCCCACCGAACCGTCACCGACGGCTAGGTACCACTTGCCGGTGAGGTCGTTCCCGGCGTTCTCCAGGGTGTCGCCGAGGCCGTCGAGCAGGAAGCCGCCGATGCCTCCGTAGTCGGCGATCCGCTGGGTCCCGGCGAGTTCGGCCGCCGCCAGCGTGATCATCTGATCGACCGAGAAGGCCAGCCGCTCCACGAAGTACGCCTGTGCGGTCTCGCGCTGCCCGTCCGGGAGTGTCAACGTCTCGGCGTAGCGTGGCAGATTGCTCGTGATCAGGTCCCGGATGCTGGTCTTGACCTCGGTCACCACCCCGGCGAAGTCCTTCACCCCGTTCGTGATGCCACTCAGCGTGGCGGCACTGGCGCCGGCCAGCTCGCGGCCCTCGTCGACGTGTTCGGAGTACATCTCGCCGCCGTCGTCGCCCCACGCCTCCCGCAGATCGGTCAGCGACACGTCCCGCGCGGTGGTGAACGGCCCGGCGGCCCGCTCCCACGCCCCGGCCAGCGCGTTCATCTGGTCCTCGTCGGTGTCCGGCCAGCCCAGGCTGGCCGCCTCGACTCGGCTCCACAGCTGGTAGTCGTCCGGTGGTTCGGCGACGGCCACGTCAGATTCCCCGGTCCGGGGTGTCGTCGAACCGGAAGCCGGCGTGTGCCCGGGCCTCCCCTTCGAGGTAGTCGGCGACCGCCTTCTCCCCCACCGCCGCGTTGTTGGTGAACGTGACCGGCACGGCGTTCGCGTCCCGGATGGCGGCGTCGGCGTCCGGCCGGTACACACCGTTGAAGGCAAGCCCGATCGGCCCGGCGCCGATGCCGTCCTCGTACCCTTTGATCTCGGTCTGACTCGCGTCCCAGTCGTCACCGAGCTTCACGCCCGCGGCCCGCAGGGTGGCCAGCAGGGGGTTGAGCAGCTCGGGGAACATGTCCATGTCCGGCATCCGCCCATGCTCGGCGGGGCCGGCGCTCGCGAACGACGGCTGGCCGCTAGCGGTCAAAGCGATCGATAGAAGTCGAGGTGCCGGTGGGCCGTGCCGGTCCAGGTGTGCGCTTCGGCCCGGGCCCGTCCGGCTGCGGCGCGGGCCGGGTCGGGCTTTTCCATCGCCGTACGCAGGGAGTCCGCGAACGATGCCGGCTCGCTGCCGTAGAGCACCGATGCCCCGAAGACCTCCCGCAGCACGGGCAGGTCCCGCACGACCACCGGCACTCCGGCGGCCAGCGCCTCCATCGCCGCCAGCCCGAAGCCCTCCTTGGTCGACGGGAACGCGAAGGCCGCCGCACCGGCCACCAGGCCGGGAAGCTCGTCGTGAGCGACCGGCCCGAGGATCTCCGGCGTCACGCCCAGCGCCGCCGCCAGCTCGTCGAAGGCCACCCGATAGGCGCGGTAGTCGAACAGCGTCTCGCCGCCGGCGATGACCAGCCGCAGCGAGGGGTCGCCGATGCGCGCGAAGGCCCGCAGCAGGTCGAGTGAACCCTTGCGCGGCTCGATCCCGCCGACCGCGAGCAGGTAGCGACCGTGGCGGCGGTCGGGTACGGCGTTCGCGAACCGGGCCGCGTCCACCCCGTTCGGGATCACCGTGGGCGAGATGCCCCAGCCGGCCCGGACCTCGGCCGCCACCGCCGCCGAGACGCACAGGTGGGCGAACGGCTCGACGATGGCGCGTTCGTGGCAGGCGGCCAGCTCGGGGGTGGTGAACGTGTCCAGGTGGTGGATGGTGCGGACGCAGCGGCCGGCGGCGTTGGCGCTGATGCAGTCCTGGGCGTGCACGATGTCGTAGGCGGAACCGTCGAAGGCCGCCCGCAGCACCTCGATGGACCGCAGGATCCGAGCGCCGACGTCCTCGCCGGGCACCTCGTCGAAGGACACCTGACGGAGGCGTACCCGCTGATCGACCGGGCGGAAGAACCCACCGCCGCGGGCCAGCGTCCACACCGTGACGTCCTGGCCGAGCGCGGCGAGGGCCTCGGCCAGCGCCAGCGTGTGCACCACCCCGCCGCGCGGCCGGGTCGAATAGGTCAGCAGCGCGATCTTCACCGGTAGGCGTCCGGCCGCAGTTCCCGCAGGTGGGACAGGACCCGGCGGGCCGCCGCGATCTCGCCGGGCACGTCCAGCGACGCGACCGCCAGGCCGGCCTTGGCCCAGGTGCGGGCCAGGATGTTGCCGCCGGGGCCGACCACCTTGGCCTGGCCGAGGAAGCGCAGGCCGCCGACCGCGCCGGTCTGGTTGGAGGACACGACGACGATCTGGTTCTCGGCGGCGCGGGCGCAGTCGTAGAGGTCGAAGAGGCGGGACTGGCGGTCCTGGGCCAGTTTCGGCGCGGCGTTGGTGATGCTGGCCGGCCAGGCCGACAGGCAGGCGACGATCTCGGCGCCGTCCAGGGCCAGGGTGCGGGCCGACTCGGGGAACGTCTTGTCGTAGTCGATCAGCATCCCGATCCGGCCGGCGGGCGTGTCGAAGGCCGCGAACGTGTCGCCGGCGGCGTACGCGGTGACCTCGGCCGCCGGCAGGTGCACCTTGCGGTGCCGGCCGAGCACACCGTCGCCGGTCAGGCAGATCGCCGCGTTGTAGCGCCGGTCGCCGTCGGCCTCGCAGTAGCCGACGCAGACCACCATGTCGCGGGCCAGCGCGGCCACCCGTTCCAGGATCGGGTCGTCGGGTTTCAGGGCCGGCGGCAGCGCGGCCGGGTCGGGGTGCCGCAGGTCGGCCAGGTAGCCGCCGATCGCCGCGTCCGGCAGCACCAGCAGCGCGGCCCCGGCGGCCCGGGCGTCGCCGATCAACTTGCCGATGCGGCCCAGGCAGTGGTCGAGGTCGCGGCCGAAGTGGGCGGCCGCCGCGGCGATCCGGAGCATGACGTCAGTACGCCTCGGGCCGGCGGTCGCGCAGGTGCCCCATCGACCGCCGGGCCGCGGTCAGCGCCGCCGCCACGTCGATCTCGGCGACCGCCGCGCCCGGCGCGACGCCGGTGGTGGCGAGCACGTCGCCACCGGGGTCGACGATCTTGGCCGAGGACACGAACCGCAGCGATCCGAACGTACCCGATTGGTTGGCCGACACCCAGACCACCTGGTTCTCCAGCGCCCGGGCCCGGTCGAACAGGTCGAACCGCCGCGTCCAGCGGTCGGCGGCGAGGTCGGCGGGCGCGTCGGTCCGGCTGCCCGGCCAGGCCGACACGCACACGATGATCTCGGCGCCGTCCAGGGCCAGGGCCCGGGCCGACTCCGGGAACGCCTTGTCGTAGCAGATCAGCATGCCGATCCGCCCGACCGGCGTGTCGAACGCGGCGAACGAGTCGCCCGAGTCGTAGCTGGCGTTCTCGCGCAGCGGCTGGTGCACCTTGCGGTGGCGGCCGAGCACCCGGCCGCCGCCGACGCACACCACGCTGTTGTAGCGCCGCCCGCCGTCGTCCTCCTCGCAGTAGCCGGCGCACACCACCATGTCCCCCGCGATCGTCGCGAGCCGGGCGATCTCCGGCCCGTCCACGCGCAGGGCCGGTGGTTGTTCGGCGTCCCCGTCGAGGTCGGCCAGATATCCGCCGAGGCAGGCTTCGGGCAGGGCAAGCAGATGTACGCCTTCGGCCCGCGCCGCCGCGACCAGCTTCTCGATCCGCGCGAAGTCGCCTTCGAGGTCCCGATCGAACTCCTCCGCGACCGCGGCCATCCTGACGATGGTCATGCCGCCCCCATTCCGGTGACGCCGCCCTCCAGGGCGACGGTCAGCTCTCCGTCCGGCCAGCGCAGTCGGACCCCTTGCCCGGCGACGAGTTCGCCGCACTCACGAGAGGTCTCCACCGGACCGGCGGTCACCATGGCGAAGCCCGGGAAACAGGTCAGCCAATCGCCCATCGTCGCCTCGGCCGGGCGGGGCACCTCGGTCACGTCCAGCACCGCCGCGCATCCACTGGCCTCGGCGAGCATGCCGAGTGTGCCGACGATGCCGGCCATCGACACGTCCTTGGCCGCCGCCGGCCGCGCCGCCGCCACGATCCCGTGCCGGGCCCGCAGCTCCGCGGGCGTCCGGTGGCTGGTCGAGTCCCATTGCCGCCCGTGATAGCCGGGCCGCCACCGCCCGCCCAGGTCGGCGGTGAGGTGGACACGCAGGCCTGGTTTTCCGCCGCCGCCCGGTACGGCTCCGCCGGGGCCGACGCGTCCCAGCGCGGTGGCCGAGAGCGCGGCCGGCACCCCGAGCTGGGTGTGCCCGCCGAGCACCGGGACGCCCCAGGCGTCGGCGGCGCGGCGCAGGCCGCCGAGGATCCGGGCGGCGTGGGCGGTGTCCCGGGCGCCGACCGCGTTGAGCAGTCCGACCGGGTAGGCGCCCATGGCCGCCAGGTCGTTCATGTTCACCAGGACCGAGCACCAGCCGGCCCAGTCCGGGTCACGCTCCACCATGGACGGCACGATCGCGTCGCAGGCGGCGATCAGGTCCGATCCGGGGACCGGGGCGCCGTCGTCTCCGGCGTACCCCGGCGGTGTCATGCCTTGCAGAAGCGCTCCCAGCGGCTGTTTGGTGGCGGCGGCGAGAGCGGCGACGCGGCCGATGGGCCAGCGCATCAGCACGTGCGGCCGCCCGGCGACGACCGTCGACCGGACCCGCTCCCACCCCAGCCGCGCGAAGGAACGCTCCCGCGCGGGCTGAACGGTCGCGTCGAAACGTAACGCCCCGGCATTCTCCGCGTAGGCGCAGGCGGCCCGGACCAGAGCCGCACCGACCCCACCGCTGTGCCGGAAAGCCGGGGCGACGACCAGACGCCCGCCCTGCCACCAGCCGATGTCCGGCCCGTCGACCGCCGGCCCCAGCCGCACACCGCCCAGGAACTCCCCGCGCGCCGAACGCGCGACCAGCACGACTGTGCGCGGATCGGCATCCCGATCGTCGAGGTCGTGCCGGTCGAAGAGTCCCTGCTCCTCGACGAAGACCTCCTGGCGCAGCGCGTGATATTCAGCGCGGCGAGAGGCGGGCAGAATCGTGAAGGCGGGCCCGAGCAGCGCCGGTACGAGATCGGTCATCCGCCCGCCGCCTGCAGCACACCGCACGCCCCGCAGGCCGCACATCCCGCTTTCTGATCGCTCCCGAGCATCCCCGCCGCGCGCAGCATCGCCGCGACTTTGTCGGAAATATCGAGAACAACCGACGGTGCCGGCGCCGGCGACTTGATCATCGCGCCAACCACCGGGCGATAGGGAACCACGAACGGGTAGACACCCCGCTCGATGAGCTTCCGGGCCCCCTCGACGAGCGCCGCCGGGTCCTCCCCCAGCCCGATCAGCAGATAGGTCGACACCTGGTTGCGCCCGAACACCGCGACCGCGTGATCCCACGCCGCCTCGTACTCGGCCATCGGCACCGATCCCTTGCCCGGCATCCACTCGCGGCGTACCGCGTCGTCGAGCGACTCGACATGGATCCCGATCGACGCCGCCCCGGCGGCGTGCAGCTCGTCGATGACCGACAGGTCTCCCGGCGGCTCGATCTGCACCTGGATCGGCAGCCCGGGCACCGCCTCCAGGACCGCCCGCACGCACCGCACCAGATTTCGCGCGCCCCGGTCCGGCCCGGTCGTCGTGCCGGTGGTCATGACCATCTGCCGGACGCCGTCCAGATCCACGGCCGCCCGCGCCACCTCGGCCAGCTGGGCCGGCGTCTTGGCGGCGATCGTGCTGCCCGAGCGCAGCGACTCCTCGATCGTGCAGAAGCGGCAACGCTGATCCTCGGCGTACCTGACGCAGGTCTGCACCACGGTGGTGGCCAGGACGTCCTTGCCGTGCAACCGGGCGATCTGCTCGTAGCGCACGCCGTCGGCCGTGGTGCGGTCGTAGAACCGGGGCCGACGGACCACGTCCAGGGAGAGCCCGGTGTCGATCTCGCCGAGCCAGATCTTCCCGCGGTCGATGGTGTAGGGGCTGGCCGGGTTGATCGGGAGGGCGGCGTTGCGGCCGTCGATCACCAGGTGACCGTCGTCCGAGGGGCCGGCCCCGGCCGGGCGGCGTACGGGTGTCGGCACCCGTACGCCGCGGACGGCCAGGTCGGCCCGCGTGTCCAGAGTCATCTCAGAACATGTAGGTCGAGTTGATGATCGCGCCCTTGCGCGCGTAGTGGATCAGCGCGTCCTGCACGTCCAGCGGGTGGGTGGGGATCACGCCCTCGATCAGGTCCTCCTCGCGAGCCCCGTGCAGAGAGAGCCCGAACCGGCAGCAGTACACCTTGCCGCCCTCGCCCATGAACGTCTTCAGCGAGTTGTTGATGTTGTGCTCGCCCGGGAAGGCCGACGTGCCGGTGGTCGGGAAGCCCCGGGTGGCCAGACAGTTGAGCGAGCCCGGCCCGTAGAAGTAGATGGCCGACTCGAACCCCTTGCGCAGCGCACGGGTGGCCTGCAGGACGGCCACGAAACTCACCGACGACTCGTGTGCGATGCCGTGCACCAGCGTGAAGTAGCTCTGCCCCTCCTCGGCCTTGTAGTCGGGGAACACTTTGGTGCCGCCGTAGATGCTCGCTCCCTCGGACAGCGCCGGGTGGGGGATCTCGTTGAGGGACTTCTGCTCGAGGTCGGTCAGGTCGGTCATGTCGCTCCTCCGTAGAGTCGGTCGAAGTTGTCGATGAAGACGGCTCGGCGCAGCTCGCTGCCGGCGACGGCCGCCGCCAGCCGGGCCTTCTCGCCGGCGTGGTCGCCCCACGGCTCGTCGCTGGCGAACAGCACCCGGTCGTGCCCGATCCCGCGCCTGTCGATCTCGGCCGCCAGCCAGCGCGGGGCGAAACCGATCGCCCAGGACAGGTCGGTGTAGACCTGTTTGCCGGCCGCGATCCAGTCGAAGAACCGGCCGCCGATCAGCTTGATGTGGCCACTCATCCCGCCGCCGAAGTGCACGAGGTGGACGCGGGTGTCGTCGCCGTACCGCTCGACCAGCTCGCCCACCCGGTCGATGTCCGAGGCCGCGCCCGGCGACGTGTGCACGTGGACGGTCAGGTCGTGCTCGCGGGCGGCGGCGAAGATCGGGTCCAGCCCGGGGTCGCCGGCGCCGCCACCGAGCAGGAAGCTGAGCTTGAGCGCCCGGACGCCCGGCTCACCGGCCAGTTTCAAGGCCTCGCCGGTCCGGTCCGGGTCGAGCGGCGAGACCCACAGTCCACATCGGATCCGGTCGTCGCGTTGCGCCGCCTCGACGACCAGCTGGTTGAAGCCGAACGCCACGGCCGGGTCGGGCACGCCGTAGTTGGGCAGGATCAGGGCCCGCTCGGTGCCCTCCCGGTCGAGATCCTTCAGCAGTTCGTCGATGGTCGCGCGGGCGGTCACGTCCGGGTTGACCGGAGGGCCGCCATAGAAGGGGTACGCCGGAAGCACGCCGAGGTGCCGATGGCCGTCGTTCATGCGGCTTTCCACCAGTCCAGCGCCGGGTACGTCTCGGTCGGGGTGCCGGCCAGCCACGACACGTCCTCGACGACCCGGCGGCGGCGGGCCTCGACGATCCGGCCGGCCAGGTGCTCGGCGTCCCGGGCGACCCCGGCGAACCGCCCCGACCCCCAGGTCCACTGCCACGGCAGCCCGAGGAAGTACAGCCCCGGCACGCTGGTCACGCCTCGGTCGTGGGTCGGGTAGCCGCGCCCGTCGAAGACCGGCACCTCGATCCAGCGGTGGTCGCGGTGGAAGCCGGTCGCCCACACCACCGCCGCGATGGCACCGGTGTCCAGCTCCCGCGGCTCGTCCCCCGGCTGCCACACCGGCACGTACCGGTCCTCGGCCGGCGCGGTCCGGCCCCGAGCCGCGATCCAGCCGTCGATGGCGTCCTTGATCCCGTCGGCCACCGCGTCGGCGTGGTCGAGGTTGCGGGCCAGGTCGTCGCCGAAGCTGACGGTCGTGCCGTCGATGCCGGTCAGCCGCCCGTACAGCCGCATCCCGGCGCGGGCGAAGGCCCGCAGGTCGATGTCCCGCCCACCGTCGCGCCCGGTCATGTAGTGGTTGGCCCGCAGCCGCACCTGGTCGGCGTCGCCGAACTGGTCGATCCCGCGGGTGTAGTGGCCCATCTCGTCCAGCCAGGCCAGAGTGTCCCGCCCGCGGTAGCGGCGCGCGGCCCGTGGCGCGCTCCCCACCGCCAGGTGCACGCGGCGGCCGGCCCGGTGCAGGTCCTCGGCGATCTGGCATCCGGACTGCCCGGTGCCGACGACCAGCACGTCGCCGGCCGGCGGCTGGGCCGGGTTGCGGTACTGCGACGAGTGCAACTGCACGACGCGCCCGGGCAGCCGCTCGGCCAGCCGTGGCACCGCCGGGCGGTGGTAGGGCCCGGTGGCGACAACGACCTGGTCGGCGGTGCAGCGGCCGTCGCCGGTCTCCAGTTCGAAGATCCCTTCCCGGGTACGCCGCAGGCGGCGCACCTCGACCCCCTCGACCACCGGCGGATCGAACGACGCGGCGTACTTGGCGAGAAAGTCGACGACGTCCGCGCCGGGCATGAAGCCGTCCGGATCGTCGCCCTGGTACCGGAATCCCGGCAGATCGCACTGCCAGTTCGGGGTGACCAGGCAGAACGAGTCCCACCGCCGGTCGCGCCACTCGTGCCCGACCCGGTCCCGTTCGAAGACGACGTGATCCAACCCGAGCCGGCGCAGGTGCCAGCTGATCGACAGTCCGGCCTGCCCCCCGCCGACGACGGCCACGCTGTAGTGCACTTCGATCACCTCGTTCGCCCAGGTCAACGGGTTGGGAACGAGATTCAGTGAAGGAAACAGGAGTTTCCCCGAAGTTACATCCGGAACAATCGCCCGTTAGATAAAGCTCTCCGTCGAATCAGCGCTCGGCGACCACGACGCGCTCGCCCGGGAAGACGTTGACCCGGCGGCCGCGCGGCGCCAGCAGGCGGCTCCGGTGCTCCTCGGCGCCGACGTCGCTCAGCGGGGTCAGGCCGTGCTCGGTCAGCCGGGCCGCCAGCTCCTCCGGGCGGAAGGCGCCCCGCCAGCCCAGGCGGCGCGACCAGTAGCTGTTCTTGATGTCGTCGGCCACATCGCGAGGCAGGTAGGTCAGGATCAGCCGGCTGCCCGGCGGCAGGCCGGCCGCGTACCCCAGAACCCGCTCGATCGCATCGTCCGGCAGGTACATCGTGACGGCCTCACACAGCAGCAGCACCGGCCCGGACCCAGCCGTGGTGCGGGCCAGTACCTCACCCGCGTCCGGCGACTGGAGATCGAGCGGGGTGTACGCGACCCCGGCGCGGTCCGACGGCAGCAGCGCCCGCTTGGCCGCCTGGACGTCCGGCAGGTCGAACTCCCACACCCGGGCAGCGGCCATCTCCGGCATCCGGTACGGCCGGGTGTCCATGCCCGCCCCCACGATCACCACCCGCTCGATCCCGCCGGCCAGCGCCGCCCGGCACTCGTCGTCGATCACGCGCGTACGGCAGATCACCGCCCCGTAGAACCCCGGGCCGATCCGCTCCATGATCCACAGGAAGATCGCCCGCAACGGCCCGTGCGCGACCACCACCGCCGGCCACCCGGCCAGCATCCGGGCCGACAGCGGATCGGCGAACAGCGGCTGCCGCGCATGCTGTTCGAGCGCCCGCATCATCGCCACGCCCCCGGCCGTCTGTTCGACCGTCTTGTCTGGACCGTCCTTCGTCATGCCGGGCAACCTACTGCCCCGCCGCGCCAGCCGCCCGGGAGCCCGGACTCAGAGGCGGTGGGCGGCCATCTCCTCGTAGTACGGCATCGCCGCGGTGACCAACGGCCGCAGCCTCGCGGGCACCTCGGCCGGGCTGGACGAGTACGGCGCGAAACCGGTCGACGACTCGACCGACGCGTACCAGTGCGGCGCCCACACCCCGTCGGTGGCGCGACGCCCGGCCGGCCAGGACAACATCGCCTCGGTCCACGGAAGGGCCAGCGCCTCGCACAGGCGGCGCAGCACCCCGGCCGGGTCACGGAGCAGGTCGGCCGCGTCGACCACCGGGCCGCCGTAGGCGCGGTGGATCTCGGCCTGCTGCGCGTAGCCCAGGTCGGCCAGGTCGGGGGCGCCGCGGACCTTCGCGTACGAGGCCACCACGTGCGCCGGATCGCGGATCAGGTAGGCGTTGGCCAGCTCGCCGATCCAGTCGCGGCCGACCTCGGGCAGCAGGTGATGGGTCATGTGCTTCTGGTAGTGCACGCGTACGCCGTCGGGCAACGGGCCGGTCAGCGCGGCGGCCACGTCGTCCCACTCGTGCGGCTGGCTGGCCAGCACCTCGGCCCGGCCCGGATGGTCGAGGCCGGTCGTCGCCAGGTAGTAGGCGTACAGCGGCTCGTCCACCACCAGCGTGTCCGGTCGCGCCCCGAAGCTGCGCATCAGCGCCGTGGAGACATTGCGCGGACCGGACCACATCGCCACCCGCGTCTGGGTCATGCGCGCACGTTATCGCGTTCGAAACAACCGTGGAGCAGACTAGGCCCCAGGCCTTGCCCCTGCGCCCTCCGCCCGGCGCGAAGTTGCGGGCGGGTCCGCCGGTTGCCGCCGGCCCACCCGCCCGCAACCCTGCTGTGTCACAGCGTTTTCCGGCAGGATGGGGATCATGCCCGCCGATCGCCTCGCCCGCGCCACCCGGCCACCGGTCCGCATCGCCCACCTCGGACTGGGCAACTTCTTCCGCGCCCACCAAGCCTGGTACACAGCGGCCGCGCCGGACGCCGGCCGCTGGGGGATCGCGGCCTTCACCGGCCGGTCCAGGCCGCTGGCGACCTCGCTCACCGAGCAGGGCGGCCTCTACACCCTGATCGTACGAGGGCCCGACCGCGACGACCTCCAGGTCGTCGGCTCGATCGCCGAGGCCTGCCCGGGCGACGACTTCGCGAGCTGGCGGGCCGTCCTGACCCGGCGTGAGCTGAGCCTGGTGACGTTGACGGTGACCGAGGCGGCCTACCGCCGGGCCCGTGGCGGCGGTCTCGACGATCAGGATCCAGAGGTACGCGCGGACATCTCGGCCTTCCGCACCGGATCCCCGATGACGACCGTCCCCGCCCGGCTCGCCGCCGGCCTGAACGCCCGCCGCCTGGCCTACGGTGGCCCGATCGCCGTGGTCTGCTGCGACAACCTGCCCGGCAACGGCGTCGCGACGGCCCGCGTAACCATGGACTTCGCCGCCGCCGCCGAACCCGCGCTGCTGCCCTGGATCCGCGACAACGTCTCCTTCGTCACCACGATGGTCGACCGCATCACCCCGCGTACGACGCCCGAGGACGTGGCCGCCGTCGCCGCGGCCGGCCCGGTCGATGAGGTCCCGGTGGTGACCGAGCCGTTCACCGAATGGCTGCTCGAAGGCGACTTCCCGCGCGGCCGCCCCGCCTGGGAGGAGGCCGGCGCCCGCGTCGTCACCGACGTGACCGCGCACGAGCACCGCAAGCTGCTGCTCCTCAACGGCGGGCACTCGCTGCTGGCGTACGCCGGAAGCGCCATCGGCCTGACCACCATCGCCGACGCCGTGGCCGACCCTCGGTGCCGGGCCTGGCTGGACGAGTGGTGGGACGAGGCGGTCCGGCACGTCCCGCTCCCGGCGGCCGAGCTGGCCGACTACCGTGCGGCGCTGCTGGAGCGGTTCGCCAACCCGCGCATCCGCCACACCCTGGCCCAGATCGCCGCCGACGGCTCCCAGAAGATCCCGATCCGCGTCCTGCCGGTCCTGCGCGGCGAACGGGCCGCCGGCCGCCCCGCCACCGGCGCCACCCGAGCCCTGGCCGCGTGGATCACCCACCTCCGCGGCGTCGGCGCTCCCGTCAACGACCAGGGCGCCCAGCCCTACGCCGACCGCGCCGCCAGCCCCCGCGAGGTGCTGACCCTGCTCGCCCCCGACCTGGCCGGCGACACCAGCCTGGTCGACGCACTGACCCGCCTCGCGGCGTAGGCCCTCATCCCTGCGCGGGCGGCCCGGCCGCGGTCACCAGATGTCGCGGGCCGGGATGAAGCCGGTGACCTGGCCCCGGATCAGGCTCTCGAGGACGTCCGGGCTGACCGGCTTCTCCACGTACGGTGCTTCCGGCTCGACCAGGCCCGAGGAGAGCGCGATGTGCCGGGGAATGCCGCTGACGTAGATGATTTTGATGTTCGGGTGTTCCACGGCCACGGTGTGGGTGAAATTGCTGTGGTCACCGGGAATGGAGAGATCCGCGACGACGGCGTCGATCTGCCCACGGAACCGCCGGCACAATTCCAGCGCCTCGGGCCCGTTGGTCGCGGTCAGAATCTCGAATCCGCGATTCCGCATCATCATCGAAGTGGTCTGCAGAACATCGAGGTCGTCGTCGACCACCAAGATCATCGGATGATACATAGACATTCGAATCGCCCCGCTTCACCATCTGCGGAAATGTTATCGCCCCGCCCGCAACCAGATGTGGCGTTCGCCCGAATCGGTCACGGCGAGAACCAGACACCGCGCGTCCGCCTCAGCCCTCACACCACGACTCTCGGGGCCCCTGAGTCCGCGTTTCCCTCGGTCCTAACTCCGCGACCGAATCGGTCGATGGAACCGATGTGACCGATCCGCAGGACCGCGCCGCCGCCATCCGGGCCCGGCTCGCCGAGATCAGCGGCGGCGAACCCACCGGCCCCGAACGTGAACTGCTCGCCCGCCTCCTCCGTTCCTGGCTCACGAAGACCCCCGCCGCCGTCGACCGCCTGGCCGGCCTGCTCGAACAGGAAGACATCCCGGCCATACGGGATCAGGCCCACGCCCTGAAGGGATCGGCCACCAACCTCGGCATCACCGCCTTGGCCGGGCTCTTCGCCGCGATCGAGCAGGAGGCGCGCACCGGACGCCGCCCCGACCCACACTCGACCCTGGCCGCCGTCCGCCAGGAGTACGCCACCGTCGAACCGATCTGCGCCGGCATCGCCGCCGACCTCAGCACCGGATAACCAGGCCGAGAGCCGCGGGAGGGGCGCGATCTCAGCGCCGGATGACCAGAACGAAACCGCCGGGACAGCAGGGGCTCAGCGCCGGGTGACTAGGCCGAAGGAGGCGGGGACAACCCGTCCAGCACCAGGTCGACCGCCCGGTCGACGACGGCCCGGTCGCCGCCGACGTTGGCCAGGGCCCTGATCAACAGGTAGACCTCGTCCACCGTCGCGTCGGCGCGCACCGCACCGGCCTGTTGCCCGCGGGCCAGCAACTCCCCGACGGCGTCACGCACCTCGACGGCCGCCGACTCCACCGCGGCGGCGGGCTCCCCCAGCAGCGACACCAGCGCGAGCTTGGCCGGCGCACCGGAGACCATCTCGCGGAACGTCGCCCGGAACGCCGCCCCCGCCTCGCCGCTCTCGCCCCGCGCCCGCGCGGTATGCGCCTGCAGAGCAAGGTGCCGGATGACCGTGGCCTCGATCAGCGCCCGCTTGGTCGGAAAGTGCCGGAAGACGGTGCCGATACCGACCCCGGCCCGGCGCGCGACCTCCTCGGTCGAGCCGGCGTTGCCGGACTCGCCGAAGACCTCCTCGGCCGCGGCCAGCACCCGGTCCCGATTCGCCCGCGCGTCGCTCCGCATCAGACCATCTTCCCCCTTGCCATTCGGAGTCGCGACTCCGTATCATTCGGAGTCTAAACTCCGCTTAGAAGGGCCGAAGACGATGCGAACCCCCGAGGAAACGTTCCGCGCCCTGCTCGACGGCGCCTGCCGCCTGCAGAACGGCGATCGCGACCAGGCCGACCGGCTGGCCGGCTTCTACGCCCCGGAAACGGATGTGCGGCACCCGCTGGCCCCACTCGGCGACACGCCGTTGCGCAGCCGCGAGGCCCTCCGCCGGCACTTCGCCACGGCCGGCACGGGCACCCTGTCCGGCGTACGCGTAGAAGATGTACGCGTCCACCACACCGCCGACCCCGAGGTGCTGGTCGGCGAGTTCACCTACCGCGGCGACACCGGCTGGACCGCGCCCGCCGTCATCGTCTTCCGCATCCGCGACGGCCTCATCGTCGAGTCACGCGACTACGTCGACCATCTCGGGCTGGCCCGCGCCACCGGCGCCCTCGACGCCCTGTGCGCCCAGCTCACCGCCCGCCGCCCGACCGAGGCTCACTGACCACCAGCCCCCTTGCGTCGCCGGCGTGATGACCAAACTCGCTGGCGGGAGCGCCCGGCGTCAGGGGTGGGCGCCGTCAGAGGTGGGCGGCATCAGGGGCGACCGGGCGACCGAGAGCGCCATCAGGGCGAACGCCGTCAGGGGCTGGTGGCCTCAGGGGCTGGTGGCGCCAGGGGCGGGCGCCGGAGGGCGGCGTCGATCAGGCCGGGGAAACGGGACTCGAGGTCGGCGCGGCGGAGGCGGATCGTGTGCTGGCGGCCGACGATGGTGGTCTGCGTGATCCCGGCCTGTTCGAGGATCTTGAAGTGGTGGCTCAGCGTCGACTTGTGGACCGAGCAACCCCAGTCCTCGTCGCCCTTGAAGTGGGCCGCTCCGTCGGCCAGGACCTGGACGATGCGCAGCCGGATCGGGTCGGCGAGGGCACGGAGAACCTCGACGACCTCCGCCTCAGGATCCATGACTCCCCCACTGTTTGACGTAAATCAAACTATCACCTACGTTCACCGTATGATGAACGTCCAACAGTCAGGCGCCGTCCGCTGGGTCTGGGACGCGGACGGCGTCGTCGTGATCACACTGGACGACCCGGGCCGCACGTCGAACGCCGTCAACCGTCGCCACCTCGCCGGCCTCGACGCGTGTCTCGACGAGCTGGAAGCACACCGTGCCGACCTGCGTGGCGCCGTGGTTACCTCGGGCAAGCACTCGTTCTTCTCCGGACCCGACATGGTCGCCGCCGAGGTTCCGGCGGACGAGGCGGCCGAGCTCTACGGGCTCATGGTCCCGTTCAAGGATCAGCTCCGGCGCCTGGAGAAGCTCGGCCGGCCGGTCGCCGCCGCGCTCACCGGCTCGGCCCTCGGCGGTGGCGTCGAGATCGCCCTGGCCTGTCACCACCGGGTCGGCGTCGACGACCCGGACGTCGTCTGGTCCCTGGGCGAGACGGCCATGGGCGTGCTGCCGGGCGGTGGCGGCACGGTTCGCGTGACCCGCATGCTCGGCGTGGCCGCGACGGTTCTGGACGTCATCGGCCCGGGCTCGGTCTACCGGCCCGAGGCCGCGCTGCGGGCGGGTCTGGTGGACGACCTGGCCCCGACGCGCGACGCCGCCGTGGCCGCCGCCCGCGAGTGGGTGCTGGCCCAGCGTGCCCCGTTCGGGCAGCGCTGGGAGCAGCCCGGTTATCGCGTTCCCGGCCGCCCGGCTGACCTCGCGGAACAGGTTCGCGGCCGCGTCGAGGGCACGCCGCTCCTGACCTACCCGGCCGTCCTGGACGTGGCGACGCGCAGCCTCGACATGACCGTCGACGAGGCCTTCCCGATCGAGACCGACGCCTTCAACAGGCTGGCCGCCGCGCCGGTGACGGCCGGCATGAGCCACAACTACTTCTCACTCAAAGCGGTGGCCGAGGGCCGGTCCCGTCCCGCCGGGGCTGCCCAGACCGCCGCGGCCGCCCAGACCACCGGAACCACCGGAGCGAATGTGGACGGAACCGTTTCCGCCGTCCACCCCCGCACAGGCGAGCTACGCCTGGCCGACGCCTTCTTCGCCGAGGGCGCACCGGTCATCGAGATCCACGCCGGCCCGGACGCGAGCGACGCGGCCATCGCCGCCGCCTACGATCGGGCGCGAGCCGGCGGAGGCATCCCGATCGTCAGCCGCGGCGGGGACGGCCCGTTCGTCGACGCCCTGCTCCGCGCCGGCGACGAGCTCGACGCGATCGTGTCGGCGGCCCGGCAGGCTCTGGCGTCCGGCCTGTCGATCGCTCCGGCCGACGCCGACGTGGCATCCATGCTGGCCGTCGGCCTCCCGATCTGGACCGGTGGCATCAGCCGTCTTCTCTAGGAAGCCGAGGCAGCTAGCTCACGGCGACACCGTTGGCCGCCGCGTGCTCACGGTAGATCGCCGCGATCCGGCTGGTCAGCGGGCCTACGGCGCCGGCGCCGATCGGGCGGCCGTCGATCTCGGTGACCGCGGCGATCTCGCCCATCGTGCCGGTGCAGAAGACCTCGTCGGCCGCGTACATCTCGGGCAGCGACACGTCCCGCACGACGGCCGGGATGCCGTGCCGCGCCGCCAGATCCAGCACCGTCTGCCGGGTGATGCCCTCCGGGCAGGCCATCGCGTACGGCGTGAAGAGCGCTTCGCCACCGACGGCGAACAGGTGCGTGGCGTTGGTCTCGGCCACGAAGCCCCGGCCGTCGAGCATCAGCGCGTCGTCGGCCCCGGCCACGTTGGCCTCGAGCTTGGCCAGGATCGAGTTGATCAGGTTGTTGTGGTGGATCTTCGGGTCGAGCACGTCCGGGCCGGGCCGCCGGACGCTCGCGGTGACCAGGCGCAGGCCACTCGTGTCGTACACCGGCGCCTTGAACTCGGCCAGCACGATCAGCGTGCCGCCGGCCCGGTTGAGCCGCGGGTCCATACCGCTGGTGACCTTGACCCCCCGGGTCAGCGTGAGCCGCACGTGCACGCCGTCGGTCATCGCGTTGGCGTGCAACGTCTCCCGCAGCGCCGCCACGATGACGTCGTCGGCCGGGATGTCGGCGAACCCGAGCGCCTTGGCCGATCGCCGCAACCGCGCCAGGTGCTCGTACAAGCCGAAGATCTTGCCCTGGTAGAGCCGCAATCCTTCCCAGACGGCGTCCCCGCCCTGCACGACCGAGTCGAAGGGCGAGAGGCCGGGCTCGTCCCGGTGCCGCAGCACCCCGTTGATCCAGTACCGGATGTCGGCGTTCCGCTCGTCGTAGCGCTGCAACATGATCCGATTCTCTCAGCTGTCCCGCCGGATCCCCGCCGGCGAGGCGGTAAGGCGGTAAGGCGGTAAGAGTCAGCTGTACCGCCGGATCCTCGAAAGCCAGTCGGTGATCAGCGCCGCGCACAGGTCCTGTTGCTCGGTGAGGATGTTGTGGCCGGCCGCGTCGAGGACGGCGAACGACCCGCGCGGGTAGTGATCGACCCGGCGCCAGGCGTCGAGGTGGCCGACGACGTCGTCCTGCCGGCCGGTGATGTGCAGAGCCGGTCGCGTGAAGGGCGGCGAATCCTCGGGTTCGCGGTCGAGCGCGTAGCGCCGCCCGATGCGGTCCAGGGCGGCCTGGTCGGCGCCTTCGATGCCGGGCAGGAGGTGTTCCAGGAACGCCCGGGCGCCGTCGGCCGACTCCACCACGGCGTCTTCCCGATAGTGCTCGACCGCCGCGCCCAGGATCGGTTCGACCGCCGGTTCCTGCCGCAGGACGGTGCGGGGCGGCACGGTCCGGTCGGCGTGCGTGGCGACGAAGACGCCGGCCACGGTGGCGAGCCCGAGCACCTGTGAACGCAGCTCGTGGGCGACGTGCCGGGCGATCATCCCGCCCCACGAGTTGCCCAGCACCGCGAACGGTTCCTCGCCGGTCCGCGCCCGCACCTGGTCGACCACCGCGTCGGCGACCTGCTGCGAGCCGCTGATCCCGTCGGCCGGTGTCCGGGTCGCGCCGGGCAGGTCGAGATAGATCCGCCGCCACCGGCCGGAACGCTCGAAGACGGGATCGAGCGGGAGCAGGCTCCGGTGATCGAGACCGAAGCCGTGCAGAAGGACCAACGGGGTTCCGGAACCCACCTCATGTGCGAACACCCGGACAGGCTAGAGGCTGAACCGCGCCTCGCACTCGGCCGATCCACGAGACACGACCTACCATCACCCGATGATCAGTGAAGCCCGGGCCAGGTTCCGTGACCTGCACCGCAGCGGCACCTTCGTGCTGCCCAACCCGTTCGACGCCGGGTCGGCCCGGCTGCTGCAGAGTCTCGGGGCCGTGGCGGTGGCCACGACCAGTTCCGGGTTCGCGGCCACGCTGGGCCGCACCGATCAGACGGTGACCGCCGAGGAGCTCATCGGACACGTGCGGGCGCTGGCCGGCGCGGTCAGCGTGCCGGTCGCGGTGGACGCCGAACGCGGGTACGACGACGTCGCCGCCACCGTCGAGGCGCTGGCCGAGGCCGGTGCGTCGGGCGTCTCGATCGAGGACTACGACCCGGCCGCCGACGCCATCGAGACGGTGGACGAGGCGGCCGGGCGGATCGCCGCCGCGGCCGAGGTGTGTGCCCGGCACGGGATGGTGCTCACCGGCCGGTCGGAGAACCACCTGTACGGGGTCACCGATCTGGACGACACGATCGTACGGCTGCGGGCCTACGCCGCGGCCGGCGCGGGTTGCGTCTACGCGCCGGGGCTGACCGACCTGGGCCAGATCCGGCGGCTGGTCGGCGCGGTCGGCGTACCCGTGAATGTCCTAGCTCTGCACGGTGGTCCCAGCGTGAGCGATCTGGCCGGGACGGGCGTCCGGCGGGTGTCGACCGGCGGCAGTCTGACCTGGGCGGCGTACGGCGGCATGGTCGCGGCGGCCACCGAACTTCTGCAGCGGGGCACTTTGACGGCTCATCGGGGGAGCCCGTTCTCAGGTTCGAATGACATGCTGACCTGAGACAGCCGTCACACCCCTCGGGAGGGAACCCATGCTCAACCTGTCGATCCTGCTCGAGGACTCGGCCCGGACGTTCGGCGGGCGGACCGCCGTCGTGCTGGGCGAATCGCGGCTGAGCTACGCCCAGGTCGACGCGGCCGCCAACCAGGTGGCGAACCTGCTGGTCAGCCGGGGCATCCGGCCGGGCGACAAGGTGGCGCTGTCCTGCCCCAACCTGCCGTACTTCCCGATCGTGTACTACGGCATCCTCAAGGCCGGCGCGGTCGTCGTGCCACTGAACGTGCTGCTCAAGGGCCGTGAGGTGGCCTATCATCTGGCCGACTCGCAGGCCCGTGCGTACTTCTGCTTCCAGGGCACGGCCGAGTTGCCGATGGGCGCCGAGGGCCAGGCCGGCTTCGATCAGACCGACGGCTGCGAGCACTTCTTCCTGATCGGGGCCGAGGGGCTGCCGGTTCAGGGCCAGGCGCCGACGTTCGAGACGGTGCAGAGGCAAGAGACCGACGCGGCGGTCATCCTCTACACCAGCGGCACCACCGGGCAGGCCAAGGGCGCTGAGCTGTCGCACTCCAACCTCGTGCTCAACGCGCTCACCTCCAACCGGCTCTTCGGGACGACGCCGGGTATCGACACGCACCTGGCCGTTCTGCCGCTGTTCCACTCGTTCGGGTCGACGGTCAACATGAACGCCGGGTTCGCCACCGCGTCGACGCTGGTGCTGCTGCCCCGGTTCGAGGCCGGGGCGGCGGTCAAGCTGCTCGAACAGGAGAACGTGACGTTCTTCGCGGGCGTACCGACGATGTATTGGGGTCTGCTCAACGCTCTGTCCGACGGCGTGGACGTCGAGCGCATCGCCCGGAACATGCGGGTCGTGGTCAGTGGCGGGTCGAGTCTGCCGGTCGAGATCATCCACCAGGTCAAGGAACGGTTCGGACTGCAGATTCTCGAGGGGTACGGGCTGAGCGAGACGTCGCCCGTCGCGACGTTCTCCGATCCGCACTCCGAGCCGCGTCCCGGTTCGATCGGCATCCCGATCTGGGGTGTCGAGCTGAAGCTGATCGACCCGGAATGGAACACGGTCGACGGCGCCGACGAGATCGGCGAGGTGGCGATCCGCGGACACAACATCATGCGCGGCTACTACAACCGTCCGGAGGCGACAGCCGAGGTGATGCGGGACGGTTGGTTCCGCACCGGTGACCTGGCCCGGCGGGACAAGGACGGCTTCTACTACATCGTCGACCGGGCCAAGGACATGATCATCCGCGGTGGCTTCAACGTGTACCCGCGGGAGATCGAGGAGGTCCTGATGACCCATGAGGCGGTGTCGCTGGCGGCGGTGATCGGGGTCCCCCACCCGAGCCACGGCGAGGAGGTCAAGGCGTACGTGATCCGCGCCGCGGGGGCCACCACGACCGAGGACGAGCTGGTCGCCTGGTCGAAGGAGCAAATGGCCTCGTACAAATATCCGCGCGTCGTCCAGTTCGTCGACTCGCTTCCGATGACCGCCACGGGCAAGCTGCTCAAACGGGAGTTGGACTGAGTCACCTCCAAATTCGCAGGCGCGGCCCTGGACTGTGCTCGAATTTGGGAGGTGGCTCTCGACTCTTAATATTGCGCCATGACGGAGGACTCGGCGTGACCACGCTTCAGCTGGATCGGCCGGGGTTCACACGCGTCGCCCAGTTGCGGCACACCTCGCCCGGGCGGCTTCAGCTCATGCTGACCACGCTGCTGGCCCTCGGCCTGCTCACCGGGCTGCTGGCCGGGCTGACCGCGAACTCGGCCGGGTCGGGCACCGACGACCTCGGCGGCCGGGCCCAGCCGCTGCTGACCGAGGCCGAGACGATCTACTCGGCCCTGGCCGACGCCGACACCACCGCGGCGCAGGCGTTCCTGGGCGGCGGACTGGAACCGGCCGCGCTGACCCAGCGCTACGAGGGTGACCTGACCCAGGTGACGACCGCACTGACCTCGGCCGCCCGGCGTACGCCCGAGGGCGGCGAGTCGGCCGAGGCCGTGCGGGAGCTGTCGACCGGCGTGACCCGGTACGCGGCGCTGGTGGCGGCGGCCCGGGCCAACAACCGGCAGGGGTTGCCGGTCGGGTCGGCGTACCTCTCGGACGCCTCGGCCCTGAACCGCGAGATCCTCCAGCCGCAGGCCGACCGGTTGCTCCGGATCGCCCAGCAGGAGGTCGACGACGGCTACTCGTCGGCCCGCGGCACGGTCTGGGTGGTGCTCTACGTGCTGCTGCTGTTCGTGCTGCTGGGGGCGCTGGTGCACGCCCAGGTGCGGCTCAGCCACAGCACCAAACGCACCTTCAACATCCCGCTGGTCGCGGCGACCGGGCTGCTCGTGGTGCTCGGGCTGATCTCGTCGGGGGTGCTGATCGCCCAGCGCTCCCATCTGCAGACGGCCGAGGCGAGCGGCTCGACGCCGGTGACGCTGCTGTCCAAGGCCCGCATCTCGGTGCTGCGGGAACGCGGCGACGAGGCGCTGGCGCTGGCCGCGCGGGGCAACGGGGAGGCCTACGAGAAGGACTTCGGCACCGTCTCGCAGCGGCTGACCGGGCCGTACGGGCTGCTCGCGGTGGCCGCCGACTCGTACCAGGACACCCAGGCCGAGCAGCACATCCGCAACGCCATGGACGCCCACGTGAAATATCTCGACCTGCACCGTGAGGTCCGCGTGAAGGACGACGGCGGCGACTACGACGGTGCCGTCAAGCTGGCCGTCGGCGACCGGGCGACGACCACCTTCCTGGGCATCACCGACGGCATCGGCGCGGCCCTGGACGACCGGATGGCGCTGTTCACCCGTGAGATCGGCGCGGCCGGGCGGGGGCTGGGCGCGCTGACCGTGCTGGGCCCGCTGCTGGCCCTGATGATCTGCGCGCTGTGCTGGCTGGGCATCCGGGCCCGGCTGGAGGAGTACCGGTGAGCCGTCGCCGGGCCGCGGTGGCGACGCTCGCGCTGGCCCTGCTGGCCGCCGGCTGCACGTCGAGCCGGGACGGCGGTCACGTCACGCCGCCGGCCGCCTCCGCGCCGGGCGTTCCGGCGGCGCCGGCGCCGGACGACTCCTGCAACGCCCGGGCCAGCCTGCGTCCGTCCGGCGCGCTCCCGGCGGCGGGACGCATGCCGGCCGGCACGCACATGGCCGAGATCCAGAAACGCGGCCGGCTGATCCTCGGCACCAGCCAGGACACCCTGCTGTTCAGTTCGCGCAACCCGTTCACCGGCCGGATCGAGGGCTTCGACGTCGACATGGGCCGGCAGATCGCCCAGGCCGTCTTCGGCGACCCCGACAAGATCCAGATCAAGGTGATCGGGTACGACCAGCGGGTCGAACTGGCTGCGAACGGCACCGTCGACCTGGTCGCCGACACCATGACCGTGAACTGCGATCGGCGCGCCGACGTCGACTTCTCCACCGTCTACTACGAGGCCGGGCAGAGGGTGCTCGTGGCCAAGGAATCGCCGGCCCAGACCATCGAGGATCTCGGCGGCAAGCGGGTGTGCGCGGTCAGCGGCTCGACCTCGCTGGGGAACATCGCCCAGATCAAGACCCGGCCGCAGCCGGTCGGGCGGGCCGGGTGGGCCGACTGCCTGGTCGCCTTCCAGCAGAACGAGGTGGACGCGATCTCGACCGACGACACCATCCTGGCCGGGCTGGCCGCGCAGGACCCGTACGCCAAGGTGATCGGGCCGAAGTTCACCTCCGAGCCGTACGCGATGGCGATCTCGAAGCAGTACCCCGAGTTCACCCGGTTCGTGAACCAGGTGCTGGAGAAGAACAAGGCCGACGGGACGTGGAAGCGGACGTACCAAACTTGGCTGGGCGACTTCGGGCCGGCGCCGGCGGCACCGAAGGCCGCGTACCGATGATCGGCGATCCCCGCGCCGAGCTGGCGCGTCTCGAAGCGGCCGTGGCCCGGGTGGCCGAGAACCTGGTCGAGCTGGACGACAGCGTGGCCAAGCGCGACCTCGACGCGCGTGCGCTGACCGGCCGGACGGCGTCGGAGTGGGCGCAGGCCAAGGAGTCGCTGACCCGGCTCTGGGAGGGCTACCGGCAGCTGACGACCGCGATCACCGAGGCGCGGGCACTGCCCGATCCGGGCGGCCCGGCCTTCGCCCACCAGGTGCTGGGCCGGTCGATCACGCTGTCCCTGTCGGTGGTGCCGCTGGCCCAGCGCGGGCTGCTCGGCGCCGGGCAGGAACGCCGGGCCTGTTCGCCGGGCGAGCTGCTGGCCACCATGGAGCACGCGTTCCGGACCGTGGCCGACGTGGTCACCCGGGCCGGCGACGCGTGGCAGCGGCTGCTCCCGGCCAGCGCCGACCTGGCCGCCGCGGTCGAGAACGTACGCCGCCTGATCGGCCGCGACCAGCAGGGCGCGGCCGTGCTCGACGAGGCCGACCGGCGGCTGCGCTACTTCACCCAGATCATGGGCTCCGACCCGCTGGGCGTGGACGAGGCCGAGCTGGCCGCGATCCGCACGCTGGTCGACCGGGCCGACGCCGAGCGCACGTCGGCCGATGAGCTCAGGGAGATTCTGGCGCAGCGGCTGGCCGAGGCGCACAAGCTGCTGGCCGAGATCGACGCGGCCGAGCGGGACGCGGCCGAGGCGGCGGCGCGGGCGTCCGACCGGTTCGGGTCCGGTTTCGCCGTGCCCGCCGGCCCCGACCTGCGGCCGGATCTGATGGCGGTGGACGCGCTGGCCTCGGCCGGGCACTGGGCGCTGATCAGTCCGCGGCTGGCCGAGTGGACCCGGCGGGCGCGGGCCCGGCTGGACGAGGTCGGCTCGGCCGCGGACCGGGCCGGTGAGCTGCTGGCGGCGCGCAACGAGCTGCGTGGGCGGTTCGAGTCGTACCAGGCCAAGGCCAAACGGCGCGGGCTGGACGCGGCGCTGGGCGCGGCGGCCGACCGGGTACGGGAGGTGCTGTACGTGGCGCCGTGCGATCTGGTGGCGGCGCGGGCCGCGGTCAACGCCTATCAGGACGCGTTGCGGGAGGCGGCGTCATGAGATGCCCGCGCGACTGCCCCGGGTCCATCATGGACGGCTACTGCGACACCTGCGGGATGGCGCCACCGAAAGCCACGCCGGTCGCCCCCGCCGCGGCCCCCATTGCCCCGGCCGCTCCGCCGCCCCGGGCCGAGGAACCGCCGACTCTCGATCTCGCCGCGACGCCCCCGACCCTCGATCTGGACCTCACCGAGAAACCGCCGGCGCCGGTCTCGGCGCCCACCCGGTCGGCCCGCAGCACCCGTGCGGTCAGTGCGCGGACCGGCAGCCGCCGGCGGCGCTTCGGCGGCGGGCTGGTCGACATCGCGCCGATCACCCAGGCCGACCCGTCGACCGCGGTCATGTCACCGGCCGAGGTGCCCGAGAACAAGCGGTACTGCGCCCGGTGCAACAAGGAGGTGGGCCGGGGCAAAAATGGCCGTTCCGGCCGTACCAACGGATTCTGCCCTTCCTGCGGTGAACCCTTCGACTTCAACCCCAAGCTGGCCAAGGGCGACCTCGTCGGCGGGCAATACGAGGTGGTCGGGCCGCTCGCGCACGGCGGCCTGGGCTGGATCTATCTGGCCACCGACCGGAACGTCTCGGACCGCTGGGTCGTGCTCAAGGGCCTGCTCAACGCCGGCGACGACGACGCGCTGGCCGCCGCCGTGGCCGAGCGCCGGTTCCTGGCCGAGGTCGAGCACCCGAACATCGTCAAGATCTACAACTTCGTCGAGCACGACGGAGCCGGCTACATCGTCATGGAATACGTGGGCGGTGAGTCGCTCAAGGGCATCCTCAAGGACCGGATGGCGGCCAACGGCGGCAAACTCGACCCGCTGCCGGTCGAGCAGGCGCTGGCCTACCTGCTGGAGATCATGCCCGCGTTCGGCTACCTGCACGACCGCGGCCTGATCTACTGCGACTTCAAGCCCGACAACGTGATCCAGACCGGCGACCAGGTGAAGCTCATCGACCTGGGCGGCGTGGTCCGGGAGGACGACCTCGACTCGGCGCTGTACGGGACGGTCGGGTTCCAGGCGCCCGAGATCGCCACCCAGGGGCCCAGCCCGGCGTCGGACATCTTCACCATCGGCCGCACCCTGGCCGTGCTCACCACCGACTTCCGCGGCTATCAGAGCACGTACGCGACAAGCTTGCCGGCCCGCGACACGGTCGACGTCTACACCAGCCACGAATCGTTCTACCGGCTGCTGGTCCGGGCCACCCAGGGCGAACCGGACGCCCGGTTCGCCGACGCCGGTGAGATGAGCGAGCAGATGCTCGGCGTGCTCCGCGAGGTGCTGGCGGCCGGCGGCAGCCCGCGGCCCGCCACCTCCCGGCTGTTCACCGCCGAACTGCGGACCGACGCCCGCGGCGACGAACCGGAGTGGCGGTTCCTGCCCTCGCCGATCGTCGACCTGAGCGACCCGGCGGCGGCGTTCCTGGCCTCGGTCACCGTCACCGACCCGCAGGAGGTGCTCACCCTGCTCGGGCGGGCGCCGGCGCACACCGTCGAGGTCCAGTTGCGGGCCCTGCGGGCGATGATCGACCTGGGCGCCTCGGCGATGGCCGACCACCCCGGGCTGGACACGTTCTCGCACGCCAAACGGTCCCGGGACGCGCTCGGCGCGGCAGCGGCGGGCGACTGGCGGGTGGCCTGGTACGACGGGGTGCTCGGGCTGGCCTCGGGCGACCTGGGCCTGGCCCGGCGCCGGTTCGACGAGGTGTTCTCGGCGCTGCCCGGCGAACTCGCGCCCAAACTGGCCCTGGCCCTCGCGTTCGAGCTGGACGGGCAGCACGAGCAGGCGGCCGGGTACTACGACGTGGTGAGCCGGACCGATCCGGCGTACACGACCGCGTCGGCCGGGCTGGCCCGGTGCCGGCTGGCCACCGGGGACCGCAACGGTGCGGTGGAGGCATACCATCGCGTGCCCGGCACCTCGGCGGCCTACCGGAGCTCACAGGTCGGCGCGGTGCGGGCGCTGGTCCGGCCCCATCCGCGGGCGACCGGGGCGGTGACCGCGCTGGCCGCGGCGGCCGAGATGATCAACAAGCTGGAGGCGGAGGCGGCGCAGGTGGCCGAACTACGGGCGGAACTGCTCGAACAGGCGCTGGTGGTGTCCGGGAGCGGCACGCCCGTGCCCGGGACGATCCTGGGCCGCGGGGACGGGATCGCGGGGGAACGCGATCTGCGGTTCGCGCTGGAATCGGCGTACCGGGAGATGGCCCGGGCCACGCACGGACCGGACCGGATCCGGCTGGTCGACCTGGCCAACGCCGCGCGTCCGCGGACCCGCACATGACCACCATCGCGTGCGCCGCGTGCGATGACGAGCGAGCCGCCGGGGCCACCTTCTGCGAGGCGTGCGGGCGGCGGCTGATCACCTGCGCACACTGCGGGGGCGGGGTCGGCGACGACGGGTACTGCGAGAGCTGCGGGATGATGGCCGAGCGGGAGAACGACCACGCCGAACACGACGCCGGGCCGCTGGGTGCGGCGGTGACCGACCGCGGCCGGCGGCACCACCGCAACGAGGACGCGATGTTCCTCACGGACGGCCACATCGTCGTCTGCGACGGGGTGTCGGCCTCGGCCCGCGCCGACGAGGCGTCGTCCACCGCCGCGTCGGTGGCCGGCCAGTCCCTGGCGGCGGGCCTGTCCCCGGTTGACGCTCTGCTCAAGGCGGGCGAGGCGGTCAGCGCGCTGGGCACCGATCACGACTCACCGGCCTGCACGATCGTGGCCGCCTCGGTGCACGGGTCCACCGTCACGTGGGCGTGGGTGGGTGACAGCCGGGCGTACTGGGTGCCGGCCGAGGGCCCGGCCGAACGGCTCACCGAGGACGACTCGTGGGCCCGGCACGCCGTCGATCTGGGCGCCGACCCGGAGACCGCGATGCTCAGCCCGCAGGCGCACGCGATCACCGCCTGGCTCGGCGCGGACGCTCCGGCCGTACGCCCATCGGCCGTTGACCGGGAATTCGATTCTCCCGGCACGCTCGTCCTCTGCACCGACGGACTGTGGAACTACCTGCCCGACCCGGCCGACTTCGCCGACGCCGTGCGTGGCAACCTCGAACAAGGCCCGCTCGCGGCGGCACGCGCGCTGGTCGGGTTGGCGAACGAACGTGGCGGCGCGGACAACATCACCGTCGCCCTGACACCTGTGGGAGGTCCGCGTGGCGTACACCGCTGAGGCGTTCCAGAACGAGTTCCTCCCGCTCGGCGGGACCGAGGTCAACGCGATCGTCACGGTCACCTCGACCGGGTCGGCGACCGGCCGGCGGACGGCCGGGGCGACCGAGGTGATCATCGTCGACGCGTCCGGGTCGATGCAGGCCGAGGGGCGGATGGCGGCCGCACGGCAGGCGGCCAAGGCGGCGGTGGCCTGCCTCGACGACGGCGTGCACTTCGCCATCATCGCCGGGGTGAGCACCGCCCAGCAGCTGTTCCCGGCGCCCGGCCAGCTCGCGGTGGCCGGCCCGCAGAGCCGCGCCGACGCGATCCGCTCGATCGACCGGCTGCAGGCCAGCGGCGGCACCGCGATGGGCGCCTGGCTCAAGCTGGCCGCGCAGCTGTTCGCCCAGCGGCCCGGCGACATCGCCCACGCCATCCTGCTCACCGACGGTGACAACGGCGAGCACGCCGGCTATCTGGAAAAGGTGCTGGAGGGCATCGGCGGCAAGTTCCAGTGCGACTGCCGCGGCGTGGGCACCAACTGGAAGGTGGCCGAGCTCCGCAAGATCGCCGGCGCGATGCTCGGCTCGGTCGACATCGTCGCCCGGCCGACCGACCTGACCGCCGCCTTCGAGCAGATGATCACCAGCGCGATGGGCAAGACCTCGGCCGACGTCCAGCTCAAGGTCTGGACCCCGGTCAACACCCGGATCCGGTACGTGAAACAGGTCGAACCGTCGGTCGCCGACCTGTCGGGCAAACGCGTCGAGGACGGTCCCCGCGCCGGACGTTATCCGCTGGGCGCCTGGGGCAACGAGAGCCGCGATTACCACATCAGCGTCGAGGTCCCGCCCGGCCAGGCCGGCGACGAGATGCTGGCGGCGCGGGTGTCCGTGGTCGAGGGCGACGACGTACACGCGCAGTGCCTGGTCCGGGCCGTCTGGACCACCGACAGCGGCCTTTCCACCCGGATCAACCGGCAGGTCGCCCACTACACCGGGCAGGCCGAGCTGGCCGACGCGATCCAGGCCGGGCTGGAGGCCCGCAAGTCCGGCGACGAGCACACGGCGACGATCAAGCTGGGCCGGGCCGCCCAGCTGGCCCACGAGAGCGGGAACACCGCCACCACCGAGCTGCTGTCGACAGTGGTCGACATCGACGACGCGGTGACCGGCACGGTCCGGCTGCGCCGACGGGTCGACGCGGCCGACGAGATGGCGCTGGACACCCGGTCGACCAAGACGGTGCGGGTGGGGCGGGCCACCTCGTGAGCTGTCCCCGCGGCCACGACTCGGCGGCCGACGACTTCTGCGACGTCTGCGGCGCCCGGATGACGTCCCGGGTCCCGGAACCGGTGGGTCCCGCCGCCGCACCGTGCCCGCACTGCGGGACGCCACTGCCCGACGACGGCCGGTTCTGCGAAAACTGCGGCTACGACTCGAACACCGGCCGGGTGCCCGTCCTCTCCCCTGCGGTCACCCCGGCCACCAGCGCGTGGACGCTGACCATCACCGCCGACCGTTCCTGGTTCGACGCCAACGCGGTCGACGGGGTCGTCTTCCCCGGCGACGTGCTGGTCCGCGACGTACGGCTGGAACCGCCGCAGGTGCGGATCGGCCGCAAGAGCGCCTCCAAGGGCACCGACCCCGAGATCGACCTGGACGACCCCGGGGTCTCGCACAGCCACGCCATCCTGACGCAGAACCTGGACGGCGTCTGGCTGGTCGCCGACGTCGGCTCGACCAACGGCACCTACGTCAACGAGGCCCCGCTCGAGACCGGCCGCGGCCACCCCCTGTCCGACGGCGACCGCGTCCACGTCGGCGCCTGGACGTGCATCACCCTCCACCGGTCGTAGTCGATCTGTACACTCTGGACAGTGCGAGCACCCTTCCTCATTCTCGGCGCCGCGGCCCTCGTCGCGCTGCCCGCCCCCGCCCACGCCGCCTCCTCCTGCACCTTCACCGCGCTGCAGCCGCCCTCGGGCAGCCGGCAGGCGTCGGTGACCCACGCCAGCCGCACCGGTGTCTACGCCGGAACCGCCTACACCGACGGCGGCTCGTCCTCGGCCGCGCGCTGGGAGAACGGGGTGGCCCGCGCCCTCGGCTCCTTCGAGGTCTTCGACGTCAACGCCGACGGCACGGTCGTCGGGCAGATCGAGTCGGCCACCCCGATCCTCAACCGTCGCACCGGCAAGTGGCAGCCCCTGCCCCGGCCGGACGGCACCACCGCGGCGGCCACCGCGGTCAACGACGCCGGTGAGGTGTTCGGCGCCCTCGACGACGGCCGGCTGATCCGCTGGCCGGCCGCGCAGCCCGGCACGTACGAACTGATCGACTCGCCCCTGCCCGGCGCCGGCACCGCCGTCGACGTCACCGCGGACGGCACCCTGCTGGCCCGGGGCGGAAAGTCCGGCGCCGCGCTGCGCGCCCCCGACGGCACCTGGACGGTCCTCGACCGGCCCGCCCCCGACCAGGAGATCACCGCGGTCGCGGTGGCCGGCGACCGGGTCGTCGGCCACGACTGGGGTGGCACCGGCATCGAGTGGGACCGGTCCGGCGCGATCGTCCGCACGTGGCCCGGCTTCACCCCGGCCGACGTCAACGCGGCCGGTCAGGTCCTCGGGCGGCAGGACGCGCTCGACCGTACGGCGATCTTCAAGGACGACACCCTGGAGACCGCCCTGCCCGCCTCCGACGACGACTGGCGATACTTCCCGGTCGCCCTGGACAACGACGGCACGGCGCTCGTGCGGGCCATCTCGTCCCGCTTCCCGGCCGAGTCGATGCTCGCCCGCTGCTGACGAGGTCTCCTTCGGGGGAGCGCCCCCGATTTCGGGCAGGGGCGCTCCCCCGGCTGGCTAACCTCGCGCCGGTGAGGGACGAACGGGTGACCGGCGCGGAACGCTCCGAGGTGCTGGCGGTGCTCACTCGTGCGCTCGACCAGGGCGACCTGGCGATGAGCGACTACGACGGCCGGGTGGCGGCGGTCGGCTCGGCCACGTACACCTCGGAACTGCTGGCCCCGCTGGCCGACCTCCCACCCGAGTACGCCTGGCTCCCGTCCACCGCCGTGGCCCCGCCGGCCGCCCCACCGGTGACCGGCGCCGGCCGCGGCGCCCTGATCCTGGGCATCCTGAGCCTGCCCACCTCGTTCTGCGTCGTCGGTGGCATCCTCGGCGCCATCGCGATCTTCCTGAGCCTGCGCGGCGAACGGCGGCGCGGTTTCTCCCCCGCCCTGCTCGGCCGCGTCTTCGGCATCGTCGGCGTGGCCTTGTCGGTCGCGGCGCTGATCACGCTGATCGTCGCGCTGAACAAGCCCACGTCGCCCTAAGTGTGCGTCCTTCATGACTCGGCCCGGCTGCGGCGCGGCCCAGCGTGGGGCCGGCCTCGCTCTTGGCCGAGGCCTGAAACACGCCTTAGCCGCACATCAGAGGCGGCCGCCAGGCGTCGGCGTGGAGGCCGCGGGTCGCCCTCAGCCCGTATTGGTTCACGCGAGGTGGGTGAGGGCTTCCGCGGCGAGTTCCGGGGTACGCGCGAAGACCGACAAACCACGCCCCGGTCGCGTGCCGCCGTCGCGGGTGCGGTAGTAACCGCCCGCCTCGGTGACGATCAGCGAGGTCGCCGCGAAGTCCCAGATGTGCCCGCTGCTCTGCACCGCGATGTCCAGCTCACCCCGTGCCACCAGCAACGGCGGGTGCTGCCGCCAGGGCCGCCCCGGTATCGCCGCCAGCAGACCGTCCACCTCGGCGACCGACGGCAACGGCACCACACTCAGCCGGATGCCACCGTCCCGCTCCGCGGGCACCGCCGGGGCGAGATCGACCCCGACGTCCGGCACGGCCGGATCGGCCGGGCCGACGCTCATGCTGACCTCGCCGTCCGGGTCGGCCGGGCCGGCGATGAGGCGGCGGGCGGCGCCCAGGTCGTCGATCGGCGCCTCCCACGCCCCGCCGCCGCGTTCGGCCCAGAACACCCGCCGCTGCGCCGGGATGACCGCCACACCGGCGACGATCTCCCCGTCGCTCTCCAACGCCACCAGGACCAGCCACCGGTCATCGCCGGCCACGAACAACGCCGTCCCGTCGATCGGGTCGATGATCCACCGCCGGGCGGCGTCCCCCGACTGGCCGCCCTCCTCGCCGAGGACGGCGTCGTCCGGCCGCTCGGCCGACAGCACGGTTCGGACCTCGGCCTCGACGGTCCGATCGGCCTCGGTGACCACGGACCCGTCCGGTTTCATCTCGCGGCGCAGCCGGGGCAGATCGGCGAACCATCGCATCCCGACCGCGGCCCCGGCCAACGCCGCCCGCCGTGCCACCTGAAGATCGTCACCCACGATGCTCATCAGACCACGTTCCGTCCGGTGAACCATCACGACCACGCGCACCGCACCCGAACGCCGGCCCGGCGGGTCCCGTCCGGATCACACCTGGCGCAACGCGTTCCGCGCCACCGGCAGGTAGATGGGCCGCCTCACGCGCGGGCGTGGATCACTTCGCATCCACGCGTGGCTGACGGCGGCCGGGACGCTGCTCCTGCACGCGCAGCATGATGCGGGTACCGGCCACGTACACCAGACCCAACCCGGCCAGAGTGACCATCGCGAACCACCACGCTCCCACCGTGTGCGACCACAATGCGTCCGCCGGCCGCAGGATGCGGAAGGCCCGCAGGTCGACGGTCACCGCACCGGCGGCGAAACCCCACCGGGTCGGGCTGAACACCGCCAGGGCCTGCAGCCAGGGCCGGCCGCCGATGCTGTAGAGGCCGCCGCTGAGCACCAGCTGCGCCATGATGGCCACCACGAGGATGGACATCGTGTGTTCGGTTCGCTGGGCGAACGCGCTCGCGAGCAGGCCGGCCATCGCCGCGGTGATGGCGGTCAGCGACAGCACGACGATCAGTTCCAGCCGAGGGCTGCCCAGCACCACCCCGTACGCCGGCAGGTCGCGTCCCAGCAGGCTGAGCAGGCCCAGCACGACCGACTGGGCCACGCAGATCAGGGCGCTCACCGCGACCTTCGAGCCCAGGTACGCGGCCGGCCGCAGCCCGATCGCCCATTCCCGCTGGTAGATCAGCCGTTCCGCGACGAGCTCGCGGATGCTGCCGGCCATACCCATGAACGCCGCGCCGAGCACCAGAATGACCAGCAGCGTCGCCGCGCCGGTCTGCGGCGGCCCGCCGGGCGCCCACCGCAGGCCTGCCTCGGACGGCGCGGTCTGCACCACTGCCGCCAGCACGAACGGCAGGCCGATGAGCATCCAGCGTTGTCGCGGATCGGACCGCAGCAGCGCCACGGACCGATGCATGAGCAACGCGGTCTGCCGCAGGATGCTCTGCCGGGGTGGTGCGGCCGACCGCACCATGGCGACCGGTTCCCGCCGGCCCGGCCGGGCCAGCAGCGCGTGCCGGTCGGCCCAGCCGGTGGCCTCCTCGCTGAGGGCGGCGAACGCGTCGGCGTAGTTCCCGGCGCCGAAGTGGTCGATCAGGCCGGACGGCGCCCCGAAGTAGGCGACCCGGCCGCCGCGGGCCAGCGCCAGCACGCTGTCACACACATCGAGGTGCAGCGTGCTGTGCGTCACCACGACCACCGTGCGACCCCGGTCGGCGAGGTCGCGCAGGTGGCGCATCACCTCGCGGTCGAGCAGCGGATCGAGGCCGGAGGTGGGCTCGTCGAGGTAGAGCAGGGACGGCTCGGTGAGCAGTTCCATCGCCACTGAGGCGCGTTTGCGCTGTCCGCCCGAGAGCCGGCTGATCGGCAGGTCGCGGCGGGCGGTCAGGTCCAGTTGGGCGAGGACCTGGTCGACGCGCTGGTCGCGTACGGCGGAAGGCACGTCGTCGGGGAGCCGCAGAGCGGCGGCGTACCGCAGGGCCTGACCGAGTTTGAGCTGGTCGTGCAGGACGTCCTCCTGCGGGACGAGCCCGATGCGGTGCCGGATCGCGTCGTACGACGTGTAGAGATCGGTGCCGTCCACCAGGACGCGGCCCTCGTCGGCGGCCCGGGCGCCGGTGAGGGCCCGCAGCAGGGTGGACTTGCCGGCGCCGCTGGGCCCGATGATCGCCACCAGGGAGCCCGGCGGCGTCGCGAATGAAATGTCGGAGATGACCCGGTTGGTGCCGTAACGAACAGTGAGGTTCTGCGCGGCGAGCGATGTGTCCGGGACATCCCCGTGCTCGAGCAGAGCCATGCCGCCGTCGAAGCTGAACGTGGCGCGGCCGATGGTGAGCAGATCGCCGGGCAGCAGCGACGATCGGCTCACCCGGATGCCGTTGACGAACGTTCCGTTGCGCCCACCGAGATCATCGACCAGGGCCACACCGGGTCGCAGCAGAGAGACAGTCGCGTGGTAGCGCGAGACCAGCAGGTCGTCGACAACGACGTCGTTGTCCGGCACCCGGCCGACTCGCAACAGGCCGCCGGCCAACGAGTGCGCCGTCCGTACCCCTCGGGAAACGGGGACCACCAGCGCCGACGACGCGACCGCGGTCCGCTCGTCCCCGGCGTCGCGGCCACCCAGCCGGACCGTCACGGTCGACCCGGTGTCCTGGTGACCGAGGCGGAACACTATCGGCGCCGCGCCGGACAGCACATGGGTGACGATCCGCTCACCGCCTAGGTACGAGCCGTTGCGGCTGGTGTCGATGAAGGTCCACCGGCCGTCGCGCAGCTCGAACCGGCAGTGCTCGCGCGAGACACCGGTGGCGGTCACGACGACGGCGCAGGTCGGGTCGCGGCCCACCACTACTTGGTCGACGTCGGCGAACGTCAGCTGGTTCGCGCCGGGAAGGGTTATGTGAAGCGGCGGACGCATAGCGATCATCGTCTCAGGCGGCGAAAATCAGCACCGCATTGGCCGGGATCGTTATCGTCGCGCTCGGGCCGTCGGCGACCACCCGGCCGCCGTTGCCGGCCACCCGAGGGTTCGGGAAGTGGTCGTAGTAGTCGCTGTTGAACACCTCGCGCGCGGCCGGGAACGGGAATCCGATCCGATAGCCGTACAGCGTGGACTCGTTCAGCGACACCACCACGAACATCGAGCCCCGCTGAAAGGCGAGCACCCGGTTGTTCTCATCGGGCGGCAGCACATCGATCGCATCGCCGGAGAAGCAACGCCGCAGCCGCAGCAGGTCGCTGGTGCAACGCCGGAAATCGGCCATGTGCCGGTCGCCGTCCGCAGCCCCGCCGCCGCCCCTGACCGGACTGAAAGCTGAGCTTGGCCACCAGATCAGCCGGTCGGTGCGCCCGGGGCTGTCCGACCACAGTTTGTCCTCGAGAAATTCCTGCCCCATGAACAGCATCGGGGTGCCGGGCGCGGTCAGCAGCAGCGCCATCGCGACGCGGGACCGGCTGCGCGCGTACCAGCTGCGCGCGTCGGTCGCGTCGGCCAGGCGGGCCACGCGCGGGGCGCGGTGGTCGTCCATGTCCAGCACGAGGTCATGATTTTCCAGGCACTGGTACGCCCGCCAGCCCGCCCCGAACGGCGGATGCAGGGCGGCGGCCACCCGGGCCAGCCCCACCGGCCCGTCCCGCCCGTGCGCGGCGGCCGCGATCGCCCCGCGGACGGCGTCGCGCAGCCCGTCGGCATACGCCATGTCGAAGCCCATCCCCTCGGGCGCGGGAGCCACCGCGAGCCCGGGAAACTCGGCCCAGTACTCGGCGATCAGCACCGCCGACGGTTTGAGCGCCCGCAGCTCGGCCGTCATCTCCTGGCCGAACGCCCACCCGCCGTGCCGGTCGATCACGCTGACCTCGTCGAAGCGCAGCCCGTCGCAGTGGTATTCGTCGAGGAACATCCGGGCGTTGTCGATCAGGTACCGTCGCACCTCGGGGCGGTGGTAGGCGAAGACCCGCCCGCCGGCCCAACCCTGGTCGGAGAAGTACGCGTTGTCGTCCGGCCCCCGGGTGGCCGGCAGGTCGATCCAGTCGAGGCTTTCCGGGTCGAGCCCGCCACCGGCGTGGTTGTAGACCACGTCCATGATCACCGCGAGCCCGTAAAGGTGGCAGATGTCCACGAAGGCGCGCAGCTGGTTGGATTGCCCGACCAGTTGGCCGGCCTCGAGCGGGGCGGCCCCGCGTGCGGCCAGCAGCGTGTTGACCCGTTCCAGGTAGAGCTGGAGCCCGTCCGGGTCGACGCAGTAGTCCATCTCGGGCGAGAACAGGTCGGTGCCGTTGTAGCCCAGGCTCCACGGCCCCTGGAACTCGACCACCGGCAACGGCTGCACCGCGGTCACACCCAGCTCGGCCAGGTAGGGCACCCGGTCGACGGCGTCGAGGAGCTTGGCCGTGCGGTGCGCCCGGCGGTCGCGGCCGCGTTCGTCGCGGGCCCAGAAGACGCCGACGTGGAACTGGTACACCGCCAGCTGGTCGAACGCCGGCGGCCGGAAGTCCTGGTCGTGCCACGGGTACGTGCGTGGGTCGACCACGATGGCGTCGCAGTCGGGGTAGCCGTACAGCTCCAGCTCGCGGGCCCGGGGGTCGCGTTTGAAGCCGGTGCCGCCGGGCCCGCGCACGAAGAACCGGTACTTCGTGCCGGGCTCGATGCCGGGGAAGAACCCGGTCCAGTCGCCGGTCGCCGGGTCACGGATGAGTTCCTCGCCAGGCACCGGCTCGTAGTGCGTCACGCCGTGGAAGCTGACGTGCACGCTCTCCGCCCGCGGCGCCCAGAACCGGAACGTCACGCCACCGTCGACCACTGTCGCGCCCATCGGCGTCGCCGCGGTGATGTGGTCCTGTGCGGCCGGCATGTCAGGCCGTGATCCACTCCGTGGCCACGCGCCGCCCGGACACGTCGCACTCGATCCGGACCGGCCCGGTCCGCGACGACGGGAACGAGAAGCACCCGACCTCGTCGGCCGTGGCCTCGGCGACCGGGCCGCTGGCGTCGAGCAGCCAGACCTTGCCGGGCTCGGGCGGGATCAACTGCCCCTCGATGCCCGCGTCGCTGATCTCGATCTCGACCCGGATCGCGCCCAGCGAGAAGACCAGGTTGCGCGGGCCACCGGAGAGCGGGCCGCGTACCGCCGCCACAGCGTCCACCCGGGAGTCGTAGGTCAGCTCGGCCAACGCCTTGTCCAGGTCGGTCACGTGGTACGCGAACACCAGCCGACCGGCGGCCAGGATCTGCTGCTCGAGTGGTTCCGGGCGTACCGCGTCGGCGATGTCGCGCATCAGCTCGTCGTCGTCGCTCCAGTTACGCCAGGGCATCACGGACACCTTCCCATCTGTGCGGAACGATCCGCCTCCAGGTATGCCCGCACCACGTCCGTGTCACGCAGTTTGTCGAGCACCCTGCTGCGGGTCGGGCCGATGCTGCCGATCGGGATGCCGAGGATCCGGCTGATCTCCGCGTACGAGTAGGGCGGATCGGCGGCCAGCATCAGCAGCAGCTCACGTTGCTGAGGGGCCAACTGGCCGAGACCGTCGAGAAGGACCTGCCGGCGCTCCACCGCCAGCAGCATCTCGTCGATATCCGGCGCAGCGGACCGGTCCTCCTTCATGGTCATCGGGTCCACGGCCACACTCCGGCCGTTGACCCGCAGGTATCGCTCGCACTCGTGGCGCGTCGTGGTCGCCAGCCAGCCCGGTAGGGCGGCGGGCTCCCGGATCTGTCCGAGGTGCTCGACCAGGCGCAGCCAGACCAGCTGGCTGACGTCCTGGGTGTCGGACGCGGAGAGCCGGTAGTGCCGGATGACGAACGCGACCAGCCCGGCGAACCGCCGGACCAGCTCGTTCCACGCGTCCTCGTTTCGATCGATGCTCGCTTTGACCAGCTCGGGCAGTTCCCAGTCGGCCATATCGGATGGATCTGATCCCATGTCGTCCCCGCTCTGCCGCGACGCGGACCGGACGGCCCCCCAGCCATCCGGTCCCCCACCTGATCCGGAGCCGTGCACGGGATCAACCGAGCCCCTGCAGGATCCGCATCGCCTTGCCGTATCCGGAGATCGCCTTGCCGAACTCGTCCAGTTTGTCCACGGCTGCCCGCGGCACCAGGCCCTCCTCCTGGCAGATCCGCGCGACCGCACCGGCGATCTGGGGCGCCGCGAACGACGTCCCGCTCCAGAATGCCCATGCGTCGCCGGAGAAGGAGTCGGGCGAAGGGTCGAAAACCGGCGACTCGACGCCGCTGACATAGGTCGATCGGATGCCCTCGGCCACCGTGGAGAACCGCACCCGGTCGCCGTAGGACGACCACGGCGCGGGCATCAGGTACGCGGTCAGGCCGGCCACCGACTCGACACCGTCCAGATCGGCCGGCCACACCTTGGCCTCGTCACCGTTGTTGCCGGCCGCCGCGACGATCACCGTCTGCCCCTGTGACTCGGCGGCCACCTTGGCCACGGCGGCCGCGGTGGCCGGGGGCGGCAGGTCGTCGACGGTACGCACGCCGAGCGACAGGTTGATGATCTGCGCGCCGTCGGCGTGCGCGGCCAGGATCGCCTCGGCGATGTCCCGGTCGGTGGCGAAGCCGTCGGTGTCGGCCGCACGGTACATGCTCAGCTCGGCGCCGGGCGCGACCCGGGCGATGATGCCGGCCACGAAGGTGCCGTGCCCGGCCTGGTAGTCGAGCAGCCCGTCGGGGCCGGCGGGCAGCACGTCGAGCTCGTCGATGTTGTCGTCGCGCCGCTCGACGCCGTTGAGCAGCTGGTCGTCACGCAGGGCGCGCGGGATCCCGGTGTCGATCACCGCGACCTTGATGGGCGCGTGGCCGGACCCACTGGGCAGAGTCGCGGGTCCGGCCACGCGGTCGGAAGCCGGCGGCGCGGCCGATTCGGGGCCGCCGGTCGAGGTGAGTCCCGAAGTCGCCGGGATGGGCTTGGGGTCCGGTGGCGGCGTCGGCTCGGGCCCGCCCAGGCCCTTGCCCACCGCGGCCATCGTGGCCAGATAGTTCGGGTACGCCTCGAGCTTGGCCGCCTCGCTCGCGCAGACCGCCGCGTCGAGGTCGGACGGTGCCGCCGAGGCCCGGCGGACCAGCACGTTGTCACCACGGCGGCCGGTGCCGTCGCAGGCCGTGTCGAAGTCGGCGAACACCGACTTGGCCTCGTCGGCGGCCCAAGCGCCGGACGGGATGACCACCTCGCCGCGGGCCCGCAGGCTGAGCGTGCCGTCGCGGCGGCCGCGGAACTCGACCTGGGGCCGGGCCTGGTCGCCGCAGCGCCGGCCGATCAGGATGCCGATCAGGCGCTGGTCGGCGTTGCTGGTGCCGGCGCCCAGCTGCCCGGTCTGTTGCGCCAGCGTCGCCCTCAGCCGGACGGTGTCCTCCGGCCCGTAGGATTCGGGATAGTCCCCCTCAAACGCGAAGCCCAGGCGGTCTTGCTCGAATCTCATGGCGTGTCCCCGGTCCCTCACACGGCGGAAAGTGGTCTGTTGGCAGAAGTAGAGACGCCAGTCGACCTCGTGATACACGCCAGGCGTGTTCATGAGGAAATAGTTTCGGACCCCCGCCGGTACGAGCCGGTCGCGACCGATCTGGTCCGGCGGGCGCGGCGGTCCGGGCCTCCGGAGGCACTGGCTCTCGCTCTGCGCGCACAGGCCTGGGGACGCCGTGCGCGGTTCGCCGCGGCCGAGGCGAAACGCCTGCTCGACGAGGCCGCCACGGTGGCCCGCACGCACCGACTCGAACACGTTCTGGCCCAGGTGCTGATGACCCGGTCGGTGGTGCATCAGGAACTGGGCAACATGGCCGGCGCCTCGCGTGACCTCGACCACGCTCGGTCCATCGTGGGCCCGGACGAGGCGGTCGAGCTGGCCTTCCAGCGGGCGGTGCTCGACCAGAACCTGGGCCGGCTGGCGCCCGCGGCCGACGCGTACCGCGATCTGCTCGACGGCGACGGCCTGTCGCCGCGGCTGCGGGTGGTGGCCGGCAACAACCTCGCGATGATCGAGTCGCAGCACGGCCGGCACGCTGACGCGCTGCGGCTGGCTCTGGACGCCCGGCGAGCCGCGCCCGGGGTCGGCCCGGCCCACGTGGCCATGGTCAGCGAGACGCAGGCCTGGGTGACCGTGCACGCCGGACGGTTGAGCGAGGGCATCCGGCTGTTCGACGAGGCCGCCCGCGCCCACGAGGCCGCCGGGCTGCCGCTGGGCGAGCACTATGTGGAGTACGCGGACGCCCTGATCGACCTGCGCCTGATCCCCGAGGCGGCGGGGGCCGCGCAGGCCGCCGCGGACGAGTTCGCGCAGCACGGGGTGCCACTGATGGGCGCCGAGGCCGAGCTGCGGGTGGCCCAGCTGGCGCTGCTGGCCGGCGACCCGGATCGCGCCGAGGAGGCGGCCGCGGTGGCCGCGCGCAGCTTCGACCGGCAGGGGCGGCGGGCGTGGAAGGCCCGCGCGGCGCTGGTCCGGGTCGAGGCCCGGTTACAGGCGGGTACGACGGCCGGCGCCGACCTGCGCGACGTACGCCGGATCTGTCGCACCTTGGAACAGCAGGGCACATGGGCGTACGCGGTCGACGCCTATGTCATCGCCGGCCGGGTGGCCGCGCGCCTGGGCCGGCGCAAGGACGCCGTCGCCCTCTGGGAACGGGCCGCCGGCCTGGCCCGCAAGAGCCCGGTGCTGGTGCGCATGCGGGGCAGCGTGGCCGGGGCGAACGCCGCCGCCCTGCGGGCCGACGACACCGGCGTGCTGGCGTACTGCCGCAAGGGTCTCTCCGATCTGGCCCGGCACCGCACCGCGCTGCCCTCGGTCGAGCTGCGCGTGCTCGCCTCCGGCCACGGCGCCGAGCTGGGCCAGCTCGGCCTCGAGGTGATGGTCCGGGGCGGGTCGGCGCCACGCGCGCTGGTCTGGATGGAACGCACCCGAGCGGCGGCGCTGCTGGCCGTCGAACCGCCCGGCGGCGCCGACGTCGACGGCCTTGACGCGCTGCGTGACCTGCACGCCGAGCTGGAGAGCGCGACCACCGGGGGCGACCGTCAGCTGGCGCCGCCGGAACCGCTGGTCGCCCGGCAGAAGACCATCGAGGACCGGATCCGGCGGGCGAGCTGGCGGCGGCGGGCCGCGGCGCAGGCGGTGATCAGCCCGATCCGTCCGGCCCGCCTGCGCTCCGCGCTGGGCGGCCGGGTGCTGGTCGAGTACGCCAACCTCAAGGGCGACCTGGTGGCCGTGGTGGTCGAGCCGCGCCGCAGCCGGCTGGTCCGCCTCGGCCCGGTGGCGGGGGTGCTGAGCCAGATGCGCACCCTGTTCTTCGCGCTGCGCCGGATGACCCAGGACCTGCCCGAGTCGTCGCTGGCCGCGGCCCGGCTCGGCGCCGACTCCCGGGTCGCCCGGCTGCGCGCGATGCTGCTCGCCCCGCTCGGCCTGCCACCGGACGCCGAGCTGGTCGTGGTTCCGGTCGGCCAGCTGCACGGCATCCCGTGGTCGGCGCTGTGGGACCAGCCGGTGTCGCTGGCGCCGTCGGCCGGCATGTGGGCCCGGACGGCGGCGGCCGCGTTCCCGCTCTCGGCCCGGCGGGGTCGTGCCGGTTCCGGCCGCCGGGCCGCCGCCGTGGGCCCGACGGTGCTGGTCGAGGGACCGAGCCTGCCCGGCGCGACCACCGAGGTGCTGCGGCTGCGCGAGCTGTATCCGTCGGCCACCGCGCTGAGCCCGCCCGAGAGCACCTCGGCCGAGGTGCTGCGCCGGCTCGACGGGGCCGGGCTGGTCCACCTGGCCTGCCACGGCTGGCTGCGCGCGGACAACCCGCACTTCTCCTCGCTGGTGCTCAGCGACGGCCCGCTGACCGTGCAGGAGCTGCACACCAGCGGGGTCGCGCCGCACCGGCTGGTGCTCGCCTCCTGCCAGTCCGGCGCCGACGTCGCGTACGCCGGCGACGAGGTCGTCGGCTTCATCAGCTCGCTGCTGGCGCGGGGCACCGCCGGCGTGGTCGCCAGTGTCGCCGCGGTGCCCGACGTGGCCGCCGTCGACCTGATGTACGCCCTCCACCAACGCCTGGCCGAAGGTCACACTCTGGCCCGCGCGCTGCACGCCGCCCGCTCCGACCTGGACATCGAGTCACCGGCCAACTACGTCAACTGGTGCACATTCAGCTCCTACGGAGCCGCCTGATCACCGTCCGAAGTGCATGTATCAAGGCCGACAGTCCGGTCTCTGACTCTGCGTGGATGTCGGACTGGAGCACGACAAGCACAACGGATCGGGGCACCGGCGGCAAGCCGCCGTGCTCTTCGCTGATCTGACCGGCTTCACCAATCTGGTCGAGACGGTCGAACCGGAAATCGTCTATCAGGTGGTGCGGCCGCTCATGGATGACCTGGTGGCCATCGCGCGGCGGCACGGCGGGGAGATTCAACAGGTGCTGGGCGACGGGTTCATGTGTGTCTTCGGGTTACGCGACACGGCCGGCGACGAGGCCGACCGTGCCGTCCGGGCCGGGCTGGCGCTGGTTGCCGCCGGTGGCAGCCGCTCGGTGCGCCCGTCGGTGCACGCGGGGATCGAGTTCGGCGAGGTCTTCGTGACCCCGTCGTGGCCGCCGGCGGGTTACGGCGTGTGGGGTCGCGCCGTCAACCTGGCGCAGCGGCTGTGCAGCGTGGCCGGGCCGGGCGAGCTGCAGATCGGGCCGGGGGCGTACGCGATGGCCGGGCGCGGCACCGGTGGCATCCCGACCGGGCCGGCCGTCCTCAAGGGCATCCGGCAGCCGGTGCTCAGCCACCGGGTGCTGGTCACCTCGGGGGCGCCGGCCGCCTGAGCGCGAGTGGTCGCGCTTGTCAAAAAGCGCGACCACCCACGCAGTGGTAGCCCTGGGCTACCACCGATCGGGGTTTGGCAGGGTGACCACTCACGCACGTGGAGCGAAGCGACCCTCGGCGGGAGCGACGGTCGGCACCACCCACCCGGCTACGACCTCGGTTTTCGCTTGATGTTGACCCTAAAGGCCGGCCTGGTAGGCCAGCACGCCTCGGTTTACCGCCTTGATCGCCTCGCGGGCGGCGTCCCGGATGCCGGCCGAGGCCGACGAAGCGTCGCGCAGCTGGGTCAGCAGGTCGAGCACCTGCCGGGCCCAGCGCACGAAGTCACCGGCCGGCATCTCCGCGTCGTAGCTGGTGGAGCCGCTGGCCAGCACCCGGGCCAGCGGCTCGCCCCGGGCCCACCGGTAGATCGGCCAGACGAAGCCCGGGTCGGGCTCACGGGTCAGCGACAGGCCATGGTCGGCCTCGTCGGACTCGATCTCGGCCCAGAGCTTGGCGCACGCGTCGACGGCGGCCATGACCGGCCCCTTGGGCACCGAGACGCGCTCGTCGCCCTCGCGGCGGGACTCGTAGAGCACCATGGACACCGCGCCGGCGAGTTCGTCGGGGGCCAGACCCTCCCAGATGCCGCGGCGCAGGCACTCGGCGACCAGCAGGTCGGCCTCGGTCCAGATCCGGCCGAGCATCCGGCCCGCGTCGGTCACCCCACCGTCGCCGGTGAGATAGCCGCGGGCGGCCAGGATCGCGCAGACCTGGTCGAACGTCCGCGCCAGTGAACCGGTGCGACCCGCCACCTTGGAGCGCAGCGCCTCGGTGTCGCGTTCCAACCGGTGCTGCCGCTCGGCCCAGCGCGCGTGGTCCTCCCGGTCCGGGCAGGCGTGGCACGGATGCTGACGCAGCTCGACCTTGAGCAGCGCGATCTCGGCGTCCTCCCCGCCCGAGGGGAGGCGGGTGCGCTTGCGCCGGGAGTCGCCGTGCCGGTCGAGGCCGGTGCCGCCGATCAGGGCGGCCAGGTCGCGCCGCGCGCCCGGCGAGCGCGGGTTGAAGTGGCGCGGCACGCGGACCCGGTCCAGAACCTCGACCTCGCCGTTGAAGTCGGCCCCGCTGACCCGGCCGGCCCAGCGGTCCTGGGTCACCACCAGCGGCCGCGGTTCGCCCAGCCCGCCGGCGCCCGGGTCGACGACCACGGCCAGTCCGGCCCGGCGGCCCTGGGCCACCCGGATCACGTCGCCGATCCGCAGTTTCTGCAGCGAGGCGGCCACGGCGGCACGGCGCTGGGCGGTGCCCTGCCGGGCCAGTGCCTTCTCCCGGTCGGCGATCGACACCCTCAGCCCGAAGTACTCGGCGAAGTCACCGTGGTGGCAGGTGACCTCTTTGTCGTACGAGCGGATCGTCTCGGCGTTGCGCTGCACCTGCCGGGCCAGACCGACCACCGAGCGGTCGGCCTGGAACTGGGCGAACGACGACTCCAGCAGCTCGCGCGACTTTTCCGCGCCGACCGAGCCGACCAGGTTGACGGCCATGTTGTACGACGGCCGGAACGACGACCGCAGCGGATAGGTGCGGGTGGACGCCAGCCCGGCGACGTGCCGCGGGTCGACCTCGGGGCTCCACAGCACCACGGCGTGCCCCTCGACGTCGATGCCACGCCGCCCGGCCCGGCCGGTGAGCTGCGTGTACTCCCCCGGGGTGAGGTCGACGTGGGCCTCGCCGTTGAACTTGACCAGCCGTTCCAGCACCACGCACCGGGCCGGCATGTTGATGCCCAGGGCCAGGGTCTCGGTGGCGAACACGGCCTTGACCAGGCCGCGGACGAAGCACTCCTCGACCGCCTCCTTGAACGCCGGCAGCATGCCCGCATGATGCGCCGCGACGCCGCGCTCGAGTCCGTCGAGCCACTCCCAGTAGCCCAGAACAGTCAGGTCCTCGCCCGGGATGCTCGCCACCTTGGCCTGCGCGATCCGGCGGATCTCGGCGCGCTCGTCGGCGCCGGTCAGCCGCAGCCCGGCCGACAGGCACTGCTGCACGGCGGCGTCGCAGCCGGCCCGGCTGAAGATGAACACGATGGCCGGCAGCAGCCCGGCCCGGTCGAGGCGGTCGATCACCTCGGGCCGCGGCGGCGGGGTCCACCGGCGGTGCCGCCCGCGCGGGCCGGCCGCTCGGTCGGTCAGCTCCAGCCGCCGCTGCATCTCGCGGGAGTAGCGCAGCAGCTCGGGGTGCACGTCGTGTTTGCGGGCGGCGTCGGCGTCGTGGAACAGGTCGAACATCCGCTTGCCGACCAGCACGTGCTGCCACAGCGGCACCGGCCGGTGCTCACTGACGATGACCTTCGTCTCGCCGCGCACGGTGACCAGCCAGTCGGCGAACTCCTCGTAGTTGCTGACCGTCGCGGACAGCGAGACCAGGTTCACCGAGGAGGGCAGATGGATGATCACCTCTTCCCAGACCGCGCCCCGGAACCGGTCGGCGAGGTAGTGCACCTCGTCCATCACGACGTAGGCCAGCCCGTTGAGGCTGGCCGAGCCGGAGTAGAGCATGTTGCGCAGCACCTCGGTGGTCATCACCACCACGGGCGCGTCGCCGTTGATCGCGTTGTCGCCGGTCAGCAGGCCGACCTTGTCGGGCCCGTAGCGCTCGACCAGGTCGTGGTACTTCTGGTTGGACAGCGCCTTGATCGGGGTGGTGTAGAAGCATTTGCGGCCACCGGTACGCAGGGCCAGGTGCACGGCGAACTCGCCCACCACGGTCTTGCCGGCGCCGGTCGGGGCGCAAACCAGCACGCCGCTGCCCTGCTCGAGCCCCTCGCACGCCTCCCGCTGGAAGTCGTCGAGGTCGAACCCGACGTCCAGCATGAAGTCGTCCAGCGCGGGAAAATCGGCCGCCCGGGCCGCCCGCCGTCGGGACTCCGCGTAACGCTCGGCGGGACTTGTCATACGGTCAACAGTAAGCCGTGGGTGTGACGGTTTGCGATCCCGCCGGTTGCCTGCGGGAGTGTCGTGAGCGATGGGTATGGTTCGGGGCGTGCCGGAAACTGAGCATCGTCCCGTTGATGCCGTGCTCTTCGACTTCCACGGCACGCTCGCCCAGGTCGAGGATCCGATCGCCTGGGTGATCGCGGCGGCCGCGGCGTGCGGCGCGGCGCTCGACCGGGGCCGCGCCACGGTGCTGGCCGACCGCCTGGTCACCGCGGGCCGGGCCGGTGGGCCGCTGCCGCATCGCGTGCCACCCCATCTGGCCGAGCACTGGGCCGACCGTGACCTGTACGAACACAGTCACCGCGCCGCCTACACCGGCCTCGCGTCGACCGTCCCGAGCGACGTCGAGGGGCTGGCCGACGCCCTGTACGACCGCCTGCTCGGCCCCGAGGGCTGGCTGCCCTATCCGGACACCGAGCCGACCCTGCGCACCCTGCACGACGCCGGCATCCGGGTCGGCGTGGTCAGCAACATCGGCTTCGACATCCGGCCGCATTTCGCCGCCTGGGGGCTGGAGCCGCTGGTCGACGCGTTCGCGCTGTCCTACGAGGTGGGCCGGTGCAAGCCCGACCCGGCGATCTTCCTGCGCGCCTGCGGCATGCTCGGCACCGACCCGGAACGCACCCTGATGGTCGGCGACACCCCGGCCGACGCCGGCGCCGTCAAGGCCGGCTGCGCCGCCCTGGTCCTGCCCGCCGCCGAGCCCGGCCACACCAACGGCCTCGGCGCGACTCTGGCCCTGGCCGGCTGCCACTAGCGTCTACCGCCGCGGTCCGCACCGCTACGACATCGAACTTGGCACTCACTTCAACAATCTGACCGCGCCGGGGACGCAGGTGATCGTCACCGGCAGCGGGCCGGTGCGCTCGCCGTCGGCGTACCCCACGATGTCGTCCGCGTGGATCCGCACCTCACGCGCCCGATAGGTGGTGACCAGCGGATCCGTGATGTGCGTGCCCTTGATCAGGCGCGGCCGGAGCGTGGCCAGCTTGAACCGGCTCATCGGCGCGGCGACCACCACGTCGAGCAGCCCGTCGGTCGGGTCGGCGCCGGGCAGGATGCGCATGCCACCCCCGTAGCTCTCGCACACCCCGATCGCCACCAGCACGCCCTCGAAACCACGGTCGACGCCGTCGAGCTCCAGCGCGTACACCCGCGGTTTGAGCCGGGCCATCTCCAGGGCGATCGCGATGTCGTAGCGTCGAGGCCCCCGCGGCCAGCGCATCTGGTTGGCGCGTTCGTTGACGATCGCGTCGAACCCGGCCGCCAGCACCGCGCCGAACCAGCGCACCTCGCCGTCGGTTCCCTCGATGCGACCCAGGTCGATGCGGTGGTCCGAGCCGTTGGTCAGTGCGGCCGCGACGGCCTCGGCCGCTTTCAAGGGCGAGAGGGGTACGCCGGTGCCGGCCGCGAAGTCGTTGCCGGTGCCGGCGGGCACCACCCCGAACGGCACGTCCCGCCCGGCCACGGCCTGCAGCGCCTGGTGCACCGTGCCGTCCCCGCCCACCGCGACCAGTGCGGCCACCCCTTCGGCGACGGCCCGGTGGCTCGCCTTCTCGGCCTCCTCCGCGGTACGCGCATCGAGGAGCTGCACCACCAGCCCGCTGGTGCCGAGCCGTTCCACCACCGCCGGAAGCAGGCCGCGGTGCCGGCCCCGCCCCGCCGAGGGGTTGGCCAGCACCGCGATCGTGTTATGTGTCACAGGCCGAGAGGTTACCGGTCACGTCATGTCGTCATAACGGCGCTCCAGGGGCAGCGGCTTGGCCACCGGCTCCGGAGACTCCACGGCGGTCGGCCCGTCGACCCGGTCGGACACGCTGACCGACTCGCGCTCTTCCTCCAGCTCGGAGATCTCGTCGTCGTCGAGCCCGGCGTACAGCTCTTTGCCGCGGCCCTTGCGCCGGTCGTTGATGAACGCGACACCGACGGCGGCCAGGTAGAGCAGGCACAGGCAGAGCGCCAGCAGCGTCATGCCGAACGGGCCCGGGTCGGGGGTGGCGATGGCCGAGAAGGCGAAGGACACGAAGACCATGGCCCGCCACCAGCTCAGCATCTTGCGGGCGCTGAGCACACCGGTGAAGTTGAGCATCAGCAGGACCAGTGGGAACTCGAACGCCGCCCCGAAGATCAGAATCATGCTGGTCACGAAGCCGACGTAGGACGTGACTTCGAGTTGCGTGGTCTCGCCGATGACACCGGCTTCCATGATGAACGGGAGGCTGTGCCCGATCACGAAGTAGGCCAGGACCGCGCCGCCGATGAACAGCGGCGCCGCGATCGCCACGAAGACGTACGCCCACTTGCGCTCGTGCCGGTGCAGACCGGGTGCCACGAACGCCCACAGCTGGTAGAGCCAGACCGGGGCGCCGATCACCAGGCCCACCCACAGCGCCAGCTTGAGCCGCAGGATGATCTGATCGGCCGGGCTCAGCACCAGGAAGCGGCATTTGCCGTCGATCCACGAGCTCGGCAGGGCGCAGTATGGCCCCTCGAGGATGTGGAACACCCACTGCGATATGGCGAAGCCGACGATCAGGCCGGCCACGATGCCGAGCGCGGCGAAGAACAGCCGGTTACGCAGCTCGCGGACGTGCTCGATGAGCGTCATGGAGCCGTCGGCGGCCTGTTCGAACTTGCTGGGCCCCTGACGGCGCAGGGTGATGGCCACGACGGATCAGCGGTCGTTCGTGCGCTGCACCGGGTCGACGAACGGCTGCTGCGCCGATTGCGCCGGACCCTGGTTGCGCGGCGGGTTGTGGATCTCGGTCGGCTGCAGCGGCTCGCGGCCGTGCTGCGGCTCCGCCTTTTCCGCGACGTCGTTGTTGTCGTCGACCAGGCCCTTGGTCTCGGCCTTGATGATCCGCAGCGAACGGCCCAGCGAGCGCGCGGCGTCCGGCAGTCGCTTCGCACCGAACAGCAGCACGAGAACGATGACGAAGACGATGATGTGCCATGGCTTGAGGGCGCCCATGGAGAACTCCAGTCGGTCGGATCAAGGACAGGGGTGTGCCGGGGTCCATCGTACGTGTGGTTTCGGCGATGTAACCGGTCGCGGTGACTGTGTATTGGCCGTGTGCCGGTGAAGTTCGTGACAAGTCGGCACCAACTTCACCTCAGGGACGATTGACCCAGGCGTGTTTGCCCGTCGGTTCGCCGTGGCCGGCCTTGATCAGGGCCAGCCGTTCCTGCATCGTGGTGGTCCGCTGCTCCAGCCCCAGCAGCGTCTCCTGCAGCTGCTCGGCGTTGTCCTGCAGCTTCAGCGCGTCGGCCTGGCGCCGCTGCAGCCGCTCGCCGGCCCGGCGCAGGTCGCCCAGCTTACCCAGCAGGGGCACCGAGACCGCGGCCAGAACGATGACACCGAGGACACCGGCGCCGATCAGGATCCACATCGTCACGGGAGGAAACTCTAGCCGCTTTTCGAATTCGCTCTCAGGGCGTATCCCCAGGTGGCGAATTCGGGAAATGGGCTAGCCCGGCGTCGCGTACTGGTCGAGGGCGGTGGTGGCCTGGGCCCGGATCCGCTCCACCAGCTCCGCCGGCCCGGTCACCGTGACGTCCGGTCCGACGCTGCTGAGCAGGCGCTGCGCCCAGCCCAGGTCGGTCACCCGCATCGTCACCAGCCACTCGTCGCCGTCGTCACGGACCGTCTCGACCGGGTAGTACTCGGTGATCCACCGGCCGCCGCGGCCCACCCGCATCGTCATCAGCGGCAACTCCGGCCCCGGGCGGAACACCCCCGCGCTCACGTCGGCCGGGGTCGCCTCGGCCGGTGGGCGGGCCGGCTCGTCCAGCTCGGACCAGGCGTCGATCCGGTCGATCCGGAACATCCGGGTGCCCTCGGCCCGCCGGCACCACGCCTCCAGGTAGGCCTTGCCGCCGACCATCAGGATGCGCATCGGGTCGACGGTGCGCTCGGTGGTCTCGTCCCGGGCCGCGGTGTAGTAGGTCAGGTGCAGGGCGTGACCGCGGTCGACGGCCGCCCGGATGCGTTCCAGCCGCTCGGCGTTGGCCGGCAGGCGTACGGCCACGGGCGCCCCGGCCAGGTCACCCGCGGCGTTCTCGATCTTGGCGAGGGCGCGCTCGATGACGTCGCGGTTGCCCGTACCCGGCGTCTCGGCCAGCATCCGCAGCGCGACGACCAGCGCAAGCGCCTCGTCCTGGGTGAGGCGCAGCGGCCGGTCGATCCCCGCGTCGTGGGTGATCGTCACCCGGTCGCCGTCCAGCACCATGTCGATCAGGTCGCCGGGGCCGTAACCGGGCAGCCCGCACACCCACAGCAGCTCCAGGTCGGAACGCAGCTGCCCCTCGGTGATGCCCAGTTCGTCGGCGGCGTCGGCCATCGCGATCCCCGGCCGCGCCATGAGGTATGGAACCAGGCTGAGGAGCCGGCCCAGCCGGTCCCCCGAGGCCCGGGGCGGTGGCGTCACACGCTGCTGCGGAGGCATCACGCCGGCACCACGTGCTCGTGCCGCGCGACGATCTCCTTCAACTGCTGGATGACCGCCTCGCGCAGTTCCGGCGGGCCGTCCGCCCGCACGTCGGCGCCGTAACCGACCAGCTGCGCGGCCAGCCGCTCGGGGTCGGAGTAGGGGATCGTCAGCACGTCACCGTCGGCCCCGGTGGCCGTCGCGACCGCCCACCGGCGCAGACCCGCCGCCCGGCCTGGCCGGACCGTCACCGTCGCCCGGCCGTCGTGCGCCACCGGCCCCGACCAGCGCGACACGTGCTGGATCAGGTCTTCACCCTCGGGTGGCGTGAACGCGCCGGCGCGACCGGTGAGGCGCACGTTGCCGACGATGCGGGACAGCCGGAAGCAACGCGCGGCGGCCCGGTCGCGGTCGTGGCCGACGACATACCACCGCCCCTGCCAGCACACCACACCCCACGGCTCCAGCCGCCGGGTCGCCGGTTGGTCGCGCTCGGGCACGCGGTACGAGAACGACACCACCCGCCGTTCCCGCGCCGCCCCGGTCAGGGGCCCGAATGCCGGGTCGACCGTCACCACCGGCTCCACCCCCAGCGTGGCCTGCGGGTCGACCTCGACCCCGGCGGCCCGCAGCTTGGCCAGCCCGGACGACGCCGCCGCGGCCAGACCGGCGTGCTGCCACAGCCGGGCCGCGATGCCCACGGCGGCGGCCTCGTCCGGTTCCAGCAGGATGTCCGGTAGCGCGTACTCCCGGTGGGCGATGCGGTAGCCGATCTCGTCGTCGAACGCGTTCGGCCGCGCCATCTCCAGCGGAACGCCCAGCTCACGCAGCTCGGCCTTGTCCCGTTCGAACTTGCGCTGGAAGGCCTCGTGGTCCTTCGGGTCCTCCGGGTCGTGCTCGTAGCCGGGGACGGTCGCGGCGATCTGCGCGGCGGTCAGGAACCGTCGCGTGGACAACAGGCAGATCACCAGGTTCACCAGGCGCTCGGTGCGGGTCCGCGACACGACCAGAACGCTAGCAGCCTGAACGCCGCACGGTTATCCGGCGACACCGCGGGGAAGGCTGATCAGGTGACATCACGTGACACCGCCCCCGTGGGCCTGGCCGGTGCGGCCGCGCCCGCCGAGGTCACCGAGAACGAAAGCGTCGGCACCGTCGTCGTCGCCGGCCTGGCCAACCTGGTCATCGCCGCCGCCAAGCTGGTCGCCGGGCTGCTCTCCGGCTCGGCCGCCATGCTGTCCGAGTCGGCGCACTCGCTGGCCGACACCGTCACCGAGGTCTTCCTGTACGTGGCGCTGCGGCGCGGCGGCAAGCCGGCCGACGAAGAACACCCGTTCGGGTACGGCAAGGAGAGCTTCGTCTGGGCCTTCATCGCCGCCCTGTTCACCTTCATCGGCGGCGCCGGCTTCTCGATCTATCACGGCGTCACGACAATCCTGTCCGGCGAGCACAGCGGGCACTATCTCCTCTCGTACATCGTGCTCGCCGTGTCCTTCATCGCCGAGGGCACCAGCTTCCTCAAGGCCCGGCGACAGGTACGCAACGAGTCCGAGCGCTGGGAGACCACGCCGGCCCGGTTCCTGCGCCTCACCCCCGACACGACCGTCAAGGCGGTGTTCTTCGAGGACTCGGCCGCGCTCGTGGGCCTCGTCCTGGCCGCCGTCGGCATCGCTCTGGCCCAGCTCACCGGCACCGAACTCGCCGACGGCATCGCCTCCATCCTGATCGGCCTGCTGCTCCTGGTGGTGGCCGGCACGCTGGCCCGCAGCAACGTGTCCCTGCTGGTCGGCCGGGCCGTACCCCGGCGCATGCACCAGCAGATCGCCGACGACCTGGCCGGCATCCCGGTCGTCACCGCCGTGCCCACGCTGCTCACCATGCAGCTCGGCCCGGGCGACATCCTGGTCGCGGCCAAGGTCGACTTCCACGATGAGGTCACCGGCGCGGACATCGAGGCCGCCTCCGACGAGGCCGAGGAACGCCTCCGCCGCCGCTACCCCGAGATCAGGTACGTGTTCCTCGACCCGACGCGTGGGTCGGCCGGACGCACTCACCGCGACGGCGGGGCGGACATATAGGGTCGCGGTTCATGGTGCGCTGGCGGTCCGGAACAGTCCTCTCGCTCGGCCGCACGTGGCGCGGCGCGGCCGAACTTCAGGTGCGGGTGGGTACGGACGAGGTCCGCGCGCTGGCCTACCCCGACCTGGTCGGCTCCCCCGCCGTCGGCGACCGTGTCCTGCTGAACGTCGGCGCGCAGGTCATGGGCCTGGGCACCGGCGGGTACGCGATGGTCGTCGCCATTCCCGACCGGCTGCCCGCCGACCCGGCCGCGCCCGGCACCACCCGCGACGCCGGCCACCTGGTCAAGGCCCGCTACACCCCGCTGCAGCCGATCCTGCTCGGGGTCGACGAGGAAGCCTCCCCGCACCGCGCGACCATGGCCGCGGCGGAGTCCCTGGACGGCATGCCCGTCGTCACGGCCGACCTGCACTCGGCCCTCCCGGCGATCCTGGCCGCCGTCCACGCCGACCGCCCCGCCGCCCGGGTCGCGTACGTGATGCTCGACGGCGGCGCGCTCCCGGCCTGGTTCTCCCGCACCCTCGACGGCCTCGCCCCGGCGCTGGCCGGCATCATCACCACGGGCCAGTCGTTCGGCGGCACCCTGGAGGCGAGCACGGTGCACACCGGACTGCTCGCCGCCCGCCACGTCCTGGCCGCCGACATCGCCGTCGTCACCCAGGGCCCCGGCAACCTCGGCACGGGCACCACCTGGGGTTTCTCCGGGGTATCGGTCGGCGAGGCGATCAACGCCGGGGCGACCCTGGGCGGCCGGGCCATCGGTTCGCTGCGCGTCTCGTCGGGCGACGGCCGCGCCCGCCACCAGGGCGTGTCGCACCACTCGGCGACCGCCTACGGCCGCGTCGCCCTGGCCCCGGCCGACATCGTCGTCCCGGCCGGCCTGCCCTTCCCGCTGCCGTCGCTCCCCCGGCACCGCATCGTGACCGTGCCGACCGACGGCCTCGCCGATGCCCTGCGCGCGTCGCCGGTCCCGCTGTCGACCATGGGCCGCTCCTACGACCAGGACCCGTGGTACTTCCTGGCCGCCGCAGCCGCCGGCCGGCACGCGGCCGGCCTCGTCGTCTGACCAAGGCGGGTTTCAGGACTCTGGACCTCGCTTCCGCGCGGACTACTGACCACGGCCCAGGACGGCGGCGGCCGTCTCCAGCAACGGCGGTTCGGCCGGCGGCGGCCCGGCATACCAGCCGTCCGGCCGGGCCGTACCGATGTAGGTGTGGCCCGGGCGGATGCCGTGGATGACGAGGCGACCGTGTACCGCCGCGCGCAGGACGCCGGCGTCGTCCCGGCGCCCCACACCGTCGAGGGCCAGCGCCCCGTGGTGCAGCACGGCCAGAACGCTGCTCAGGTCATCCTCGGCGCGGAACCGGTCGAGTGCCTGCCGCAGCAGGGGCAGCGCCTCGGCCGGGCGGGCCTCGGCGACCAGGTTCTGCGCGAGCATCAGCGCGCTGAGCGACCCGGCCCAGCGATGGTCGGCGGCACCCGCCACCGCGGCGCGCAGGTCGGACCGTCCCTCGGCGGCCCGGCCGGACAGGAGCAGGGCGGCACCGCGCGCCATCCGCGACGAGGTGATCAACCAGCGGGTGCCGGTCCCGGCGGCCAGCCGGCCCGCGTCGACGGCCGCGGCCAGGGCGAGCGCCGGGTCACCGTCCGGCATCTGCGCCAGCGCCTGGTAGAAGCGGACCTCCGCGTACAGCACCGGATGGTCCGTCTCGTCCCGGGACCGGACGGCTCCGGCGAGCAGGACCCGGGCGGCCTCGCCATCACCGCTCACGTAGGCGAGGCCGCCCAGGGCCGCCCGGGCCCGGACGACGTCGGCGCGCGGCGCTCCCGGCGCGGCGGTGAGCGCCGCCTCGAGCATCTTCCGGCCCTCGGCCAGCAGGCCGCTGCGGATCCAGAACCACATCAGCCGGCCGGCCGCCCGCAGTGCGTGCACCGGGGCCGCCGCCAGGTCGTGGGCCAGGGCGGCGCGGATGTTCGGCAGTTCGTCGCGGAGCACCGGCATCACCCGGGTGGATCCTTCCCCGCGCAGGTCGTCGGCGGCGCGGGCGATGACGCCACGGATCCAGGCGGCGTGCCGCTCGCGGCTGCCGGCCGGGTCGGGATCGATCGACCGGCAGTAGGCCCGGACGGTCTCCAGGAGCCGGTAACGGGCCGGGGCGACGGAGGTGTCGGCCGTCACCACCGACTGGCCGACCAGCGAGCCGAGGGTTTCCAGGGCGGCGGTACCGACCGCGTCGAGCGGGAAGCCGTCCTCAAACGGCCACAGCCCCAGCAGCAGGTCCCGTTCGGCCGGGGCGAGCAGGGCGACACTCCAGGCGATGGCGTCGTGCAGGGTCGCGTGCGGGCTCAGCCGGCCGTCCGGGATCCGGCCGAGGACGGCGAACCGGTCGCCGAGACGATCGCGCAGTTCACGTAGCCCGAACGTCCGGGTCTGGGCGGCGGCGAGTTCCAGGGCCAGCGGCAGCCGGTCGAGCGTGGTGGCGATCCGGGCCAGGTCGGCCCGGTCGTCCGGATCCGGCGTCCAGGCCGGCCGGCCCGCGCGGATCCGGTCGGTCAGCAACCGGACCGCGTCGTCCTCGCCCAGCGACGGCAGCGGCAGTGCCTGTTCGCCGTCGACGCCGAGCGGTGTCCGGCTGGTGGCGAGCACCCGCAGGTCCGGTGCCAGGCCGAGCAGGGCGGTCGCGAGCTGCCCCGCCGCCCGCGGAAGATGCTCACAGTTGTCGAGCACCAGCAGGCCGCCGGGGCGCAGGCCCCGGGCCACCGCCGCCAGCACGTCACCGGCCACGTCGCGGACGCCCACCGCGGCGGCGACGGCGTACGGCACGAACCCGGGCTCGGCCACGCCGGCCAGCCGCACCAGGTACACCGGCCGGTCGGCGGGGCGGGCGGCCGCGTACTCGACGGCGGTCCTGGTCTTGCCCGCGCCGGCCGGGCCAACGATCGTCACCAGGCGATGGCCGGTCAGGAGGCCGGCCAGCAGGGCCAGATCACGGTCTCGGCCGACGAACGAGGACAGCGGCCGGGCGATCGCCGGGGCGCGGACGGCGGCCGACAGACCGGGATCCTGGCGGAGCACCCGCTGTTCCAGGTCACGCAATTCGCCGCCCGGCTCGACGCCGAGCTCGCCGGCCAGCACCGTGCGGACCCGGCCGAGCGCCTCGACCGCGGCCGCCGGACGGCCGTCCCGGTAGAGGGCGAGCACCAGCAGAGCCCACCGGCGTTCCCGGTACGGCTCGGCCTGGACCAGCGCCTCCAGGTCGGCGACGGCGCCCGTGGCGTCGCCGGTGGCCAGGCGGGCGGCGGCGGCCTCCTCGGCCACGGTGGCGCGCTGTTCGGCCAGGGCGGTCCGGGCCGCCGCCACCTCGTCGTCGCCGCACAGTTCGGCGTACGGTTCGCCCCGCCACAACCGCAGCGCCTCGCCGTACGCCGCGTACGCGTCGGCCGGGCGTCCCGCGTCGGCCAGTGACCGGCCGTCGGCGATCAGCCGGGTGAACCGCTCCACGTCCGTACCGCCGGGTCCGATGGCGAGCCGGTAGCCGCCCGTCGTCCGTCCGAGGATCTGCGGGCCGGGACCGTCGAGCACCCGCCGCAGCCGGGACGCGTACACCTGAAGGGTCCGGCCGGGATCGACCGGCGCCCGGTCGGTCCAGACCGCGTCCGCGAGCCGGTCGTCGGTCACCGGTCGCCCCGCCGCGCCGACCAGCGCGGCGAGCATCCGCCGGGGCCGCGGCCCGCCGACGTCGACGGGCCGGCCGTCGCGGGTCACCTGGAGCGGGCCGAGGACGGCGAAGCTGAGCACGACGGAGATGATCGCAAGCCGCGGCGCCGGACTGAAACACGTCTGCAGGAGAACTGAAGGGCCGGACCCGCAGAGTGCCCTGATGCACAACGAGAAGATGGCCGACAGCCGCGACATGATCGGCGCGCACGACGCCATTCGGCGCCAGTTCGCCGACCTGCCCGGCCTGATCAGCGGGGTCGCGGGTGGCGACGAACGCGGTACGGCGGTCGTCGCGGCGCACGTCCTGCTGATGGCCGAGTTCCTGCACGCGCACCATGCCAGCGAGGACGCCCACGTCTGGCCGAAGCTGCTGGATCGGTGCCCCACGGAGGTCCGGCCGGTGGTCGCGACGATGGAGTCCCAGCACGGACTCGTCGACCGGGAGCTGCAGGCCCTGACCGCGGCCGCGCGGCGCTGGTCGGCCTCGGCCGACGCCGGTGACCGGGACGCGCTGGCCGGCGTGGCCGACCGGCTCCTGGCGCCGCTGCGCGAGCACCTGGCGCTGGAGGAGAAGGAGGTGCTGCCGCTCATCGACCGCTACCTGACCGACCGCGAATGGAAGGCGACGGTGGCCGCGTCGCTGGGCAAGGTGCCGCTCGGCCGGCGGCCGATGATGCTGGGCCTGGCGCTGGACGGGGCCGACGAGGAACAGATCGGCCTGTTTCGGGCGGCCGTGCCGGCGGTGGCCTGGTACATCCTCGGGCCGATCGGCCGGCGCGCCTACCGCGTCTACCGGGGTCGGCTGGTGGCGACCGGCCGTCGCTGACCCGGCTACCGCGCGCTCGCCGTGCCGGCCCCGGCCGAGGCCGGCAGGTCACCGCGGCCGCGTGGGAGCAGGAAGATCAGGGCCAGCAGACCGAGCGCACAGCAGCCGATGATGTACCAGCTGATGCCCGTGCTCGACCCGGTGTCCTGGAGGATCTTCGTGGCGATCAGCGGCGCCGGGCCGCCGGCGATGACCGACGCCAGCTGGTAGCCAAGGCCGGCGCCCGAATAGCGCAGGTTGGCGCCGAAGCGTTCGGCGATCAGGGCGGCCTGGGGACCGTACTGCATGTCGTGGAAGACCAGGCTGATCACGATGGCCAGCAGGATCAGGCCGGAGGTCTTGGTGTCGAGCAGGCCGAAGTACGGGAACGCGAAGGCACCGGTCAACACGATGCCGGTGCCGTAGACGCGGCGGCGGCCGAAGCGGTCGGAGAGGTGCCCGAAGAGCGGGACGCTGACCAGGCCGATGGTGGCGGCGATCAGGATGTCGTCGAGCAGGCCGTCGCGGGCCAGGCCCAGCTGTTTCGTGCCGTAGGTCAGGACGAAGCTGGTGAACAGGTAGAACGGGGCCTGCTCGCCGAGCCGGACGAACGCCGAACCGATGATCGTGCGCCACTCGGTGCGGATGACCTCGACCAGCGGGCGGTGGGCGACGGCGCCGGTCTCGACCACCGAGGTGAACTCGGGGCTCTCCACGACCCGCAGGCGCACGTACAGGCCGATGCCGATCAGCACGACGCTGAGCAGGAACGGGATGCGCCAGCCCCAGCTGTCGAACGACGGGCCGGTCCAGTCGCTGGTCAGCCGGACCACGCCGGTCGAGGTGACCAGGCCGAGCGGGACGCCGACCTGCGGCCAGCTGGCGAAGAAGCCGCGCCGGCCGGTGGTGCCCCACTCCATCGACAGCAGCACCGAGCCGCCCCATTCGCCGCCGACCCCGATGCCCTGGCCGATGCGCAGCAGGACGAGCAGGATCGGCGCCAGGTAGCCGATGGAGTCGTAGGTCGGTAGCACCCCGATCAGCGTGGTCGTGGCGCCCATCAGCACCAACGTGGCGATGAGGGTGGCCTTGCGCCCGATCCGGTCGCCGTAGTGCCCGAAGATCGCGGCGCCGACCGGGCGGGCCACGAACCCGACGAACTGCGTGCCGAACGACAGCAGGATGCCGGTGAAGGCGGCGTGGTTGGGGAAGAACAGCGCCGGAAAGATCAACGACGCGGCCGTGTTGTAGAGGAAGAAGTCGTACCACTCGATGGTAGTGCCGACGGTGCTGGCGACAACAGCGCGACGGCGGTTCGCGGCGGCGTCCATCCGTTAAATATCGGCGTGTATCAATAACAAATCAAGAGCGGATGTCGCATCTGAGTGGGTGGTACAGACCGCTGCCCGCCGAGGGTCGGCACCACCCACCAAGCTACGACCGGCATTTGAATGTGATCTATGAAGTGATGATCAGCCACAGCCAACCCGCCAGGATGACGCCGAGGACGGCCGCCATCACCCAGGTCGGGACCTTGTGGCCACCGGCCCGGTTGCGCTGGATCTCGGCCCGGATCTTGGCGCGCCGGCGCTCGACCCGGCCCCACAGGACATCTTCGATCGAACGTTCCGACTCCCGCTCGGCGTCCATCACATGCTGGCGATGAGGCGTTCGACGCGCTCGTCGTAGGCCCGGAACGGGTCCTTGCACAGCACCGTCCGCTGGGCCTGGTCGTTCAGCTTGAGGTGCACCCAGTCGACGGTGAAGTCGCGCCGCTTCTCCTGGGCGTGGCGGATGAACTCGCCGCGCAGCCGGGCCCGGGTGGTCTGCGGCGGCGTCTCCTTGGCCTCGAAGATCTCCAGGTCGTTGGCGATCCGGTCGACCTGCTTGCGCTTCTCCATCAGCGCGTACAGTCCGCGGCCGCGACGCACGTCGTGGTAGGCCAGGTCGAGCTGGGCGATCCGCGGGTGGCTCATCGGGATCTGGTGCTTGGCCTGGTACTTCTCGATCAGCTTGTACTTCGAGACCCAGTCGATCTCACGCGACACCGGGTCGAGGTCGCCCGACTCGATCGCGTTGAGCACCCGGCCCCACAGCTCGACGACCCGCTTGGCGGTCTGGTCGCCGCCGCGGCGCTCGACGAACTCGGTCGCCTTGGCCAGGTATTCCTGCTGGATCTCGAGCGCGCTGACCTCCTTGTTGTTGGCCAGGCGGATCTTGCGGCGGCCGGTGACGTCGTGGCTGACCTCGCGGATGGCCCGGATCGGGTTCTCCAGCGAAAGGTCGCGCATGACCACCCCGGCCTCGATCATCCGCAGCACGATGTCGGCGCTGCCGACCTTGAGCAGGGTGGTGACCTCGTTCATGTTCGAGTCGCCGACGATCACGTGCAGGCGGCGGTAGCGTTCGGCGTCGGCGTGCGGCTCGTCGCGGGTGTTGATGATCGGGCGGCTGCGGGTGGTGGCGCTGGAGACGCCCTCCCAGATGTGCTCGGCCCGCTGCGACAGGCAGAAGACCGCGCCGCGCGGGGTCTGCAGCACCTTGCCCGCCCCGCAGATGAGCTGGCGGGTGACCAGGAACGGGATCAGCACGTCGGCCAGCCGGCCGAACTCGCCGTGCCGGGAGACCAGATAGTTCTCGTGGCAGCCGTACGAGTTGCCGGCCGAGTCGGTGTTGTTCTTGAACAGGTAGATCTCGCCCGCGATGCCCTCGTCGTGCAGCCGTTTCTCGGCGTCGACGAGCAGGCCCTCGAGGATCCGCTCGCCGGCCCGGTCGTGCGCGACCAGGTCGGTGACCGAGTCGCACTCGGGGGTCGCGTATTCCGGGTGGGAGCCGACATCGAGGTAGAGGCGGGCGCCGTTGCGGAGGAACACGTTGCTGCTGCGGCCCCAGGACACCACGCGGCGGAACAGGTACCGGGCAACCTCGTCGGGCGAGAGCCGCCGCTGCCCCCGATACGTGCACGTGACGCCGTACTCGGTCTCGAGCCCGAAAATTCGCCGTTCCATGGCAAAACACTAGCCGTCCTAGACCCGTGATTGGCAGTCACCACTCCCCGTTTCCCCGGGCGTCACCCATGTTTCGATGCCGCCACCTGCGGATACACTGCCGACGGGATGAAATTACTGGTCACCGGCGGGGCCGGCTTCATCGGTTCGCATCTGGTCCGGAGCGTGCTCGCCGACCGCGTGCCCGGGCTCGAGGGCGCCCGGGTGACAGTGCTGGACAAGCTGACGTACGCCGGAAATCTCGCCAACCTGGGCCCGGTGGCCGAGAGCGCCCGCCTCGACTTCGTGCCCGGCGACGTCGCCGACGCGCCTCTGGTGGACACCGTGCTGCGCGGCGTCGACGCGATCGTGCACGCCGCGGCCGAGTCGCACGTCGACCGGTCGATCCTGGCCGCCGGCGACTTCGCCGTGACCAACGTAATCGGCACCCAGGTGCTCCTGGACGCCGCCCTGCGCCACGGCACGCCCCGTTTCCTGCAGGTCTCCACCGACGAGGTGTACGGCTCGATCCGCACCGGGACGTGGACCGAGCGGTCGCCGGTCGCGCCCAATTCGCCCTACGCGGCCACCAAGGCCGCCGCCGACCTGCTGGCCCTCGCCTACCACCGCACCCACGGCCTGCCCGTGGTGGTCACCCGGTGCGGCAACAACTACGGCCCCCACCAGCACCCGGAGAAGCTGATCCCGCGGTTCGTCACGAACCTGCTGCGCGGCCGTTCGGTGCCCCTCTACGGCGACGGCGGCCAGGTCCGCGACTGGGTGCACGTGGACGACCACTGCCGCGGCCTGGCGCTGGCCCTGACCGAGGGCAAGCCCGGCGAGGTCTACCACATCGGCGGCTCGACCGAACTGACCAACCGCGAGCTCACCGGCCGCCTGTTGGAGCTGCTCGGCGCCGGCGACGAACGGATCGAGCACGTGACCGACCGCAAGGGCCACGATTTCCGGTACGCCCTGGACGACGACCGCATCCGCCAGGAGCTCGGCTACCGTCCCCGGATCGCCTTCGAGGACGGACTGGCCGCCACCGTCGCGTGGTATCGCGACAACGAACCCTGGTGGCGGCCCTCGGTCGTCGACTGACCGGTCGGGCCGTCGCTCAGCCCGGCCCGACCCGGCGGCCGGCCGCTACTCGTCGACCGGCCCCCGTGTCGCTACCTGTCTTGCGGCCCCCGCGCCGCCGCTACTTGTCTTCCGGCTTCTCGTCGTGGCCCTCGGAGGCGGCGCTGACCGTCGGCTTGTCCTCGCCCGGGGCCGGCGCGCCGGCGTCACCCGGCTCCTTCTCGGGCACGTCCTTGCCGCCCTCCAGCAGCGTGGTCAGCGCGGCCCCGGCGATCCGGCGGAAGGCCCGGCCCTTACGCGTACGGTCGAGCACGGCCACCTCGAGCTGCTTGGCCTCCAGCTCGCGGCGGTTGCCGTTCTCCCCGCCCACGCTGCCCAGCGCCTCCACGGCCAGCTTGAGCGCGGCGCCCGCGTCGGCGGCGGCGTCGTGCCGGTCCTTGAGCACCGCGGCGATCGCCTCGGCCTGCCCGCCCATGGCCATGAAGCCCGGCTCGTCCATCACCGAGCCGTCGTAGGTGATCCGGTACAGCTCGTCGGCCTCCGGCGTGGCACCGACCTGCGCGACGCAGATCTCCACCTCGTAGGGCTTCTGCGTCTCGCTGAAGATCGCGCCCAGCGTCTGCGTGTACGCGTTGGCCAGCGCCCGCCCGGTCACGTCGCGCCGGTCGTAGGACAGTCCGAGCATGTCGGCCATCCGGATCCCGGCCCGGCGCAGCGACTCGAACTCGTTGTACCGTCCGACCGCCGCGAACCCGATCTTGTCGTACAACTCGCTGATCTTTCGCAGCGACGTCAGGTTCTCGGCGACCAGCAGGATCCCGCCGCTGTACGAGAGCACGACGGCGGACCGGCCCCGCGCGATGCCCTTGCGGGCGTACTCCGAGCGGTCCCGCTGGACCTGCTCGGGTGATGCGTAGAACTGCATGGCCACGGGTGGCTGCTCCTCTTCTCGTCTCGGCGCGGGGTCAGCCGCCCGGGTTCTCCATGCGTCCGGAGACCACCTGCTCGGCGATCGCGGTGATCTCGGTGTCGGTGAGCCGGTGCGTGCCGTCCGCGGTCGCGGTCATCACCACCGGGTAGATCTTGCGGGTCAGGTCGGGCCCGCCGGTCGCGGTGTCGTCGTCGGCGGCGTCGTAGAGCGCCTCCACCGCCAGCACGATCGCGTCCTGGGTGCTGACCCCCGGGCGGAACTTCTTCTTCAGCGCCGACTTGGCGAACAGCGAGCCCGAGCCGACCGCGTCGTACCCGGTCTCCTCGTACAGCCCGCCGGCCACGTCGAAGCTGAAGATCCGCCCCGGCCGCGCCGGGTCGGCCGGCGTCAGGTCGTAGCCCGCGAACAGCGGAACCACGGCCAGACCCTGCATGGCCGCGCCGAGGTTGCCGCGCACCATGCCGGCCAGCCGGTTGGCCTTACCGTCGAGGGACAGCATCGCGCCCTCGGTCTTCTCGTAGTGCTCCAGCTCGACCTGGAAGATCCGCATCAGCTCGATGCCTATGCCGGCCGTCCCGGCGATGCCGATGAGCGAGTACGCGTCGGCCGGGTGCACCTTCTCGATGTCCCGGCTGGCGATCAGGTTGCCCATCGTCGCCCGCCGGTCGCCGGCCATCACGACACCCTCAGCGGTCTGGATCGCGATGATCGTGGTGCCGTGCGGTGCCACGTCCCCCGCCAGCTGCGGTGGCACCGGCCGCCGCCCGGGAAGCAGTTCCGGCGCGGCCTTGCTCAGGAACTGCGTGAAGGAAGACGTCCCCGGCTCGAAGAACACATCTGGTAGACGCCCGGATGGATCAAAACCCGCTGCCACGTGGTTCCCTTCAGATATTCGATCGCACTGGCAAGGACCACCGGGTTGTCCCGGAACTGCCCCAGACCGCCGTTGCAGTTGAAGCACAATATCCCGCGAACCCGGCCGGTGCGATGGTCGTGATCAACGTGTTGAGGGTCGCCCGCGCCACAGATTGCACAGAGCCCGCCCTGCCCCGCCAGCATCACGTCGAACTCAGCCTGACCGATGCCGTAGCGACGCCGCAGGTGGTACTCGCGGTTGCCGCCGTAGAGACGCTCCTTGCTCTCCTTCCCGCGGGCGGCGTGACACGGCAGACAGTACGAGTGGTAGCCGGACTTCCGGCCCCGCGTGCGCGCGAACTGATCGAGCGGCTTGACGGAATCACAGTCAGGGCACCACTTGGAACCCTCAGAAACCGGTGACGGCGACCGCCGCTGCTCCTTGATTCCGCGCTTTCGCCGACTCGTCTCCGAACGCCGAGCAGCGCATTGCTTGCAATAGAAGGCAAAGCCATCCGCACGCCGGGCGTTGCGGTGAAAATCCTCCACCGGCAACAACCGGCCGCACTGAGGGCAAGACTTCATGTCCGACTCCCAAAATCGGACATATGCCTCATTGTCCCCCTTTTTGCACGTACCCTCTCACGAATTCTTCGGCGTTTTCTTCCAGGACCGAGTCGATTTCGTCGAGCAGGTCGTCGACGTCCTCGGTGATTTCCGCGTGGCGCTCGGCCACCTCGGGGTTGGCCTCGGTGGTGACGTCCTCGATCTCCTGGTCGCTGCGTCCCTTGCCGGACTGCGACTGGCCGCCGGTGTCTCGGGTTGCCATCGGACTCCCCCTTCTGTCCCGCCCCGCTGATCGAACGGGATGTAAGAAAATCTACCTCGCCCGTACGACGAAAAGCCTTACCGGCTCGTGATGACCTCGAGCAGGTCCTTGGCACTCTCGCACTTGTCGAACAAGGCCCCGACGTGCTTCTTGGTGCCGCGCTCGGGCTCCATCATCGGAACCCGGACGAGCGACTCCCGCCCGACGTCGAAGATCACCGAGTCCCAGCTGGCCGCGACCACTTCGGACGCGTACTGGGCGAGGCACCGGCCGCGGAAGTAGGCGCGGGTGTCCTCCGGGGGCTCGACCATGGCCTGGCGTACGGCGTCGTCGTCGAGCAGGGTCTTCATCGAGCCGCGGGCCACCAGGCGGTGGTAGAGGCCCTTCTCCGGGCGTACGTCGGCGTACTGCAGGTCGACCAGCTGGAGCTTGGGCGACGACCAGCCGAGGTCCTCGCGTTCCCGGTAGCCCTCGAGCAGCCGCAGCTTGGCCACCCAGTCGAGGGTGTCGGAGCAGGTCATCGGGTCGCGGCCGAGGCGGTCGAGGATGTCCTCCCAGCGGCGCAGGATGTCGGCGGTCTGCTCGTCGGTGTCGGTGCCGTACCGCTCGTCGCAGAAGTCTTTCGCCCGTTCGAAGTACGCCCACTGCAGATCGAGCGCGGTGAGCCGGCGGCCGTCGCGCAGCCGCATGAGGTGCTTGAGCGACGGGTCGTGGCTGACCGCCTTGAGCTCGCTGACCGGGTCGGCGATGCCGAGCTCGCCGGTGAACACCTTTTCCTCGATCATGTTGAGCACCAGCGAGGTGGTGCCGATCTTGAGGTAGGTGGCGATCTCGGAGAGGTTGGCGTCGCCGATGATGACGTGCAGCCGGCGGTATTTGTCGGCATCCGAGTGCGGTTCGTCGCGGGTGTTGATGATCGGCCGCTTGAGGGTGGTCTCCAGGCCGACCTCGACCTCGAAGAAGTCGGCGCGGGAGGAGATCTGGAAGCCGGAGCCGGAGCCGTCCTGGCCGATGCCGACCCGGCCGACCCCGGTGAAGATCTGCCGGGTGACGAAGAACGGGGTCAGGTGGGCCACGATGTCGGCGAACGGGGTCTGCCGGCGCATCAGGTAGTTTTCGTGCGACCCGTACGAGGCGCCCTTGTTGTCGGTGTTGTTCTTGTACAGCTGGATCCGGTGCGTGCCGGGGATGGTGGCGGCCCGGCGCGACGCCTCGGCCATCACGCGCTCGCCGGCCTTGTCCCAGCGGACGACGTCGAGCGGGTTGGTGCACTCGGGGGTGCTGTATTCGGGGTGCGCGTGGTCGACGTAGAGGCGGGCGCCGTTGGTCAGTATCACGTTGGCCAGGCCGAGGTCTTCGTCGGCGAGCGCGTCGGCCGGGTCGTAGGCGGCGCCGGAGTAGGTGAAGCCGCGCGCGTCGCGCAGTGGTGACTCTTCCTCGTAGTCCCAGCGGGCGCGTCCGCCGCGGGTCAGTTCGGGCCGGGCGCCGTACGCGTTGACCACCTGCGATGAGGTGACCATCGGGTTCGCGCCGGGCTGGCCGGGGACCGATATGCCGTACTCGACCTCGGTGCCCATGATCCGTCGAACGCTCATGCCGCAGCTCCACCCGCCGTTTTCGCCGTGCCCTTGCATCGAGCCTAGACGCTTCGCGTTCCGTTCACGCGTCCGGCTGTGCGCGACGCGGTACGCAGAGTGCCAAAAGCGGGCGGAGGGATCACCCTCCGCCCGCTTGTGGAAAACGTGATTACAGGTACTGACCGGTGTTGCTGGCCGTTTCGATGGACCGGCCGGCCTCGGCGCCCTTGCCGCCGGAGACGAGCGTGCGGATGTAGACGATCCGCTCGCCCTTCTTGCCGGAGATGCGGGCCCAGTCGTCCGGGTTGGTGGTGTTGGGCAGGTCCTCGTTCTCGCGGAACTCGTCGACGCAACTGTCGAGCAGGTGCTGCAGGCGCAGCCCCTTCTTGCCGGAGGTGAGGAACTCCTTGATGGCCATCTTCTTGCCACGGTCGACGATGTTCTGGATCATCGCGCCGGAGTTGAAGTCCTTGAAGTACAGGACCTCCTTGTCACCGTTGGCGTAGGTGACCTCCAGGAAGCGGTTCTCCTCGGACTCGGTGTACATCCGCAGCACGACCGCCTCGATCATGGCGGCGACCGTGGCGTCGGTGTTCCCACCGTGCTCGGCGACGTCGTCAGAGCTGAGCGGCAGGCCGGGGAGGATGTACTTGGCGAAGATGTCCTTCGCCGCCTCCGCGTCCGGACGCTCGATCTTGATCTTCACGTCCAGTCGGCCGGGCCGCAGGATGGCCGGGTCGATCATGTCCTCGCGGTTGGACGCGCCGATCACGATCACGTTCTCCAGGCCCTCGACGCCGTCGATCTCGCTGAGGAGCTGGGGGACGATGGTGTTCTCGACGTCGCTGGAGACACCGGAGCCACGGGTCCGGAAGATCGAGTCCATCTCGTCGAAGAACACGATCACCGGCGTACCCTCGCCGGCCTTCTCCCTCGCCCGCTGGAAGACCAGGCGGATGTGCCGCTCGGTCTCACCCACGTACTTGTTGAGCAGTTCCGGGCCCTTGATGTTGAGGAAGTAGCTGGTGTGCTTCTCCTCACCCCGGCGCTCGGCGATCTTCTTGGCCAGCGAGTTCGCCACCGCCTTGGCGATCAGGGTCTTGCCACAGCCGGGCGGGCCGTAGAGCAGGATGCCCTTCGGCGGGCGCAGCTGGTGCTCCCGGAACAGGTCGGCGTGCAGGAACGGCAGCTCGACCGCGTCGCGAATCTGCTCGATCTGGGAGTGCAGGCCACCGATGTCGGTGTAGTCGACGTCGGGCACCTCCTCCAGGACGAGCTCCTCGACCTCGCTCTTCGGAATCCGCTCGTAGGCGTAGGCCGAACGCGGCTCGATCATCAGCGAGTCGCCCGCGCGCAGCGTGCCGCCGATCAGCGAGTCGGCCAGGTGGACGATGCGCTCCTCGTCGGCGTGCGAGACGACCAGGGCGCGGTCGCCCGGGCCGCCGGCCGGGTCGGCCAGCACCTCCTTGAGCAGCACGACCTCGCCGACCCGCTCGTAGCCGAACGCGTCGACCACGTTGAGCGCGTCGTTGAGCAGGACCTCCTGGCCGCGCTTGAGCTCCTCGGCCTCGAGGCTCGGCGACAGCGCCACCCGGAGCTTGCGGCCGCCGGTGAAGACATCGACGGTGCCGTCCTCGTGGGCGGCGAGGAATACGCCGTAGCCGCTGGGCGGCTGGGCGAGCCGGTCAATCTCCTCTTTGAGAGTGACGATCTGGGATCGGGCTTCCTTGAGGGTCGCCACGAGCCGGTCGTTGTTCTCGGTCAGTCGGGCCAGCTGCGCCTGCGTCGCCGCGAGCCGTTCCTCGAGCTGCCGGACGTGTCGGGGGCTTTCGGTCAGCTTGCGCCGTACCAGAGCGAGTTCCTCCTGCAGGAACGCAACCTGGCTGGAGAGATCGTTGGCCTCTTTCTCCCAACGTGCGGCGCCAGACGCCTCGTCGCTACGTGCCACGTCCCACCTCCCCGGGGGCTCGAACGTCTTGAGAGATAACACTAGCGGCTGCACGGGGGATTTAGACCCATGCAACACCCTCGTAGCGAAAGCTTGATCACCAACGGAATACCGCGCAATCGACTTGTCGGCCGGTTCGGTTACCGTGGAGGAGTCTGGGCTAGGGAAGGAAAACGGTGACGACGGAGACTGAGACCGCGCAGCTCGAGGTGTGGGTCGACCAGGACCTGTGCACCGGCGACGGGCTGTGCGTGCAGTACGCGCCCGAGGTCTTCGAGTTCGACATCGACGGCCTTGCCTACGTCAAGGACAGTGCCGGTGAGCTGCTGCAATCCCCCGGTGTGCGCACCGATGTGCCGGCCCACCTGAGGCTCGAGGTGATCGACGCGGCCAAGGAGTGCCCAGGCGACTGCATCCACGTGGTGCGCAGCCGGGACGACGTCGAGGTGGCCGGACCGGACGCCGACGACGCTTAGCAAGACCCTTTTTCCGTATGATGAACGGCCGCTGGGTTAAATCTCACAGCCGTGCCGGGTGCGACAAACGTCGCGAAGGTCACAAAGTGGGACGGCCGACCAGCGACGCCACCACGCGGGAAAACTCCTCCAGCCGCTGGATCTGGCCGGGGCCGCCGTCGTCCAGCGTCTTGCCGAAGCGCAGCGCGTCGTGCCGCAGCGCGGCCCGCGACTCCTCCTCGGCCATCCCGGGCGGCGGGGCGGCGTCGTCGACCGAGCTCAGCAGCAGGTAGACGTCGATGCTGTCGACCCGCGCCTGCCCGGTCGAGGTGCGGGTGAGCCGCCGCCGGCAGCCCACCTCGGTGACCGTGGACAGCGGGACCACCCGCAGCGACGAGGTCATCGAGCCGACCGGCCCGTCACCGGGGGCCACGTCCTCACCGTGCCAGAGCACCAGCCGGCTGCCGTCGCAGATGACGACCTCCTGCCAGACGCCGTTCACCTCGTTGACGAAGCGCTCCAGCGTGAAGCACAGCACCTCGGCGCCGCGCAGCACCCCGAACAGGGCGTCCAGTGCCACCTCGGGATCGCGCAGGTAGGCCCGCGCGGCCGAGTCGAGATCCTGGTAGGGCGACCAGTCCGGGAACACCGCCGGCATCTCGTTGCTGCCGCCGAACGGCGGAGAACTCATCGCGCCCACCCGGTCCCTCCCGCTTTCACCGTTCCGCCCCGGCAGAAAACTACCCGACGCGCGGTAGCCGGGTCACACCCCGGTGTCATCGCGCTCTGCCGCGATCGCCTCGCGGGCGGCCTTGCGCAGGGCGTACGCCTCGGCGCCCTTGCTCGGCTTGCGACGGCGCGGCGGAGCGGTCACCCCCGGGGCGAGCCGGCGGGCCGAGACGAGGAACGCGGTGTGCGCCACCATCCGGTGGTCGGGCCGCACCGCCAGGCCCTCGGCGTGCCAGTCGCGGACCAGCGACTCCCACGCCCGCGGCTCGGTCCAGCCACCGCGCTCGCGCAACGCTTCCACCAACTCCGACAACTGGGGCGTGGTGGCGACGTACCCGATGAAAACCCCGCCCGGCACGAGCGCCCGCTCGACCATGTCGAGGGCCTCCCACGGGGTCAGCATGTCCAGGATGATCCGGTCGAAGCCGGTCTCGGTGGCCTCGGCCACGTCACCCTGGTGCAGGTGCCAGGCCGGGTGCGGGCCGCCGAAGAAGGCCTCGACGTTCTTGCGGGCGATGGCCGCGAAGTCGTCGCGCAGCTCGTACGAGTGCAGCTCGCCGCCCGCCCCGACGGCGCGCAACAGGCTGCAGCTCAGCGCGCCCGACCCGGCGCCCGCCTCGAGGACCTTCGCCCCCGGGAAGATGTCACCCATGGCGACGATCTGCGCCGCGTCCTTCGGATAGATCACCTGCGCGCCGCGGGGCATCGACAACACGTAGTCGCTGAGCAGCGGCCGCAGCGCCAGATAGTGTGTGCCGCCGGCCGAGCTGATCACACTGCCCTCGGGCATCCCGATCAGCTCGTCGTGATCCAGGGCGCCGCGGTGCGTGTGGTACGCCTTGCCCGGCTCGAGCACGATCGTGTGCATCCGGCCCTTGGGGTCGGTGAGCTGCACGCGGTCACCGGGACGGAACGGCCCCCGGTGCGACGGTGTGGTCTCGGACTCTTCGGCCAGGTGCTGGGTGGTCACGATCTCTCTTTCGCCTGTGCGACTGTTCTCCGGGGCTCCAGCACCGCGGCCAGGTCGGCCACGTGCAGGACGCCGACCACATCCTCCCCGGAGACCACAAGGTATTGCGCACCCGGGTAGGCCTGGATCGCCCGGACCACCTGCTCGCCGGTCAGATCGGCCTTGAGCGCGGTCAGCTTGCCGATGTCGCGCGCCACCGAGTCGACCGGCACCCACGGCCGTCGATCGGCCGGCACCTTGGCCGCCGCCATCACATCGACCAGCGCCACCAGCCGCCCCGACGAGTCCTCGACCCCCAGCGCCGGCCGCTCCCGCGCGTCCTCCGCGCCCCGCCGCTCGGCCTCGGCCAGCGGCGTCCCCGACGGCACGCCGAGCACCGGCCGGGTCAGCCGCCCGAGATCCACCAGCGGGAACCGCGAGGTCATCCGGGCCAGCCGGATCGACTGCCCCGCCCCCTGCCACAGCGTCACCACCACGAGCAGGATGAACAGCACCCCGAAGAGCGTGATGAACCCGAAGTGATAGAGCGCCAGCACGGTCGCGGCGGTGGCCAGCGCGATCACCCGCCCCGCCCAGCCCGCCACCACAGTCGCCCGGGTGCGGTTCCCGACGATCGCCCAGACCAGCGCCCGCAGCGCCCGCCCGCCGTCGAGCGGCAGCCCCGGCAGCACGTTGAAGAACGCCACCAGGATGTTGGAGGCGGCCAGCTGAAACGCGATCTCCCCGGCGACGGTGCGGTCCGGCAGCAGGTGGTAGGCCAGTGCGGCCAGAGCGCCGAGCACCAGCGAGACCCCCGGCCCGGCCAGCGCCACCAGGGCGTCCACCCGCGGGCGGGGCGCCTCCCGATCCATCTCGGTGTATCCGCCGAGCAGTTCCAGGGTGATCCCGCGCACCCCGATCCCGAACCGCCGCGCGGTCAGCGCGTGCCCCAGCTCGTGCAGCAGCACCGAGCCGAGCAGGCACAGCACGAACCCGAACCCGACGAGGTAACTGACCGGCCCCGGCAGCCCCAGCGACCCCTGCACGAAGCCGCCGTAGACCACGGTGACCAGCACCGCCAACACCAGCATGGAGGCATTCAGGAAGAGCGGGATGCCCAGCACACGGCCGACCACCCGCCCTCGGCGCCGCCGTTCCGCACGCTCGTCCACGCGCTCGATGGTACGGACCGTAAAATTCAAGGGCCTGAGGTCGTAGCCGGGTGGGTGGTGCTGACCGTCGCTCCCGCCGAGGTCGCTTCGCTCCACCTGCGTACGTGGTCACCCTCCGGAAAACCGCGTTCCAGCTCCGCTGAGCGCGCCGGCCCAGGCCGCCGCGCAGGAGGTGGCCGGGGGAGGTTTTGTCGTACCCGGCCGATAGCCTCTTCGCATGACGGTGACCGAATCCTCCGGGACCGCGACGACGTTCACCGGCCCGTCGTTGTCGCCCTCGCGCGCCGCCGATTTCAAGACGTGCCCGTTGCTGTTCCGCTTCCGCACCATCGACCGCCTCCCCGAACAGCCCACCCCCGACCAGGTCCGCGGCACCCTCGTGCACGCCGTCCTGGAACGCCTCTTCGACCTGCCCCCCGTCGAACGCACCCGCGGCGCCGCCGAGTCCCTGGTCGAGCCCCAGTGGCTCCGCCTGGTCGACCAGGAGCCGGCCTTGTCCGCCCTCTTCGACCCCGCCCTCCCCCGCCCCGCCGCGCCCACAACGCCCGCTCCCAGCCCGCCCGGCCTCACCACGGCTGCCACCACCACTGCGACACCCACCACCAGCACCGGCGGCGAGCACACTTCGACGGCTGGGATTCCGGTCCAGGGCGGCGCGTTCGCGGAGCCGATGCTCGACGGGATGCCGCTGGACGCCGATGCGCGGCTGGAGGCGTTCTTCGCGAGCGCCCGCGACCTGCTCGGCGGCTACTTCGCCGTGGAGGACCCGACCCGCCTGGAGCCGGCCGAGCGCGAGGCCCTGGTGTCCACCCTGGTCGACGAGGAGTTGCTGATCCGCGGCTACATCGACCGGCTCGACGTGTCACCGGGCGGGGATCTGCGGGTGGTCGACTACAAGACCGGCGGCGCACCCCGGGAGGCGTTCGAGGGGCGGGCGCTGTTCCAGCTGAAGTTCTATGCGCTGGTGCTCTGGCGTACCCGTGGGGTGGTCCCGAGGGTTCTCCGCCTGCTGTACCTGAAGGATCAGGAGATCTGCGACTACAGCCCCGACGCCGAGGAACTGGAACGCTTCGAACGAACGCTGGTCGCCCTCTCCCAGGCGATCGAACGCGCCAAGCAGGACCGAGACTTCCGCGCCAAGCCCAGCAAGCTCTGCGGTTGGTGCAGCCACCAGGCCCGGTGCCCCGAGTTCGGCGGCACGCCGCCGCCCTACCCCGAGCGGGCCCCCGACCCGGACGCCCCGCCGGAGGACCTCCTCTCCGCCGCCGACTGACCCCACACCGCCCGCCACGGCACACCACCGCCGACCGACCCGCACCAATCGCCGAGGGATCCCGCCGCCGAACGGCGGCGCCCGCCTCCCGGAACGTGAGCGTCGGGGAGGCGGGCGCCGGCCGGTGTCACCAGAGGGTCGGGCCGCGGACCAGCGGATAGCGTCTCGGCCGGTAGCGCTCACCGGCTCGCCGTGAGGTGAGGAGCCGGCGCGCGAAAGGGACGTCGGTCGGTGTAGGGCGTCTGGTCATGTCAGGCCACCAGCCTGGAGGCCGTGCCGGTGAGGAGCCTGCGCGCGAATGGGCCGCCGGCCGGTGCGTGGCGTCTGGTCATGTCAGGCCGCCAGCCTGGAGGCCGTGCCGGTGACGCGGCGGATGTCGATGTCGCCGCTGGCCGTGCGGATGCGGAGTTCGAGCTGGGCGCCGGTGGACTGGGGGGTGGCGCCGGGGGTGTCGGTGCCCATGGTCAGCTCGTTGCGGGTCTTGCCGGACGCGGTGCTCACGTCGAGCCAGACGCCGGTGCCGGCCAAGACGCCGACCTTGACGTCCCCGGAGGCGGCGCTGATGCGGGACTCGCCGGCGCGCAGCAGGCCGACCTTGATGTCCCCGGACGCGGTCTTGATGTTGGACGAGGCGCCGATGCCGGTGATCTGGATGTCGCCGGACGCCGCCTCGGCGCTGACGTCACCGGTGACGTCACCGATCCGCATGTCGCCGGAAGCCGAGTGGACGCGCAGCGAGCCGCCGATCCGGCCGACGGTCAGGTCGCCGCTGGCCGATTCGAGGTCGGCGTCGCCTGTGACGTCGTCGAGGCGCAGGTCGCCGGAGGCCATTTTGACCCGGGCCTGGGCGTAGCGCCCGGTCGCCTGGAGGTCGGCCGGGCCGAGGTCGCAGGCCAGCGAACTGTCCGCCGGCACGCGTACGGTGACCCGCAGTTTGCCGCCGCGCCGGAAGCCCCAGCCGTGCTGTTCGGGGGCGCGGACGACGAGCGTGTCGCCGTCCAGGGCGATCTGGGTGTTCTCGGCGGCCTGGCGGGACGCGTCGCTTCCGTCGGCCGGTCGCACCTCGGCCAGCACGCTGGTGCGGTCCTCGGCGGTGATGTCGACGCGGCCGGATCGGACGCTGAGGGCCACCGTGACGGGGGCGGAGCGGTCGAATTCGGGCATGGCTGTTTCCCCTTTTCGTACCAATGAGACGGGTGGTCAGGCCTGGGCGAAGCCGGTGATGCGTTTGCCGGGGCGGGCCGGCGGCGGGCCGGCGGGGCGCTGGACGGCCAGGGTGACCGCCCGGACGAGCCACGCGTTGACCGAGATGCCCTCGGCCGCGGCGATCTGCTCGACGTGCGTTTTGAGGGCCTCGGGCATGCGCAGGGTGAGGCGGGTCAGGTCGCCGTCGACGGCGGGTGGCGGCGGGGTGGCGATGTCGGGTTCGGTCACCGTCGCGGTGACGACCAGGTCGGCTTCGCGGCCGCGGAGCCGGACCTCGACGGACGCCTCGGGCAGCCGGGTGGTGATCTCGGCGGCGGCGTCGGAGAGGGCTTCGAGGAGGACGAGCCGGGCTGACGCGTCGAGCGAGTGGCTGAGCAGCTCGGCCGCCTTCGCGGTGTCGGCTCCGCCGGGGGCGGCGGCCGCGGCGAGGTCGGCGCGGAGTGCTTCGAGGTACGGCGTCAGGTCCATGCCACCACTATGACGTCATTGATGACGTCAGTCAAGCGTCATGGTGACGGCACAAAAACGGGCCGGCCCATAAGGGCCGGCCCGCACAGCGTGAAATCAGGCGAGCAGCGTCGCCAGGTAGGCGGGGTCGATCCCTTCCAGGGTGGTACGCAGGTGCACGCCGTCGGTCGGCGGCAACTCCAGCTCGGCGGGGACGGCGAGCACGGCCGCACCGGCGGCGACGGCGCTGGCCACGCCGACGGGGCTGTCCTCGATGGCCACGCAGCGTTCGATCGGGACGCCGAGCAGCTCGGCCGCCGTACGGTAGGGCTCGGGGTCGGGTTTGGGGGCTTTGACCTCGTCACCGACCACTATCGCGTCGAAGTTGTCCCGGCCGATCGTGCGCAGCGCCACCTCGACCAGCTTGCGGCCGGTGGAGGTGACCAGCGCGGTCGGCAGCCCGGCGGCGCGGACCGCGCGAAGCAGCTCGTAGGCGCCGGGCCGCCACACCAGCCCGTCGGCGAACAGCTCGAACACGCGGTCGGTGAGCCAGGCGACGTCGGGTTCCTCGGGGCGCTCGGGCTGACCCAGGTCGTCGCGCAGGATCTGCATGGTGCGACCCATGTTGCTGCCGATCATCGCGTGCCGGGCGGCCAGGGACAGCTCGCCGCCGGCCAGCACGGCCAGCTCGCGCAGGGCGATGTCCCAGACCCGCTCGCTGTCGACCAGCGTGCCGTCCATGTCGAAGAGCACGGCGGCGGGAAGTGACGCAGTCAGAGCGAGCCTCCAAAGAGTGGATCATGCAGAGAGGAATCTACAGGTCACAGGGGTCGAGCGAATCGCGGTAACCCTTGACGAACGACGCGGTGCGCTGCTTGGCCGTGCCGTGCGCGCCCTCGGCGAACCACGGCTGCCCGGGGTCGTCGCCGACCGCCTCCAGGCCGGCCGCCAGCTCCGCCGTGTCGTCCTTCTGCAGGCTGAGCCGCTTCTGCCGTTCCATGTCGCCGATATACGCCCCGGCCATGCAGTCGGCCTGCAGCTCCTGCTGGATGGTGAACTGCTTCTGGATGCCCAGCCGCAGCTGGATGGCGTGCGCGTACTCGTGGCCGAGCAGGTAGAAGATGAACGCGTCGCCGACCTGCTGGAACGCGGCGAAGGCCCAGTTCACGTCGTAGGCGATGAAGTCACCGTCGGAGCAGTAGGCGGCGTTGTTGAGCCCGAGCGGCTGGCCGCCGCAGTCCACCTCGCCCTCCCGCTCGTACGCGATGACCTCCCGCACCGGCCGGAACTCGAGGTTGCTGGCCTTGAAGACACCGGACCAGTACGCCTCGGCGATCTCGGTGGCGTCGCCGATGTCGGCCTTGAACTCCTCGGGGCTGTCGGTGCCGTCCTCGTCCGGGCCGGCGGCCTTCGATGTGACAGGTGTCTCAACAGGTGCGGGTGGAGCCGCGCCGGGCTGGTCCGGGGCCGCCACGCAGCCCAATCCGACCAGGGCGGCGATCACCGCGGCCAGCATCACGGGACGTCGGCCGTTCGGCACCGGCATATGGGTCCTCCGAGGGGTGGCGGGACCGGGGCATTCCACGATACGTGTAGGTGCCGAACACGGATCATCACCGATCGGGGTGCTTCATGCTTCTGTCAAACCTGCCGAGGACAGATCTCGAGGTGCCCGCCGCGGTACTGGCGCTGGCGGCGGGGCGTCCGCTGCGCCCGGTCTGGGTCAATGTGCTGGGTGGCACGACTTTTGAGATGCGAGGCGACGGGTACGACCGCAGTTTCGTCAAGTTCGCGCCGGCCGGCAGCGGGCTGCCCCTGGCCCGGGAGGCCGGGCGGCTGGCGTGGGCCCAGCGCTTCACACCCGTACCCCACGTGTTGTCGGCCGGGAGCGACCACACCGGAACCTGGCTGCATACCGCGGGCCTGCCCGGCGGCAACGCCGTCGACGAGTGCTGGCTGGCCGACCCGGCCCCGGCCGTCGCGGCGATCGGCCGCGGTTTGCGCACCCTGCACGACCGGCTGCCGGTGGACGAGTGCCCGTTCAGCTGGTCGGCCGAGGGGCGGCTGGCGTCGGCCTGCGAGCGCGCCGGCCGCGGCCTGATCGACGTGGCCGCGTGGCACCCCGACTACCGGCATCTGACCGTGGCCGAGGCTCTGGCCCAGGCGGTGGACCGGCCGCCGATCGACCGGCTGGTGGTCTGCCACGGCGACGCCTGCGCGCCGAACACACTGGTCGGCGCGGACGGCCGGTGGACCGGGCACGTGGATCTGGCCACCCTCGGTGTCGCCGACCGGTGGGCCGACCTGGCGATCGCCTCCTGGAGCCTGGACTGGAACTTCGGCCCGGGCTGGCAGGAGGATTTCTTCGCCGCGTACGGGATCGAGCCCGACCCCGACCGCATCGCCTACTACCGCCTCCTGTGGGAGCTCGGCCCCTGACAAGCGTAGGTTCTGCTGCATGAGGCACGTATCGCTGGCGGGGCTCGATGTGTCCCGCGTCGGGCTCGGCTGCATGGGCATGTCCGCGTTCTACACCGGTAAGGACACCGACGAGGCGGAGTCGATCCGCACCCTGCACCGGGCCCTCGAACTCGGTGTCACGTTCATCGACACGGCCGAGCGGTACGGCCCGTTCACCAACGAGGAACTGGTCGGCCGGGCGTTGGCCGGGCGCCGCGACGAGGTGGTGCTGGCGACCAAGTTCGGGCTGATGTCGCACATCGGCCGGGGCACGCCGGACCCCACCGGCCGGGTCATCGACGGGCACCCCGACAACGCCCGGGCCGCCATCGACGGTTCGCTGAGCCGGCTCGGCACCGACCACATCGACCTGTTCTACCTGCACCGGGTCGATCCGACGGTGCCGATCGAGGAGAGCGTCGGCGCGATGGCCGAGCTGGTCCAGGCGGGCAAGGTGCGGCACATCGGCCTGTCCGAGGCGGCGCCGGAGACGATCCGCCGGGCGCATGCCGTGCACCCGATCACCGCGGTGCAGTCGGAGTACTCGCTGTGGACCCGCGACCCCGAGGACGGCGTGCTCGACACGCTGCGTGAGCTCGGCATCGGCCTGGTTCCGTATTCGCCGCTGGGCCGCGGCTTCCTGACCGGTCAGATCACCTCGCCCGACGACTTCGACGACGACGACTTCCGCGCGAACAACCCCCGCTTCACCGGGGCCAACTTCACCGCGAACCTCGAGATCGTCCGCGTTGTCCGCGAGGTGGCGGTCGAGGCGTCGGCCACACCGGCCCAGGTGGCCCTGGCATGGCTGCTCGCCCAGGGTGACGACATCGCCCCGATCCCCGGCACGAAGCGGGTGGCCCGTCTGGAGGAGAACGCCGGCGCCGACGAGGTCGCCCTGACGCCCGATCAGCTCGGCCGTCTGACCGCGATCGCCCCACCGGCCGGCGACCGCTACCCCGACATGTCGCAGGTCCGGCGCTGAACCCCGAGGACGTCACGCCCCTGACCACCCGGCCGGTCGGCCGCCCGTGGCTGGTCCAGCAGTGGCGTGACCTGGCTTTCCTGCACTGGCCGCTGGATCCGGCGGTGGTGGCGCCGTTCCTGCCGGCGGGCACTCGCCCCGACGTGTTCGACGGCGTCACGTACGTGGGGCTGATCGGCTTCCGGATGGTCGGGCTGGGCCCGCTCCGCGGTCCCGGCCTGCCCTACCTGGGCACCTTCTGCGAGACCAACGTGCGCCTGTACAGCGTCGACGCCCTCGGCCGGCGGGCGGTGGTCTTCCTCTCGCTCGACGCCGAGCGGCTCATCCCGGTGCTGACCGCCCAGGCCACGCTGCGTCTGCCCTACCGGTGGGCGCGGATGAGCCTGCGGCGCCACGACGACGTGTACGAGTACACCAGCCGCCGCCGCGCCGCCCGCTCGTCCTTCGCGGTCCGCCGCGGCGACCCGATCGCCGAGCCGACCCCGCTGGAGCATTTCCTCACGGCTCGGTGGGGCCTGCACACCCGGGCCTGGGGCCGCACGGTCCACCTGCCCAACGACCACCCGACGTGGCCGCTGCACCGGGCCGAGCTGCTTCACTGCGACGAGTCGCTGATCGCCGCCACGGGTCTCCCGGCCCCGACCGGCCCACCGGCGAGTGTCCTCTACTCCCCCGGCGTCCCGGTCGTCTTCGGTGGCCCGTCGACGGCCGGCCGCGCTGCGGGAGCCGGCTCGCCGGGTTGAGCCGGCATGGCCGCAACGGGTCAGCGCGGCCATCGACGGTCCCGGATCCGGGACCGTCGAGTCGTGGAAGCGTTGCTGGTCGTCGCCGTTCTCGTCCTCGCCACCGTCCTGATCATGGGCCGGGGGCGCCGGAAGCGTCCGGCGCCCCCGGCCCGCCGCCCGCTGACCCTGCACCAGGCCGTCCGGCGCGGCGACCGGGCCGCGACCGCACGGCTGCTGGCCGAGGGCTCCGACGTCAACGCCACCGACCGGGCCGGCGACACGGTGCTGCACCAGGCCTACTACAACGGCCGCGACGGGCTGATCGGCTCTCTGCTCGACCGCGGCGCCGACCCGGCCCGCCGCAACCACGCCGGCCTGACCCCGGAACGCATGCGCGACCTGGCCCCCGTGGTGCGGCTGATGCGCACCGCCGCCGACACCGTCGGCGTGGTCGGCCTGGCCGGGCGCGACCAGCTGCGCCGCGCCCCCGAGGACCTCTACGCGGCGGCGCTGTGGCGGCTGGTGGCGTCCGACCCGGCCAAGCACCGCGCGGTGACCCTGGCCGTCCGCCTCGGCGTACCCGGCACCGAGCCGGTCCTGTCGCGCCTGCTGCAAAGCTTCGGCGACCTCACGATGGCGGTGATCCTGCTCAACTGCGGCTCCCCCGAGCTGCGGACGGCGGCGGAGCTATGGGCGCGGGCGCACGGCTACACCCTGATTCGCGCGTACGGCGGCCAGCCCGCCACCTGGGGCGAGTTCTAGGCGTTTCGCCTGATCCTCGGCCGGCTGCGGTCCCACGGCGGGCCGGCGGCGTGGATCAGCGGGCGACCGGAGCGGCGTAAACGTGCGGGGCGAGCACCGCGGCGCAGCTCAGGTTGCGGTATTTGCCCTGGTGGTCGAGGCCGTAGCCGACGATGAGGCCGGGCCGGACGTCGAAGCCGATGTACGCCGGCGTCACCCCGAAGTCGGGGGTGTCGGGGCGTCGCATCAGCGCGCACACCGCCACCGAGCTCGGGCGACGCTGGCGCAGGTTGGCGATCAGCCAGTTCATGGTCAGGCCGGTGTCGATCACGCCCTCGACGATGATCACGTCGCGGCCGGTGATGTCCAGGTCGAGGTCTTTGAGCAGGCGTACGGAGCCGGACGCTCGGTTGCGGGTGCTGTAGGACTTGATCGCCATCCAGCCGATCTCGACCTGGCCCGGGTAGGCGCGGGCCAGGTCGACGGTGAACGTCGCCGCGCCGGCCAGCACGCCGACCATCACCGGGGTGCGTCCGGCGTAGGCCTCGGCCAGCTGCCCGGCCAGCGCGGTCACCCGGTCGCCGATCTGGTCCTCGGTGAACAGCACGGACTCGAGGTCCGGCGCGACGTGTGAAGCGTCCACTGACCCTCCCGGTGTTGATCCGGTGCGGAGGCGGCCATCCTGTCACGTTGCCCAACGATCGACCGAAGGCCCTATGCTGCACGCCACCTTCTGTTCACCTACACATCACACGACCGGGGTTGCCAATCATGGGGGAACGTCTTCCGCTCGCCGAGATCCGGCAGCGCACCTACAAGGAACGGGACGCCTGGTGGACGGTCTGGCTGGTCGATCCGCTGGCGTCGCGGCTGGTCCGGCTGGTCTCGCCGTGGCCGGCGGTCACACCCAACCGGCTCACCGTGGCCGCGTTCCTGCTCGGTGTCGGCGCGGCCGGGTGCTTCAGCCGGCAGAGCTGGGGCTGGCTGGTCGCGGGGGCGGCGCTGTTCCATCTGAGCTTCGTGCTGGACTGCATGGACGGCAAGATCGCCCGGCTGAACGGGACCGGGTCGGTGTTCGGGGCGTGGCTGGACTACGTCTTCGACCGGCTGCGTGTGCTGGCGTGCACGGTGGCGCTGATGGGCGGGCAGTTCGCGCGTACCCATGACATGGTTTTCGTCTGGCTCGGCGGTCTGGTGATCTTCCTGGACATGTTCCGCTACCTCAACGCCCTGCAGATGAACAAGGTGAAGACCGACATGCGGGTCATGCTCGCCGCCGCGCGGGGCGAAACCGCGCCGATCTACCTGGAGGAGAACGAGGCCGTCGGCGACGAGGGCGAGCACACGGTGGTCGACATGTACGGCGACTTCCGCGGCCGGTTCGGCGTGTTCGTACGGCTGCGCAACCGCCTCTTCGGCCGGCGCATCCGGGCGCACCTGTTCAGCGGCATCGAGTTCCAGATGTTCGTGTTCATCGTCGGGCCGGTGACCGGGCTGGTGGTCGCGACCACGCTGGTGTCGGCGGCCCTGCTGATCGCCTTCGAGCTGCTACTGATCTACAAGCTGTGGACGGCCACCCGCGCGTTCCAGGCGACGGTCGTGCCGTCGCAGCGGGTCACAGCATTCGAGCCCAGTTCACCACTTCCGTGACCGGCTGGAACCCGGCCGAGACGTAGAGCTGGATGGCCCGGATGTTGTCCGGCTCGGTCTGCAGCGACAGCCGGTGCGCGCCCTCCGCGCGGGCCGCCTCGGACACGTGCGCGAGCAGCTCGCGGGCCAGTCCGGCGCGGCGCGCGGCCGGGTCGACGTACAGGTCGCGGATCATCCAGACGGTGCGCAAGGTCAATGACGCGGGTACGACGGAGACGGTCAGCACGCCGCGCACCAGCGCGTCGTCGCCCGCCGCGAACAGCCGCAGCCGATCGGTGACGAGCTGGTCGCGGATCCACTCCTCGGTGGCGCCGGGCGCCGGGTTCGCCCCGTAGTGCTGCCGGTAGGCGTCGAACAGCGCCACCGTGTCCGGGAACCAGGGATGCGTCGCGGCCAGCCTCACCACCGTCATGTGATCATGATGGCCCATGGTTGGCGCATCACCGGTGCGGAAGCGACAAACGGCGCATAATGCTTGGGTGGAGCGGGAACAGCCGGTGATCGGCCCGGCCGACGACGCGACCAGCTTCTTCCAGCCGCGGGGCATGGTCTTCGTGACCATGCTGTGGGTGATCGCGATCGCCTGGGCGGTCTGCCGCGGCCTGTGGGTGCTGGTCGCGCTGCTCTTCGGCGTACGCCCGGCCGCCGCCGACATCGCCTCCCTCGGCGAGAGCCTGATCGTCGTACCGGCGGTCGTCGCCTGCCTGGTCATCCTGGTCGCCTGGAACCGCCTCGGCTGGCTGCACAGCTCGGTGCACGGCCTCGAGTTCGCGGCCACCGGACGGCGCGGCGTCGCCATACCGTGGTCGGCCGTCGCCTCGGTGTCGCTGCGCCATCGCGGCGTCTTCACCGAGCTCGTCGTCACCCCCGCCGGCCCCGAGGCGGTCACCGAGCTGCCCGGCCCCGGCCGCCGCCCCCGCCGGCGCGGCGACTCGTACCTGGTCGACATCGGACTCATGTCCCCCGGACCGCGTACGCTGCTCGCGGAACTGCACCGGCGCATGCCCTCCAAGGTCTGAGGTTCTCTCCGATGTGGGACATCCGGATCACCCGCGTCTTCGCCGCCCCGCGCGCTGAGGTCCACCGCGCCTTCGCCGCCCCCGGTCAGATCGACGCGACCTTCACCGAGGCGTCCGGCAGCGACCTGCTGGCCGGCGAGGCGGGCGGCATGCGCCTGCGCGTCGAGTTCCACGACGAGCCGGACGACCGTACCCGCCTGATCCTGATCCAAGGCCCTTGTCCCGCGGAGACCGAGGGCCAGGTGCGCGAGGCGTGGAGCGCGAGTTTCACCCAGCTCGACAAGGTCCTGGCGCGTCACTGATCGAACCGACCACCAGCGTGCCGGCGCCGCCCGCTCACGTCTCGGCGATCCGGACCACCAGCGTGCCGGCGCCGCCCGCTCACGTCTCGGCGATCGCGACCCGGCTCGCGGCCGGCAAACTCCGTGCTCGACGTCGATGGGCGGACGAGGATGGAGCGGTGACTGCAATTCCGGATCTCGGTCCCCCGCCGCAGCGCATCACCGTCGACGCGGAACAGGTGCATCGGCTCGTCTCCGGCCAGTTCCCGGAGCTGGCCGACCTCCCGATCGAGCCGGTGGCCAACGGCGGCTGGGACAACTGGACCTTCCACCTCGGCCCCGACCGGCTGGTGCGTCTACCCAGCGCCGCCGAGTACGCCTCGGCCGTCGACAAGGAACATCGGTGGCTCCCGGCCCTCGCCGCGCGGCTGCCGCTGCCCATCCCGACCCCCCTGGCACTAGGCAAGCCGGGCGCGAACTACCCCTACCCCTGGTCGATCTACCGTTGGCTCGACGGCGAACCGGCCCGCGCAGACCGCGTCACCGACCCGCTGCGATTCGCGCTCGACCTGGCGCGGTTCCTGGCCGCCCTGCAGAACATCGACGCTGCCGGGGGTCCGCAGCCCGGCCTGCACAACTGGTTCCGGGGCGGCACCCTGCGCGCCTACGACAAGAAGGTTCACGATGCGCTCGCGGAGTTGGACGGTCACGTCGACGCCGAGCTGGTTCGCGAGATCTGGGCAAGGGCCCTCGACGCCGCTTGGGACGGCGTCGACCGATGGTTCCATGGAGACATCGCCCCGGGAAACCTGCTGCTCGCTGACGGCCGGTTGGCGGCCGTCATCGACTTCGGCACGTGCGGTGTCGGTGACCCGGCCTGTGACCTGACGATCGCTTGGACCTTCCTGACCGCCGACTGCCGTCAGGCATTCCGGCAGCGGCTGAGAGTCGATGACGCGACATGGGCGCGCGGGCGCGGCTGGGCTCTCTGGAAGACCCTCGCGAGCTGCCCCCACCCCTTCGACGACCCCGGCAACGCCAAGGAATTCGCGAACGCCCAGCGCATCCTCGGCGAAATCGTCTCCGAATGGACGTCCGGCGCCGTCACCGATCCTGTTCCCTCGGTCAGCCGACGCTTCTAATCCTGACCTCAGGTTGATCGGCGAGAATGAGCGGCAAAGGCATCGAATGGAGGGGGGCGGGCTGGCGTGCGGATCATGATCGCGGATGACGAGGCGGCCATCCGTGAGTCACTGGAGCGAGTGCTCCAGGTCGAAGGTTATGACACCAGCACCGTCGCCAACGGTCTCGCCGTGCTCGACGGGGTCGGTGGGCCCGGCGGCGACACGCTGGACCTGCTGATCCTTGACGTGATGATGCCCCGCCTCGGCGGGTTGGAGACCTGCCGGCGGTTGCGGGCCACGGGCCGGGATCTGCCGGTGCTGATGCTGACCGCCCGTGATCAGGTCTCTGACCGGGTCGCGGGGCTGGACGCGGGCGCCGACGACTACCTGCCCAAGCCGTTCGCCACCGAGGAGTTACTGGCCCGGGTACGCGCTCTGCTGCGGCGGCGCACGCCGGCCGACGAGGAGTCGCAGATCCTGTCGTTCGCCGACGTCCGGCTCGATCCCGACAGGTTCGAGGCGTGGCGGGGCGGGCGGCCGCTGTACCTGACCCGGACCGAGTTCTCCCTCCTGCAGGTCCTCGTGCGCAACGCGACCCGGGTCTTGACCCGCGAGGCGCTGTTCGAGGCGATCTGGGGCTTCGACATGAGCACCACCGCCAACAATCTCCAGGTCTACGTGAGCTACCTGCGCCGCAAGATGGAGGCCGAGGGTGAGCCGCGATTGATCTACACGCTGCGCGGTCTGGGATACACGCTGCGGGAGACTCCTCCGTGAGCGGGCACGCCCGCCGGGAGCCGCGCCGGTTGACCCGATGGTGGCGCCGGCGGTCCCTGCGGACCAGGATGACGGTCATCGCGGCGACGGCCATCGCGGTCAGCGTGTTCGTCGCCTTCCAGGTGGCCAGCGAGCTCCTGGGCTGGGAGCTGCGGAACACCGCCGAGAACCAGCTCCGCGCCGATTCCCGCGTCCTGGCCACCAACGCGGCGCGCGACGGTCTGGCGCGGGTCGAGCTACCGCCGTACGCCGGATCGGGTCGGTTGGTGCGGGTCATCCTGCCCGACGGTTCGACCCGGACGCCGGCCGGCCAGCCCGCGCTGCCCCCGGTCAGCGAGCGGGCCGGGCTCGTGGCCCAGGGCGCGTCGGCCGACCTGATGGAGTCGAGCGACATCGACGAGGACGGCTTCCACGTCTACACGCTGCGGGCGGGCGCCGGCGCGGTCCAGGTGGCCAGCGTCGCCGACGACAGCCCGGTCAACGAGTTCGGGTTCGGCATGCTGCTGATCGGGCTGCTCTGCGTGGCCGGCGGCACCCTGGTCGGGCGGGCCGTGGCGCGGACCGGGCTGGCACCGATCGACCGGCTGACCGCCGCCGCGGAACGTGTCGCGCACACCCGGGATCTCGACGCCACCATCCCGGACGAGGGCGGTGGGGAGATCCGGCGGCTGATCCAGTCGATCAACGACATGCTCACCGCCCTCCGGAATTCCCGGCAGGCCCAGCGACTGCTCGCCGAGGACGCCGCCCACGAGCTCAAAACCCCGCTCACCAGCCTGCGCCTCAACGCCGAGCTGCTGATCCGGCTCGATCGGCGTGGCATCCTGGACAGCGCACTGCCGGCGGGCAGCCGGACCCGGCTGCTCAACGACCTCGGTGCCCAGGTGTCCGAGTTGAGCACCCTGGCCGCCGAGCTGACCGACCTGGCGCGCGGTGACGTCAGCGACGAGAGCACCGAGCTGCTCGACCTCGCCGACGTGGTGATGGCCGCGGCGGCCCGGGCGCGTTCCCGCATGCCCGACATCGACGTCGCGCTCGACGTGACCTCCGTGTGGGTGAGCGGGCGTCCCGCCGCGCTCCAACGGGCCGTGCTCAACCTCATCGACAACGCCGGCAAGTGGTCCCCCGCGAACCAGCCGATCCAGGTCCGGCTCCGCGCCGATGGCAGGTCGGCGGTGCTCGAGGTCGACGACGCCGGGCCGGGCATCGACGCCGCCGACGTACCGCGGGTGTTCGACCGGTTCTACCGTGCCGACAGCGCCCGGGCGCTGGCGGGATCCGGTCTGGGGCTGTCGATCGTGCAGCGGGTCGTCGACGCCCACGGCGGCCGGGTCACCGTCGCCCGCTCCGCACGCGGTGGCGCGCTGCTTCGGGTCGATCTTCCGGCCGCGGCCCCGCCCACACCGAACGCGCGGCTCACCGCCGGGGAGGACACCGCGGTGCACTGACCCGCCCCCGCGGCGTTACGCAGGACAACGGACCTCGGCCCCCGGGCACGGCACCCCGCACTCCGGCAAGCCCAGGGGCGAATGCTGTACTGCAGGTCACCGGCGGCCACTATCGGTGCGCACAGCCTGACGCTGGGCATCAGGCCGAGCCCGGCGGGCGCCACTCTGCCTGGAACCCAGGGAGCAGTGCGTCCCGTCGTTGTGCCCGTGGAGGCCTGGCGGACTGTTCTCACCCCTCTGGATGTCAGAAGTGTGCCACGGACGCGGCGCCACCGTAGGGGCTGACAGAGTTTTGACACCGCCATCCGGGCTTTTGCCGAGCTGACGAGTCCCCACTGATCCAGCGGCTACATAGTTGGAACAGCGAAGAAATGTCAGAGTAATGACTCCGCGTCAATCTGCTCTCACCTGCAGCAGTCGGCTGCACCGTCCGGCGGCACGGAGCGGGGAGCTCGGGACGCCGGCGGCTCGCCCTGGACATCTACATCCGCACGATCCTCCGTGCCGCGGCCCCGGCGTCACGCCCCCTTCACCAGGAACGGAGTTCCTATACATGTTCACCACCAGCAAGCGGCTCCGCGCGCTCGTGGCTACGGGCGCCATCGGGACGGCTGTGGTCCTCGTGCTCGCCGGCTGCGGCGCCCGAGCCGGCGACGACAAGCCCGGCGGCGGGTCGGCTGCGGCAGCCAGCTGCGTCGACACCTCCGGTGCCACCATCAAGCTCGGCTTCCTCAACTCCCTGACCGGCGGCATGGCGATCTCTGAGAAGACCGTCTCCAACGTGCTGCACATGGCCGCCGACGAGATCAACACCGGCGGCGGCATCCTCGGCAAGAAGATCGAGTACGTCCAGGAAGACGGCGCCACCGACTGGCCCACCTTTGCCGAGAAGACCGAGAAGCTGCTCACCCAGGACTGCGTCGCCGCGATCTTCGGCGGCTGGACCTCGTCCTCACGCAAGGCCGTGAAGCCGGTCGTCGAGAAGCTCAACGGGCTCTTCTTCTACCCGGTGCAGTACGAGGGCCTCGAGTCGTCGCCGAACATCTACTACACCGGTGCGACCACCAACCAGCAGATCATCCCGGCGATGGACTTCCTCGCCTCCAAGGGGGTGAAGAGGCTGTTTCTGGCCGGGAGCGACTACGTCTTCCCCCGCACCGCCAACGCGATCATCAAGCTCTACGCGGCCAAGCTCGGCATCCAGATCGTCGGCGAGGAGTATGTACCCCTCGACAAGGACGACTGGACCAGCCAGGTGGCGAAAATCGTTGCGGCCAAGCCCGATTTCGTCTTCAACACCATCAACGGCTCGTCGAACGTCGGCTTCGTCAAGGCCTACTACGACGCCGGCCTCACCCCCGCGAAGACGCCGATCATCTCGGTGTCGATCGCCGAGGAGGAGGCGCCGGCCATGGGCCACGAGGTCACCGGCAACTACGCGTCCTGGAACTACTTCCAGTCGCTCGAGACCCCCACCAACCCGAAGTTCATCAAGAGCTGGAAGGCCTACCCCAAGAGCAGCGGCGTCACCTCCGACCCGATGGAGGCCGCGTACATCTCGCTGTACCTGTACAAGGCCCTCGTCGAGGCGGCCGGCTCGTTCGACGTCAACGCGGTCAACGCCGCGGCCAAGAAGGGCACCATCACGTTCGACGCACCGGAGGGCAAGGTCACGCTCGACGGCGAGAACCACCACATCTCCAAGCCGGGCCACATCGGCCGGATCAACGCCAACAACCAGTTCGACATCGTCTGGGCCTCCGAGAAGTTCATCGAGCCCGACCCGTACCTCGAGGGCTACGACTGGTTCCCGGCCGACATCCGCAAGCAGCTCGTGGGTGCGGCGGGCTGATCGCCCGGCCGCACACGGACGCGGGGTTGCGTGTCGCCCGCGGCACGCAACCCCGCACCGCCCGCCCCTCTCAGAGAGAGCGAACGCACGTGGACGTACTGATCCCTCAGCTGCTGAACGGCAGCGCGCAAGGTGCGCTGCTCCTGCTCGCCGCGCTGGGCCTCTCGCTCACCTTCGGACAGATGGGCGTGATCAACATGGCCCATGGCGAGTTCCTCATGATCGGCGCCTTCACCGCCTACCTCGTCCAGCAGGTCATCCACTCCAGCGATCTGTCGATCCCGGTCGCGCTGCCGGTCGCGTTCGTCGTCGCCGGTCTGTTCGGCCTCGTGCTGGAGGCCACCGTCATCCAGTGGATGTACCGCCGGCCCCTCGACACCTTGCTCGTCACCGTCGGTGTCGGCCTGATCCTGCAGCAGGCGGCACTACAGATCTTCCCGTCCCAGGGCGTCCCGGTGGAGAAGCCCGGCTGGCTCGACGGGCAGCTGAACAGCCTCGGCTACAACTGGCCGCTGCGGCAGCTGTTCACCATCCTGCTCGCGGTCGTCTGCGTTGCCGCGCTGGCGGCCTGGCTCAAGTACACGTCGTTCGGCCGTCGCATCCGGGCGACCGTGCACAACCGGGACCTTGCCGAGACCACGGGAATCTCCACCCGTACGGTCGACCGTCTGACCTTCTTTGTCGGGTCGGGTCTGGCCGGCGTCGCCGGAGTGGCCGCGTCGCTCATCGGCGGCACGAACTCGCAGATGGGCGCGCAGTACATCATCCCGGCCTTTCTCGTTGTCGCCGCCGGCGGCATCGGCCAGCTCAAGGGCACCGTCATCGCCGCGTGGGCGGTGGGCGTCGCCCTCTCGTGCTTCGCCTACTGGACGACCGGCAGCTTGGCGCAGGTGCTCGCCCTCATCCTCGTGATCGTCTTCCTGCAACTGCGCCCGCAGGGCCTGTTCACGGTGCGAACCAGGAGTCTGGTATGACCAAGCTGAAGCCATGGCTTTCCCTCAGCGGCATCGGGCTGTTCGCGGTCCTGCTCCTCGCGGTCGCTCCCGTCGTGCTCTCCGATCACTGGCTCAACAACCTCGGCAAGTACTGCTGCTGGGCCATCGCCGCCGTCGGCATCGGCCTGGCGTGGGGCCGTGGCGGGATGCTCGTGATGGGGCAGGGGGTGTTCTTCGCCCTCGGCGCCTACTCGATGGCCATGCACCTCACGTTGGAGACCGCCGGCGACCGAGTCCCGGGTTTCATGGTGCTCTACGACCCGCTCGCGCCGCTCCCCGCGTTCTGGGAGCCGTTTCACAGCACGGTGTTCACTCTGCTGGCGATCCTCCTGCTCCCCGTGATCCTGGCCGGCATCCTCGGCTACGCGCTGTTCAAACGCGGCGTGAAGGGCGCGTACTTCGCGATCCTGTCGCAGGCGCTCGCCGTCGCGCTGGCCACCCTGATCAGCTCCACGATCCGCGAGACCGGCGGCGACACCGGGCTCAGCGACTTCAAGTACTTCTTCGGCTTCGTGTTGAACGACCCGGCAAACAAGATCATGGTGTACGTCATCGCAGCTGCGCTGCTCATCGTGTGTCTGCTCGCGGTGCGGCAGCTCTACCACAGCCGCTTCGGTGAGCTGCTGGTCGCCGTCCGGGACGCCGAGGAGCGCGTACGCTTCCTCGGCTATGACCCGGCCAACGTCAAGCTGGTCGCCTTCGTCGTCTCCGCACTGATGGCAAGCATCGGCGGGGCGATGTTCGTGCCCATCGTCGGCATCATCACTCCGGCCGAGATCGGCGCCGCCGCTTCGATTCTCATGATCGCGGGTGTCGCCTTCGGCGGCCGCGCCTCGCTCTTCGGCCCCGCGCTCGGCGCGATGGCGGTCGGATGGGGGCAGTCGAGCCTCGGCTCGACCTGGCCCGAAGGCTGGACCTACGTCCTCGGTCTCCTGTTCATCGTCGTCATTCTCTTCCTGCCGAACGGGCTGTCGTCGCTGCCGGCCAGGTTCGCCGCAAGGCGCCGGACCCCTGAGCGACAGCCCACCCCGGCGATCGCCGCCGCACAGCTTGAAGAGGTGAGGTCATGACCGACGCTTCGCTTGTTGTCACGGACCTCCACGTCGAATTCTCGGGCTTCGTCGCGGTCGGCGGCGTTTCCTTCGACGCGCACCCCGGCGAGGTGCGGTTCCTCATCGGCCCGAATGGCGCCGGCAAGACGACCTGCATCGACGCCATCACCGGGCTGGTGCGGGCCACCGGGTCGGCCAGGCTCGGCGAGAGCGAGCTGCTCGGAAAACAGGTGCACAAGATCGTCCGCCTCGGCGTCGGCCGCACGTTCCAGACCGCGAGCGTCTTCGAGGAGCTCACCGTGCTCCAGAACCTCGACATCGCCGCCGGACTTCACCGCTCCTCGGCCTCGCTGCTGCGGGCCCGGCGTGGCATCGACGTGTCGATCGAGCAGGTGCTGGAGGAGACCGGGCTCGCCGGCGAGCTCGCTACGCGGGCCGGAATCCTGTCGCACGGTCAGAAGCAGTGGCTGGAGATCGCGATGCTGCTCGTGCAGGACGCGAAGGTGCTGCTGCTCGACGAGCCCGTCGCCGGCATGAGCCAGGACGAGCGCACCGCGACCGGCGAGCTTCTGCAGCGCATCGCGGCGAAGCGGATCGTGCTCGTGGTCGAGCACGACATGGACTTCATGCGCCGCTTCGCCACCCGCGTGACGGTGCTGCACCAGGGCAAGGTGCTGTCGCAGGGGATGGTGGGCGAGGTTCAGGCCGATCCCAAGGTGCAGGAGGTCTACCTCGGCACCGCGGGCGCCGCCACCACGGCCGCCATGTCGGTCGTGCCCGAACCGGCGGCCGGGACGCGGAATCGGAAAGGGGACTGACATGCTGGAGCTCACCGACATCGAGGCCGGCTACGGGCGTACGCGGGTGCTGCACGGCGTGACGGTGCCGTCCGGCAAGGTTGTGGCCGTGCTCGGCCACAACGGCGCCGGCAAGACGACCCTGCTGCGTCTCGCGATCGGCCTCATCAAGCCGTCGAAGGGCCGCGTGTTGTTCGACGGTGAGGACGTCACGTCGCTCGCCCCCAACCAGCGCGTCGCTCGCGGCATGGCGTACGTGCCGCAGGGTCAGCAGTCGTTCGGCCAGCTCACCACGCTGGAGAATCTGCAACTGGTCGCCGACGGGCGCCGGGGTGGCAAGGCCCTCATCGACGCGCAGATGGCTCGCTTCCCCGCACTGAAGCAGTTCGCCGCCCGGAAGGCAGGCCTGCTCTCCGGCGGGCAGCGCCAGCAACTCGCGATCGCCCGCGCCCTCATCACCGAGCCGAAGCTGCTGATCCTTGACGAGCCGACCGAGGGCATCCAGCCCACGATCGTCGCCGAGATCGAGCAGACCATCATGCAGCTGGCCGGGGAGGGCATCAACGTGCTGCTCGTCGAGCAGCACATCGGCTTCGCCCTGGAGGCCGCCGACCACTACGTCGTGCTCGCCTCGGGCCTCGTCACACAGACCGGAGAGGGCGGCAAGGCCGCCACCTCCACCGTGCGAGCCGCCATGGTGATCTGAGCCGGCATGACCCACGCCCGCAATGCCGTCGAAACACCGGACAGCGACGATGCCCCAACGCAAGGTGCCTTAGGGGATGCCACTGTGTCGACGGACAACGCTCGCGCGGCCGCAGAGGACAGCCTGGAGGACTACGCCTTCCGCTATGTGCCGCGCACGTTCCGGCGATGGAGCGCGGCCTCCGTCGGTGCGACCGCCCTCGGGTCCATCGCGTTCCTCGCCGACTTCTCGATCGGCGCGAGCATCGGCATCGATCACGGCACCACCAACGCCGTACTCGGCATCGTGTTCGCGTCGGTCGTCATCGTCATCGTGGGCGTGCCCGTCGCCTACTACGCCGCCCGCTACAACCTCGACCTCGACCTCATCGCCCGTGGCGCGGGATTCGGCTACTACGGCTCGATCATCACGACCATCGTCTTCGCCGGCTTCACCTGCATCTTCTTCGCTCTGGAGGGCGCGATCATGGCGCAGGGGCTGAAGATGGCGACGGGGACGCCGCTGTGGCTCGGCTATCTCATCTCGACCGTCGTCGTGATCCCGATCGTCATCTACGGCATGCGTGCGCTGGAGCGCCTGCAATTCTGGACCACACCCCTGTGGCTCGCCCTCGCCCTGCTGCCGCTGCTGTGGATCGTCGTTTCCGACCCCGGGGCGGTGCGCGCCTTCACCTCGTTCACCGGCGACTCCGGTGGCTCGATCAGCCTCGGCGCCGTGGTCTCGAGTGCGGCCGTGTGCTTCGCCCTGACCCCTCAACTGGCGGAGCAGATCGACTACATCCGCGCCATGCCGCCACGCACGCCGTCGAACGCCCGCTCGTGGTGGACGTCGTTCGCGTTCGCCGGCCCGGGCTGGGTCGTCTTCAGCGGCACCAAGCAGGTGATCGGCGTGTTTCTCGCGGTCTACCTCCTGGTTCGGGTCGAACCCACTCTCGGGCACCAGGCGGCCGAACCGGTCAGACAATTCGTCGAGATGTACCGGATCCTCGTCCCCGACTGGCTCGCGATCGTTCTCGCCCTGGTGCTCATCGTGGTCGCGCAGGTGAAGATCAACGTGACGAACGCGTACTCGGGATCGCTCGCGTGGTCGAATGTCTTCACCCGGATGGCGAAGCACTACCCTGGTCGCACGGTCTTCGTCCTGTTCAACCTCGTGATCGCCTACGTGCTCATGATGCTGGACGTCTTCACCCTCATCTCCTTCGTGCTGAGCCTCTACGCGAATGTCGTCATGGCGTGGCTCGTGACGATCGCCACCGACATCGCGATCAACAAGTGGATACTGCGCATTTCGCCGCGGTTCCCCGAGTTCCGCCGCGGCATGCTGCACGACTGGAACCCGGTCGGGCTCGTGTCGGTGGGGCTCGCCTCGGTGCTGTCGCTGCTCGCGTTCGCCGGGCTGCTCGGCGCCGCCGTCAAGCCGTTCTCGGTGCTCATCGCGATCGGCGTCGCGATCGTGGCCACGCCGGCCACGGCCCTCGCCACGCGAGGGCGCTACTACCTGCGCCGCCGCTCCGACGGCATCGACTCCCCACGGTTCGACGAGCACGGCAATCCTTCGGGCGAGCGGCTCCGCTGCCACGTCACCGGGTACACCTTCGAGCGGCCGGATATGCTGGCCTCGGCCGAGAGAGGACCACACGGCGAGGTCCAGTACGTCTCGTCGCTGGCGCTCACGCTCGACGACTCCGATCGCTACGTCCTCCCGCCGGAAGTCACCGGGCCCCCGCAGTGAGCGGCCGCCCCGAAGAGGGAGACGTGATGGAGGAGCCGGTCGACACCGCGACCGCGATTCTCGCGAGCGCCGCGGTACTGCTGCGCGAGCGCACGTTCGACGACATCTCCTATCGTGCGCTCGCCGACGAGGTCGGCATCTCGGAGCGCACGATCTACCGCCAGTACCCCACGCGTGCCCACCTGCTCGCCGCGCTCTCGAACTGGATCGAGCAGACCCGCTTCCCTCTGCCGCCGTTCGTGACCGTGTCCGATTTCCGCGCCGCCGTGCACGAGCGCTTCCGCGCCTTCGACGCGTCACCCGCGTACGCGTACGTCGGCGCACGGGCGTCCGCGATCTCGCCGACGCTCGGCGCCGAGCCGGCCTACATCACGCGTGCGATCGAGGCGATGCTCGACGTGGCGGCGCCGACGCTCAACCGACGGGATCGGCGGCGGGTCGCGGCATCCCTGCGCTACTTCTCGTCGGCGATGTTCTGGGCGCGCCTGCGCACGGGCTTCGACCTGGATGCCGGCGAGATCTGCGACGCGTTCGACCACGCCGTGGGCACGGTGCTCGCGAGATTGCCCGAAGCGACGTGGGCGGAGCCGTGACCGGGTCGACGGCCGGCCCGGCGCTGAGCGGCACGCAAGCGGCGATCCTCGCCGCCTACGCCGAACTGATCGAGGAGGTCGGCAGCGACGACGTGTCGTACCGGGTCATCGCGCGCCGGGCCGGCATCGCCGAGCGCACGGTGTTCCGCAACTATCCCACCCGCGTCGACCTCCTGCTGGCGACCGCGGCCTGGATCGAGGCGACGCTGTTCGCCCGCGAGGAGTCGCATTCGATCTTCGACATCCCCCTCGCGATCCGCGACGCGATGCAGCGGTACGACGCGCGGCCCGAACTCGCGCACGTCGTCGCCGAGACGGCGATGCGCGGAGTGAGCGGCGCGTCGCCGGCGCCCGGCCGGGCGCAGCTCGAGCGGCTGCTGGATGCCGAGGTGCCGTCCCTCGACGCCACGCAGCGCAGGGCGGTCATCGCGGCGCTGTCGCACCTCGACTCCGTTGGGACCTGGGTGACGTTCCGCCGCGAGTTCGGCATGGACGGGCGAGACATCGCCGACGCCGCCGCATGGGCGGCGGAGGGGGTGCTCGACAGCATCCGTGACCGCGTCACCCCGTGGCGTGGCGCAGAAGCCTGATGACCTCGGCTATCGTTCCGCCGTAGGACGTCCGTGCCGGTCTGAGCCGTATCGCTCGGCGAGCGCGTCGCCGATCGAGGCCAGGTGGTCCCGCACCCGCGTCGGGCCGGTCACCTCGAGGTATTCGACCAGGCCGGCAAGTTCGCCGGCGAGTTTGTATTCGTCGTTGCCGCGGATCACGATCTCGATGCGGCCGTCGGTCGTGGAACCGCCCACGTCGAGTCGAGCGCCGAACCCCATGCGCAGCACGTCTATCGCGTGTGCCGCGCACATCGCCCGGGCCTCGACGGGTGTTCGCTTGCGTTCGACCTCGTCCGCGATCGCGCGCCAGCTCTCGGCCAGGTCGAAGTCGTCGGGCCGGTGCACGGGATCGCCGGTCGGGTCGACGACCGATACGCGGTCGATCCGGAAGGTCCGCCGACCGGCCTCGGTGCCGGAGACGAGGTACCACGACGGGGCTTTGGCGACGATGCCCAGCGGCTGGACGGTTCGCTCGGTTTCGATGCCTGCGCGGTCGACATAGCCGAGCCGCACCTGGACACCGCGGATCACCGCGTCCTGGAGCTCCTCGAGGAAGCGAGGCGGTCGGGGCTCGACCCGGCTCGAGCCCCATCGTTGCGGGTCCGTGACGAGCGACGACGCCGCCGCCTCGGCCTGTGCCCGGAACGGCTCCGGCAGGGCATGGACGAGCTTGCGCAGCGCCGCTTTCAAGGCCGGCGTCACCGACGAGGCCGGGCCGGCGGCCAGGAACAGGGCGCGGGCCTCACCCGCGGTCAACCCGGACAGGTCGGTGCGGGCGCCGCCGACGAGGCGCCAGCCGCCGCGGCGGCCCTGCACGGAGTACACCGGCACCCCCGCCATGGCGAGCGCGTCGAGGTCGCGGCGGGCGGTGCGCTCGGAGACCTCCACTTCCCGGGCGACCTCCGCCGCCGTCACCTGTTCACGGTGTTGCAGCAAGAAGAGAATGGCCATCAACCGGTCGGCTCGCACCCGGACCACACTTCCACCAAAACCGGTCAGGAGGTGACCGGTATCGGTCCGCAAGATACCGGCATGACAACCGATTTTCCCGAGCCCACCCGCATTTCGGTCAACGATGTGGAACTGGAAGTCTTCGAAGCCGGCCGGCAGAACGCGGGGAACCCCATCGTGCTCTGTCACGGCTGGCCGGAGCACGCATTCTCCTGGCGTTATCAGGTGCCGGCCCTGGCCGCCGCGGGCTACCACGTCATCGTCCCGAACCAGCGGGGCTACGGGAACTCGTCGCGGCCCGCCGAAGTGACGGACTACGGCATCGAGCACCTGTCGGGTGACCTCGTCGCCCTCCTCGACCACTACGGCTACGCGGATGCCACCTTCGTCGGCCATGACTGGGGCGCATTCGTCGTCTGGGGCCTGTCCCTGCTGCACCCGAACCGGGTCAACGGCGTGGTAGCGCTGAGCGTGCCCTACCAGGAGCGCGGCGAGATGCCCTGGATCGAGGCCATGGAGGCCGTGCTCGGCGCCGACTTCTACTTCATCCACTTCAACCGGCAGCCGGGCGTCGCGGACGCCGTGTTCGAGGAGAACGCGTTCCAATTCCTCCGGAACCTGTACCGGAAGAACGTGCCCCTCGCCGAGCCTCAGCCGGGCAACGCGTTCATCAACCTCGCCAGAGCGGAAACCCCACTCGGCGACCCCGTCATGAGTGACAGCGAATTGGCTGTCTTCGTCTCCGCATTCGAGTCGACCGGGTTCACCGGCGGAATCAACTGGTACCGAAACCTGGACCGCAACTGGCGCCTGCTGGCGGACGTGGACCCGATCATCCGACAGCCCACCCTCATGATCTACGGCGACCGCGACACGGTCGCGCGGGCCGAAAGACTGACAGAATTCGTGCCGAACGTGGAGGTGGTCAGTCTCGACTGCGGTCATTGGATCCAGCAGGAGAAGCCGCGGGAAACAACCGAGGCGATTTTGAAGTGGCTGGACCAGCGGAATGCCGCCCGGCATCTCCAGCCGGACATCAGTCGCTGGTAAGGCTTCTGCGCTGCGGGTTGGCGGCGTCAGCCACCAACCCGCTGGGGCGGGCGCACGTTGCGCCACGTGCCCCAGGCACACAACGGTGACGCTCCCAGCCAACGCGACCACCGCCCCGTGGGGTCTGGGGCGGAGGTGTGGCGGCTACTTGGCGTTGAAGTAGTTGGCGTCCGGGTGGTGGACGATGATCGCGTCGGTGGATTGTTCGGGTGCGAGCTGGAACTCCTCGGACAAGGTCACACCGATGCGGGAGGCGTCGAGGAGGTCGACCATTTTGGCGCGGTCCTCCAGGTCGGGGCAGGCCGGGTAGCCGAACGCGTAACGGCAGCCGCGGTAGTCGTTCTTCAGGATGCCGGCCAGGTCGCCGGGGTCACCGGTGGCGACCGTCGTGCCGTCGGCGAAAGTCAGTTCGGAGCGCACGCGGCGGTGCCAATACTCGGCCAGGGCCTCGGTGAGCTGCACGGACAGGCCGTGGACCTCGAGATAGTCGCGGTACTCGTCGGCCGCGAACAGCTTGGCGGTGTATTCGCTGACCGGCTGGCCGACCGTCACCAGTTGCAAGGCCACGACATCGAGTTCGCCCTGGGTACGCGGGGCGAAGAAGTCGGCCAGGCACAGCCGGCGCTCCTGCCGCTGCCGCGGGAAGGTGAACCGGGCCCGTTCCGCCGCGCCGTTCTCGTCCAGGACGACCAGTGTGTTGCCCTCCGAGTAGGCCGGGAAGTAGCCATACACCACCGACGCCTCGAGCACCTTGTCGGAGATCAGCCTGTCCAGCCAGTAGCGCAGCCGCGGCCGGCCCTCGGTCTCGACCAGTTCCTCGTACGACGGGCCCTGACCGCCGCGCGACCCCTTGAGCCCCCACTGCCCGAGGAACGTGGCCCGCTCGTCCAGCAGGGCCGCGTAGTCGGCCAGGGGCACCCCCTTGACGACCCGGGTGCCGAAGAACGGCGGCTTGGGGATCGCGATGCCGGTCGCCACGTCCGAGCGGACCGAGGTGTCGTCGAGCGACGGCAGGTTCTCGGTCACCAGGGCCCGCTGCCGCTCGCGCCGCGCCCGCCGGGCCGCCAGCGCCGCCTCACGCTCGGGGTCGATGACCGTGGCGCCGCCACGCTTGGCCGTCATCAGCTTGTCCATCAGGGAGAGCCCCTCGAAGGCGTCCCGCGCGTAGTGCACCTCACCGGCGTACTGGGATCGAAGATCATCCTCGACGTACGACCGGGTCAGCGCAGCCCCGCCCAGCATCACCGGGAACTTGTCGGCCAGCCCCCGCGAAGCGATCTCTTGCAGGTTGTCCTTCATCACGACAGTGCTCTTGACCAGCAGGCCGGACATGCCGATGGCGTCCGCCTTGTGCTCCTGGGCCGCCTCGATGATCGCGTTGATCGGCTGCTTGATGCCGATGTTGACGACCTCGTAGCCGTTGTTGCTGAGGATGATGTCGACCAGGTTCTTGCCGATGTCGTGCACGTCGCCCTTGACCGTGGCCAGCACGATGCGGCCCTTGCCGGCCTCGTCCTCGTTCTTGTCCATGTGCGGTTCGAGGTACGCCACCGCGGCCTTCATCACCTCGGCCGACTGGAGCACGAACGGCAGCTGCATCTGACCGGAGCCGAACAGCTCACCGACCGTTTTCATGCCGTCGAGCAGTACGTCGTTGACGATGGCCAGCGCCGAGCTGGTCTCCAGGGCGCTGTCCAGGTCGGTTTCCAGGCCGTTGCGCTCGCCGTCGACGATGCGCCGCTTGAGCCGCTCGTCCAGCGGCAGCGCGGCCAGTTCCTGGGCGCGGGTCTCGCGGGCCGACGCCACGTCGACCCCCTCGAACAGGGCCATGAACTTGTGCAGCGGGTCGTAGCCCTCGCGCCGCCGGTCGTAGACCATGTCGAGCGCGACCTCACGCTGCTCGTCCGGGATCCGCGACATCGGCAGGATCTTGCTGGCGTGCACGATCGCGCTGGTCATGCCCGCCTCGGCGCACTCGTTCAGGAAGACCGAGTTGAGCACCTGGCGGGCCGCCGGGTTGAGGCCGAACGAGACGTTGGAGACGCCCAGCGTGAAGTTGACGCCCGGGTAGAGCTCGGTGATCCGCCGGATCGCCTCGATCGTCTCCAGGGCGTCGCGGCGGGTCTCCTCCTGACCGGTGGCGATCGGGAAGGTCAGCGCGTCGACCAGGATGTCGGACCGGTTCATGTCCCACTCGCCGGTCAGCGCGTCGATCAGCCGGGACGCCACGCGCACCTTCCACCCCGCGGTGCGGGCCTGGCCCTCCTCGTCGATGGTCAGCGCGACCACCGCAGCGCCGTGCTCCTTGACGATCGGCATCATCCGGGCGAACCGCGAGCCCGGGCCGTCGCCGTCCTCGTAGTTGACCGAGTTGACCACGCAGCGGCCGCCCAGCATCTCCAGCCCCGCTTCGACCACCTGCGGCTCGGTCGAGTCGAGCATCACCGGCAGCGTGGACGCGGTGGCGAACCGGCCGGCCAGCTCGCGCATGTCCTGCGTACCGTCGCGGCCAACGTAGTCGACGCACAGGTCGAGCAGATGCGAACCGTCCCGGGCCTGGCCACGGGCGATCTCGACGCAGGCCTGCCAGTCCCCGGCCAGCATCGGCTCGCGGAACGCCTTGGAGCCGTTGGCGTTGGTCCGTTCACCGATCATCAGCACGCCGGCGTCCTGCCGGAACGGCGCCTCGTGGTAGATCGACGACACGCTGGGCGCGTGCTCCGGCGTACGCGGAGAAGCCGTCGCGCCCCGCACCTCCTGAACCACCTTGGCGATGTGCTCGGGCGTCGTCCCGCAGCAGCCGCCGACCAGCGACACGCCGTACTCCCGCACGAACCGCCCGAGCGCCTCGGCCAGTTCCTCCGGGGTCAGGGGGTAGTAGGCGCCGCCGGCGGCGAGGACCGGCAGGCCCGCATTGGGCATGACCGAGAGGGGTACGCGCGCGTTCTGCGCGAGGTAGCGCAGGTGCTCGGTCATCTCGGCCGGCCCGGTCGCGCAGTTGAGCCCGATCAGGTCGATGCCCAGCGGCTCCAGCGCGGTCAGCGCGGCACCGATCTCGCTGCCCAGCAGCATCGTGCCGGTGGTCTCCACGGTCACGTGCGTGATGATCGGGACGGTGCGGCCGGCCTCGGCCATCGCCCGGTGCGCCCCGACCACGGCCGCCTTGGTCTGCAGCAGGTCCTGACAGGTCTCGATGAGCACCGCGTCGGCCCCGCCGAGGACCAGGCCGGCGGCGGTCTCGTGGTATGCGTCGCGCAGCACGGAGTACGACGTGTGGCCGAGCGTAGGCAGCTTCGTACCCGGGCCGACCGAACCCAGCACGTACCTCGGCTGCTCCTCGGTCGTGAACCGATCGGCCGCCTCCCGCGCGATCCGCGCGCCCGCCTCCGCCAGCTCGCGGATCCGGTCGTGGATGTCGTAGTCGCCGAGATTGCTGGCGTTCGCCCCGAAGGTGTTGGTCTCGACGCAGTCGGCGCCGGCGGCCAGATAAGCCTCGTGCACACCGGCGATGACGTCCGGCCGGGTGACGTTGAGGATCTCGTTGCAGCCCTCGAGCCCCTGGAAGTCCTCCTCCACGCTCAGGTTCGCGGCCTGCAGCATCGTGCCCATCGCCCCGTCGGCCACGAGGACACGGCGGGACAGCGCGGAGAGGAGGTCTGTGTTCGGCACCTTGTCAGATTATTGGGGGCGGAGCCCCGGTGCCGACTCGCACACCGCTCTGGGCTACCTCTGTGATGGGGCTCTCGCCGTGCGGGCTCGGCGGCCGACGGCGCGGCCGCCGGGTGCGCTTCCGGCGGGGCACGTAGGCTCTGAGGGTACGTACGGCGGAAGGTGGAGACCGTGAGCGAGTTCGACGGCCTGCCCGTGCTGCGGTCCCCGGTGGCGATCGCGGCGTTCGAGGGCTGGAACGACGCTGCCGACGCGTCCACCGCGGCCGTCGAGCATCTCGAGCAGGTGTGGGAGGCGCGCGAGATCGCGAGCATCGATCCCGAGGAGTTCTACGACTTTCAGGTGAGCCGGCCCACGGTCACCATGACCGAGGGCGAGACCCGCTCGATCGAGTGGCCGACAACCAGGTTCATGCAGGCCAGCCCGCCCGGGGCCGACCGTGACGTTGTCCTGATCCGGGGCATTGAGCCGAGCATGAGGTGGCGCACCTTCTGCGAGCAGGTCCTGGAGATCTGCCACAGCCTCGAGGTCGAACGCATCGTCCTGCTCGGTGCCCTGCTGGCCGACGTCCCCTATACGCGTCCGCTGCCGATCAGCGGCTCGGCGTCCCGCCCCGACATCGCCACGAAATACCAGGTGGCCCCCACCCGCTACGACGGCCCGACCGGCATCGTCGGCGTCCTCCAGGAGGCTTGCGGCCGAGCCGAGGTCGACGCGCTGTCGTTCTGGGTGCATGTGCCGCACTACGCCAACAATCCGCCCTGTCCCAAGGGGACGCTGGCCCTGCTGCACCGCCTCGAGGACGTCCTCGACCTGCCGGTGCCGATGGCCGAGATGGCCGAGGAGGCGGACGAGTGGGAGAAGCGCGTCCGAGCGGCCGCCGAACAGGACGCCGAACTGGGCGAATACGTCCGCGAGCTGGAGGAACGCGTCGGTGATGCGGGCATCAAACCGCTGACCGGCGACGAGATCGCCAGCGAGTTCGAAAAATACCTGCGCCGCCGCGGCGGTTCAGCCGGCCCCACCGCTGGCTCCTGGTAGGACCGTTTCAGAACTGGCCGTCGACGATGGCGGCCCGGAACGCGGCCCACTCCGCACGGTCCAGCTTGATCACCGTGCCGGGTTCCTGGCTGTTCCGGAGATAGACGAACTCGCCGTCGGAAGCGACCTCGGCGCAAGTTCCGTTCGCGCAGAAGCTGCTCCGTTCCCACTTCAGGTTCTCGGATGCCGCCATGGGAACCTCCCCCTCGCTTCGTGGTCAGAGTACTTGACCTAGCCTCCTTAACGAATACTCAGGAGACGGAAAAGCGCGCCGGCACCAGGGCCGACGCGCGCGAGGGGACTACTTCAGCGAGTGAAGTCGCCCGCCTGGATGGCCTCGAGGAATCCACGCCAGTCACTGCGTGACAGCTGCAACACCCCGTCTTCTGGACGCTTGCCATCACGCATGGCGACGAAGTCCGGCCCTGCCGCTACTTCGACACATCCCCCACTTGAGCAATAGGTGCTCTTTGTCCACTTCGTTGTGGTTTGCAACTTAATCTCGTTCCTCACTGTGCATCAAGAGCGGCGGCCTCGGCGATGATCCGTTTGACCGACTTCTCCTCGGGCAGAGAGCTTGCCCAGGTCCTAACGAACACGTCGCGGTGTAGTTCCAACACCTCAAGATCGTCGACCAGGCTATCGGTCTCCGCCAACTCACGGTAGAGCACCTCGCCCGAATAGAGGCCTCGATCGAGCCGCAGCAGGCCGAAGGAGCCGAATCCGGTCATCAGACCCGATTCCATCGGGAGCACGCGCAGCTTGAGATTGCCACGGCGCGCGGACACGACCAGCTCACGAAGCTGCTCCGCCATGATCTCGGCGCCACCCACGTTCATCATCAGCAACGGCTCGTAGATGACAACTTCAAGCTCGGGGGGATCTCCCGAGTCGGTAGTGTCCCGGCGCCACTGAGCCCGCGAGTCCAGGTGAGCCTTGAGCTTGTCGTCCGCGATCCGCGGTTCGAGGAACCGCAGAACTGCCTCGGTGTATGCGGGCGTCTGAAGGAAGCCTGGAATCACGTAGGTCAGAAACCACTGTGCCGCGTCAGCGACCGCGGCGAACTGCAGCATCTGCAGGGTGGATGGCGTCAGGTGCTCACGCAGGTCGGCGTCGACCACGTACCGTTCACGCCGCGAAACCCGGGCCTCATCGAGCAGGCCGCTGACCGTGTCCGGGTCGGTGATGTCGAGCAGTTCCAGGACGGATCGCAAGTCCGTCGAAGCAATGTTGACCTCGCCCAGCTCGATGCGCTGCACCTTGGAGAGCGACCACTCCATCGCGGTGGCGACCTCGGTCTGGGTCAGACCCTTGGCGTCGCGCGCGTGCCGTAGGGCGTGCCGGACTCGCCATCGGCTGACGGCTGGGTGTTCGGCCCGCCCGGACACGGCTCTGTGCCTCCACAACGCTCAATAACTGTCAGTGAGCCTGCTGTACCTCTATCAGCTATACCGCAGACACGGAAGGTACACCACCGTGGCAGGCTCGATCGGTCGGGGATGGTTAAGACTTCGCGTCTTCGTTTCGTTCGATGGCTCGGATCAAGCCTCGGCAGGCCGCGTCGAACTCCGGCCGAGGCAGCTCGAACACGACCACACCGGTGCCCTTGTAGCCGGCCTGGAGCTGGGAGCACGAGCTGGCCCGGGCGCGCCGGCGCTCGATGATCGCGACGGCGGTCGCCAGTGCGAAGACCACCAGGGCCAGCGGCAACGCCCAGCCGCCGAGCTGGGTGGCCAGCAGGCCGACGACGATGGCGGACGAGCCCAGCGCCCACATTCCCGTGGTCCACGGCGGATCGTCGTGGACCACGGAGAAGCCGTTGAGCTCGGCGATGACCCAGAGCTGCCAGCCACGGTCGATCCTGACCTTGACCAGCTTTTCCGTGATCACCACGCGGCGGCTTCGGTAGTAGACGGTCATCTGCTTCACCTCCTTCCCGACGGGTCTTGCATCGACCCGGAAAGGAGGAGAAGGATGGGATTTGAGTGGGCACATCCCTTCCCCTCTCCGGGGTCGGATGCCCGAGGCGGCGCTCAGTGGCAGCTGGGCGCCGCTTCCTTCGTCCACGGACCCCTATTCGTGACGGTGCACTCAGTATGCGGCCAAGCGGACGTACTTGCTATACCGCAGATTGCGATACAGCCGACGCGGGCGTGCCAAATGTCAACAGGTGGCTGGACGCGCCCAGCAGGGACGGCTCCTCCTCCACGCCACGGAGGGCGGCCAGGAGCTCGGCCGACGTCACCGGGTCGGCCAGCAGCTCGGTCACCCGGTCGGTCATGGGCCAGACCGGACCTTCCACCGCGAGCGTCCGTACCCTGGTCAGGCCGGCCGCCGACGCCTCCGCGGCCGGCTCCCCGGGGGCGTGGAAGTAGGCCGTGGTGAAGAACGGGCGGCCGGGCGGGCTGACGTGCCGGCCGTGCGCGACGTCGGCCAGCGTGATCTCCCGGGTCTCGGCCTCGCCGAACAGGCCACGCGACACGATGTCGAGCAGCGGCGCGTGCCGGGCGATCGTCGCCCCGGCCACCACACCACCCGGGCGCGCGACCCGCACGGCCTCCCGCCACGCCAAGGCCCGGACGGCCGGGTCGAGCAGGTGGTAGAGCGGGCCCATCAGCAGGACGGCGTCGGCCGACGCGGGATCGAACGGCAGCGCGCGGGCGTCACCCAGCACGGCCGTCACGCCGGGCCGAGCCGCCGACGCGGAGACGTGCGACGGCACCGGGTCGACCACTGTCACCTGGTAGCCGGCGTGCGCGAGCGGGCCCGCGTACACACCGGTGGCCCCGCCGACGTCGACGATCACCGCGGGTGGCGGCGGCAGGATCCGGGTCAGGATGTCCCAGGTACGCAGGAACTCGAGACGCCCGACACCGGCCGACAGGCGGACGGTCTCGCCGCCGCGCTCGTAATAGGCGAGGACTTCCGGAAGCAGCATGCGATAGACAATCGCGCCCGCGCCCGCGGAGGGGCAAGCGGGATTCAGCGCCAGAAGACCGCGACCGCCGCGTTGGCCAGGGTCAGGCCGACGATGGCGAAGAAGTGACCCTTGGCGACCGTCTCCCGTTTGCGGGGCACGAACACCATCACGAAGATCATCAGAGCGATCACCAGCTTGACGACCAGCTTGATGGGGTCGGGCTCGTGGTCACCGCCCCCGCGCAGCGGTGCGGCCAGGCCGATGCCGCTCAGGAGCTGCACGATCGAGCCCCAGAGCACCGCCTTGTTGATCCGCACGGTGCCGCTCAGGTACTGCGTGACCAGGCCACCCAGCAGCAGCGCGAATCCGATCAGGTGCACGTACAGAAGAATCAAGCGCAAGGCTCCCACGCCGGAGAGCTTCCCAGACGCGCCCGGGCGTGTCGCTGCCGGGCCGGGCACAGTCGCTGATGCATCCTAGGAACCTAGGGTCTGGAGGTACGCGATGACGATCAACCCGGGCGCCGCCGAGTTTCCCCATCGGCAGATCGCGGCGCAGCTCAAGGAACGCATCCGCCGCGGTGACTGGCAGCCGGGCGAACGCCTGCCCTCGATCCCGGCCATGGCCGAGATGTTCGGCGTGGCTAAGCAGACAGTGCAGCGGACCGTCGACCAGCTGCGGGTCGAGGGCATCCTGATCACCAAGCCGGGCTCGGGCACGTACGTCCGCGGCACCCGCCGCCGCCTCAACCGGCTGGCCCGCGGCCGCTACGGCGCCCATCGCGGTTACCACGCCGACCTCGCCGCCCGCTACCGCCAGCAGCTGGTGGCGGTCGGCCGGGAGCCCGCTCCCCCGGAGGTGGCGGACGCGTTCGGGATCCGCGACGGCACCGACATGCTGGTCCGCCGGCACGTGGTACGCACCGACGACGCCACGGTCGAGGTCGGCGCCTCCTGGTTCCGTCTCAAGGACGCCACCGGCACGTCGCTGGAACGGCGCGAGGCGTTCGGGCGGCCGCTCTACCAGGAGGCGGAGGAGGCGCTGGCCCGCCGCTACGCCTCGGCGACGGACACGATCAGCGCCCGCCAGCCGAGCCGCGAGGAGGCCGAGATCCTGCAGATCCGCCCGGACACGCCGGTGCTGCACCTGCTGCACGTGGCGTTCGACGAGACCCGCAAGCCGATCGAGGTGGCCCAGGCGACCTGGCCGGGGCCGATGACCACGCTGACCGAGGACTATCGCATCCCCGCGCCCACCCCGGACCCCGACCCCGACCCGGGTTTCGCCCTGGCCTAGAGACGGACGCCGAGCAGGGCGTCGACGGTCTGGGCGATCAGGGCGGGCGCGGACGGGTCGTCGCCGGCGCCGATCACGGCCGCCTCGGCCCAGGCGTCCACGAGGGCCAGCGCGGCGGGAGCGTCGAGGTCGTTGGTCAGCGCCTCGCGTACCGCCGCCAGCAGCCCCGCGCCCGACGGCCCGGCGGTCGCCGACGCGGCCGTGCGCCACCGCGCCAGCCGCTCCTGACCGGTCTTGAGGACGTCGTCGGTCCACTCGCGGTCCGAGCGGTAGTGCCCGGACAGCAGCCCCAGCCGCAGCGCCATCGGGTCGACGCCGTCGCCGCGCAGCCGGGAGACGAAGACCAGGTTGCCCTTGGACTTGGACATCTTCTCGCCGTCCAGGCCGATCATGCCGGCGTGCACGAAGTGCCGGGCGAACGGCCGCGACCCGGTCAGCGTCTCGGCGTGCGCGGCCGAGCACTCGTGGTGCGGGTAGAGCAGGTCGTTGCCGCCGCCCTGCACGTCGATGGTGGAGCCGAGCAGGCCGAGCGCGATCGTGGCGCATTCGATGTGCCAGCCGGGCCGCCCGGGGCCGAGGTCGCCGCCGTCCCAGGCCGGTTCGCCGTCGCGGGCGCCGCGCCACAGCAGCGGGTCGAGCGGGTCGAGCTTGCCGTCGCGATCGGGGTCGCCGCCGCGCTCGGCCGACAGCCGGCGCATCTCGTCGCGGCTCAGATGCGACTCGTAGCCGAAGGACGGGGCCGCCGCCACCTTGAAGTACACGTCGCCCGTACCGTCGGGAAGGGTGTAAGCGGCGTCGGCGGCGAGCAGCTCGCGGACGTGGGCGGCGATGTCGGGGATCGACTCGACCGCGCCGACGTAGTGGGCCGGCGGGATGATCCGCAGCGCCTCCATGTCCTCGCGGAACAGCGCCGTCTCGCGCATCGCCAGCACGATCCAGTCCTCGCCGTCGCGGGTCGCCCGTTCCAGCAGCGGATCGTCGATGTCGGTGACGTTCTGCACGTAGGTCACCGAGCGCCCGGCGTCGCGCCACAGCCGCTGCACCAGGTCAAAGGTGATCATCGTGGCGGCGTGCCCGAGGTGGGTCGCGTCGTAGGGCGTGATGCCACAGACGTACATGGTCGCGGCGTCGGCCGGCTCGCTCGGAAACACGTCGCGCCGCGCCGAGTCGTAGAGCCGCAACGCAGGCGGCGTCCCCGGCAACGACGGCACCTCATGCCCAACCCAAGCGTCCATCCCCAGAGCCTATCCAGCGCTTATGCCCCGGAGCAGTGACCCAGATCAAAAGCAGGATGTCGCGGCGGGGTGGGTGGTGCTGACCGTCGCTCATTGGTGGACCCTTGATGTTGTCCGGCCCGTGAGGGTCGGATGGCATCTGGGCTGTTGAGTCATCGCCCATCGTTGCTGCCCCCTGTTTTGGTTTGAGGGCTTGCGGGAGTGTTAGCGAGGCTTGGCGGTCCGGGGCATCCCGACTGGCGACAGGGCTACTGCGCCGTTGAGCGCCCGTCA